>JAZUBU010000001.1:0-67568 GCA_045638645.1 Bacteroidales bacterium
GTAAACTGCTACTTCGGCGAAGGTAATGGCTACAAGTACTGCCGTCCTTACTCTAAAACAGAGTTTGTTAAGTGTACTTTCTGTCCTGGCTATACAGTGGATGAAAGTCAAGCAGAAGTAACCTTCACAGATTGTACTTGGGAAGAGTAATTCTCATTGGTTTTTCAAATATTACAGACCATAACCAGTTTAATACAATCTTGAAGCAGGTGCATCTGTTGGGAAATTTCTAGCGATGTAACCTCTTGAATATCTCACAAGCCTGTGTCCCGACTACGTCTATCGTACCTAGCATAGACAATATAACATCACTCACTTTCACCGCTCGTAAGAGCAACGGGCACAGGCTTTTCTTAAAGAATGTTTATAAAACTTTACTTTTATGTTAAAAAAAATCTTTACTGGTCTGATGGCAGTTGGAATGCTGCTGGCCACCTCTTGTCAAGAACAAGAGTTCACTCCTGCTCTCGGCGAGGCGACGGTTACGTTTGAAGTAGCTACTCCCGAGATTGCAACCCGTGCATATAGCGACGGACAAACTGCTAATAATTTGCAGTATGCGGTGTATCATAAAGCAACGGGAAAGCAAAGTAAAACTGCACAAACAACTATTTCAGGTGGAAGACAAACTCTTGAGTTCCAACTGACTGCAGGCGAAACCTATGAAATCATTTTGTGGGCAGATCATGAATCAGCTCCTTACGCCGTTGAATTTGGAACAAGAATTGACCAAGCCACGATGACTGTTGATTACAGCAATGTGAAGAGCAACGATGAGACCTTGGATGCATTTTATGCAGTGAAGGAATTTACTGTAAATGGCGCTCAAACTGAAATTGTAGAGTTGCGTCGTCCCTTTGCCCAATTGAACATTGGTACCAACGATTATGATGAAGCACTGACAGCATCAAACTATCAGCCGACTCAATCTTCG
This sequence comes from Bacteroidales bacterium, assembly GCA_045638645.1. Taxonomy (GTDB): domain Bacteria; phylum Bacteroidota; class Bacteroidia; order Bacteroidales; family UBA932; genus JAGCJX01. The sequence goes on from JAZUBU010000001.1 coordinate 935, forward strand.
GTAACAGTGAGTCATGTCAACAACGTCATGAATCTTTACACTGGAGACGTTGATGGAGATGTAACCGTTGAATTTAAATCAAATGCTTTGGCTACAGGAAACTTCCCGGTCGCAGACTACGAATACGTAGCCATGAACTACGTCTTGGTAGATGCAGATAAATCTTTGGTGGATGTTGAATTTACAATCTCTGACGATAATAACAATGACAAGACCCGTGCTCTTCAATTGGTTCCGGTACAACGCAATTACCGTACAAACCTTTATGGTAGCATTTTGACCAGCGATGTCGATATGAATGTTGTCATTGCTCCGGGTTATGACGACGAGGAACAAGTAACACTTCCTTGGGCTACTATCGGTGATAGACGTTATGAGTCATTTGCAGATGCAATGAACGCAGTGCAAAATGGTGAAACTATTAAATTGCAAGGTGTAACGACTTTGAATGGCGTTGTTGATGGAAATCTATTCACAATTGATGGAAAGGCTATTACCATTGATTTGAATGGTTATGGTTTTGTAGCCGAGATTCCGAATGTAACTAAGAATTCTTCAATTTTTAGAGTTGCTAAAAATAGTTCACTGACGATTATTGGCGAAGGAAATATTAAGTTCATCACTAACAAGGCTGAAGGCTGTTTAGCGGCGTTCATTAATAACGATGGTGGTAATGTTAATTTGCACAGTGGAGATTGGGTGCTGACAGCATTGAACAATTGGCAAGAGTCACTGATACCCACTTTCGTTGACAACAATAGTAATGTAAATAGTGCCACTTTGAATATCTATGGAGGTAGCTATACATTCAATCGTAATCTCTTCCGTAACTATGCTAATGCAGCTAGCCATAACGGCTTTGCTACGGTTGCTACCATGAACATCTACGGTGGTACGTTCAATGGCCTAGAAAATGATCCGGGTACAATCTGGAATCAAAAACCTAGTGGGACAGTTCCTGATGGTGCAGGTGTTATCAACGTGATGGGCGGCACATTCAATAATGTTGTTATTGATGACGAATTCGCTGGTGTAGTTTATGTTGAAACCCAAGAAGAGTTAGTAAATGTATTAACGAACGTAAATACTCATACTATCTATCTTGGAGCTGGAACGTTTGTAGCTGATATTTATAATGGAACTCCTGCAAGAAAATCATTAACTATTATAGGTTCAGAAGGTACAAAGTTCGGTCATACTGCTACTACTGGTGGACAACTTCGTCTTGATTTATTTGAAAGCTTTACAATCCGTAACTGTGAAATCATACAGAGATCTGGTGTTAAGACTTGGGGCCATATAGTATTCGGCAGTGGCAACAATGCAAATGGTGTTTACACTTTAGAAAATTGTACATTCAATGGTGTAGGTACACAGGGTATTTACATTAACGAAAATACAACTGGTGCTACTTATAACATTTTGAATTGTACTTTTGATGGTAACTTTGGCACTGAAGGTGCTATCACTATACAGACTAACAAAGATGTAAACCATATTGTAAATGTTAAGGGTTGTACTTTCAACAATATCCCTGATACTAGCCACAGAATTTTCTTGGCTAAGAGTACTGCAGGTTTGTTCTATGATTTTACACTCAACACAGATCTTAAAGCGTATTCAGCTTATGATCTAGCTATGTTCGTTGCTTTGGGTAAAACCAACATTGATTTGGCTGATGGCGAGTATGATGTATATGGTTGTGCTGGCAAGACCTTGACACTTAATGGTTCTGCGAATGCAATCCTGAAGCTGTCTAATGACGGTGAAAATGGTTGCGATTATGCATTCGGAGGTAATGGAACAGGTGTTGGTAATATTACATTCAATGGCTTGACTATTAATACAGAATCAAATACTGGCAATTACAAGGGTTATGCGTACATGAAGGGCACCTTTAACAACTGTAATTTCGTTGGTGCATATTCATTGAACAATGCTAACGATTTTGTATTCAATGGCTGTACCTTTGATTTCAAGAACGGTTATTTCTGGACTTGGGGTGCTAACAGTGTAACATTTGATGGTTGTACATTTAATGGCAACAGCAAGAATATTCTTGCTCATGGTTATGCATCGACTGAAATCACTATTAATAATTGTACTTTCGCTGCTACCGAAGTCGGTACAACAGGAGCTGGTGATCCTACAGCATGTGTAGAAATTGATCCTGCTGGCACTAATGTTTATACCATTAACTTTACAGGTACTAACAACAAGACTGATAAATATGCAGGTTGGACACGTATTAAAGATGGTAGCACAGGTCATACAATCACAGGTGTACAATAAAAACATTGTTTAAAAATTAAAGAAATTCTATCATCCCTTTGATAGATGTATACATATAAAACATTAGTAATGGAGCCTTGCCGTTCGCGAGAATTGCAAGGCTCTTTATTTTTCCCCCTTACCCTCATTCTTCCCTGTCACAAATGCGTTTCTCAGGAATTATTTGTACATTGTGTAAAATTTAAGCAGTGATGCAAGTATTGAGAGTTATGAAGAAGTTTTTTATCCTTTTGATTGCTGTCTGCGCCTGGGCGGGATTGTGTCAGGCAGAGCCCGTCAACAAGCAGATCAACATCGCTTCCTTTGACCGGATCGATGCCAGTTCCATTTTCAACATCGAAGTGACGCACGGATCTTCCCGTACGGCGGAGGTGACCGTTTCGGACAAGCTGGAGAATTATATCGAGGTCTATGTGACCAACGGAACCCTTTATCTGAGGATGGACCTGCCCCTTCGCATGAAACATTTGTTGTTGTCGGAGGACAAGGTGCAGGTATGTGTGCAGACCAAGAAACTTACGTCCATTGCCCTTGCAGGCTCCGCCAAGATTTCTGTGGAGGGAGCGTACGAGGCGGACCGTTTTGCTTTGGATCTTTCCGGTACAAGCGAGGTGCTGGGAACCCTCCGTATCGAGGGGGAACGCTTGGATTATGAATTGAGCGGCGCCAGTGCTGCGGCAGTTGCGGGCGATTTTGAGGTGGTTCGTGGAAAAGTTTCCGGTACTTCCTCCATGGCTTTGACTGTGGATGCGGACGAGGTGGATGTGGATTGTAGCGGGGCCTCCCACGTAGTGTTCGAGGGTGAGGTTTCGGAGCGTGTCAACGTGGATTGTTCCGGTGCGTCTCTGGCAGAATTGACCGGTTCCACCCGAGAGGTCATCATCGAATGTTCGGGCGCTTCAACCGTGGAAGCGGCCAAACTATATGCTCAGGACGGTACCGCCGATGTCTCCGGGGTTTCTTCCGTGAAGATCTACGGCAGCAATTCCTTGAACTTGAAATGCAGTTCCAACGCAAAAGTGAAGTACTATGGCAATCCGAAGGCGTTGAGTTATCCGGAGGGAGCCGTACAGCAGGGAAATTGATCGTTTAACGCGATTCCCAGGTAAAGGCAATCGGGTAGTGATCCGAGATATAAGGAGCCCCGAAATCCTGGTTGAGGTTGTCAAAAATCAGGGGTTCCACGCCTACATAGAAAATGTGGTCAATGGCTGCGGGAGGATTTGTACTTCCCCAGCCATTGTACGTATGGGGGGTATCCGTTTGTGGTGCGCTGACTTGGGCCACCTGCATGAGGTCCAGCAGGGGAGCGAAGATCGGATCGTCCAGGGTGGAGTTCATGTCTCCCGTCAGAATTACCGGCAGTGCCTCGGTTTGGATCAGCTCCCGGATCCAGTCGCAAAGCAGCAGGATGGATTCTCTCCGTGCCATTTCGCCCATGTGATCCAGGTGGGTGTTGATGTGCCAGAAGGTACAACCGCTTTCTTTGTGGCGCAGTTTGAGCCAGGTAGCGGTCCGTTTGCAGGCGGCATCCCAGCCGAAGCTCGGCTGGTCCGGCGTTTCACTCAGCCAGCGGGTTTTCTGGTCCAACAGTTCGTAGTCGGTTGCCCGGTAATAGACGGCGCAGTGTTCACCGCTGGCATCGCCCAATTCGCGTCCAACCCCTACGCGTCGGTAGGCAGGCAGGAGACTGTCCAGGTAGGCCAATTGTTCCGGCATGGCTTCCTGCAGGCCGATGACAGCCGGGTTTTCGCTTTCAATCATCCGGATGGTTGCCGGTTTGCGCAAATTCCAGTGGTTGGGGCCGTCATCCACCGTACTGAGGCGGATGTTGTAGGAAATGATTTTGGTGGTGTGTTCTTGGGAGCAGCCACAGAGGCAAGTGATGAGCAGGAGCAACAAAAGACGATTGGAGCGGAGTTTCATGATGCAATTTTCGGTAAAGGTACAAAAAAACGGGGCTGCCTGTGAGAAGCAGCCCCGTTTTTTATGGATACCTGTGCTTACCAGGACCAGCTGTAGCTGATCATGAAGGTGTTCTTCAGTACTTCGGTTCCCAAAGGAAGCAAGTACGAAAGTCCCAGGTTGTGTGCTCCAAATTTGCAACCCAAACCGGCTGATGCGTAGGTCGGGAGGGTCGCTTCAGCAGTTGCGTAGTGGAAACCGGCACGCAGGAAGCCCATGTTGCGGTAACCCAATTCCAAACCCAATCCGGCACCTACGGTTGAGTGGAAGAGGTAGTAGTCCACTTCCGCAGCTGCGTTCAGGGAGAAGTCAGAGAAGTTTGCTCCGTAACCGATACCCAGACGGCCGGCAGCCGGCAATTGGTAGCCTTCGCCGTCGATGACGTAAGCGATTTTGGTACCGATGTTGGTTACCCCAGCAGAGAATTGCAAGGCGTTCATTTTGTACATCAACGATACGTCACCGGCAAAAGCAGTACCGTTTTGGTATACATCTACATATTCCGGATCAGACAAAGCGGAGTTGATGAATTTGGCGTTGATACCCAGGGCGAGGTTGTCACCCATGCGGAAGGCAAAACCGGCACCTACGGCCATTTCGTTCGGGTTGAATTGGCTCAATACGTTGCCGTTCTTGTCCATGATGTCGTAACCGGGCATCATGGTGTATTTACCGAAGATAGCAAGGCTGAAGTTGTCAGACAGACGGGTGTAACCGGCAAGGTTGAATTGGTTGTTCATACCGCTGGCCGGTTTCAGACCCAGGTAACCTACGTTGATGGAGGTCTTGTAGTCGTTCAATACCATGGAGGCCGGGTTTACGCTGATGGATCCCGCATCACCGGTCAGACCCATGACGGCACCACCCATGGCCATGCTACGGGCGTCATCCGGTTGGTTCAGGAATCCACCGGTTTGTGCAACGGCAGAGGTGGCAGCAAACAGGGCTGCGATTGCCAATATCTTAAAGCTTTTCATAGTGTCAATTACAATTTAACGATGTTTTCGGTAATGGTTTTGCTGTCAAATTTCATAGTCACCGTGTAGGCACCGGCAGCCATGGCGCTCATGTCGATGGATGCAGGTTGGATGGCTGAAATTTGGTAGTTGTTTTCGTGAACGGTTGAACCGTTGGCATTGGACAAGATGACTTCAACGTTATGTGCTTCCAACGAAGAGGTACGGATGTACAAGGTTCCGTCGGTAACCGGGTTCGGGTAGCAGGTCACTTCTTTCTCCGGGTTCAGTACCACGATGTCGAATTCGGTTTGAACGCGTTCACCAGCTTTGTCAGAAGCGGTAACCGATACCTTGGTGTTACCATATTTCAATGAGTAGATGTTGAAGGTGTTTCCGTTGGTGGTCACGCGGGCGATACCGGCCGGGTTCATGGCGAAGCTGTAGTTCAAGGTTTCACCGTCCGCATCGAAGATGTACGGGGTTACATCGAACTCTTTGGTTTCACCGGTTTTCTCCAGAATCACGGTCGGAATGCTTCCATTCAAGACCGGAGCCTGGTTGGTGGTGATGGTGAAGTGGATGTCCAGGGAGGTGGCAGTACCGTACGCATCGGTTACGATGAAGGTTGCATCGTATTCGCCGGCTACGTCGTTCATACCGGTGATGGTCAGGGATACTTTGCCGTATTCTTCTTCTTTGGCCATCAGGGCGGGGCTGGTCTTTTGCAATTCCCAGGTCATTTCGTCCATATCCGGGTCGCTGAATGTGATGACTTCTTTGATCACGTCAGCGTAACGGACTTCTAGATCCAGAGGTTCGTTGTCGATGACCGGTGCGTTGTTGTCCGCTGTGGTAGCGTTCAATACTTCGTGCATTGCAGACGCATTCTTGGAGTTGTCTTGTGCATCGATGGTCACGTAGTATTTTGTACCGGCATTCAGACCGGAGAGCAGGTAGCTGGTGCTTTCGTTGGCTTCCAACAGGTTGCTTACGCGGACGGTTTGGATGTGTTCCGGTTTGGCAGCACGGTCAAAGTCGTTCGAGAATTCGGTGGTGCTGTAATATACGTTGAAGAAACCGGGTTTCAAGTCATCTTCGTCAGCGGGAACGGTCCAGGTCAACAACAGGTTGCGGCCTTTGGTTTCCACAGCGAGGTCGGTTACCGGATCCGGGGCAATTTTGCTGCCGGCAGCGATGGACGCGTTGGCATCCACCAGACCGGTACCCAATTTGTCAATGTATTTTTCGTTGCGACCGTTTTCGTAGATAACGGGGTTGGCGTTGTCCAACAGCATGTCCCACAATTGTTCACGGGTAAAGCCAGGACCACCGTGGCGGGATACGATCAAGGCAGCTACACCCGATACGTGCGGGCAGGCCATGGAGGTACCTTGTGCCATCGTGTAGGTGTTGTTCGGACCGGTACTCAAGATGTCGTTGTTTCCACCACCCGGAGCAGCGATGTCTGTCCAGGTACCGTAGTTGGAGTAGTAGGCACGGGTGTAGTCAGCACCGACAGAAGATACAGCGATGACGTCGTCAATCATACCCGGAGAACCGTAAGGCAGGTTGCTGTTTCCGGCTGCGAAGATGACGAGACCACCGGCCATCGGGCCAACTTGATTGCCGTTTTCGTCCATACCTGCATTCATGTTGAAGTAGTCAACAGCCGCTTCGTCAGAAGGGTAGATGGTGCTGATGCTGTTTCCGTCGGCATCTTGGTAACCCCAGCTGTTTTGTGAGATCACAGCACCGGCATCGGCACCGTATTTGATTGCCTTACCGAAGTTGGATGCACTTTTGGTGCCTGCAAATACTTGGGCCGATTGGAGGCGTACACCCGGGATGTTGTTGAGGTAGTCACCACCACCGATACCGCAGACACCGATTTCGTTGTTGTTGACTGCACCGATGGTACCGGCTACGTGGGTACCGTGGCTGTCTCCGATGATTTCTTTGTTGTCCACGAAGTCGTATCCGTTGATGTCATCGACAAAACCGTTGCGGTCGTCGTCCACACCGTCAGAACCGTTCAATTCGGCTTCGTTGATCCAAATATTGTATTCCAAGTCTTCGTGGTCCAAGTCAATACCACCGTCCACAACGCAGACAATGACTTCGTTGCTACCCACGGTGTAGTTTCTCCATACGGGTTCTACGTTTACGTCGCAACCGGCTTCACCACGGTAACCACCGTCGTTGTAGTAGTGCCATTGCTGTTTGAGTTTGGGGTCATTGAAGAAAGTGCTGCCGTACATGCGTTCCGGAGTAACCACGGTTTCAGCATCGATGGCTTGGAAATTGCCACGGGTGGCTTGGGGACGCAATTCCACCGCTACGACACCGTCGATTTTGGTGAAGTCGCTTTGGGCACGGGTCAACGGAACTTTTTCGTCAAAAGTTACGTCGTAGAAGAGGTGCAGTCCGGCTTTGCGGGTACGGGGTTCGAATTTGCCGGCGTACGGGAAAGTACGGGTCATGGATTTTACACCCATGCTCATAAGAATGTCGTCAGAAGATTTTACTCCGATGCTGGCTACTTCGCCTTTGGTATCGGTTTTTTCTTCGAGTCGGGCGGCCAGTTCTTCAGACACCTGAAGAATGACAAACCCTTGTTTGAAGGCAGCTGAGGTCAATTCTTCCTGATCCGGTTGACCGATTTCCACTTCCGTCTCATGGCTGCAGGAACCCATTGTGAAGGCTGCTGAGCACGCGAGGAGGGCATAAAGAAAACTTCTTTTTCGCATTTGTTTGTTATTTTATTGATGTTAAACTTATTCAGTTAGGTTTTAAGTTGACGAAAAAACGGTCCAAGATAGATATTTTTTGTCAATTTCAAAAAAACATGTGTATTTTTTATAAAGCACTTTCTCATATCTGATTTTTTGCTAACTTTGCGCGCTTAATTATTATAGGTAGAAAATTAATATTCAAATACACAGATATGAACATTCAAGAACTCAAAAATGACGGTTTGGTAGCCCAAGTCGCATTGCAATTTGGCAAAGAAGATTACGCCGATAGAAAGAAGAAAGCATTGAATAAATTCAGAAGAGACGCTGACATCCGCGGTTTCCGCAAAGGTCAGGCTCCCCTCTCCCTGATTGAAAAGATGCACGGTCAAGCAGCGTTGTCGGATGCCATCAACGAACTGATCTCTGAAGGTTTGAACAAATACATCCAAGACAACAACCTGACAGTGATTGGAGAACCCCTTCCGAACGAAGAAAAGGAAGCACAAAACGACTGGATCAACGGTGAAAACTTTGAATTCGTGTTTGACATCGCGTTGGCTCCCAACTTCGAATTGAACTTGAGTGCAGAGGACAAGATCCCTTACTACGAAGTATCTGCTACTGCAGCTGCCCTCAAAGAATACAAGAGCAACGTGCTGAAACAATACGGCAAACTGGACAACTGCGACGATGTGAAACAAGACGGTTTCATCGTGGCTGACTTCGTACAAGGCGAAACCCGTATTGAAAACACCTACATCTCCTTGCAAACCTTGACCGAAGAAGTGGCCAAAGACCTGTTCCTCGGCAAGAAAGTGGGCGACACCCTGTCTGTGAACGTGAACGAAGTGTTCACCAACGAAACCGACCGTGCTGCCATGTTGAAAATGAAGAAGGAAGAATTGGCTGCTTTGGATCCGATGTTCACCATCGAAATCAAGGAAACCAAATGCTTCGTTCCGGCAGAAGCGAACCAAGAATTGTTCGACCAAATGTTCGGTGCAGGCAACGTGGCTGACGAAGCGGCTTTCGATGCAAAATTGAAGGAACGTCTCGAAGAAGAAAACAAACAGGAAAGCGACTACCGCTTCATGTTGGATGCCCGTCAATACCTGTTGGACAAAACCAACATCCAATTGCCGGAAGATTTCATGAAACGCTGGTTGTACATGGCCAACGAAGGCAAATTCACCATGGAAGAAATTGAAAAGGATTTCCCGCTCTTCCTGAAAGACTTCCGTTGGCAAAGCATCGCCCAACGCATCATGAAGGAACAAAACCTGGAAGTGACCCGCGAAGCGTTGGTGGAACAAGCTTGCCGTTTGGCTGCTTACCAATTCGCAATGTACGGTTTGAACAACGTTCCGGAAGAACACTTGACCAAATATGCTGAAAGCTTGTTGGCCAACGAAAAAGAAGGTCGTCGTATCTACGAAAAAGTAGAAGAAAACCTGGTTTTGGACTATGTACGCGCAACCGTAACGATCGAAAAGAAGAAAGCTACGATCGACAAATTGCGCAAAATGAATGAATAACAACTATCAAGGATCGTATGGCAACGGATTTTGAAAAATTTGCAAGAGGTTGTTCGGGGGTAAGCTCCTTGGCATTGCACCAATACGCTCGCGTGACGGCCGGGTACATCAACCCGTCCATCATTGAAGAGCGTCAGTTGAACATTGCTACCATGGATGTGTTCTCCCGCCTGATGATGGACCGCATCATCTTCCTGGGAGTCCCGATTGACAATGACGTCGCAAACATTGTTCAAGCCCAGTTGCTCTTCCTGGAATCTACGGATTCCGAATCCGATATTCAGATTTACATCAATTCCCCGGGCGGCGTGGTGTACGCCGGCCTGGGAATTTATGATACGATGCAGTTGGTGACCCCCGATGTGGCAACCATCTGTACCGGTATGGCTGCGTCCATGGCAGCTGTACTGTTGACAGCGGGTGCTACCGGCAAACGTTCGGCCTTGCCCCATGCCCGTGTGATGATCCATCAGCCAATGGGCGGTGTAGAAGGACAGGCATCGGATATCGAGATCACAGCCCGTGAAATCAAAAAATTGAAACACGACCTGTACACCATCATCTCCAACCACTCCGGTCAGACCCTCAAGCAGATTGAGAAGGATGCGGACCGGGACTATTGGATGACGGCCGAAGAAGCTGTGAAGTATGGAATGATTGATGAAATTTTGACCAAGGCAAACAAAGTAAATGGCAAAAGATAACAAAAACCGTTGTTCGTTTTGCGGAAGAACTGAAGATCAAGTGGAGATGTTCCTCGGAACAAACTCCGCTTTTCTTTGTGTGGAGTGCGCAATGACCATCTCCGACCATGTGCGGGAATATTTTGGTGAAGACCTGCCCAAACCCGGCAAGAAAAAATCCAAGAAAGCGGAGAACCGCGAAACTCTTCTGATGAGTCCTCGTGAGATCAAGACCTTCCTGGATGATTACGTGATCGGTCAGGACGATGCCAAGAAATTTTTGTCAGTAGCGGTGTACAACCACTACAAACGGATTCAGGCGGCCCGTGAGGGCTCCAAGGCGACGGGCAACAGCGAGGTGGAACTGGAAAAATCCAACATCCTGCTGGTCGGTGCGACCGGTACGGGCAAGACCTTGCTGGCCAAGAGCATTGCCAAGATGCTGAATGTGCCCTTTGCCATTGTCGATGCCACGGTTCTGACCGAGGCCGGTTATGTCGGCGAGGACGTGGAAAGCATTTTGACCCGCCTGCTGCAGGAGGCCGATTACGACGTAGAACGTGCCGAACGCGGTATTGTTTTCATCGATGAGATTGACAAGATTGCCCGCAAGAGCGACAACCCTTCGATTACCCGGGATGTCTCTGGAGAAGGTGTGCAACAGGCGATGTTGAAACTGCTGGAAGGCAGTGTGGTGAATGTGCCGCCGAAAGGGGGACGCAAGCACCCGGAACAAGCGATGGTGGCCGTGAACACCCAAAACATCCTGTTCATCTGTGGCGGTGCTTTTGAAGGCATTGAGCGCAAGATCGCCCAACGCTTGAATACCCGGGTAGTGGGTTACGGTGCCCAACAAAAGAACGAGCGCATTGACAAGGAAAATTTGCTGCAATACATTGCTCCCCAAGACTTGCGTTCGTACGGTCTGATTCCGGAAATCATCGGTCGTATGCCGGTGTTGACCTATCTGAATCCCTTGGACCGCGAAGCCTTGTTGCGGATCCTGACCGAGCCGAAGAATGCGTTGATGAAGCAATACGAACGGATCTTTGCCTTGGACGGTGTCCAATTGACGGTCGAACAACCGGTCTTGGAATTCATCGTCGATACGGCCTTGAAGTACAACCTAGGAGCCCGTGGTCTACGTTCTATCTGCGAGGCCATCATGTTGGATCCGATGTACGATCTGCCGGGCAGCGATGCCAAGGAATTCGTTGTAACCTTGGAATTTGCACAAGAAAAGGTCACCCGCTTCACCGGTACCTTGTGATGATTAACTACTTAATCATTAAAGAAGTAGGATGACTAATCAGTCATCAGACTCTAACATGAAGTCGAAAGATCCGACATGAACCCCGAAAGTTAGACAAAAAACTTTCGGGGTTTTGTTATGTTTACAGTCTCAACGAATATGCGTTTAATTGTTTCTATCATATTAAGATTCAGGTGTTTTTACTCTTTCATATTGCTATACTCTACTCTCACAGGACCGAATTGACCATTTCGGACCCTCAGGGGAGAATCGTCGGAATCCAAGCAATCCATTTCAAATACTCCTGATACATAGTAATGATTACCTTGTGAAAAACCGGTAAATTCCACCCATCCAGATATTGCATAATGATAAATCCAATTGGAAGTATCTGTAAAATTATCCAATAAGCTGCTAGGCCCTAAATATTCACCAGTTGTCCTATCTTCTCCTTTTGATATAACAATGGGATACCTCTTTCCTATCTCCAATGGCTCTCGACTTTCCACATTAAGGTATAATGTGTACGATTTTAACTTGGAATTGATACGACGGCGAATGTCAAATGCGAATCCCCAATCGTGCTCTATCAAATGGTGAATATTACCACCAACATTCAAAATCACTTCAGGAGAGCTCTCATATATGACGTCATCGATAATACACGAGACGGGATTTTCCACCGTATGATGAACGAGATTGTTTTTCTCACACTCTGACATAGACGTCAAAAGTATGCAACAGGATATAAATAGTGGGATAATCCTAAGTTTCATATTCACCTCCTTATTTTTCCATCAAGTGTTCATTCAATCTGTCGATATAATCAAGATATTTGTCATATACATCCTCACTGACACCAAGAAATAGAGCGTCTTCCCTTTTTATAGCAAGAACAAATAGGCTGTCCTTTTTGATCACTCGCCCCATCATAAGATTGTCAACATCAGATTGAAGCTTGCTCATAATGGTCAAGCTGTCTTCTTGAGGAGTTGAGGGTGATTTCGTTATCAATGAGCGAAGGCCTCCCGTTTTTTCCTGCTCATCCAAATATTGTGGATCCATCGAATGATCCACACAAGAATAACTGAGAATCAATAGTACTAGATAAAAAAATCGTTTCATTTGCAGCGTGTAGATTTCTAAAAAAAAACTTATTTTCAGCTAAAATACAAAATATTATTCAACCATAAAATCTTCCTGGATATCACACCAAAATTCAAACAGTAAAACAATAGAAGGTAGACTAATATCCATCTGTACAAAAAAAGAACGAAAGAGATGTTACTCCTTCGTTCTTATTCTTGTTAGTTTGTTCTCAAGGGATTGTAGTGGCTACAAGTACGCAGCCATCTTTTCTGCCAGGATGCGGGCTTCGCGGCCGGCCGCTTCGGCGAAGTCTTCTCCTTTGGATGCGAAGATGATGCCGCGGGAGGAGTTTACGAGCAAACCACAGTCTTTGTTCAAACCGTATTTGGCCACTTCTTCTACGGTACCACCTTGTGCACCGACACCCGGTACCAAGAAGAATGATTCCGGTGCCAGCTGGCGGATGTCAGCCAGTTTTTCAGGACGGGTTGCACCGACAACAAACATGATGCGTTCGCTGCCTTCGTAGCTGAGGCATTGGCGGATCACTTGTTCGTAGAGTTGGCCGCCGTTGGCGAGGGCTTGGGTTTCCAATTCTTCAGCAGAAGGGTTGGAGGTCAAGGCCAATACGATGGCATATTTGTTTTCGTATGCTAGGAACGGGGCGATGGAGTCTTTGCCCATGTATGGAGCCAAGGTAACTGCGTCGCAGTCCATTCTTTCAAAGAAGGCTTTGGCGTAGCGTTGGGCGGTATTTCCGATGTCGCCGCGTTTGGCATCCGCGATGACGAAGCATTCGGGATAGTTCTTTTTGATGTAGGCTACGGTGGCTTCCAATTGTTCCCAACCAGCAGCACCTTCGGCTTCGTAGAAGGCGGTGTTGGGTTTGTAGGCTACGGTATAAGGAGCCGTTGCAACAATGATGGCCTTGTTGAATTGGAAGATGGCATCTTTCTCACCTGCCAAATGAGCGGGGAGCAACTTGGGATCACTGTCCAAGCCGACGCACAAAAAACTTTTCTTTTTACGGATGGTTTCAATCAGTTGCATAGTCGTAAGCCTTAAAAATAACGGTAGAACAAAGCGATGGATTCCATTCCCTTGTAGAATTGGGAAAGCAGGTAACTTTCGTTCGGAGAGTGGATGGTGTCACGTTCCAAACCGAAGCCCATCAACAACGGATCCACGTTGAGGATTTGTTGCAAGTCAGCCAAAATCGGAATGCTACCACCACCGCGGCTCGGAACGGGCTCAATGCCATATACTTCGCCGATGGCGCGGGAGGCTGCTTGGTAAGCCGGTGAGGAAATCGGAATCAGGAAGCCGTTGCCACCGTGGTGCGGGGTTACTTTCACGCGAACGCCTTTGGGGGCAATGGACAAGAAATGTTCTTCAAACAGGCGAGCAATGGTTTCACAGTTTTGGTTGGGTACCAAACGCATGGAAATCTTTGCATGCGCTTTGGAAGGGAGTACGGTTTTCGCACCTTCGCCGGTGAAACCGCCCCAAATACCGTTTACGTCCAGGCACGGACGGATGCCGGTACGTTCTTGGGTGGTGTAGCCGGCTTCGCCATTTACATCGTCAATGTCCAGGAACTCTTTGTATTCTTCCATATCGAAGGGAGCGCGGCCGAGTTGTTCGCGGTCCGCTTGGCTGAGTTCTACAACGTCGTCGTAGAAGCCTTTGACGGTGATGCGACCATTTTCGTCAATGAGTTGGTCGATCATTGAACACAAGGCGTTGATCGGGTTGACCACGGCACCGCCGTAGTGGCCGGAGTGCAGGTCTTTGTTGGGACCGGTGACTTCCACTTCCACATACGCCAAACCGCGCATACCGCAGTTGATGGACGGGGTGTTTTCTCCGATCATTGTGGTATCTGATACGAGCATGATGTCGCAGGCCAACAAGTCTTTGTGGTCTTTGGCCCATTGTGCCAAGCTCGGAGAACCGATTTCTTCTTCACCTTCGAGGATGAATTTGATGTTGTGACGCATCAGACCTTTGCGGACGAGGTATTCAAACGCCTTGATGTGCATAAAGGCTTGTCCTTTGTCGTCGTTGGCGCCACGGGCGTAGATGGCTCCGTTGCGAATTTCGGGTTCGAAGGGGGCAGAGTGCCACAGTTCGATGGGATCCACGGGTTGTACATCGTAGTGACCGTAAATCAGGATGGTCTTCCACGAAGGATCCACGATTTTTTCACCGTAAACAACCGGGTGGCCAGTGGTTTCGTACACCTCGGCACGTTCTGCGCCAGCTTCGAGCAAGAGGCTTTTGAGCTTTTCTGCGCAGCGATACATATCAGGTTTGTGTTCAGACGAAGAACTGATGGAGGGAATCCGCAGTACTTCGAAGAGTTCGTTCAAGAATCTTTCTTGGTTTTCAGCAATGTATTGTTTCATAACGAATAAGTAGTATCGGATTAATTTTCAGGAAGTTCTGCAATCAGGGTCTCGCCGCCCCGTACTTTGTCTCCGGTTTTGACAAGGATTTTGGCATCCAAAGGCAAGAAGAGGTCTGCGCGGGAGCCGAACTTGATGAAACCGGCTTGTTCGCGGGCCGGATCCACGGATTTTTCAAATTCTGCGTAGCAAACAATGCGGCGGGCCACAAAGCCGGCAATCTGGCGCATCAGGATGCGTTGTCCGTGTTCGTTGCGCAGGACGATGGTGGTCCGTTCGTTCTTTTCGGACGATTTCGGATGCCAGGCGACCAGGTATTCGCCCGCATGGTAGCGGAAGAATTCCACGACGCCCCGGATCGGATACCAGTTAACATGGACATTCAGGGGAGACATGAAGATGGATACCTGCATCATTTCCTGTTTGAAGTATTCCTTCTCCATCACTTTTTTCACAATGACGATTTTTCCATCCGCGGGTGCACACACCTTTCGGTCGGTGCCGATGGGATGGCGGACGGGATCCCGAAAGAAGATGGTGTTGAAGGCAGCAAAAGCAAAAGAAAGTGCGAACCAGGCCCACGCTCCGAACGAACCGGTGCCATAGATCAGGAGCAGGCCCACGGTGATAGCGATACAGATGAAAAACGATCCGTATATGATGGTACGGCCTTCCTTGTGTAATTTCATAGGTTATAGGTTTTATAGGAGTCCGAACCAGGCAAGGTAGGTGGCCGCAACGGGAATGGCCAACAAAGCACCGTCAAAGCGGTCCAGCATTCCCCCGTGGCCGGGCATGATCTTACCTGAGTCCTTGACCCCAAAATTACGTTTTATTTGTGACTCCACCAAATCACCCCAGGTGCCGAACGAGGCAACCAGGGCTCCCAGCACCAGGCTGTGAACCGGTCCGAACGGGAAAATGGCCAATTTGTGCAGGGCAAAGCCGGCAAAAACAGCGGTTGCCAACCCGCCGATGAATCCTTCCCAGGATTTCTTCGGGGAGATCGACGGGAAGAGACGGTGTCCGTTTTTTTGGCCGAACAAGCTGCCAAAGATGTAGGCACCGGCATCAGAGCACCACAGGAGAATCAGGATGCCCAGGACCCTGGCACCGTGGTAGCCGTCAGCGTCCTGGCTCCAGAAGAGGTGGAACAGGCTGAAGGGCAGGGCCATGTACAGGATGGGAAGCAGCAGGTACGGGTATTGTTTGAAGGCCTCTTGATCTTTGTTGTAGAGTTGTAGGATGAAGAATCCTACGGGAAAGAGCGTAAACAGCAACAGCTGTCCCGGGGCAGGGGGACAGCCGTAGCGTGTGAAGAAGGCAACGCCAAACAGGGTGAGCGATGCCGCTGCTATGAGGAGTTTTTCTTTTCGGAATCGGGCGCCCACGGTCATGTTCCAATACTCATATTCCATCACCACCAGGATGAAGCCGAAGACGGCAGCAAAGGCAATCGGGTGCCACAAGGTTGCCAGCAACATCAGCAGGACAAATACCACGCTGCTGGCCGTTCGGACCAAAAAGTTCTTCATAGGCTTATGCAGTTACATTTGTTTCAGTCAGATTTTTTTTGCGGGGTCCAAAGATTTTTTCCAGGTCATCGCTGAAGATCACTTCGCGTTCCAGCAACAGTTCGGCCAGTGTGGTGAAACCTTCCATGTTTTCCCGGAGGATGCGCAGCGCCGTTTCGTGGGCCTGGTCAATGAAGGTCCGGGCTTCCTGGTCAATCAGTTCAGCGGTTTTTTCGCTGTACGGTTTGTTGAAACTATAACTGCTTTCGGTCGAGTCGTAGAAGGAAACGTGTCCGATCTGCTCGCTCATACCGAACCAGGAGACCATGGCATAGGCGCGTTTGGTTACCTTTTCCAGGTCGCTCAAGGCTCCGGTAGAGATGCGGCCGTTGATGATTTCTTCTGCAGCACGGCCTCCCAAGGTAGCGGCCATTTCGTCCATCATCTGTTCGGTTGTCGTCAGTTGCCGTTCTTCCGGCAGGTACCAGGCTGCTCCCAGGGCTTTTCCGCGGGGGATGATGGTTACCTTGAGCAGGGGATTGGCATTCGGCAACAGCCAGCTGACGGTTGCGTGTCCCGCTTCGTGGAACGCGATGGTCCGTTTTTCTTCCGGTGAGATGATCTTGTTCCGGCGTTCCAGTCCGCCGACAATGCGGTCGATGGCATCCAGGAAGTCTTGTTTTTCGATGGCATTCTTGTCTTTACGGGCAGCAATCAAGGCCGCTTCGTTGCAGACATTGGCAATGTCCGCTCCGGAGAAACCCGGTGTTTGTTTGGCCAGAAAATCAATTTCCAGGTCTTTGCTCAATTTCAGCTTGCGCAGGTGGACATTGAAAATGGCTTCGCGTTCTTTGAGCTCCGGCAGGTCCACGTGGATCTGACGGTCAAAGCGACCGGCACGCATCAAAGCCTTGTCCAGGATGTCGGCACGGTTGGTTGCAGCCAGGATGATGACACCGGAGTTGGAACCGAAGCCGTCCATTTCGGTCAGCAGCTGGTTCAGGGTATTTTCCCGTTCGTCGTTGGAAGAGAAACCGGTGTTTTTGCCCCGGGCACGGCCTACGGCATCAATTTCATCGATGAAGACGATACAGGGGGCTTTTTCTTTGGCCTGACGGAATAAATCGCGTACGCGGGAGGCACCGACTCCGACAAACATTTCCACAAAGTCGGATCCGGAAATGGAGAAGAAAGGTACATTGGCTTCGCCAGCAACCGCTTTGGCCAACAGGGTTTTACCGGTACCCGGAGGGCCGACCAGCAAGGCTCCTTTGGGAATCTTTCCACCGAGGGCTGTGTATTTGGCAGGCTTTTTCAGGAAGTCCACAATTTCCATGACTTCCACCTTCGCTTCGTCCAGCCCGGCCACATCCTTGAAGGTGACCTTCACGTTGTTGTCTTTGTCAAACAGCTTGGCTTGCGATTTTCCGACATTGAAAAATCCGCCGCCGCCCTGGGCTCCACCGCCCATGCCCTTTTGCATCGGCCGGAACATGATGAAGTAGAGCAGACCGAACATCAGCAAGGGGAAGAGCAACCATTCCAGGATGCTGCCGAGGTAGTCTTTGCGTGTTTCGGTGACGATGGCAAAGCGTTGGTCTTCGGGAAGGCTTCTGCGCAACTCTCCCAACTGCTTCTCGGCTTCAAACGAAGACGAAACCTGGAAGTAGAAGTGAGGTCCGTATTTGGGAAGGCGTCCCGGGAAATACTCTGCGTATTTTTCAAGGCTGTCCTTTTTGATGGTTACCTCACACATGTTCTGGTTGGCCACGTAGGTGAGTTTTTCAACATCGCCTGAGGGAACCATTTGTTCTTCAAAAAGATACAGCTCGCTTTGGACGGGTTCTGTTCGGGTGTATGTGTTGACGGCATAAAAAGTTCCGACCAACAGGATCAGGTACAACCACATCGAGTTGAAGACGGGTTTGCGTTGTCCCGGTTTGCCGGATTTCTTTTTGTTGCTGGGTTGGTTAGGTGTTTTTTTTGTGTTTGGGGTCATGGTTTATTCGTAGTCTTCGTATTCGGTTTTGGGTGCATCCGCCCACAGATCTTCGAGGCGGTAGAAGTTGCGGTATTCGGTTTGGAAAATATGAACGACGATGTCGGAGTAGTCCATGATGATCCAGAATGAATTCTCCCGGCCTTGCATGCGCATGACTTTGCGGTTGCACTCACGGTGCATGCATTCTTCCACGTTGTCGCAAATGGCGGATACGTTGGTGGTGGAGTCTGCGTTGCAGATTACAAAATAATCGGAAATGGCGGTGCCTACTGATCTCAAGTCCAGGGAGCAAACGTTCTGTCCTTTTTTCTCCAACATGGCGTTTGCAATCGTTTCTAATTCTTTCATTTCTTTTTTTTTACTTTTGTCCTTGCAAATATAGTGCAATTATGGGAAAGGATATCACGATTCATTGGTATGAGGTGTTGGATTCTACCAACCGTTTGGCTCGCGAAGAGGCTGCAAATTCCTTGGACTCAACTGTTTGGGTGGCTGATGTACAGACAGCTGGCCGGGGTCAGCGGGGCAATACGTGGACCAGTGACGGGGGTAAAAATCTGACATTCTCCTGGTTGGTCAAACCCGCCAATTTGTCACCTGCCCGTCAGTTCGCGATCTCGCAGGCCACCGCTCTGGGAATTTGTGCCTATCTGGATGATTGGGGCCTGTCTCCTCAGATCAAATGGCCCAACGACATTTACCTCGGCGATTTGAAGATTTGCGGGATTCTGATAGAACACAGCTTGACCTCCGAACGGATTCTCTCCTCGGTGGTCGGAATCGGGTTGAACCTGGCCCAGGTGGACTTTCCCGCTTCGTTGCCGAATCCGACGTCCTTGTTGCTGGCTTTGCAGGAGCAGGGCCGGCCGTTGCCTGCATTGAACCCGAAAGAAGAGTTACCCAAACTGCTTACCCACCTGTTGCATTTCCGGGAATGGATTGAAACGGAGGAAGGCAACGGGCGATTGAACACGCTATACCTCGAACGTCTCTATCGGCTGGGCCAGTCTGCAGACTACCTGGACCGCACCGTGACGCCGGAACGCCGTTTCCGGGGACGTATCCTGGGAATAGACGAACGCTCCTGTCTGCGGGTTCATGATGAAACCTGCGGACAAGAGCGTGTGTTTTCTTTTCAGGAGATTGCTTACTTGAGGTGAGTCAAGCGGCTGATGGCCTCGGTCGGGTTCGGTGCTGAGAAGACCGTGCTTCCGGCCACCACAATGTCTGCACCGGCTTCTGCCAGGATCTTTACATTGTCAAAGTTGACACCACCGTCCACTTCGATCAGGGTATTCAGGCCCCGAGCCTGGATCATGGCCTTGAGGGTACGTACCTTTTCCACGGCGCGGGGGATGAACGATTGTCCGCCGAAGCCCGGATTTACCGACATGATCAGCACAAAATCACAGCAATCCAACACATCTTCGATGAGTTGTACGTTGGTATGTGGATTGAGGGCCACCCCGGCTTTCATTCCCAGGTTTCGGATGTTGGTCAAGGAACGGTGCAAGTGGGTACAAGCTTCGTAGTGAACGCTCAGGTATTCCACTCCCATGTCAGCGAACTGGCTCACATAACGGTCCGGGTCCACAATCATCAGGTGGGCATCCATCGGTTTGCGGGCTGCTTTGGCAATGGATTTTACGACCGGAAAGCCGTAGGAGATGTTCGGCACAAAAACACCGTCCATGATGTCGAGGTGGAACAAACCGGCTTCCGATTCGTTCACCATTTCTACGTCGCGCTTCAAATTGCCGAAGTCGGCAGAAAGCATAGAGGGAGCTACTATCATACGCGTGCTAATTTTTCAATGACATCCGTCAAGTGTTCAACAAATTTATCCAGGGAAGTGAGGTCCAGACGTTCTCCGGGAGCATGTACGCCACGGATGGTCGGTCCAAAGGAAATCATATCCATATCGGGGTATTTGTCCAGGAACAGACCGCATTCCAGTCCGGCATGGATGGCACGGACTACCGGAGTCTGATGGAAGAGGGCCTCGTAACTGTTTTTGCAGATTTCCAGCAGCGGCGAAGTCAGGCGGGGTTTCCAGCCCGGGTATTCTGATTCGTGGGTGACGGTTGCACCGGCCAGGCGGAACGCAGATTCCACGCGGCGGGATGCGTAGTAGCGGGCGCTGTTGGTGGAACTGCGTTGGCTGGTGCCGATGCGGATTTTGTGATCCGGTTGCATTTTGACCGAAGCCAGGTTGGTGGAGGTTTCAACCAGACCGGCAATGTCTGCACTCATGTCCAGAACACCGTGGGCTACCGCGTTCAAAGCCAGAATCAGGCGACCGGCTGTGCCGGCATCGATGGCTTCATTTTGGGGTTCACAAGCTTCCCAATAGAAGCGTACCTCGGGATCGCTGGTGGCAAATTCGTCCTGGATTTCGCTGCCTCGCAATTGAGCCAGGGCCGCTGCTTCGGCAACGGCTTCCGCAGGCAGACCGACGATGGCTTCTGATTCGCGTGCTATGGCGTTGCGTTTGTTGCCACCGTTGAGGGAGCAAAGCGTCATTTCAAAGCGGTCGTTCAAATCAAACAGAACGCGGGCAATGAGTTGGACAGCGTTTGAGCGGTTCTTGTTGATGTCATCACCGCTGTGACCGCCCATGCCGCCTTTGAAGCCGAGCTTGAAATACTGCAGGCCGGCCGCCGGTTGGGTGGGTTCGTATTGGAATACGGCGGTGGTGTCAATACCGCCGGCACAACCGATGAAGAGTTCCCCTTCATCTTCGGAGTCCAGGTTGATCAGCATACGGCCTTGCAGGAAGTCGGGTTTCAAGGCAAAGGCTCCGTCCAATCCCGTTTCTTCCGACACAGTAAACAAGGCTTCCAGGGGACCGTGTTGCAGGCTTTCGTCGGTCAGGGCTGCCATTTGGGCTGCCATACCAATGCCGCAGTCAGCTCCCAGGGTGGTGTCCTTGGCAATCAACCAGCCGTCTTCCACCACAGCGCGGATCGGATCTTTGGCGAAATCGTGTTCAACACCGTTGTTCTTTTCGCAAACCATGTCCGAGTGGCTTTGGAGCACGATGGTCGGTGCATTTTCGCAACCTTTGGAAGCAGGTTTTGTAATCAGGACGTTACCGGCTTCGTCGGTTTTGCATGCCAATTGGTTTTTGTGGGCAAAATCTTGGAGATATTGGATAATAAGCTCCTCGTGACCGGATTCTCTTGGAACGGTCATAATCTCGCTGAAGTAGGCGAGTACTTGTTTACTGTCCATATTGGGTTAAATGTTGGTGTTCAGATGGAGGGACTTCTCGATCTCACGGACGTAGGTACGGAACGTACCGTCAGTATCCATCAAGTCCCGGACGGTTTTGCAGGAATGCAATACCGTTGCGTGCGTTTTACCACCCAGGCTGGCGCCAATTTCGCTCAAGGAGTGTTCGGTGTATTGGCGGCCGATGTACATGGCAATCTGGCGGGCTTGCGAAATTTCCCGTTTGCGGGAAGAGGAAAGGAATACCTCCGGAGCCAGACCGAAATAGCGGCACACCTCGTCCTTGATGGTATCCATGGAGAGTTCGTTTTCCTGCGGAGCGGTGACAAGAGCACCGGTCAGCGTGCGGGCCAGTTCAACGGTAATCGGACGGTGCATCAGCGTGGCATTGGCCATCAGAGAAATCAGCGAACCTTCGAGTTCGCGAACGTTGCTGGTGATGGCAGACGCCAGGTAGTGCATCACATCGTCTGCCAGGACGATGCCTTCGCGCGCACATTTGGCCTTCAGGATGGCCAGACGGGTCTGGTAGTCGGGTTTGGTCAATTCGGTCGTCAGTCCCCATTTGAAGCGGGAGAGAAGACGGTCTTCCAATCCTTTGAGTTTCACCGGAGGACGGTCCGAAGTCAGGATGAGCTGTTTGCCGGACAAGTGCAGGTAGTTGAAGATGTGGAAGAAGGCATTTTGTGTGCCGGGTTTTTCCGCAAATTCCTGTACGTCATCCAGGATCAGCACGTCAATGGATTGGTAGAAGTGGAGGAAGTCGTTCAATTTGTTCTTGAATTTGACAGCGTCCACGTATTGGGTCTGGAATTTGTTGGCACTGACATACAGCACCACCTTTTCCGGATATTTCTCTTTGATGCCGATTCCGATCGCCTGAGCCAGGTGGGTTTTTCCCAATCCGGGACCTCCAAAAATGAACAAGGGGTTGAAGGCGTTGTTACCCGGCTTCTCGGATATCTGGAGACCGGCGCTACGTCCCAACAGGTTGCATTCGCCTTCAATGAAATTTTCGAAGGTATAGCTGGCGTTCAGATTCGGGTTCACTTCCATCCTTCTCAGACCCGGAGCGACACGGGAATCCACCTCATCCGGATTGACCGGAGCCGGGATGGTCGGATTGCTCAAATCCCGGTATGTTTTTTGCGGGTAGGTTACCGATGAGTCTTGAAGGGTCTTGACCCGGTAGAACAAGCGGACATCCGGACCGATTTCGCGTTGCAGAACGCTGGTCAGCAGGGGCAGGAAGTGTTCTTCCAGGTATTCCTTGAAAAATTCGGAAGGAACGCCCAATGTCAGCGACTGACCTTCAAGAGACACTGCCTCAATGTGTTGGAACCAAGTGTTGAAAGGGAGCTCATCAAGGTTATCCTTAATGATACTCAGGCACTTATTCCATACTTGTATGTGTCTTTCAGAGGTCATTCAGTTTGATTTTTGGGTTGATTTCGCCTTGCAAAGTTGGGGCAATTTTTCTTGAAATGAAAATAATTCTGAGCCCAAACAGCCTCAAAAAACACAACTCTCTCATATCCAGTAAGAATAATTTTTACCCCAATTTTTGAAGTTAAAAAACTGGATTTTTCAAATATTTTTGAGAAAAAATTCGGATTTTTTCTGTGCTTATTTGGAAATCCGCGTTACAAAGGCTTCTGGAAAGTATTGGCGGACAAACGGGAGGTCTTTGCGGGCTTCGGACTCGGAAGCGTAGCGACCGAAGGTGTATTTGAACATTGAGTTTGCGGTGACGTATTCGCAGTTCGGAAGACCTTTGAACAACGGGTCCGACGGAGCGAGTTGCTTGCTGGAGGCAAAAATCTGGATCCGGTATGCGCCTTGCGGGTCCATTTTTCCAGCCAGAGCGGGTCCGGGCAGGGCCGTGGCTACATCCAGGTCCCGTTCGTAGGCCTGTTTGTACCGTTTGATGGCTTCAAAGATGCTGTTGGCCATTTTCTCCCGTTGGGCTGCACTTCGCATGACTTTCAGGTCGTCCGGGTTGGACATGAAACCGATCTCAGTCAGTACGGCCGGCATGGTGCATTTCCATAAAACCAGCAATCCTCCTTGTTTGATGCCCCGGTCCTTTTTAATGGCCCCTTTGCGGAACTGGCTTTGCATTTTGTCTGCCAGGTCCAGGCTTTGTTCCAAGTGTGCGTTTTGCAAGAGGGAAAAGATGATGTAGGATTCGGGGTTATTGGGGTCAAACCCTTGGTAATTGGAGGAATAGTCTTCTTCCAATACGATGACGGAGTTCTCCTGTTTGCAGACCTCGAAGTTTGAAGCACTTTTGTGCATCCCCATGACCCAGGTTTCTGTGCCCCGTGCAGTGCTGTTGTTTTTGACGGAGTTGACGTGGATGGAGATGAACAGGTCGGCGTTGTTCTTGTTGGCGATGGCGGCCCGCTGGTCCAGCGGGATGAACTTGTCGGTTGAACGGGTATAAATGATTTTGATGTCCGGATAGGCCTCTTCAAGCCGTTTGCCCAACTTGAGGGCTACGTCCAGGACTACGTTTTTTTCCAGGGTCTTGCCATCCCGGCTGACGCAACCGGCATCTTTGCCGCCGTGTCCCGGGTCAATTACGATGGTCTTGATTCGTATCCCGGAATTTTGGGCCCAAAGCGGACCGTTCGGGAGCAGAAAGAGCCCGAAGAGCAGCAGTAGGATAAATCTTCTTGTGTTGGATGGCATATTTCTTGCAAAATTTTTTTAGTTTTGCAGTTTGCAAAGTTAAGTAAATTTTTGATGTCCAAAACGCATCTTCGTCATATAATCTTTCTGCTGTTTCTGTCGCTTTGTTTGTTTGCATCGGCCAAACATGCGACAGCTGCTCCGCGTACGCTTTACCAACAACAGTTGGACAGTTTGCGTTCGCGGGTAGCGGTTGATACGTCCCGATTTGTTTCCGACAGTCTGCGCGTGGCGGCAGACAGTACCTCCCTTGAGGACCTGAGTGTGGATACGGCCGGGGTTGCCCAAGCGGCGCAAAAGCCGACCGGGATGTTGCAGATGCCGGCCTTTTCTACGGCCCGAGACTCCATCATCGAGGATTTTTCCAACGGGAAAAAGATGCTGTATTACTACGGGGATGTACAGGTAACTTACGGGAATATGTCTCTGAAAGCCGGTTACATGGCTTACGACGTCGATTCCAAGACGGTTTTTGCCAGCGGTTTCCGCGATTCTACCGGAAAATGGGACGGCAAACCGGAGATGCAGGAAAACGGCAAGACCTATACCATGGAATCCATCTTGTACAACTTTGAAACGAGCAAGATGCGGATCTGGAACATGATTACCCAAGAGGAAGAAGGCTTCCTTCACGGGGAGAAGATGAAGATGATGCCGGACAAGTCCATCAACATCCAGCAAGGGAAATATACGGTGTGTGATCACGAGCACCCGCACTATTATTTGCAGATGACCGTCGCCAAGACGGTGACGCAGCCTTCCCAAAAGACGGTGTTCGGTCCGGCCTACCTGGTGCTGGCGGACGTGCCCCTGCCGTTGGGTCTTCCCTTTGGTTTCGTGCCGAAACGACCCGAGCGTGCCAGTGGTCTGCTCTTCCCGTCGTATGGGGAAGAAGTGGCCCGGGGTTTTTATCTGAAGGATCTGGGATACTACTTTGTGCTGGGGGATTACTTTGACATTGCGCTGACAGGAGATATTTATACGAAAGGTTCTTGGGCCATCGATTTGAACGCCCGATACAAGGTGCGGTACAAACACAACGGGAACTTTGCCCTGACCTATTCGGCCGATGTGACCGGTGAACGGGGAAGTACGGACTACGGTGAGTCCCGCAACTTCTCGGTAAAATGGTCCCATGCGCAGGATCCGAAGGCCCGTCCGGGAACCTCCTTCCGGGCATCGGTGAATTTCTCCAGCCCCTCGAACAACCGCTACAATTCGACCTCCATCAACGAGGCCCTGCAAAGCCAGGTGTCTTCGTCGATCTCCTATTCCAAGACCTGGAGCAAGATGAGCGTGTCCATCAACGCCTTGCACAGCCAGAACTCCCGCGACAGTTCGTACAACATCACGTTCCCGAACCTGACCTTCAACGTCAACCGGTTCTATCCCTTCAAACGGGAGGTCCGTGTGGGCAAGGAACGTTTCTATGAAAAGATTGCCTTGACCTACAACACGACCTTCCAGAACAAAATCAACTTCAAGGCCCGTGAGGTCCATGATCCCGATTTCTGGAGCAAGATGAAGAACGGGATGAACCACAAGTTCAGCATCTCCCTTCCTTCGTTCACGTTGTTGAAGTACCTGAACTTTGCGCCCTCGGTCAACTACGGAATGAACTGGTACTTCCAGGAAAGCTACCGGGAATACAATCCGGAGACGAACCGTGTGGAAACCCTGATGACCGATGCCTTCAGCACCTTCGGTATTTCGCAGGACTTTTCAGCCGGTCTGTCCATGAGTACCCGGATTTACGGTATGTTCAACTTCCGTCCCGACCGGAATCTGCAAGCCATCCGGCACATGATTACGCCCTCGGTTTCCTTCAGCTACAAACCCGAGTTGGGAACACCGGGCAACGGGTTTACTACCTATACGTATGAGGACAAGAACGGGGAGATAAAAACGGTGGAATACAACCGCTATTCCGGTGGGGTGTACAATCCTCCTTCCAAAGGAAAGACCGCTCGCTTGTCTTTTGAAATCGGTAACAACCTGGAGGCCAAAGTCAAGGATCCCCAGGATACAACGGGTGTTGGTACCAAGAAGATCAAACTCATCGACCAGCTCACCCTCCGTTCGGCTTACAATTTCCTGGCCGACTCCATGCGTTTTGAAAATATCGGGTTGACGATGAATACCACCATCTTCAACAAGGTGAACATCAGCGGAAACTTGAACTTCGACCCTTACGCCATCAACGAGCGCGGTCAGCGCATCAACGAATACAGCGTGGTGAAAAACGGTATCAGCCAGTTGGTACGTCTGACCCGGGCCAGTGCCTCGGTGTCCTATACCATTTCTGGCGAAGGCCGGATGTTGGGCAATGACGGTTCCATGGATCAGGGCGGCGGTCAGGCTCCGGGAGGCAACGCCCCCCGTGGTAATGCAGGTCCTCCAGGCCGTGGTGGCAACAACCGTGGCGGTGGTGGGGCCAGTGGCAACCAACAATATTATCGGGTCTATTACCACCCGGTGACCGGAGAATACATTCCCGGCGGTTGGGTGTATTACATGAACCCCAACGTGCCCTGGTCCTTGAACATGTCTGCGTCTTATTCGTACAACAAATCCTATCAGTACACCAATGAACGTCTGATTGAAAAGAATGCACATACCCTGACGATGAACGTCTCGGGACAGGTTCGCCTGACCAAAGACTTGAACATATCGGCCAATGCCAACTTCGACGTGGTCAAAATGCAATTGTCCACCTCCCAGATCAGTGCTAGCTACGACCTGCACTGCTTCCAGATCTCGTTCTCCTGGGTGCCTACGGGTCAATGGAAGAGCTGGAGCTTCCGGATCAATGCAAAGGCAGCGGCTTTGGCAGACTTGTTGCAGTACAAGAAGAACGCATCTTATCGTGACAATTTTTAACCCAATAATTGATTCAATATGAGTAAACGAGTAATTGCTAGTCCCTTGGCTCCTGCAGCTGTGGGACCGTACAGCCAAGCTATTGAGGCCAACGGTACGTTGTATGTAT
Source organism: Bacteroidales bacterium (assembly GCA_045638645.1). Classification (GTDB taxonomy): domain Bacteria; phylum Bacteroidota; class Bacteroidia; order Bacteroidales; family UBA932; genus JAGCJX01. The sequence goes on from JAZUBU010000001.1 coordinate 28,286, forward strand.
CCGGCCAACTTCCGATTGACGCTAAAACCGGTGAATTCCCGGAAGGTGGCGTTCGTGAACAACTGGAACAAATTTTCCAAAACGTGGGCCACATCCTCCGCGAAGCAGGATATGATTTCTCCAACGTGGTGAAAACAACGGTTTACCTGACCGATATGAAGGATTTTGCTGTTTTGAACGAAGTGTATGCAAAATACTACTGCGAACCCTTCCCGGCTCGTGTTGCTTATGCGGTAGCTGCTCTTCCGAAAGGTGCTTTGGCTGAGGCAGATGTAATCGCAGTGAAATAATTCGTTGGAATTTTGTAAAAAGTTCCCTATCTTTGTGTGTCGGAGAGAGGCGGCTCCGCAACTCTCCGACATTTTCTTACACAATTCTATACTTTCTGTCCTAAACATTCACGAGAATGTACGATATTATCCAATTGAATGGCAAGAGCCAAGAAGATTTGGTTGCCATTGCAAAAGCCTTGCAGATTAAAAAAGCGGATGCCATGTCCCGCGAGGATCTGATTTACCAAATTCTGGATGAACAAGCCATTCAGGGAGCCAACCAACCCGCTCCCCGTCGCAGAAACCGTATCCAGCGCGATGGTTCTCCGGTACCGGTATTTTCAACCGGTGAGGGCCCTGCTAAAGAAACGAAACCCGTGGAGGCAGCCCCTGTTGCCGAAAAGAAATCCGATGAGACGGCAGCCCCTGTAGAGAAGAAGCGCCGGGGTCGTCCGGCAAAGCAAAAACCGGTAGAAGGACAGCAAGTAACCGAGCAAATCCCTGCTCCGGCCGAAACCAAGGTGGAAGCCGTTCCGGCAGAAGGACAATCGGCCGAGAAACCCCATCAGGACCGTCGCCGAAAGAAGCATGCGAAGCCGGAACATAGACCGGACGAAAAAACCGAAGTTGTTCAAGCGGAAGCAACGCAACCCGCCGAGGTGGTTGAGACCCAAGCGACCGCGGTGGATGCGGAAGCAGCACCGGCGACCGAAGCAGCGAAAGAAGGTGGCGCGCAACCCCGCAAACGCAATCGTAAGAAAAAAACAGAAAAAATTGACCTGGAAGGCGAACTGACTCTCCAGCTTGCCGACATGCCTGCCGAAGGAGTGACGGCGGAGAGCCAAACTCCGGTTCAGGAACAGGAAGTTTCCGAGAAACAAAAGCCGCACCGCATTGAATTTGAGGCAGTCATTGAAGCCTCCGGTGTGTTGGAAATCATGCCTGACGGTTATGGTTTCCTCCGTTCATCCGATTACAACTACCTCAACTCTCCGGATGACATCTATGTTTCTCAAAACCAAATCAAGACCTATGCGCTGAAGACCGGTGACACCGTCTTTGGTGAGATCCGTCCGCCGAAGGAAGGCGACAAATATTTCCCTTTGGTCCGTATCAAGACCATCAACGGCCGTTCACCGGAGTACATCCGTGACCGTGTTCCTTTTGATTACCTGACCCCGTTGTTCCCGGAAGAAAAATTCAACATCACGGACAAAGGTCACAACAACCTTTCGACCCGTATCGTAGACCTGTTTACACCGATCGGTAAAGGTCAACGGGGTTTGATCGTTGCTCAGCCGAAGACCGGTAAGACCATGTTGCTCAAGTCCATTGCCAATGCCATCGCCGAAAACCACCCGGAAGTGTACATGATCGTCCTCTTGATTGACGAACGTCCGGAAGAAGTGACCGACATGGCGCGTTCGGTGAAAGCGGAAGTCGTGGCATCGACCTTTGATGAACCCGCAGAAAAGCACGTAAAAGTGGCCAGCATCGTGTTGGAAAAAGCCAAACGTCTGGTGGAATGCGGACACGACGTGGTGATTTTCCTGGATTCCATCACCCGTCTGGCCCGTGCCTTCAACACCGTCCAACCGGCCTCCGGTAAGGTGTTATCCGGTGGTGTGGATGCCAACGCTCTTCACAAACCGAAACGTTTCTTTGGTGCCGCCCGTAACATTGAAAACGGTGGTTCGTTGACCATTCTGGCAACCGCTTTGACCGAAACCGGTTCGAAGATGGACGAAGTGATTTTTGAAGAATTCAAGGGTACCGGTAACATGGAATTGCAATTGGATCGCAAACTCTCCAACAAACGGATTTTCCCGGCGGTTGATGTAACGTTGAGCAGTACCCGCCGTGATGATTTGCTCCTGGATAAGGATACCCTGAACCGTTTGTGGATCTTGCGCAACTACCTGGCCGACATGACTTGTGTGGAAGCCATGGACTTCCTCAAAGGCCGCCTGGAAAAAACTCGTGACAACGACGAGTTCCTCATCTCCATGAATGGAGAATAATCCGACCGACTAAGTTTTAGGAAAAAATAGAAAGAATGATCTTCCGGCTATGCATTGAATAGCCAGAAGATCATTCCTGTTATAATCGCCACAGCAATGTTGATGAGCTTTGCCCGAACAAAGCTGCGTTTGCTTTGTGCCAGCAGGGGCAGGGTCGTGTGGCCGTCTTGGGCAATCGAACTGGCCAGCAGAACGGATACCGGGACCATGCCGGTGGCGTAAAGCGAGATGAAGATCATGTGGGGGCCGGATTCGGGAATGATGCCGATGAGGGCAGCCAGGATGATCATGAACGGGATGTTCGAGCGGATCCAATGCTCGATGTCCAGGTATTGCAGGCCCACCTGGATCAAGGTCAACGCGCCGAACGTCCATAAGAAGATGGACAGGAAATGTTTGCGGATCACGTGGTTCCAGATGTGCTCTTCGACGAAGTGTTCGCTGGCGGTCATCGTCAGGAACAAAACCCCCAACGACAGGATGGCAAAAGCGATGTTCAGCCAACGTTCGCTGAAGATCTCCATGGTGTGGTCGTGGGTGTGCAACTCGGCCGGCTTGTGTGCATGTCCGTGTTCGTGGAGTTCGGCGGGATGGTGGTCCGTTGCGTGGTCCTGTTCGACTGCGTGTGCATCGTCTGTGCTATGGTTGTGGGCCAGGTGGTTGCAGTCGGCGGTGTGTACGTGACCAGCCGCGTGATCAGCCGTGTGGTTGTGTTCCGATAATGCGTGTTCGTGTTCCACAATATCGTGCACGTGGGCGCTGTGGTCGTGTTCCAGCAGACCGGCAAACATGGCGATGATGAAGGCGGTGATGCCCATCAATAGGATGATTTTGTGACGGCTTGCGTGGCGGAGCTTGCGGTAGGATTCCCGTTTCCACGGGGAGGGGAGTCCGGTGTGGTGGTGCTCGTCGTGGTGGTGGATTTCAAAATCCTGGTCGCAACCGGCAATGGGCAAGGGCTTTTTGAAGAATTTGTCCACCAGCAGGCCTGTTACGACGGCAATGGCAAAGAGTCCCAGAAAAATCAGCAGGGCCTGTTTGGGAATCATGGCCAGCATCACGAAGGCCTCGTCTCCAGAAGAGCAGATCATCATCGCCACCAGGGCTCCGAAACTCAGTAGCCGGTGTGCATACAATGATACGGCGGCAAACCCTCCGATGCAACCCGGAATCAGGCCCAAAAGGGAACCCAACAGGACTTGTTTGGGTTTGGATCCCTGCAGGCGGGCGAACCATTTTCCGCCCGAACCGACATTGATGTATTCAATGCCGAGCATCATGATGATGACCAGGCAGGTGATGAGGATGGAGTTGCGGAGAACTTCTTGTAACAAGTGGACCATGGGTGCTTGGGGCGGTTATTTTCGTTTGTAGAGATCGAGCAGTTCGCCGGCGGCGGTGAAGGATTCCAAATTGCCTTGGAGGACCTGGTGTTCGTAGTCCGGCAACAGTTTTTCGATCTCGGGGTTTTCGTAAAACATTTCTTTCAAGGATTCGTTGATGCTTTCGTACATCCAGAAACGGGCTTGTTCACGGCGTTTCTTTTCGTAGTAGCCGTTGCCACGAACGAGTGTAAAGTATTCCTTGATTTTGGCCCAGATGTCGTCCAGTCCTAGGCGGGTTACAGACGAGGAGACCATGGCGGTCGGCACCCAGGTGGATTCTGTTGGGGGGAAGAGGTGCAGGGCGTTGGCATACAGGGCACGGGCCATGTTGGCCTTGTCCACGTTCGTGCCGTCGGCTTTGGTAATGGCAATCAGGTCGGACATTTCCATGATGCCCCGTTTGATGCCTTGGAGGTCGTCCCCAGCACCGGAGAGCATGAGCAAGAGGAAGAAATCGCTCATGGAATGCACGGCAATTTCGGATTGGCCGACACCGACCGTTTCGATGAAGATGACGTCAAAGCCGGCTGCTTCGCAGAGCAGGACGGTTTCCCGGGTTTTGCGGGCAACGCCTCCCAAGGAACCGGCACTCGGGCTGGGACGGATGAAGACGTCCGGGTTGTTGGTCAGGGTTTCCATCCGAGTTTTGTCGCCCAGGATGCTGCCCTTACTCTTTTCGGAGCTCGGGTCAATGGCCAGAACGGCGAGTTTGTGTCCGTCTTGGGTCACGATGCCTCCGAAGGCTTCGATGAAGGTACTTTTTCCGGCACCCGGTACCCCGGTAATTCCAATGCGGATGGTTTTGGCGTTGTGGGAGAGTTTTTGACATTCCTGAATGATCTTGCGGGCCAGTTCCCGGTGCTCCGGCAGGGAGCTTTCCACCAGGGTGATGGCCTGGCTGAGAAGGGTCCGGTTGCCCGAGGTGATGCCTTCCATGTATTCTTCCACAGAGAGCAGGGCCGGTTTCTTTTTGAAGAAACGTTTGAGGTAGGGATTGACGATCGGGGGTTGTTCCACGCCGTCGTTGATGACGAGGGCGGTGTCTTTGTTGTCGTATTCGTCGAAAAAGTCGCCTTGGTGATTCATGGTGCTATGTTTTATTTTGTTAAACTTGGGTGTGGGGCACATCGGTTATTCGATGATGCCCGTGATGAACAGGGAGAGGATCGGACGGACGGGAGAGTTGGTGATCACGGTTAAGATGATCAGGGCCTCTTCGCCGGCCGGTACATCGTTCTGGATCTCGGCCCGGAAGGTTGCACGGATGGTGGCACTCTCGCCCGGGGCAATTTCTTTCGGGTATTCGAAGCGGATGCCCGGAATGCTGCCGTCGATCTTGTACAGGATAAGTTTATCTTTTCCTCCGTTCTTGCAGGTGTAGGTTACGGTGATGTCTTTCCCGGCTTTTGTGCGCTCGAACGCAGCTGTGGAGGTTTTGAATTGTGGCAGAGCTCCGTTTCGGCGTTGTTGCTCGTTGTAGGTGGAGAAGTTTTCCTTGATGAGGGCTTCCACGTTCAGGGTCTGTTTCTGGCGGGTACCGTTGGTGGAGACGGAGGCTGAGAAGGTGTTCTTGCCCCACACCTCTTCCTTGGATTTCTTTGTATCGATGCTGTAGGTCAGCGAGGTCTTCCCGCGGGCGGGAATCGGGTTGTCGGCCAGGCGGAGGATGAGGCCCGGGGTGATCTCCAGAAATTCTATGCGCAGGGCTTTGTGGGAGAGGTTGGCGATCTCAACGGTTTCGGTGCGGCTGAGGCCTTGTTCGATTTGTCCCAGGTTCAAGGGCATTTCCCGAAGACCGAGGTGGCCGATCCGGACCGGGAAGAGTTCTTCCAGGCTCCGCGGTTTTTCGTGCACGTTCCCCCGTATGCGCAGGATGAGGGGTTTGTTGACGTTGGAGACATAGACCGTCAGGGATTTGTCAAACGGGTAGGGGCCCAAGTCGTTGTTGAAGGTGACATCGATTTTCCCTTGCTTGCCCGGCAGGATGGGTTGGCGGGTCCATTGGGGATCCGTGCAGCCGCAGGACGTGATGACATCGTGGACCACGATGGGTTCGTTGCTGATGTTTTTGAAGGAAAAACTGCAGTGCTGCTTTCCGTCCGAGATCATCAGGTCACCGAAATCGTGTACCGTTTTGTCAAACTCAATGATGCCCGCAAAGGCATTTTGGGCCTGTAGGAAGGTGCTGAGGTGTAAGGCACACACAATCAGCAGTATTATCGGGAGGAATCGGGTTTTCATGATTTCCGGTCTGTTTATAAAGCGACAAATTTAGTAAAAAATGATGTGGATATTCTTGCTTGGTCGTTTCTTTTTGCTACATTTGCCACCGATATCGATATTAACTTTTAAACATTACAACAATGGCTTACAAAATTAGTGAAGATTGCGCTGCTTGCGGAACTTGCCAAGGTGAATGCCCCGTTGGAGCTATCTCTGAAGGCGACATCTACAAAATTGATCCTGAAATGTGTACTTCTTGCGGTACTTGCGCAGAAGCTTGCCCTGTAGGAGCAATTAGCGAAGAATAATACGCAACCAGAAAAGATGAAGAGGCGACCTCAAAGGTTTGCCTCTTTTTTTGTATATTTGTAAGTTCATAAGTTGTATCCAATCAATGCATTGAGGAGGTATGAAACGCATATTGTTTTCGTTAGTTGTAGTTATATTTTCGTTAATTCTTGCCCCTTCTTCAGAGGCGCAGACGATGCGCATGTCGCTGGATGGGGAAGTGGTGTTGCAACCGGGTGACATGGATGCCAAGTCGTATTATCCCCTACAGGATCAGAACGACAATTTGTGTGCCATCCTCAAAGTATCGGTGACGAACAAGTTGAAAAATCCCCTGGTCCTGGAGACGGGCGGACTGGCCGTGGTGAAACGACAGGAACAGGAGTCGGGCGAGATCTGGTTCTGGCTGCCGTACCAGGTCCGCAACCTGCGGTTCCTTTGTTCGGAGTACCAGCCGATGGACCCGATTCCGGTCCGTTTGGAAAAGGGGAAGGTGTACCGCTTGACCCTGCGGACCGATGCGCAGGTGCAGACCATCACCAATGCCGTCGCAGCTTATAATTTTCTGAAGTTCCAGATTGCTCCGGCCGAGGCGGTGAATGCGTTTGTCTCTGTGGGCAAGACTGCGGCCTGTGAATTGGGCGGGCAGTATGTGACGAATGGGAAATATTCAAAGCGGCTGGACTATGGCGAATACTATTACAGGATCGAACACGAGTTTTACAAGACGGTGACCGGGAAAGTCCGGGTGTCAGAACAGAACCAGACGCATGACATTGTTCTGGAGCCTGCTTTTTCGTATTTGAAAATAACCAGCGAACCGAGTGGGGCGCGTGTGGCCATCAACGGGAAACTGGTGGGAAGCACGCCCTATGAGTCCAAGGAACGGTTTGCCGCAGGTCGCGTGTCGGTCCGTTTGCAGGCAGAAGATTATGCGCTGCTGGAGGAGGCTGTGATCGTACAAGGCGAAGGGAAGGTTCAGACCTGTCATTTTGCGCTGGTACCTCAGTTTGCAACCGTGACTTGTGTGAGTGAGGCGGCGGATGCGGAAATCTGGCTGGACGACCAGCGGATGGGGATGGGATCCTGGACCGGTCCGGTGAGCAGCCAGTCTTCGCATATTCTGGAAGCCCGTAAGGCCGGCCACCAGCCGCAAAGTGTTTCATTTGTGGTGGAAAGTGGGGAGACCAAGACGGTGAAGGTCGGTGCTCCCATTGCCTTGCTGGGCAACATTGTGCTGGAGAGTGTTCCGGACGAATGCGAAGTGTGGATCGATGGCCAGCCCCAAGGCGCGACTCCGTTTGTGAACCACCTGCTGGTGGGCAGACACCGGGTCGTTTTGAAGAAGAAGGGTTATGTGGATCAGGCCTTTGAAATCCAAGTGGCACACAACCAGACACAGGAAGAACGGCGGACCCTGGTGGCCAGTCAGGCGGATTTCGGCATCGAGCTCGCGTACGTGCAAGGAGGGACATTTGCCATGGGGGCTACGGCCGAACAGCATGCCGATGTGCGCGAAAACGAAGGTCCGGTGCACGAAGTGACCCTGGATGATTTTTATATCGGGAAATACGAGGTAACCCAGGCCCAATGGACCGCCGTCATGGGTTACAATCCGAGTGGTTTTCAAGGGGATGCCCTGCCGGTGGAAAATGTCTCCTGGCAGGAGATTCAGGATTTTCTGGAAAAATTGAGTACGGCTACCGGTAAGACCTACCGTTTGCCGACCGAAGCGGAATGGGAATATGCCGCCCGCGGTGGCCGGATGAGCGAAGGTTTCTTGTATGCCGGCAGCAACGAGCTGGCGTCGGTGGCCTGGTTTGAGGACAATGCCGGTAGCCAAACGCACCCCGTTGGCTTGAAACTGCCGAACGAATTGGGTTTGTATGACTTGAGCGGCAATGTCTGGGAATGGTGTCAGGATGTGTACGGTGCCTATTCCGCCGAGGCACAAACCAATCCCGTCGGTCCGGACCGGGGACCCGGCTATGTGCTCCGGGGCGGCTGTCTGGTCAGCAACACCGGCTTCTGTCGGGTGACTTTCCGGGACTACAACAACCCTGCAAGCCGGGTGGGTTTGCGTATCAGTGGCTTCCGCGTGGTGATGGAGCCGTAAGCAGTAACGATTAAACAGTTTTTACAATGAAATATCTTTTTCGAATGTGCGTTTGCCTGGTGGTGATGCTGGGTTTGCAAGTTGGTTTTGGTTCTGACGCCGTGGCGCAGTCGATGACGATGACGCTGGACGGAGAGGTTGTGTTGCAGCCGCAGGACATGGATGCGACGTCGTATTCTCCGGTACGGGATGCGAACGACAATCTCTGTGCATTGTTGAAAGTGACGGTGACCAACAAGTTGAAGAATCCGTTGGTGCTGGAGACGGGTGGACTGGCGGTGGAAAAACGGGAAGAACAGGTGAACGGCGAGATCTGGTTCTGGGTGCCGTATCAGGTTCGGAACCTGCATTTCAGTTGTTCGGAGTACAAGCCGATGCCTCCGGTTCCGGTCCGTTTGCAGGAAGGGAAGGTGTATCGTCTGACACTTCGGACGGATGCCCAGGTCAAGTCCTTTATAGATGTTGTCGAGAATTTTAATTTCTTGAAAATTCAGGTCTTGCCGGAGGAAGCGGTAGGTGCATTTGTGTCGGTCGGTCGGACCCAGAATTATGAGGTGGAGGCTAAATACACAGAAGAGGGAGGTTTGTACACTTCCTCCCTTCCATTGGATTATGGGGAGTATTTCTACAAGATTGAACACGAGCATTACGAGACGCTGGAGGGTCGTGTACAACTGACCGCTACCACGCCCAAGCAGACGGTTGCCTTGCGTCCTGCATACGGCATATTGAAGATTACCAGTGAACCCACTGGAGCGGTGGTGGCGATTGATGGGAAACGGGTTGGAACAACTCCGTGGACTTCGGCCAAACTGGCTAGGGGAACGGTCCAGATGCGTTTGCAAAGTCCGCAATATGCTTTGTACGAGGAAACGGTTCAGGTATTGGGCAATGGACAGGTGCAGTCGCATCATTGTAAGCTCGTACCTCAGTTTGGAACCATTACCTGTCGCAGCGAGATGGCGGATGCAGAAATTTGGGTGGACCAGGAGTACAAGGGTGTGGGTTCCTGGACGGGGACATTGAGTAGCCAGGCGCCGCATGTATTGGAAGCCCGAAAATCCGGTCATCAATCTCAAAGTATATCCTTTACAGTGGCCAATGGCGAGCAGAAGACCGAAGTGGTGGGAGCCCCGGTTCCGATGTACGGTACTTTGGTTTTGAGTACGACTCCCGCCGACGTCCGCGTGTCCATCGATGGAGAAACAATGGGAGAGACACCGCTAGTACAACGTTTGCTCGTTGGCAAGCATACGGTTGTTTTGAAGAAGGAGGGTTACGAGGATTTGAGCTTTGAGGTGACGGTGGCTCACAACCAGCGGTTGGATGAAAAGCGGAGCTTGGAGAAACGTCAGCCCGAGTCCAAGCAGGCAGGGCCGGGGGCCTCATTAGCCGCGGACTTCGGTATCGAAATGGTCTTTGTGGAAGGGGGGACCTTCCAGATGGGAGCGACTTCGGAGCAAGGTTCGGATGCGGATAGTGACGAAAAACCGGTACATTCAGTGACGGTCACGGATTTTTACATCGGTAAATACGAAGTGACCCAAGCGCAATGGAAGGCAGTGATGGGGAATAACCCGAGCCGTTTCCAAGGAGATAATCTTCCTGTTGAGAATGTTTCCTGGAACGATATTCAAGAGTTTATCAAGAAATTGAACCGACTTACCGGCAAGAAGTATCGTCTGCCGACTGAGGCGGAATGGGAATATGCAGCCCGTGGCGGAAAGAAGAGCAAGGGGTACAAATATGCGGGCAGCAATAGTATTGGAGAGGTTGCTTGGTATGATAGTAACAGCGGCTATGAGACCCATCCTGTCGGTCAAAAGCAACCGAACGAACTGGGCCTGTATGATATGAGTGGAAACGTGTGGGAATGGTGTCAGGATTGGTATGGGAATTATAACTCTTCCTCCCAAACGAACCCCTCGGGTCCTGCCAGTGGTTCGTACCGTGTGCTTCACGGGGGTAGTTGGTCCTACTACGCAAGGAACTGTCGCGTATCCAATCGGGACAGCAACTCCCCCTCCAGCAGGCGCCACAACTACGGGTTCCGTTTGGTTTTGCTCCCCTAAGTTTAAAAATAAAAAGAATAAAAACATAGACAAAAAGCTCAGAGAAAGAAGGTCTCGGAGAGACTTCTAACGATGAGCTGATTGTCTATGTGAAAATGCACACAGTTGAGAAAAGTCTATGATACAGTTTCAGTTGTTCTCCATACAATTGCCTCCCCAGCCGGAAGAAGTGGAGCGATTGAACCATTTTTTGCGTTCGCATCGGGTGGTGGATATTCATAAAGAGTTGGTCCAAACCGGGAATGTTGCTTCGTGGACGTTTTGTGTCCAATATCATTTTGAGGGATCTGCAGTTCCGGCTGAGCCGGCCAGACGCAAGAAAGTGGATTATAAGGACGTGCTTTCAGAGGAGCATTTCAAGTTGTTTCAGCGCTTTCGGGAAGTGCGCAAGCAGGTGGCGGAGCAGGAGGCACTACCAGCTTATGCTGTGTTTACGGATGAAGAGTTGTCTAAAATTGTGCAATTGGAGAATCGTACCGAGTCCAGCATCTGTTCCATTTCTGGTATCGGAATGGCTCGGGCTCAGAAGTATGCGAGTTTTTTTGTAGATTAGTAAGGTTATGGTCAAGCGTGTGGGATATTTGATGGAGAAGGTTGCGGATTTGGATAACTTATACCTGGCTTATCTGAAGGCTCGTCGGGGAAAGCGGGATTCAGAGAGTGTTCGCGAATACGAGAAGAACCTGCACGAATCCATTGCAAAATTGAGAGACCAGTTCTTGAACGGGACAGTCCCTGTTGGGGATTATTCCTATTTCAAAATCTTTGATCCCAAAGAACGCTTGATTTGTGCGGCGCCTTTTCCGGAGCGCGTGATGCATCACGCACTAATGAATATCTTGCATCCCTATTTTGACCGGCATCTTATTCCGGATACGTATGCGACCCGTATTGGGAAAGGGGTTTATGCAGCTTTATCAAGAGCAATGTATGGGATGAAGTCTTGTCGTTATGTGGCAAAGTTGGATGTCCGGAAGTATTTTGATTCTATTCATCACGATGTGTTGAAGGCCAAATTGCGGAGAATGTTCAAGGATCCGGCCCTCCTTTCGCTAATGGACAAGATTATTGATAGTTATGAGGTACTGCCCAATCAAGGTTTGCCAATTGGAAATCTGACCAGCCAATATTTTGCAAATCATTACCTTTCACGTTTGGACCATTGGCTGGTTGATGTTGTACGAGTGCCAGTATATGTACGCTATATGGATGATATTCTTGTATTCGGTGATAGTCGGGAGGAATTGCTGTCCTTGGTCCGACAAATCCGAAGCGTTGTTCGTGAACAGGAATGTTTGGAATTCAAACCGGAATTGTTGCATCCTACCAGTTTGGGAATTCCTTTTTTGGGATACAAACTTTTTCCGAACCGGCTTCTGTTGAATGGGCGTTCAAAACGAAGGTTTAAAGAGAAACTGAAATTGTATAATTCTCTGCTGAGTAAAGGAATGTGGTCCCAACAGGACTATTATGAGCACATTACACCTCTATGTTCCTTTGTGCAAAAAGCAGACAGTATCCAATTCAGGAGAAACGTGTTAAAGACTGTAGGGTAGGTGGTTCGAACCGTGTGCTTCACGGGGGTAGTTGGAACAACAACGCAAGGAACTGTCGCGTATCCAATCGGAACAACAACAACCCCTCCAACAGGAACAACAACAACGGGTTCCGTTTGGTTTTGCTCCCCTAAGCTTGGGTGTCAGATGGATGTCGGTGCTCAAACAAGTCTTTGACCCATCCTTGCTTGGCAGGGATAAATCCGGCAATCGTGGATTGCTATTTGAAACGGAGTAGCCCTGTTGCGGATGCGACAGGGTCGAAACGATGCTCTGTTATTTCTTGAATAAATCGCAATGGCTATCCATTAGCCAATCAGGCTGAAGGTGAAATAATGGCGTTGATCCTGAATTGTGGACCGCCTTTACGTGAATCGATTAGTCTTCGTTGTTTCTTCGTTGGAATCTTCTTAGCCGTTCTTCGTAGGAACGCTTATACATCCGTTTGCAACGGTCATCCAGGAATGAGCGGTTGATCAGGTCATTGACCAAAGGCTGTTCGGTAGCAAATTGATCCAGAATGGCTTCCATTTTTTTTGGAAGAACACCGATTCGGCGGCCGAAGGTAGCAAAGTCGTCGCGGCAGGGGTGGCCTGTTCTTCGGTAGATTTCCGAGTGGAATTCTTGGGGCATCAGTCCGTCTTGTAGGGCAAAATCTCCATCGTCGATGTGAAGGGAGGTGTTCAGCAGGTCGTAGGCCGGAGTCAGGATGTAGTCTCCGTCTGCCGTTTGTTGCAACGAGAAATTCTTCAAATGGGCATCTCCATTGCCAAACAAGTAGTTGAAGACGACGATGGAGAATAAATGAGTCATTTCAACCGCCCAGGCGGCCGTGTATTTGCGAAGGAGGGATGCGACATCCTCGTAACTGCCCATGTATTTGAAGTCTTTGCCGTGCGTGTGTGTGGCTTTCCCCGCCAAGGATGCAAAATCTTCTTGAGCGATTTTGGAGCCGTCATTGGCGTAGTCAAAACGTTTTGTGATGTACACCAATCGTCCGTCCGGGCAAAAGGCGATGGCATTTTCTGCAGTTTTGATTTTGTAGACCTGTTTTGCGATTTGCATGGTGAGGTGCTCGTTGGCCGGGAGTTGGTCCCGATAACGCAGGTGTTTGTAGTCGGGAGCCGGTTTGATCAGGTACCGTCCCGCTTCTCCGTGGCGGGCCAGGCAGATTTTTTTATCACGGATGACCGCTGACAACTTCTCCTGTACCCCAGAAATGGAAATGTTGTTGATGGCTGAGATGAAGTCTTCTTGATCAGCGTCGTAATTGAAATCCAGCCAGGGAGAAACCTTTTGGCCGTCAAACAGTGAGCGAAGGCAAGCCGGACTGTATTGGTCGTGGCCTGTAGCCAGGGTTCCAGGGCATACGTTGATCGTTTTCATAGTTCTTTCAGGGTAATTGCACCGATGGTGTCCTGGCCAGCTGTAGCCAGCAACAATCCAAAGGCATCATTCTCGTCAATTTTCAGTGTCCGGCATTGCAGGGCTTTGTTGGCTCCTTCTGAAAGCATGTTGCAGAAGAACGGAAAGAGAGCATCGGCTACATAGGGTTCCTTGCGTTTGGGGAAGGCCAATGAAATGGCTTTGAGTTGGTTGTCCAACAAGTAGGCGTCATCGTATTGGAAGATGTACTGACCTTCCTCTGTTTCTGATAGGGTTCCCGCCGGAATGCCCTTTGAGAAGATTCTTGCAGTTCTCATTGCTTATAACTCTTTTACTTTCAGAGCAATCTCCATGCCCAGTACGGTTGCGATTTTTTCAAGCGATTGTACGGAGGGGTTTCCGTTGCCCGCTTCCAGACTTTTTATAAACCGCAGACTCAGTCCGGTGTAGTCCGCTAAATCCTGTTGCGTCAGACCCAAAACGGACCTGCGTTCTTTGATGATGTTGTAGTTCATTGGGGCAGTATAGTGCACTTTTCTCACAAAGATAGAAAGGATCTCTAATAAATCAAAATAGAAGTGCAGTATAATGCACTTCTATTTGCTCCTTTATTTGCTCCGCAACTTTGGTCCGGGTTTTGATATCAGAGGGGTAGCTGCATAGGCAGCGATTAAAACTCTTTGATATGAAACGGTTTATTTTAGGCAGCCTGATGGCTGTGTTGTTGACGACTTCTGTGATGGCTTGTATGCCCGGTCGTCGGACGAAGATTGACAAAACAACGGTAGCGTCGTTGGATCTGAACCGCTACCTGGGAGAATGGTATGAAATCGCACGGTATGACCACCGCTTTGAGCGTAACCTCGTGGGGTGCAAAGCTACCTATACGATGATGGACAACGGGTTGATTCAGGTGATGAATACCGGTTACCTGGATACGTTTGACGGGGATTACCGGGAGAGCATCGGCAAGGCCCGCCGTCCCGATCCCAACGAACCCGGCAAGATGGAGGTCTCTTTTTTCTGGAATTTCTACAACGATTATTGGGTGCTGGAACTGGCACCGGATTACAGTTATTCGGTGGTCGGCAGCAAGAGTGACCAGTACCTGTGGATTTTGAGCCGGACTCCGTACCTGGATCCTGTGACCCTGGAGGGAATTCTTTTCCGCTTGCAATTGCGGGGCTACGACACCGACCGCCTGATCTGGGTGGATCAGTTTGAGATCAGCGAAGTGGACATCGTGGATATCTACTAGAAACGTTCCCGTACTTGGTAGTCGTTGCGGTTGGGGCTGTTGCGGGAGATGAGCTCTCCCAAGAAGCCTGTCAGGAACAGCAGCGTTCCGATGATGACGGCTACCAGGGCGAGGTAGAAAAGTGGTTGGTCCGTGACGGCGCGGTACTTGAGACCCCCGGCTTGGGCCACTACTTTTTCCAGGATGAGCCACAAGGCAATGCCGAAACCGGCCAGGAAGGACAAACTGCCGCATACACCGAAGATGTGCATGGGTTTTTTACCGAAACCGGCCAGGAACCAGAGGGTCATCAGGTCCAGAAAACCATTGACAAAGCGGCTCATGCCGAATTTGCTGTGACCGTATTTGCGGGCCTGGTGTTGGACCGGTTTTTCCCCGATTTTGTTGAAACCGGCATTTTTGGCCAGGAAGGGGATGTAGCGGTGCATGTCGGCATAGACCTCTATGTTCTTGACAACTTCGTTGCGGTAGGCTTTCAGACCGCAGTTCATGTCGTGGAGGTGGATGCCGGTCACCTTTCGGGCTGTCCAGTTGTAGAGTTTGGACGGGACGTTCTTGGTAAATTTGTTGTCGTACCGTTTTTTCTTCCAGCCGGATACCAGGTCGTAGCCGTCTTCCCGGATCATCCGTACGAGTTCGGGGATCTCTTCGGGACTGTCCTGCAGGTCGGCGTCCATGGTGATGACGATATCGCCCTGAGCCGCTTCAAAACCGCAGTGCAGGGCGGGAGACTTGCCGTAGTTGCGACGGAAACGGATGCCGTGCAGGGTGGTGTCGGTTTGGGAAGCTTTCCGGATCCACTCCCAGGAGCCGTCGGTGCTTCCATCGTCCACGAGGATGATTTCGTAGGTGGCGTTGTGCAGGTATTCCGAAGCCTTGAGGCTGCGGTGAATCCAGGAAATCAATTCCGGCAAGGATTCGATTTCGTTGTAGGAAGAGATGACAATCGAAAGATCCATGGTCTATGCTTGGTCTTGTTGGTCTTGGAACGCTTGGTTTTCGAAAGGGTTGTCGGGGCGTTTGGCCACCAGTGCGGTCAGGGCCGAGAACAGGATGCCACAACAAACCAGATACAGGAAATAGACGGCGGTCAGCGTACGGGGTAAACTTTTGATCACGCTGTCGGTATCGATGCCTATCGATCCCATACCCTGGTCTTCAAGGGCAGCGAGGCTTGTTGCGATTGCCTCGGCCAGGAAGTCCGGACGGAAAGCGAAGATGTCCAGGGCAAAGTAGGCGGTGCAGAGGATGGATGACAACAAACAGATTTTGAAGCCGTAACCGAAGGCTTTGCTGTAGTCAAACACGGACTGGCCCTGTCCGAAGCGTCGGGTCAGCCGGATCAGCAGGTGGGCGATCAAGAAAATCTTCAGTGACCATACCAGAAACGAAAGCCAGCCGGGGAGGTGGAGGTAGTTACCCAAGGCGTAAGCGGCCACGGGCGGGATGGAAAGCCAGAGCGCGTCTTTTCCAGCAGAAGTCCAAGCTTGATTGTTCATATTCTTCGTGTTAATTTGTGCAAAATTACGACATTATTATTACCTTTGCAAGTTGTAATTTTAACGCGAAATAGTTTTTCCAAGATATGATTAACATTACATTTCCCGACGGCAGTGTCCGTAACTACGAAAAAGGGATTACCCCTTACGGAATTGCACAAAGCATTTCCCCTCGGTTGGCTTCCGATGTGATCGTAGCCACCGTTAACGGAGTCATTTACGATCTGGAACGTCCCATCAACGAGGATGCAAGCGTAAAACTGCACAAATGGGAAGATGCGGAGGCCAAACAAACGTTCTGGCACTCTTCTTCACACTTGATGGCAGCGGCGTTGGAACAATTGTATCCGGGCATCAAATTCGGTATCGGTCCTGCGATTGAAACCGGTTTCTACTACGATGTGGACCTGGGCGACAAGAATCTGGTGGAAGCTGATTTGAAGGCCATCGAAGACAAGATGCTGGAACTGGCCCGCCAAAAACAAAACTTTGTCCGCCAGGACATCAGCAAGGACGAGGCCTTGAAGACCTATACCGAAAAAGGTGACCAATACAAATGCGAACTGATCCGTGACCTGGAAGACGGTACCATTACCTTCTATACCAACGGTTCGTTTACCGACTTGTGCCGTGGACCCCACTTGCGTGACACGTCCATCATCAAAGCGGTGAAATTGACTTCCATTGCAGGTGCTTACTGGCGCGGTAACGAGAAGAACAAGATGTTGACCCGTATCTATGGGGTGACTTTCCCGCAAAAGAAATTGCTGGATGAGTACGTGGCCATGATGGAAGAAGCCAAGAAACGCGACCACCGCAAAGTGGGTAAGGAATTGGAATTGTTTGCTTTCTCCCAACGCGTGGGTCAAGGTCTGCCGTTGTGGTTGCCCAAAGGAGCCCAATTGCGCGAACGGCTGGAAATGTTCCTGAAGAAGGTGCAAAAGGCTCACGGTTATTTGCCGGTCATCACCCCCCATATCGGACAAAAAGAATTGTATGTGACTTCCGGTCACTATGCCAAATACGGTGCGGATTCCTTCCAACCGATTCACACCCCGCAAGAAGGCGAGGAGTTCCTGCTCAAACCCATGAACTGCCCTCACCACTGCGAAATCTACAAGACCAAACCCCGTTCGTACAAGGATCTGCCCTTGCGCTTGGCTGAGTTTGGAACGGTTTACCGCTACGAACAAAGTGGTGAGTTGCACGGTTTGACCCGTGTACGTGGCTTTACCCAAGACGACGCCCACATTTTCTGCCGTCCCGACCAATTGAAAGAAGAGTTCTGCAAGGTGATTGACATCGTTTTGTACATCTTCAAAACATTGGATTTCAATGAATTCATTGCACAAGTTTCGTTGCGTGACCGCGTAAATCGTGAGAAATACATCGGAACGGATGAAAACTGGGAAAAGGCAGAACGTGCGATCATCGAGGCAGCTGAAGAAAAAGGTTTGAAGACCATTGTGGAATATGGTGAAGCCGCTTTCTACGGTCCGAAACTGGACTTCATGGTGCGCGACGCCATCGGCCGCAAATGGCAATTGGGTACCATCCAAGTGGACTACAACTTGCCGGAACGTTTCGAACTGGAGTACATCGGTGCGGATGACAAACGTTATCGTCCGATCATGATCCACCGTGCACCCTTCGGATCCATGGAACGCTTTGTGGCAGTGTTGATTGAACACACCGGCGGACGTTTCCCGTTGTGGTTGACTCCGGATCAGGCCGTCGTTCTTCCTGTCAGTGAAAAATACAATGACTACGCAAAAAAAGTTTGCGAATTGCTTAATAATTACGATATTCGCGCCTCCATTGACGGTCGTAACGAAACGATCGGGAAAAAGATACGTGAAAACGAGCATAAACGCATCCCTTACTTGCTGATTGTCGGTGAGAAAGAAGAAGCGGCAGGCTTGGTTTCCGTACGTCGTCAAGGTGAGGGTGACCAAGGCCAGATGACCCCGGAAGAATTCGTTGCCAAAATCAATGAAGAAGTGAAGAACCTGATTGGCTAAGCTTCAGACAAACAATATTAACCATTAATAATAGGAGGATTAACCTATCGCAACCCCGATGAACAAACGCCCGTTTAGTGGCGCTCCCAGACCGAACTTCCCGCCCCGTCCTCAACAAGGCGGTCCGAACGGGCCGAGAAGAGGACCGCAACAACCCAAAGAAGAAGGTCCCAGAATCAATGAAGAGATTACCGCAGCCAATGTACGTCTTGTGGGTGACAACATTCCTGAACAAGGAATTTACCCCATCCAACAGGCTCGGAAAATGGCGGAGGAACAAGAGTTGGATCTGGTGGAGATTACCGCAAAAAGTGATCCTCCGGTTTGCCGGATCATGAACTATGAAAAGTTCTTGTACCAGCAAAAGAAAAAGGCCAAAGAAATGAAGGCCAATGCCAGCAAAGTCGTGATCAAGGAAATCCGTTTCGGACCCAATACCGACGAACACGACTTCCAGTTCAAGCTCAAGCATGCAAAAGAGTTCCTGGAAGAAGGCTGCAAGGTAAAGGCTTACGTATTCTTCAAAGGTCGCTCCATTTTGTTCTCAGAGCAAGGCGAGAAACTCTTGCTGCGTTTTGCGGTTGAATTGGATGACTATGGCAAGGCAGAACAAATGCCGAAACTGGAGGGCAAGCGCATGATTATGATGCTGGGCCCCAACAAGAAGAAATAAACTTTGTTTAACTAATTAATATTATTGTAACAATGCCTAAAATGAAGTCGAACTCCGGTGCCAAAAAGCGCTTTACGCTTACCGGATCGGGAAAAGTGAAAAGGAAACACGCTTACAAGAGCCACATCCTTACCAAGAAAACTACCAAACAAAAACGCAACTTGACTCACGTAGCGATGATGGATGCTTGTGATGCAAAACGCGTAAAAGAAATGTTGGCTTGCTAACCTTTTCCTTTAGTCATTAAAATTATTGTTTAACTGAATGAACAGCAGAAAAGACTCTCCAATGGGGGAGGGCGCTGACATTCTTAAAAAAATCAGTGAAGTATGCCTAGATCGGTGAATTCGGTGGCTTCAAGAGCACGCCGCAAAAAAATTCTCAAACAAACCCGCGGTTATTTCCTGGCCCGCAAAAACGTATGGACGGTTGCCAAGAATACGTATGAGAAAGGTCTTACCTACGCTTACCGCGATCGTAAAAACAAAAAACGTAATTTCCGCGCTTTGTGGATTCAACGTATCAACGCCGCAGCTCGTATGCACGGTATGAGCTACTCCCAATTCATGGGTAAATTGGCAAAACAAAATGTTGGTTTGAACCGTAAGGTTTTGGCTGACTTGGCGATGAACAACCCCAAAGCATTCGAAGCTATTGTTAACTCTGTAAAGTAGTTATCGTATAAGTGAAGGAAATCTTCCATAACAAATGGGTCCGCTTCGGATGTTGGAGTGTCCTTTACTTAGCATGGGTCATCTGGTTGGGAAATTACTGGTGGCTGTTGGGCCTCGGTGTTATTTTTGACCAGCACATTACCCGGAAGGTCAAGTGGATGTTCTGGAAGAAGAACTACAAGGAAGGCGAAAAACGCATTGTCTTGCTGGATTGGCTGGATGCCTTGATTTTCGCTGTTGTAGTGGTGACATTCGTCAACATCTTCTTCGTCCAAGCCTACAAGATTCCTACTTCCTCCATGGAGGGAACTTTGTTGACAGGAGATCATTTGTTTGTTGGAAAAGTAGCCTACGGTCCCAAAATTGCCGAGCGGCCCCTTTCCTTTCCTTTTGTCCACAACGCCATGCCGTTTACGGGCGGAAAATCCTGGTCGGATCTGATCCGCAGAGATTACCGCAGGTTGGCTGGTTTCGGTGAGGTGGAACGTGA
This sequence comes from Bacteroidales bacterium, assembly GCA_045638645.1. Taxonomy (GTDB): domain Bacteria; phylum Bacteroidota; class Bacteroidia; order Bacteroidales; family UBA932; genus JAGCJX01. Next base: position 48,220 of record JAZUBU010000001.1, read on the forward strand.
CGACATCGTCGTGTTTGCATTCCCCCATGGGGACACAGTTCTTTCAAAAGATCGTAGTGCAGACTACTATACCATTGTCCGTCATTACGGAAGGGAATTTACCGAACGCAATTACGGTCCCTTGTTGATTCGTCCGCGTGACAAGAAAGACAATTATGTCAAGCGTTGTGTTGCTGTAGCCGGCGACACCCTCGAAATCCGCTCGGCACAGGTCTATGTCAACGGACAACCGCAATCCCTCATCCCCGGTGTACAGAATACATACAGGGTGATGACCAACGGTTCCGCCATCAACAGCAAGTTGTTGGAAAAATTGGAGCTCAACCCGGAAGAGTATTGGTACAATCCGGCCTTGCCTGGATACGAAGCCATGCCGCTGAATGCTGAGCAACTGGAAGCGTTGATGGATTTCGGCAATGTGGTGGAAGTTCGTCTCAATGAAGATGTGTACGAACAACGTCCCCACGAATCAAAAATGTTGATTTTCCCTTTTGCGGAAAATTACCGTTGGACCCGGGATAACTTTGGCCCCCTTTGGATCCCTGCGAAGGGAGATACGGTAGCATTGAACCTCGAGAACCTGCCTTTGTATCGGAGAATCATCACTGCGTACGAAGGAAACAAACTGGAGGTTGTGGAGGGTCAGATCCTCATCAACGGTCAGGTGGCCACGGAGTATGTTTTCCAACAGGATTACTACTTCATGATGGGGGATAACCGACACAATTCCTTGGACTCCCGCTACTGGGGATTCGTTCCCGAAGACCACATCGTGGGCAAGCCGAGAGTCATCTGGTTCTCAACAGACAAACACAAGTCTTTCCCTCGTAACATCCGATGGAAAAGAATGTTGAAGTTTGTTTAAAATTTGTGAATAAGAAAAAAAAGGGTATATTTGCGCCCCGAAATATTTGTAAAAAATAAAAAACAATATAGAGATGGCAAGAGTTTGTCAAATTACCGGAAAGAAACGGATGATCGGAAACAATGTTTCCCACTCAAAACGCCGCACCAAAAGAGAGTTTGCTCCGAACTTGAAAACCAAACGCTTCTGGTCGGAAGAAGAACAACGCTTCGTTACCTTGAAAGTATCTGCTGCAGGTATTCGGACGATTAATAAAAATGGCTTGGCTGCTGCTTTGAAAGCTGCTCAAGCAAAAGGTTTAATTGATTTAGTGTAAGGAGATTGAGTTATGGCAAAAAAGAGCAAAGGCAATCGCGTACAAGTCATCCTCGAATGTACTGAACAACGTGAAAGCGGTGTACCGGGCATCTCCCGCTACATCACTACCAAAAATAAAAAGAACACTACCCAACGTTTGGAACGTATGAAATACAATCCTTACTTGCGTAAAGTGACCCTGCACAAAGAAATCAAATAATTTAACTTGACAATACTATGGCAAAGAAAGCAGTGGCAACATTTAGCGGTGACAAATCCGCTTTGAGAAATGTCGTAAAATGCATTCGTATGACCAAAACCGGTCGTTCAGGTGCTTACGCATTTGACGAAGAATTGGTGCCTACCGACAAGGTAAAAGAGTTTTTCGCAAAGAAGTAATCGATTTCGATTGAATATAAAAAAAGAAGAGGTTGACTTTGGTCAGCCTCTTCTTTTTTTGCTTATCTTTGTAGTTTGATACAATTCGAACTACTTAAACACGATAGTATGGCTTTTTTCTGGAAAAAGAAGAACAAAGAAGAGGAAGCTGCCGAGATTAAATCCTTGGATGAAGGCCTCAAGAAGACCAAGATGGGGTTGTTTTCACGCATTTCCCGTGCCATTGCCGGCAAGTCCCGTGTGGACGATGTCACGCTTGATGAGATTGAGGAAGCGTTGATCGAATCCGATTTGGGCGTTGATACGACCTTGAAGATCATTGATCTGCTGGAAGAACGTGTCGCACGGGACAAGTACATGGATGCCTCCGAGTTGAACCGCATGCTCAAGGAGGAGATCTCTACCCTGCTGGCCGCCAACAACGAGGCAGAAGATCCGTTTGATTTTTCGAAGAAGCCGTATGTCATCATGGTGGTCGGGGTGAATGGAGTCGGTAAGACGACGACGATCGGAAAACTTGCAGCGCGCCTGAAAGCCGATGGCAAGAAGGTCGTGCTGGGGGCTGCGGATACCTTCCGGGCTGCCGCTGTTGAACAGTTGACCATCTGGAGCGAACGTGCCGGTGTGCCGATTGTGAAGCAACAGATGGGTTCTGATCCTGCTTCCGTGGCGTATGATACCGTTTCTTCTGCGGTAGCACAAAATGCGGATGTGGTTCTGATTGATACTGCCGGACGTTTGCACAACAAGGTCAACCTGATGAACGAGTTGACCAAGATCCGCAACGTGATGCGCAAGGTCATTCCCGACGCGCCGCACGAAGTCCTGTTGGTTCTCGACGGTTCTACCGGTCAGAACGCTTTCCTGCAAGCCAAGGAATTTACTAAGGCGACGGAAGTGACCTCATTGGCGGTGACCAAGTTGGACGGTACTGCGAAAGGGGGCGTGGTCATCGGTATTGCCGACCAGTTCCAGATTCCGGTGAAGTTCATCGGTGTCGGAGAGAAGATAGAAGACCTTCAAGTATTTAACAAAAAAGCATTTATTGATTCTTTATTCAAATAGAAAAGACATATGGAAATTTCCTATAGTTGGCTGAAAGAGTATGTTTCTTTCGATCTCGCTCCTGAGAAAGTGGCGGAGATTTTGACTTTCATTGGTTTGGAAGTCGAAGAAATGAAGGTGACGGAAGAAATACCCGGCGGTCTGGCCGGAGTTGTTGTGGCAGAAGTGCTGTCTTGCGTAGATCATCCTGATTCGGATCACTTGCACATTACACAAGTGTCGGTGGGCAGTGGAGAGCCTCTGCAAGTCGTTTGTGGTGCACCGAATGTGGCCCAAGGACAGAAAGTGTTGTTGGCTACCGTAGGAACCAAATTGCCCACACCCGATGGTAGCGAGTTCAAGATCAAGAAGTCCAAGATTCGGGGTGTGGAATCGTTCGGTATGATTTGTGCCGAAGACGAATTGGGCATTGGAGAGAGTCATGACGGCATCATGGTGCTGGAACCGGAAGCCGTGCCCGGAACTCCTGCGAAAGAATATTTGAAACTGGCAGAAGATACGGTCTTTACGATTGGTTTGACTCCGAACCGCATTGATGCGGCTTCGCACATCGGTGTAGCCCGTGATTTGTCGGCCTATCTGCGTCTGAACGGTATGGGTGGCGAGTTGACCCTTCCTTCTGTGGATCATTTCACAATGACGGGTGGAACCCCGATTCCGTTGACCGTTGAAGCACTGGAAGGAGCGCCCCGCTACATGGGTATTACCTTGAAAAATGTCAAGGTAGGACCTTCTCCGGAATGGTTGCAAAAGAAGCTCGTTGCCATTGGTCTTCGTCCCATCAACAACGTGGTGGACATCACCAATTTTATTTTGCACGAGACTGGCCAGCCTTTGCATGCTTTTGATGCCTCCAAAATTGAGGGAGGACAGGTGGTTGTGCGCATGGCCCAAGAAGGTGACCGCTTTGTTACCCTGGATGGTGTGGAACGGACCTTGTCGGCTCAGGACATGATGATTTGCAATGCCGTCCGTCCGATGTGTATTGCCGGTGTCTTTGGCGGTTTGGAATCCGGTGTGACCGATACGACCACCGAAGTATTCCTGGAAAGTGCATATTTCAATCCGGTTTATGTGCGCAAAACGTCCAAACGTCACGGTTTGAAGACGGACGCTTCGTTCCGTTACGAACGCGGCGCAGACCCGCTCATCGTGCCGTATGCCGGATACCGTGCAGCCTTGTTGTTACAGGAGTTGGCCGGTGCGGAAATCGTGGGCATGCAGGAACATTACCCGCAAGTGATTGAACGCAAGTCCGTGAGTCTGGATTTTGACCGGATGCAACGTTTTATCGGCAAGGCCATCGGAGCAGATACCATCCGCCATATTTTGGAATTCATGGATTTTGAAGTGGTATCCGCAACAGAGAATACGGCAGAAGTACTGGTTCCTTCCTACCGTGTGGATGTGTACCGTGAGTGCGACGTGGTGGAAGAAGTGTTGCGTATCTATGGTTACAACAACATCGAGTTGCCGGAAGGCATGCGGATCTCTGTGAATGCAACCCCGAACCCGGATCCGGAACAAGTTCGTACCAAGGTGAGTGATTTGCTGGCGGCCAACGGATTCATGGAATGCATGAGCAACTCGTTGACCAAGGCGGATTATTACACCGGCTTGAAGACCTATCCCTCAGAACGCCTGGTTCCGATTGTGAATCCGTTGAGCTCGGACTTGAATGTGATGCGTCAGACCTTGTTGTTCAGTGCGTTGGAAGATGTTGCTTACAACCTGAACCGTCAGGCTTCTGATCTGATGTTCTACGAAATGGGCAATGTGTACGCATTTGAGCCGGCAGAAGGCGAAACGTTGGCGGATCTGAAAGCTTATCGTGAGGAAATGCGTCTGATGATTACGTTGACCGGTAAGGGTACGCAACATTGGAGAAATACCTCCGGGGCAGGTCATTATTTTGCCTTGAAGGGCTATGTCGAAATGTTGATGAAACGCCTGGGTGTGGATTTGTATGCCTTTGAATCCAACCCGGCTCCGGCAGACTTGTTCCAGGAAGGTTTGACTTACAGTCGTGGTGGCAAGACCTTGTTGATGATGGGTTCGGTTGCTCCGGCCCGTCTGAAAGCTTTCGGTATCAAACAACCGGTCTTTGTGGCAGAGATTTCCTGGAAGATGTTGTTTGATTTGTACAAGAAGAACAAAGTCCGCTACACAGAATTGCCGAAATTCCCGCGTGTCCGTCGTGACCTGGCACTCCTGTTGGACGAAGAGGTTACGTTTGCACAATTGCGTAAGACTGCGTTTGCAACCGAAAAACGCTATCTGAAGCAAGTGACTCTGTTTGATGTGTACCGGGGTGATAAGATCCCTGCGGGCAAGAAACAATATGCTTTGAGTTTTGTTTTCCTCGATGAAGAAAAGACCCTGACGGATCAAGCGATTGAACAGATGACCAACAAGTTGTTGGCTGCCTTTACCAAATTCCACCAAGCAGCCTTGCGCTAACAGGGGGGATTTTTGGGGAGTGCATCCCAAGCATAATGATAAAAGAAAGAGAGCAACGCTGCGGCGTTGCTCTCTTTCTTTTATCATTGCCGATTCGTGTGAACCGGTCGTCAGGAACGGGTTTAGAAAATGTAGCGGATGCTCAAACCACCGTTGCTCCAGCCACCAGCTACATTGGGGATGAGGTTCAAGGTCGGTTTGTAGTCTACTGAAAGTACCAGGGGAACTGAGGGGATTTTGTATTCAATACCGGCAACACCCATGATACCAACAGAGATACCGCCAGCTTCACCCAAGAAAAGACTTGCGGTAACACCAGGACCTGCATAAACGGAGAGACCATCCACGTTCAGACCCCAAGTCCATTCGTAGGCGCCGCTTGCGCAAATGTTCATTCCGTTTCCGAATCCGATACCGGCTTCAAAATCCAAAGCATTGGTTTGGCTTACAAAAGTTTTGTAGGTAGCCGTTACAACACCACCGATGCGGATACCGGCTGCTTGTTTGTATTCTTGAGCAAAAAGGGAGCCTCCAATCAGGAGAGCCAGAGCTACTAATAATGATTTTTTCATAAATGTAAATTTTAATTAGGTTATAGTGTTTTTAGTCTCAGTATGATCGTTTAGTAATAGGTAACGGTCCGCTCTTCCAATGCTGAGAGGATGTTGTTGGTAACACGGCTGGCACCGAAGCGGAGGAGTTCCGGGCAGAGCCATTCTTGACCGAGGATGGTTTCTACGATGGCGTAGTAACAAGCGGCATCTTTGGCCGTGGAGATGCCGCCGGCCGGTTTGAAACCGATTTTCTTGCCGGTTACTTCGTAGTAGCGTTTGATGCATTGGCACATGACAATGGCGGCTGCCGGGGTGGCTGCCGGTTCCATCTTTCCGGTTGATGTCTTGATGAAATCTGCACCGGCTTCCATGGCCAGGAAGGAGGCTTCTGCAATCTGTTCGGGTGCAAGCAATGCGCCGGTTTCCAGGATGACTTTCAGGTGTGCATTGGGGATTGCGGCACGGATTTGTGCAATTTCATCAAAGCATGCTTCCGGATTCTTGTTCAGGAAAGCGTTCAGTGCCAAGACAATATCCACTTCGGTCGCTCCATTCTCTACTGCGAGTCGGCTTTCCAGTACCTTGACTTCGGTGTAGCTTTGTGAAGCCGGGAAGCAGCCGGAAACGGTTGTGATGCCTACGCCCGGTGCGGTCAGCTCCTTGCGGATCTGCGCAGCAAAGTTCGGATATACGCAAATGGAGGCGGGTGTCGGGTAGTTGGGGAAGGTTTCGTGGAAACGGTTGACCTTGTTTACCAGACTGCTCACCTTGGAGGGGGTGTCGGTTGCATTCAGCGTGGTCAAGTCAATCAGACCCAACATTTTGGTGAGGGTCTGCGGCTGCATCCAGTTGCTGAGGTTTTCCTGAATGGCACAGATGGTGTGTTCTGTCAGGTTGGAATCTACGGTAAATTCGTATTTACTCAGATAGCTCATATACGATTTATACTTTGTTTTTGCTGTCTATAATGAGTGTAACCGGACCGTTGTTTTCGATCTGAACACGCATATCTGCTCCAAAGATACCACATTCTACTTTTTTTTGCAAATAAAGTTCCAGGCGCTGGAGGAAGCTCTGGTAGAGAGGAATGGATGTTTCGGGAGGTGCGGCCTGAATCCAGGACGGTCGGTTTCCTTTTTTGGTGGAGGCCATCAAGGTGAATTGGCTAATCACGAGAATGTCTCCTCCCGTATCGAGGATGGAGCGGTTCATGACCCCTGATTCGTCATCAAAGATGCGCAGGTTGACGATTTTCTTGCACAACCATTCAATGTCTTCTTCGCTGTCGTCGTGCGTGATGCCGACGAGGATGTTCATGCCGGGACCGATGGATCCGACCACTTCTCCTTGGACAGATACAGACGATGCCAGGACTCGTTGGATGACTACTTTCATGGGGTTGGATGGTTGGAATTATCCTCGGATTTGAATTTGGAACCCTTCTTCACGCAAGGGTGCGGCGATGGCTTCCATTTCTTCTACGGTAACTTTGCGCAGGCCGGACATCGGCGTCTCGCGGTCGATGGTGTACATCATGACTTCGCGGGGACGGAGTCGGCGGACAATGGCTTGCCAGCCGGCGACTTCACTGGCTTCGGTGGAATCCAGGGGTTGTCCATCGATGTCTCCTTTGAGGAACATGGTTTGGAGGATGAAATTGCCTTCAAACGTTTCCAGGTTGTTCAAGGTGCGTTCCAGGGAGTAGCCCGGGGCGGGTTTGTTGATAGCGTTCACAAAGCCTTCGGTGCATCCGTCCACCTTCAGAATCGGGTTGTTGATTTTTTTCAAGGCCTCGCAGACGCTCGGTTTGTGGAGGTTCGATGCATTGGACAACACCGAGATGACTGCTTCCGGATAGAGCCGGTTGCGGAGTTCGACGGTGTGGTCAATGATGGCGGCAAAGTCGGGGTGGGCTGTGGGTTCCCCATTGCCGGAGAAGGTGATGGTGTCGATGTGCGTACCTTCGGCCTTGAGTTCGTTCAGACGGCGTTCCAGGGCTTCGCGGACCTCGTCCAGGGTCGGTAAGGTTTTGTCCTTGAGTCCGTCTTTGTTCCATCCACATTCGCAATAGATGCAGTCAAAATTGCACCATTTGCCGTGGCGCGGCAGCAGGTTGATGCCCAGGGAGGAGCCGAGACGGCGGCTGCGGATGGGGCCGAATACGATTTCTTCAAACAATATGGTTGCCATGTTTTTTCTTGTTTAGGGTTACAGGATGCGTCGGGTCGTACTGGCTTGAGAAGGTTTGCCGTTTTCAAAATCAAAGTTTTCGATGAGGACGGCTCCCGGTTTCTTACCGACTTCAAAGCTTCCGTACGTATCTTCTTTGCCGAGGGCTTTGGCGCCATTGAGGGTGGCCCAGGTCAGGATTTCCGCGAAAGGAATGTGCGGGAAGTGTTCTTGAATGCATTTGATCTCCTCGATCATCGACAGGATGGTGTTGGACGACAGGCTGTCTGTTCCGATGGCGATGTTCAACCCTTTTTTTCGGAAGAGGTCCAGTGGTGCCAGGCAACGATGGATGAAGAGGTTGGACAGGGGACAAGTGACCCAGGTGACGTGCTTCAGTTCCTGTTGTACTGCGTCGATGCTTTCTTCGTTGGTAGCGACGTTGTGTACCAGGAGGATGTTGGCATTCGGGTATCGTTTGCCGGTCTTCCGCAGGCAGTTCAGGAAATGGAAGACAGCGGGTTTGCCGAGTACGGGCGGCGTGGGCAGGCCGCGACCCTTGTAATTTTCGGCCAGTGCACCCGTGCCGGTCAGGATCAAATCTTCCTCTTCGTCTGATTCCTGGTTGTGGTAGGAGAGGAAGCCGGAGGCCACGGCGGCTGCGGAGGACAGGGTCAGCAACTCGGGTGACATGGTGTAGGGCGAGTGCGGGGTCGGTGCGGCATCAATGCCTGCTTTTTGGGCTTCTTTGTGCAACTTGCCGACTTCGTCCAATACGGTCAGGGCTTCTTCTTTCAAGGTGCCGAAGACTTCCAGAAAGGTGCGGGTGTACATCGGTGATGCGGCTTTCATGGCGAAGGTTTCGTTGCAATTGGAGATGTCCGCCATGGCAGAAATCCCTTCCGCATACATCTTGTCCAAGGCGGTTTGTGCCCGTTCGATGCGTTCTTCGGGTCCGGCACTTTCCCGCAAGGCATTGATCTGGTTGATGAAGCCGGACATGCCGGTGCCTTGTTCAAATTTGTTGACCAGGTGGGAAAGTTCCAGATGGCAGTGTGCGTTGGTAAAACCGGGAACCAGGACCCCGTTGTAAAATTCCGTGCTTTCGGTTTCTTCGGTCAGGGTGCCGATGTTCAGGAGGGTTCCGTTTTCATCAAATTCCAGGAATCCGTTGCGGATGGGTTCGCCAACCACGGGATATACGTAATTGGCCGCTATGCGTCGTTTCATTTTTGGTCAGGGTTGGTTTGGGGTTTTAGCTGTTGCTTCGGTTGTTGTTTGGGTTGTTGCTTGGGTGCAGCCTTGGGCGGAGCTTCGGGTCCGGATTTGGGTTGGACCTTCGGCTGTTGTTTTTTCGGTACCTGCGGCTGGTCCTTGGGCTGCTGTTTCGGCTGCTGTTTGGGTTGCGTCTTCGGGGACTGTTTCGGCTGTACCTTCGGACTTACATCCAAAGGGGTCCGATTGGGCATTGCCTTAGCACCCGTTCCCTGAGGCTTGTTCTTGGCCTCTTGGGCTTTGTCCCGGGCTCTCGGATCCACCCCTGAACGGGGAGCATTCGGGTTGTTCGGGAAGTTTGGCTTTGTATTCTTATCCCGGAGGACCTTGTTGCGTTGTTCGCGTGCTTTGTTCCGCTGATCCTTGAGTTTTTCCCTTTCCAGGGAGTCTGCCCGTCGTTGGGCTTTCATTTCTTCGCGACGGATGGAGTCCTGGATGAAGCGGATGGAGTCTTTGTGGTCGCGTTCGAGGATGTACCAGCGGGGCAAATGCTTGCGGTAATTCCATCGCCAGGGGTCGGTGATGAGTTCCGGGTCCATGCCAATCCATTCAACTCCAAAGAGGTAGGGGATTCGGCCAGGGACGTTGAGGACAGAGGTTTCGTAAATCAGCAGGTTGCTCCAAGGTGCATTCAGACGGCCCGTATCCGGCATCGGAATGTTGAACCGGTGGGTGTCACGTTGGTAGAAGAGCTGGTAGAGTGCCCGGTAGTGTCCGTTCCCAAGGATGCGGCGGTCTGCCAATTTGGGGAGGGTGTCGAGCAATTCCCAGCGGGTATTCAGGTTGTCCTGACGTGCGATTTCTTTCTCCAGTTCGGATTCGCGTTTCTTGAGTTCCGCATAGGCGGGTTTGAGCATGTTGGCGAAGTCATCCGGAGTCTGGAGGTAGTATTCGACGGAACGAATGAAATCTGCTTCCGTGTAACCGTACTTCAAGCAAATGGCTTCGTATACGCGCAGGGTGTCGGCTGCTTGCTTTTTGCTGAGGTCCGTAGAAATGTACTGGTCAGTCAGGTAGATGTCCCGGTAGATTTTGGCCATGGTCTTTCCGGGGATGATGCCCTCGGGAGAACAGGCCCAGAGGCATGTGCTGATGAGGAAAGCTATAATCAGTTTTTTGTACATAGACATTCGTAATAGACAGTGCTAAGTATGCAAAGTTAGAAACTTATTATTATTTTTGCTAACTGAAATTGTATATCTGTAATTGATTCTATTATGAAAGTTCTTCTGTTAGGTTCCGGCGGTCGCGAACACGCATTGGCCTGGAAAATTGCCCAAAGTCAACAATTGGAAGCCTTGTATTGTTTGCCCGGAAATCCTGGTATCGCGCAGGTGGCTCAAAACCTGCCTGGGAATCCTTCTGACTTTGCAACGGTGCGCGAGGCATTGTTGGATCATCAAATTGATTTGCTGGTTGTCGGACCGGAAGAACCGTTGGTGAAAGGGATCCGGGACAAGGTGGAAGCGGATCCTGCGTTGGCAGGGGTCGGTATTGTGGGTCCTGGTGAATTGGGCGCCCGTCTGGAGGGCAGCAAAGAGTTTGCGAAAGCATTCATGCAACGTCACCAGATTCCGACGGCCGCTTACCAAAGTTTCGGGGCAGAAGATCTGGAAAAAGCCCAAGCCTTTTTGAAAACCCTGCAGCCGCCGTACGTTTTGAAGGCAGACGGTCTGGCAGCGGGCAAGGGGGTGCTGATTCTGGAAGATTATGACCAGGCCTGTGCCGAGTTGCGGGAAATGTTCGGAGGTAAGTTCGGAGCCGCAGGCAGTCGTGTGGTCATTGAAGAATTTTTGTCGGGTATCGAAGCATCGGTTTTTGTTTTGACCGACGGAAAACATTATCTCGTTTTGCCGGAGGCGAAGGATTACAAGCGCATTGGAGAGGGAGATACAGGGCTGAATACCGGTGGAATGGGTTCTGTTTCCCCGGTTCCTTTTGCGGATGCTGAGTTCATGCAGCGGGTAGAAGACCGGATCATCCGTCCGACAGTGGAAGGTCTGGCTGCTGATGGCATTCCTTACAAAGGATTTATTTTTATTGGATTGATGAACTGCGGCGGAGATCCGTATGTCATTGAATACAACGTGCGTATGGGAGACCCCGAGACGGAGTCTGTGATGATGCGGATCCAAAGTGATTTCTTGGGACATTTGGCAGCAGCTGCTGCCGGTACCCTGGATCAGGAACGGATGGAAATCGACCCTCGTACGGCTTTGTCGGTAATTTTGGTTTCTGGCGGCTATCCGGAGGCCTACCAGAAAGGATTTGAAATTACCGGTGCGGATCAGGCTGTTTCCGATGCCGTTGTCTTTCATGCGGGTACCGTCCTCAAAGAAGGCAAGCTGCTGACACAGGGAGGTCGTGTGCTGTCTTGCTCAGTGCAGGCAGACAACATCGCGGAAGCTCGTGAGAAGGCCTACCGCCTGGCATCCGGTATTTCATTCGAAGGTATGTACTGTCGCTGGGATATCGGTAATGATTTACTCAAGTAGCAGGACGGGCAAGACCGGGCGTTTGGGATTGCTGTTGTTGATTGCAGTCCCGATGCTGGTGTTGCTGGTAGCCGCCTGGATGCATCCGATGGAAGGTTCCGGCGGCTGGATCGGTTCCCCTTTGTGGGGCCGGGTGTGTGGTTGCTTGTCGTTGGTGGGAATCGCATCCATGTTGCCTTTGATCCGGAATCAATACCGGATCATCCGAGGGTACATGGTGACCTTGCCTTTTCTGTATGGTCTTTTGGCCTTGACCAACCCCAATGTCCTGGATTTTGGTCCCTATCATGTGGCAGCACTATCGTTTTGTATGGCCAGTCTCTGTTATCTGAGGTATTGGACCCGCCAGGAGCGTGTGTCGGATTTGTTTCAGGCCTTGCTGTTTTTGTCGGCGGGTTCGTTGGCTGTTCCGTATCTGCTGTGGATGGCCTTGCCGTTGCTATTTTACCACTACCGGCATTTCCTTCAGGTATTGGCGGCAATCCTACTGCCCTGGCTGTATCATTTTGCTTATGCTTATCTGATTGATGGTGAGTCTTTTGGTCAGTGGATTGGGTCGGTCTTGCGGGAGCTGGTTGCTGTGAAAACCGTTTGGTTTTCCATTTCGGTTCTACAGATGTTCGTCCTGGGAATCCTGGTGTTGACCGTTATCCTGGCCATGGTCCATGTCTTCCGGAAAGAACGTGCGCTGATCCGGCCCTCGCAATGGAGTGCCTTGTTGGCAATTTTTTATGGGGTGTTGATGCTCAGCGGAGTGGCCCTGGTTTTTGAATCGGCTTTTGCGACTCCTTGGCAACTGCTCCCCTTGATACCAATATCCCTCATAACCTTTGATTACCTGCATGACAGGTTCTCGGATTATGAGGGACAGATTCTGGTGGTTTTGTTGGCAGGCTCCATGCTGGTGCTCAGAGCCTCCCAACTGATTTGATTCGGGTCTTGTTGCAGCCTTATTTGGTGCGGCCCGGATATACTTTCAAGGCTTCGGCCAAGCACTTCATTGCATTACGCAAGTCTTCTTCTTTCAATACGTAAGCAAAACGTACCTGGTTCAAACCGGTGTTCGGTGTTGCGTAGAAACCGGCAGCCGGTGCTACCATGACGGTTTGTCCTTCGTAGGAGAATTCTTCCAGCAACCATTGTGCGAATTTGTCGGCATTGTCGATCGGCAATTGTACGACTGCGTAGAAGGCTCCCATCGGGTTCGGACAAATTACGCCGTCCATTTTTTGCAATTCGCTTACCAATACGTCGCGACGGTGCATGTATTCCTGACGTACTTTGTCGAAGTATGATTGAGGGGTTTTCAATGCTGCTTCCCCTGCGATTTGACCGTATTGCGGAGAGCACAGACGGGCTTGGGCAAATTTCATGACGGCAGCCATGACTGCTTTGTTGCGGGAAACGATGGCTCCGATGCGGACACCGCAGAGTGAGTAGCGTTTGGATACGGAGTCAATCAGGATGACGTTGTCTTCCAGGCCTTCCAGGTGCATGCAGGAGTAGTGGGGTTCATCGGTGTAGCAGAATTCGCGGTATACTTCATCCGAGTAGATGTACAGACCGTGTTTCTTGGCCAATGCGCCGAGTTGTTGGATGGCTTCACGGGTGTAGAGCACACCGGTCGGGTTGCCCGGGTTGCACAACAGGATACCACGGGTGCGCGGGGTGATTTTCTTTTCAAACTCTTCTACAGAGGGAAGGGCAAATCCGTTCTCGATGTGGGTGGTGATGGGAACCAGTTTGACATCATTTTGGAGTGAGAAGGAGTTGTAGTTGGTGTAGAAGGGTTCCATGATGATTACTTCATCACCCGGGTCGCAGGTAACACCCAAAGCCAATTGGAGCGCTTCACTACCACCGGTGGTGATGATGATGTCGGTGTAATCTACGTTGATGTTGATGTTGCGGTAGTATTCAGCCAACCCTTTGCGGTAGGATTCGTTTCCTCCGGAGTTCGGGTAAGCCACCAGGGACATGGTGTTTTCTTTTACTGCTTTCAAGGCACATTCCGGGGATTCAATGTCCGGTTGTCCGATGTTCAGGTGGTATACTTTGATACCCCTTTTGATGGCAGCCTCTGCGAAAGGTACCAATTTGCGGATCGGCGATGAGGGCATCGCTTGCGCTTTTTGTGATAAAGTAAGCATATTTTAAAGATTTCTAAAAGTTATTGTCAGGCTTTGCAATCTGATTGCGCAAATATAATAGAAATTGCCTAAATTTGCCCCGCTAATACAATAATTTGATGGACGTGAAATCGAATCGTTATGCCGGTCGCGGAGTTTCTTCTTCCAAGGAAGATGTACATGCAGCGATCAAAAATTTGGACAAAGGATTGTTCCCGAAAGCTTTTTGTAAAATCGTTCCGGATTACCTGACCGGTGACGAAGACTATTGTTTGGTGATGCACGCGGATGGTGCGGGTACCAAGTCGTCGCTGGCCTATCTGTACTGGAAAGAAACTGGGGATATGAGTGTGTGGCGGGGCATTGCACAAGATGCTATTGTCATGAACACCGACGACTTGCTTTGTGTGGGAGTGACCGATGACATTCTCCTGTCTTCTACCATTGGCCGGAACAAGAATCTCATTCCCGGTGAAGTCATTTCTGCCATCATCTCGGGTACCGAGGAATTTGCCCAATCCATGTGTCATTATGGAGCCCGTATGGTCTTGACCGGAGGTGAGACGGCTGACGTTGGAGACTTGGTACGGACTGTGATTGTGGACAGTACGGTGACCGCCCGTATCCGCCGCAGCGATGTGATTGACAATGCCCGCATCCAGGCCGGTGACGTCATTGTGGCGTTGGCCTCTTACGGACAGGCAAAATACGAGTCTGAATACAATGGTGGCATGGGTAGCAATGGTTTGACCTCTGCCCGTCACGACGTGTTGGCCCATGAGTTGGCAGACCGTTATCCCGAAAGTTTTGATCCGGCAGTGCCGCAGGATCTGGTTTATTCCGGAACCCGTCGTCTGACCGAAGTGGAACCGGAGAGCGGTTTGACCTATGGTAAGCTCATTCTTTCGCCGACCCGGACCTATTTGCCGGTTATCCGTGAAATATTGAACCGTTTCCGTCCTCAAGTTCACGGGATGGTGCATTGTTCGGGAGGTGCTCAGACCAAGGTGTTACATTTCATTGAGAACCTGCGTGTCATCAAGGACAACCTCTTCCCGGTTCCTCCGTTGTTCCGTACAATTCAGGAAGAATCCGGTACTTCTTGGGAGGAAATGTACAAGGTATTCAACATGGGCCATCGGATGGAATTGTATGTGCCGGCAGAAATTGCGGCAGAATTGGTGGCTATATCAGAAAGTTTTGGCGTAGAGGCACGCATTGTGGGTCGAGTTGAGGAAGCTCCTGCGAAAGAGGTTGTGCTGCGTACACCTTACGGTGAGTTTGTCTATCATTAATCGGATGCGCTCCCTCAGATACGCTTGGTTGCTCCTGCTATGTATCGTCGCTTCGTGCGGACGGCAGGCTGTTGAAGACAATCTTCTGCCCATTGTGCAGAAGGCATTGTCGGATACGGCATCTGTCTATTATGCCGATTTCTCCGGAATTCCGGAACAGGCTCCGGCTTTGTCGATTGGAATTTTTGACGATGATTTGTCGGGATTGGGCGTGTTGGAGGCCTTCTTGCAAGCTGATCATTTCAACAATATTACCGGAAAGCCGGGTGCGGATGGCATCCGTGATTTTGCCGGGGAAAATTTTGTGTACCTGGCCGATGTGGCCAATGCAAGCTACAACGAATATGCTGGGCATGGCAACCTGGATTTCCTGAAGGAGTCTGTGGTGCGTGATGCCTTGTTCCTTTTGGATGATGCTTATTACAACCAGACGCTGGATGACCAGCCGTATGGGGTGAAGTCCCGTGCGAAATTTCTGGTCTGTGCGGATGCTTCGGCTTCGACCTTTGGTCTGGCGGATGTGGAGACGTTGTTGGACCGTTCCATGACTGGGGTATCGGCCTGCAGTGTCGTGGACGCGGCTGTCCTCCGCTATTTGTCAATGGTGCGTGATCTCCCGGAAGCTTCGGTGGGTATTTTGGCCGATCCGGGTGTCGTGGATGCCGGTCACTATGAGCAGGCCTTCCGGAAATTGTCTTCCCTGCAGCAGTATGGTGGAAGAATTCGGGTGTATCATCAGAAGACAGTCGGTCTTTCTGCCTTTTTGCAGCCCGATTCTTCGGCGACCCTCTTTCAAGACAAGGAACAGGCTATGCCCGGAGGCGTTGTTCTTCCGGAGCTGGGCTACGGTGAAGGAAAGATTGATTTGTCGTTGCTTGACCGGTATAATTTTGATTTTGCGGATGGTGCGATGACCTATCGTTTGCAGAATGACTACTATTCGCATTTGCGGGTGAATTCGGCGGAGAACCTGATCCGTTATCACCTGGTTTCCCTGGTAGAGAAGTACCGGAAGCAGGCCAACGGAAAGCCCTTGCAGGCCATTGTGGTGGCTTGTCCCCACTCGGCTGCGATGATGAACGTCTTGCAGGAGACGATGGCTGAGTTGCGGGCATACAAACGGAATGGGGTTTTCCTGTATCAGGATGTGATCGCAGAAAATTTCTGTTTCATTGATCCGGCGGCAGAAGTCGCGCGGTATGCATACGAAACACTTCGTGACCAACGTCGTCTGGCTTTGCGTGCGAACCCGACCGAGGTGGAAACATATTTGACCATGCCGACGTATGGTACGTCCGTTGATGCCTTGTTGCCGAATGGAATGTTTGTGGAATCCTTCCGGTATGCTCGAAAGGCCGGTACGGAGATCCTGACAACCAAGCCCGTACCGATGGCCTACCGTTACTTGTCCCTGTCGGACCTGGAACACATGCAGCAACTGGCTCCGACTGCTTATAAATTAATTGTAAATCGTTTGTATTGATATGTCGTTTGCAGAAAGGATTGCGGCACAAGAACTGGAAAACCTGGATACGGTCTCTTTTGAAGGTCCGATTACTGTGGTTTCGGAGGTGGGTGAGGACCTGTCCGAGGCAGTGGAGTATTTGAGTTCCCAGGAGATTTTGGGATTTGATACGGAAACCAAGCCTTGTTTCCAATCCAATGCCCCGCGAAACCGGATGGCAATTTTGCAGTTGTCCGGTAAAGAAAAGGCCTATGTGTTTAAGTTACAGGTCTTGGGCCTTCCTGCCGCTATCGCCGAGATCATGGCGAATCCGAACATTGTGAAAGTCGGTGCAGCGGTCCGCGACGATGTGCGTGGTTTGCAACATTATTACAAGTTCATTCCCCGGAATTTTATGGACTTGCAGAAGTTTACGGATGCTTTCGGAATCCGGGACAACAGTGTCAAGAAAATGGCCGCCATTATCCTGGACAAGAAAGTTTCCAAGTCACAGCAGCTGTCCAATTGGGAAGCTCCCCAACTTTCGGGAGCCCAATTGAAGTATGCGGCGACGGATGCGTGGATTTGTGTTGAGATGTACGAGCGGTTAATGGCTGTGGGAGAGGCTGGAATGCGGCCTTTGCCCTTGCCTCATGATCCGACCTTGCCGCCGGAAGAACCGCAACCTGTGGGTGAGACGTTGACGTTGGCAGAGGCCATTCAGCGTGCAACCTTGTCCGGTGATGTCAGTGTCAAGCCGCCGAAGCCAAAGAAGAAATTGTCTCCGGAGGCACGGACCAAACGCAATCGCAAGCGTAATTTGCGTCGAAAAAGAAAGAAATTGGAAAATCAAAAATAGTTCCGTTTATGCACAATTCTAAACAGCCTCAAATCATCTTGAAAAAAGGACGCGAGGAGTCTTTGTTACGTTTTCATCCTTGGGTGTTCTCTGGAGCCGTCCAACGCATGGATGGCGATATCCGTGAAGGGGATGTCGTTCCCGTATTTGCCCACGATGGTTCCTGTCTGGGCTTCGGTCATTATCAAGTAGGATCCATTGCGGTCCGGATGTTGGGATTTGGAACCGACGAAATGCTCGAGTGGAACGGTTCTGAGTGGGTGTTGGATCCGGATTTTTGGGTGCGTCGTTTTGAGGCCGCTTACGCTGTGCGTGTCCGTTCGGGAATCTTGTCCGAGCAGACGACCTGTTACCGTCTGGTACACGGAGAAGGGGATGGGTTGCCGGGTTTGATTGTGGATGTGTACGATGGTGTGGCAGTCATGCAGGCCCATTCTGCGGGTATGTTTTTGGCCCGATCGGTCATTGCAGAGGCCCTGCAACGGGCTTTGGGAGAAGGCTTGGTGGCTGTTTATGACAAGAGTGAAGGGACGGCCCCGTTCAAGGCAGGGTTGGACTTGAAAGACGGCTATTTGTTCCGCAAGGATGAGACGGAAGGCAGTCGGGTCGTGTTGGAGAACGGACATCGTTTTCTGGTGGATTGGGAGAAAGGACAAAAGACCGGATTTTTCTTGGATCAGCGGGACAACCGTCAGAAAGTAGGGGAGTTGGCTCGGGGACGCAGTGTCTTGAATTTGTTCTGCTATACCGGAGGATTTTCCATCTATGCCTTGGCTGGTGGTGCAAAGGATGTGACCTCTGTGGATTCTTCCAAAGTGGCGATGGAAATGGTGGAGCGCAATGTTTCGGTCAATTTTGACGCGGAGGTGGCAGCCCGACATACGGGTTTGTGTACCGATGCCATCGATTATTTGAAACAAGTGCCCAAGGACAGGTATGATCTGATGATTGTGGATCCGCCGGCTTTTGCCAAGCACCGGGGGGCTCTGAACAACGCTTTGCGTGCCTATCAGCGTTTGAATGCTGCTGCCATTGAGCGCGTGGCTCCTGGTGGCTTCATCTTTACGTACAGTTGCTCGCAGGTGGTTGATCAACAGGCCTTTGCTTTGGCTGTGTTCTCTGCAGCTGCACAGACGGGTCGCCGGGTGCGGATCCTGGACCGTTTGAACCAACCCGCCGATCACCCGGTTAATATTTATCACCCCGAAGGATCGTACCTGAAGGGTTTGCTGCTGCACGTTGAGTAATCTTCTGTTCATGAGTTTTGTTTGTTATGGAGTCTTTGCATTTGACCGCATCCGATAAAAGAGGTCGGTACGAGGAGTTGTTGCCCCAATTGGAGGCTCTGATCTCTTCGGAGTCGGATCTGATCGCCAACCTGGCCAATGTTTCTGCCGCTTTGAAAGAGGTTTTCGGTTGGTGGTGGGTAGGTTTTTACTTGGTGAAAGATGAACCGGGCCAGTCTCCGCGCCTGGTGCTCGGTCCGTTTCAGGGGCCGATTGCCTGTACCTCGATTGCATACGGACGTGGCGTCTGTGGCACGGCCTGGATGCAGGCTAAAACCCAAGTAGTTCCTGATGTAGAGGCGTTTCCGGGGCACATCGCTTGCAGTTCCGCTTCCAAATCGGAGATTGTCGTTCCTATGCTGCTCGGTGGAAGCGTCATTGGCGTGCTGGACGTGGATAGTGAATTTTTGGGTACTTTTGATGCAGTTGATGCGGAATATTTGGAAAAGTTGACGGCTCTAATTTGCAAATTCATAAAATAGTATTACCTTTGCATTCCCAAATCAAGGTGCTTTGGCCGAGCGGTTAGGCACAGGTCTGCAAAACCTGCTACAGCGGTTCGATTCCGCTAGGCACCTCTCAAAAATGCCCTACAGATAGCTGTAGGGCATTTTATATATAAAAACCTTGCTACTTTCTTGCTACCTTTATAAAAGTAGCCCAGATCACTATTTCGTGTCTGGGCCAATGCGATTAAAATATAGCTGCTTGATTTGCTTGCTACGTTGCGAAGGTACGAATATTTTTCGATGATTAT
>JAZUBU010000002.1:0-240297 GCA_045638645.1 Bacteroidales bacterium
GTTTTACCATAAAATATGCCACCATTATACTGAGTACAACTCGCCACATGATACGCTTGTATTCAAGACTTTTGTCAACTGTATAGATATTCTCCTTTAATGTGGCAACGTCCAATATGGAATCTGTAACAATATTCTCGGACTCCACTTTGCATGAAAGGATATTGAACTGCTTCCTCATCTGCTCCAGTTCCTGAGATATTTCAAAATTATCTTTATTGTTCATCTTGCTCTGTTTTTGAAGTTCTACATTTGTTTAAGCTTCTCCCTTATCCTTACCAGCTTTACGGAAACATTGTTTGCTGTGATTCCCAAGATTGCTCCAATCTCTTCGTAGCTCATATTCTCCAGCCACATTAGAATGATACTCCTGTCAATGAATCCCAGCTTGTTGATTCTGTTGTATAGCTGCTTGATCTGCATGGAATCGTCAACGGTATCCTCATACAGATTAAAACTTACATCCAAAGGCAGAGTGGGCACCTCCCTCTTCTTTTTATTTGAATAATTGATACAGGTATTCAGGCTCACCTTCCATATCCAGGTGCTCAGATGCTTGTCCCCCTCAAAAGACTTGAGGCCGTTCCATATATTTATAAGTATATCCTGGAACAAATCATTCACCTGCTCTGAATCTTTGGAGAACATATAGCAGACCGTATAGATCCTCCTCTTGTTCTCCCTTACAATTCGCGCAAATTCTCTCTCGTTGTTTTCCATAAATCAGGTTGTGTGGATTTGTTTTCTACGTTAAACAACAAAACCTAAAAAAAACTACAGTAATTTCACAAAAATACTCAAATTTTGCCGGCATTACTTATTATAAATTTCCTTTTGAAAGCTTCTAAAAAGTTAAACAACTTAAATATTTTGTAAAGTTTATTTTACTTTTAGAAAAATATATTTAACTTTGCAGCAGGAATTCCAACTATGTCTAACATTAAAATTAGAAATCATGAGAAAGAATTATCTACTTCCAAATTGTTTCAAGAGAATTGGAATGATTATGTTTCTTCCATTTCTTGTATTATGTATCTGGCTGTTGGTCGGCCCTTGCGAGGGGGATTGGTTCAGGATTAAAGTACCGGCTCTTTTCACATTGGATTTGGCGAGCACCTCAGAATGGTTTGCAATTACCGTAACAGATCCCATAAACGAAATCTGCATGACAGGTCTGTTGGTTTCTCTTGTATTTATGGCTTTGGCCAAAGAGAAGGACGAAGATGAAATGACAGCTGTAGTAAGAATGCAATCTTTTGTTTGGAGCTTCTGGTGCACAGCAGCAGTTGAGTTGATCGGTATCCTACTAGTTTACGACATGGCTTTCCTTTACTTTGCATTCACATCTGTTTTTATCTGTTTTATCCTGTTCATAATTAAATTTAATTACGAAATGACAAAAATCAGGAGGGCATAACATGAGAAACACAGTTAAAGTAGAAAGGGCAATACTAAATATCACCCAACAGGAACTTGCAGAAGCTGTTGGAGTTTCCCGACAGACCATCAATTTTATTGAGACGGGGAAATATATGCCTTCAACAATTGTGGCCCTGAAAATTGCGCGATACTTTGGCAAACACGCTGACCAGATATTCCTGTTGGAAGAGACCGATTAACAATTCATCTGAAAATTCCAGCCTGGCAAACACAAAAAAGCCCAACTGAACTTCAGTTGAGCTTTTTGTGCGGGCGAAGGGACTCGAACCCCCACGTCGTAAGACACTAGATCCTAAGTCTAGCGCGGCTACCAATTACGCCACGCCCGCGAAAGGAAATGCAAAGATACAATAAAATCTTTGCATTTCCTATTTCTATTGCTCATTAGGCCAAAACAAACTCCATCGCAGCCCAATTGTCCTGTGTCTGGGTTTGTACGAGCGTCAGACCCAAACTGTCGGCTTCGGCTTCCAGCAACATGGCATCTTCCTGATAGAAACCACTGATACACAGACGGCCTCCCGGACGCAAGGAGCGTACATACGTACTCATATCCTGCAGCAGGATGTTGCGGTTGATGTTGGCCAAGATGAGGTCATACTTCCCAGCCTGTAACAAGGAGGCATCGCCGCAGAGAATTTTAACCCGATCCCCTACGCGATTCTTGCGGGCATTTTCAATGGCAGAACGCACCGCAGTCGGATCGATGTCGATGGCATGCACCGGAGCCAATGCTTTCATCTTGGCAGCCAGGATGGCCAAGACCCCAGTTCCGCAACCCAAGTCCATAACTTGTTTGTCCACAAGGTCTTTCTGCATACCCAGCAGCAGACGAATCATCAACGTCGTTGTTTGGTGATGTCCCGTTCCAAAAGCCATCTTCGGATCAATGCAAATGGTGTACTTGGTCCGTTTCAATCCTTTGTGGAAAGAAGCCTTCACGGTACAACGTCCATCGACCACAACCGGTTCAAAACCGGCTTCCCAGACTGCATTCCAATTTTCTTCCGGAATGAAACGCAGCTCGTAAGCAATGGAAAATTCCGCGTGGTTGAACCCACTCAACACGACCTTGAGGTTGGGCTCTGAAAAACGGTCTTTGGGGATGTAGGCAAGCACAGATTCGTTCTCTACCGAGAAACTTTCGTAATCCAATTCCCCCATCTCGGCCATCACCCATTCTGCCGCATCTTCGGAGAATGGGTTCAGGGAGAGTTTTACTTCAATGTAATCCATGGATGATTAAAAAGAAACAGCGATTCCAATAAAGTCTTCAGCTTTCAAGGCAGCACCTCCAATCAGACCTCCGTCAATATCCGGACAGGCAAACAATTCTTTGGCATTGGAGGGTTTGCAACTTCCGCCATACAAAATGGATACGCCTTCTGCTGCTTCCGCACCGAAGTGATCGACAACCGTCTTACGAATGAAAGCGTGGATTTCTTGGGCTTGCTCTGCCGTTGCAGTCTTGCCCGTACCGATGGCCCACACAGGTTCGTAGGCAATCACCACTTGGGCAAATTGTTCGGCCGTCAAATGGAACAGGACTTCACGGATTTGGGCTTCCACCACCTCAAAGTGGCGGTTGGCTTCACGTTCTTCCAGTTTTTCACCCACACAGTAAATCGGCTTCAAACCTTCCGCCAAAGCCAGGTCAATTTTACGCACCAGGGTTTCGGAGGTCTCTCCATAGTATTCACGACGTTCGGAGTGACCCAGGATCACGTATTGGCAACCGAGTGCAGACAACATCGGAGCAGCAACCTCACCCGTATAAGCACCTTTGGCTTGATCCGCACAGTTTTGCGCAGACAATGCGACCACCGAATCCTTCAACAAGGCTTGCACCGGAACCAGATGGGTAAAGGGAGGTGCCACCACCAATTGTACCGAAGCCGGTACTTCTTCGATCTTTGCTAAAATGCCTTGGATCAAGGCTTCTCCTTCGTTGACGGAGGTGTTCATTTTCCAGTTGCCCGCCACAATTTTATTTCTCATACGTGTTCGTTATTTAGGGTTGATTTATCAATTACTTACGAAGCAACAAAAGTAGAAAGAATTTGCGAAAAACCCTCTTTTTTTCCCTACCTTCGTGGTCCGTGAAGAGACACAAATCCAACCGACCATGACCCGTTCAAACAAAGCTTTTCCATCAATCAGCCACAAACAATCCCAATCCGACAAGGGCCGGCACATCCCGGGTTTGCTGTATGGTTTGCTGAGCCTGACCATCGTGGTACTGTTTGTATTGGACTTGCACAGTGGCACTGCCACCATTTCCATGAACGAGTTATTGCACACCCTGTTGGGCACTGGCAACGGAAATACGCTCCACGAAAACATCCTTCTCCAATTCCGGCTCCCCAGGGCCCTGACCGCCTTGCTTGCTGGAGCCGCCCTCTCCCTCTGTGGCCTGCAAATGCAGACCTTGTTCCGAAACCCGTTGGCCGATCCCTACATTCTCGGTATCAGTTCCGGATCCGGATTGGGCGTCGGTTTCTTTCTGATGGGACTCTCCGCGTGGGGCATCCACAGCTTACCCGGCTGGATGGACGGTGCCTCTGCCATTCTTCCGGCATGGGCGGGAGCTTTCCTTTTTACGGCCCTCATCCTTTGGGCCTCTGCCCGTCTCAAAGACAACTTATCACTGCTGATCTTTGGCGTTATGCTGGGATCCGTCGGTAGTGCCATCATCTCCTTGCTGCAATACATATCGAAAGCGGAAGCCCTGAAAAATTATGTCCTCTGGTCCATGGGCAGTTTCTCGGGAACCGACCTCCAACAAGTGGGTATCCTGGCGGGACTCTGTCTGGTTGGCATCCTCCTTTCGTTCTCAAACATCAAAAACCTCAACGTACTGTACTCCGGAGAGCAATATGCCATCAGTCTCGGACTTTCTCCCAGGCGTATGCGCCGGCGCATCCTGCTGGCTGTTGCCATTCTGGCGGGAAGTACCACGGCTTTTTGCGGTCCCATTGGTTTCGTGGGCATCGCCGTACCGCACATTGCCCGGATACTGCTGCGCGATGCGGACCACCGGCGATTGATGCCGGCTACCCTGCTCTGCGGCTGCGCCATCATGCTTCTGGCGGACTGCATTGCCCAATTGCCCGGCTCCACAGGCATCATCCCCATCAATACCGTCACCGCTTTGCTGGGCATCCCGGTGATCCTGATGATTATCCTCAAACAACCGGAATAGACCATGAACGCATCTACCATCCCTACAATTCAACCCAGCATCGTCCTCCACGACCTCTGCCTCGGATTCCGTTCTTCCAACAAGCAAGAAAAAGTCCTGTTTGAAAACATCAATGGCAAAGCCTTCCCCGGTGAATTGGTTGCTTTGATTGGTGCGAACGGTCGGGGTAAAAGCACCCTGCTCCGCTGTCTCTGCGGACTGGGAAGTCCCTTACAGGGTTCGCTGACCCTGGACCGAAAAGACGTGGCCTACGTTCCATCACACACCCCCAGAACACGCCATTTTTCCGTCCTCGACCTGCTTTCGACAGCTTGCTACCACCGATCCGGCTGGATGGGAAACATCGGTACTGCAGAAAAAGCCACGATACAGGAAGCGCTGGATCAGGTCGGACTAGCCGGCTTTGAACACCGGGACACCGCCGAACTTTCCGACGGAGAATTCCAACGGGTGACCATCGCAGCCGCCCTGGTCCGGGGGTGCAATGTCATCGTACTCGATGAGCCGACCGCTTTTTTGGACATCGCCAACAAAATGGTCATCACAGAACTGCTGAAAAACCTGGCCCACCAACAACAAAAAACCATCGTATTCTCCACACACGACCTTCAACCGGCACTCAAATCGTGTGACCGGATCTGGCTGATGGGCTACGATGGCTTTTACGACAAGAGGGGCCCGGAAGCCCCTCTCGAAAAGTTATTTGAAGATTTCTCTATTTCACCATTCTTTTGATTGCTTTACCCAAACGCTCGATACCTTGAACGATTTGTTCATCGGAAGCGAATGAGAAGTTCAGACGCATGGTGTTCAATCCACCACCGTCGCAGCAGAATGCATCACCGGTTACAAAAGCTACGTTTTCTTGGATAGCCACGTCAAACAACTCGCGTGCATTCATATATTCCGGCAAAGTCACCAACATGAACAAACCACCTTCGGGACGGGTCCAGGTAACTCCTTCCGGCATGTTCTTTTCGAGGCATTCCAACATCAAGTCGCGTTTGCCACGGTACAATTCGATGGTCTTTTTGAGGTTTTTGTCAAACAAACCTTTTTCCAGGTAAGCAGCCGCAATCTCTTGACAGAAGATCGGAGTACACAAGTCTGAAGATTGTTTTGCCACGATCAAGCGGTCAATGATGTCCTTGTTGGCCAACACCCAACCCAAACGGAAACCGGGAGCAAAGGTCTTGGAGAAAGTTCCGAACAAAACAACACGTTCGGGAGCCATAGAATACAATGTCGGATAAGATTGGCCTTCAAAGCGGATTTCTTTGTAAGGGCTGTCTTCCAGAATGATCATATCGTATTTACGGGCAACATCCACCAAGGCTTGACGTTTTGCCATATCCATGGTTTCGCCTGACGGGTTTTGGAAGTCAGGAATTGCATAGATGAATTTCGGACGGCGGCCTGATGCGATCAATGCTTTGATCACGATATCAGCTTCTTCGTCTTTGGTACAACCTACAGGAACACCTTGGTAAGAATAGAAAGCTTGCAAAGCTCCCAAATACGAAGGAAGACCACAAATGATGGTATCACCGGGGTTGATGAAGATACGGGCAACCAAATCAATAGCTTGTTGGGAAGCGGTAGTTACCAATACGTTTTCGATATCGCAATCGATACCGTCTGCACGGTGACGTTTTACAATCTCTCTACGCAAAGCGACGCTACCTTCGGTAGAACCGTATTGCAACATTTCCTTGGGTTTCTTGTCCATCAATTCGTTGATGATGTCTTTCAACTCATCAACCGGGAAAGTTTCCGGGTTCGGGAAACCACCGGCAAAAGAAATGATTTCAGGACGGGTTGCAACACTGAGCAGGTCGCGGATCGCAGAACGACGCATATTTTTGGCGTTGTCTGACAAATAGTTTTCAAGATTGATAGCCATATTGTTTTGTGTTATTGTGTTTTGCTGAAAAAACATTAAAATAAATCCTCACAAATATAATGGAGTGGGACCAATCTACAAAATTTTTTACTACTTTTACCCGTGCTAAAATACAGGCTCAAACAACAACCTAACAACACCCAACTTATGCAGTCAGTGGTTCGGATTACAAAAGAATTTCGATACGAAGGAGGACATGCCCTGATCGGATACGATGGCAAATGCCGTCACTTGCACGGTCATTCCTACCTCCTGTACGTAACGGTGACCGGTCAGCCTTGCACCGATCCCAACAGTCCGTATTTCGGAATGATTCTGGACTTCAAACAACTGAAGAAAATCGTCGAGGAAACCCTGATTCACCGGTTTGACCACGCACTGGTGCTGCCCGAAGGAGCCCTGCTCGCGGACGAGTTGCTGCAGGCCTATGGCAACGTTATCACCGTTTCGTTCCAACCGACGAGCGAAAACATGGTCTCCTATTTTGCAGATCTCCTGACAAAAGCTTTGCCGGAGCACGTCCAGTTGTTCAGCCTGCGGTATTATGAAACCGTTTCTTCCTATGTAGAATGGTTTGCAGCAGACCAACCTGCCCGCTAACCTTGCTGTTTACCCATGAAAAAATTATTCCTGATAGACGGACACGCCCTCATTTTCCGCATGTACTATGCCTTTTTGAGACGGCCGATGATCAACTCCAAAGGAGAAGATACATCCATCCTGTTCGGCTTTACCAAATACATTCTGGAATTGGCCCGTCGTGAAAAGCCCACGCACCTGGCCATCGCCTTCGACCCACCGTGCAAGACGTTCCGACACGAACTGGATCCCTCCTACAAGGCCAACCGGGCCGAGACCCCCGAGCTCATCAAATCCTCCTTGGAACCCCTGATCAAACTCATGGAATCCCTGGACATTCCGGTCATCATGGTCCCCGGCTTTGAGGCAGACGACGTCATCGGATCCATGGCCAAACGTTGGGAAGCCGCTGGTTTTGATGTATTCATGGTCTCTCCGGACAAAGACCTGGGCCAACTGGTAACCGACCACATCTTCCAATACAAACCCGCCAAAGGCACCAATACAGAAGAGATCGTCGGCCGGGAAGCCCTGTGCAAGAAATACGGCATCCAGGATCCCATCCAGATCATCGACATCCTCACCCTCTGGGGTGATACTTCGGACAACGTGCGGGGTGTGCGGGGCATCGGTGAGGTGGGTGCAAAAAAACTGGTTGCCCAATACGGTTCCGTGGAAGGCATTCTGGCCTCCTTGGACAAACTCACAGCCAAACAACAGGAGGCCTTCCGCGAAGCGGAATCCTACATTCTGCAAAGCCGCGAACTGGTCACAATCCGGACAGACATTCCTTTGGAAGTTACAGAGCAAGCCCTAGCCCTCCGCCTGCAGGCATCCGCACAAAGCCGCCAACTGTTCCGGCATTATGAATTCTCATCCCTGATGCCCCTGCTTCCCGCATCGGAAGAAAATGATGACGACCTCCCCGTGGACTTGACACCCCAAAGCCAGTCTATCCTGAAAGCCCTGGAAGGACTCCAATTGGGAACGCTCAAAGAAGTAGAAAAAGCGGCCCGCAACGACCACCGTGTTGCCCTCTCCTACCTGGCTCCCGAATGGCTGCTGATTGCCGGAAATACGAGTTACCGGACCCAAGACCCCAAAACCCTGGTCCCGCTTCTCACCCACCCCAAGATCACCAAGGTTGGTTATGACCTAAAACGTCTGTGGAAGACCTTCCATCAGCAAACCGGAGAAACCCTGCAAGGTGATTTGGCCGATCTGGAAATCATGCACTACCTCTTGAATCCGGAAAGTGCCCACCAATATGCAACGTTGTGCCTGTCCTATCTCGGTCTGGATCCACAAACGCTGTCACTACCGGAAGATCCAACCCCCACAACCGAACCGGAGCCGGACTTGTTTGCCGCCTTCTTTGGAAACCCTGTTGCGACGAGCCCGTCAACCTCACCGGAACAACGCAAAAACCAATGGCAACAGACCACCTTGTTATTACCCCTGCACGATGCCCTTGTACGCAGTTTCCAGCAGGATGAAAAGATCGCCCAACTGTACAGGACCGTTGAAATGCCCCTGATTCCAGTGCTGGCAGGAATGGAAGAAGAGGGATTCCGGATTGATTGCGGAATGTTGGCCGAATACAGCAAACAACTGCAAGCTGAGGCAAACCTCATCGAAAACCGGATCCGCGAACAAGCCGGTGAACCCGACCTGAACGTTGCCTCACCGAAGCAACTGGGGAACATCCTGTTCGAGAAATTGCAACTGGACCCGAAAGCCAAGAAAAGCAAAAGCGGCAGCTACAGCACCGACGAAGAAACCTTGCTGGAATTGCAGGACAAACACCTGATTGTCAACGATATCCTTCGTTTCCGGGAGCTCAAGAAACTCATCAATACGTACATCGATCCTTTCCCGTCGTTCATCGCTCCGGAAAGTGGAAAAATCCATACGACATTCAACCAGGCCCATACGGCCACGGGACGACTGAGTTCTGTAAAACCCAACCTGCAAAACATCCCCATCCGCAGCGAATTGGGCCGCGAAATCCGTCGGGCCTTCATTCCCTCGGATGACCAGCACCTGCTGGTTTCGGCTGACTACTCCCAGATCGAACTCCGGTTGATGGCCATCCTCAGCCAGGATCCCGCCTTGCTGGAGGACTTCCGCCAGGAAAAGGACATCCATACCGCCACAGCAGCACGCATCTTTCATATCCCCGAAGAAGACGTGACCCGAGAACAACGCAGCAAGGCCAAAACCGCCAACTTTGGCATCATCTACGGCATCTCCGCCTTTGGACTGGCCCAACGGCTGAACATCGCCCGGAGCGAGGCCAAAAGCCTGATTGAAGAATATTTCCGCAGCTATCCGCAAGTCCGCACCTACATGGAACGGACGCAGGAAACCGCACGGAACCAAAGCTATGTAGAAACCCTGTTTGGCCGAAAACGGTACTTGCCGGCCATCAACTCCCGCAACGCAGTCGTCCGTGGTCTGGCCGAACGAAATGCCATCAATGCACCCCTTCAAGGCACTGCTGCAGACTTGATCAAGATCGCGATGATCCGCGTTGCCGGCCGTCTGAAAACCGAAGGGCTTCGCAGCAAACTCATCCTTCAGGTCCACGACGAACTCATCGTGGATGCGTTGAAAGAAGAAGTGGAACAAGTCAAACAACTGCTGAAAGAGGAAATGGAAGGGGCCGCCCGCCTGGCCATCCCGCTGACTGTTGAATGCAATAGCGGAACCAACTGGTTATCAGCACACTAAAAGTCAAATCAAAGCAGAACATGATACAGCAACAGGAACACGACAAACTTTGGGTAAAAGCCGCCTGCGAAGGTGACGCCAATGCCTTTGCCGCCCTGGCCGACAAGTACAGGCCTTTGCTGATTCAATTCCTGCTCCCCTACACACGCGTCATGGAGGATGCAGAAGACCTCTGTCTGGAAACCTTGTATCGGGCCTTTGAGCACTTGAACCAATACGACGATAAGTATGCCTTCTCCACCTGGATCTACAACATTGCCCGCAATGCCGCCATTGACCACTACCGCAAGCAGAATGCCTCCATACCCCTGACCCCCATCCGGTTGGAAGATGTAGAGGCCGGTCTTGACGGCCAAAGTGAAAGCCCGGAAGACTCCTACATCCGTCATCAGACACGCCACAACATCCGCATGGCCATTGCCGCCCTTCCGGAATTGTACCGGGAAGCCGCCGAGCTGCGCTTTCTGAAAGAATTTGCCTACGAAGAGATTGCCAACCAACTCCAGTTGCCTCTCAACACCGTCCGCACACGCATCCGACGCTCCCGAGAGTGCCTGTTGCAACAACTGAACACACAAAACAACCAAGAACACTATGATTGATGCCAATTTAATTTTCCAATACTTCCCGGACCTGACCCCAAAACAACAGGATCAGATTCGCCAACTGGGTCCCTTGTACCAAGAATGGAACAGCCGGATCAATGTCATCTCCCGCAAAGACATGGACTCGTTCTACCTGCACCATGTCCTGCACGCCCTGGCGTTGGCCATCGAAGCACCCTTTGCAAACGGCGACCGTGTGCTCGATGTCGGTACCGGTGGTGGCTTTCCCGGCATCCCGCTGGCCATTCTGTTTCCAGAAGTCCAGTTTACCCTTTGCGACTCGATTGGCAAGAAAATCAAGGTAGTGGAAGCTGTTGCTCAGGCACTGGGGCTGGACAATGTCACCCCGGTCTGGTCTCGCGCCGAACAACTGCCCGACACCTATAACTACATTGTATCGCGGGCCGTCACGGAACTCAAAAATTTTATGCCCTTCGTCAAAGGACGCTGGTCCAAGTCCATCCTGTACTTGAAGGGCGGAGACCTGGAAACCGAAATCTCTGACTGCATCAAGGCATGCCGCATGCATCGTAAACAATTTGAATGCAGGGATATTATCCAACTTTTCCCGGAACCCTTCTTCGAAGAAAAAAAGATCGTAATAATTCAGAATTAAATTTGCAATTTCAAACAAAAGCACTACCTTTGCACTCCCTTATTGAAAAATAAATAAGAATAGATATGAAACGCACTTTTCAACCTTCACAACGCAAACGCCGCAACAAACACGGCTTCCGTGAACGTATGTCAACCCCCAATGGTCGTCGCGTCTTGGCAGCTCGTCGCCGTCGTGGTCGTAAGAAATTGACCGTATCTTCAGAAGATCGGTTCTAAAATTCTTTTTTGAAGAAAGAAGTCGGGGCTATCCTTTCAGTAGGTATGGCCCCGACTTCTTTTATACAGATCCCCTCCTGACGGCCTATCTCAAAGAATTGTTGTATATTTGTCGGATTGTACTGAAAAATCATACGGATATGACCCAGAAAAATAGCAAATTTTTGCCCAAGAAATGGTATCAGAACTGGATGGTCAGAACCTTGATAACGGCTCTGATCATTGCCATCCTCTTCTTCATTGCCGTGACGATCTTCCTGAATATCATCACACGGCACAATCGGGAACAAGTGGTACCCGACTTTACAAACTGCTCGGTAGAACAGGCCGAACAACTGGCCGCCAAACATCACCTGCGACTGGAAGTTACCGACTCGGTCTATGTCAAACGGATGCCTCGGGGACACATCACCCGCCAACGACCGGCTCCCGGCAGTGCTGTCAAAAAGAACAGGATGATCCGACTGACAATCAACTCGGTCATGCCGCGATTGTCCACTGTTCCCAACCTGATCGGTTACTCCTTAAGACAGGCAAGAACAGAATTACAGGCCGCTGGGCTGACTGTCGGACAACTGATCTATGTTCCGGACATGGCCAGCAACAATGTCCTGGCCCAACAATGCAAAGGAAAAGACATCGCTCCGGATACACAAGTCGAAAGCGAAACCGCCATTGACCTGGTGCTGGGCATGAACGAAGAAGACCGGACCACCTACATCCCCAACTTGCGCGGTTACCGGTTCCAAGCGGCCAAGGACTTGTTGATGGACCATTTCCTCAATTTGGGACAAATGCGTTTTGACGAAACCATTCAAAATTACAACGACACGTTGAATGCCGTCGTTTACCGGATCACACCCGAACCGTGTGACACCGTTTCCTACCTGATGGGAACTCCCGTCCGCATCGACTTGACCCTTGATCCTGAAAAACTGAAAGAACCGGAAGCCACCCCCCTCTTATAATATGCATTCAGCAGCACAACAAAACACAGCCGAAACGGTGCAAACAAAAGACGGGGAAATCCTGACTCCCCGCGAAAACTTTGCTCCGGCCACCCCCTCCAACGAGGAAGAAAACCTCAACGAGGAAGAGGAAGACGAAGGCGGATTTTTTGAACACTTCCGTTTTGAAGTACCTCGAGGACAAGCGCTCCTACGCATCGACAAATACCTTGTAGGCCATTTGGAAGGCACCTCACGCCACCGCGTCCAACAAGCGATCGACGCTGGTTATGTACAAGTCAATGGCAATACCGCCAAAGCGAACTACCGCATCAAACCATTGGATCTCATCACGATATCCATGCCCTTCCGCCGCCGCGGCGTAGAAATTCTTCCGGAGAAGATGGACCTGGACATCCGGTACGAAGACGATGATCTGCTACTGGTAAACAAACCGGCCGGCCTGGTTGTGCACCCGGGTTGCGGAAATTATACAGGCACCTTGATCAATGGCCTTGCCTATTACCTGGGAAAACGCCAGGAAGGCGATGAAGGAGATGAACGCATGGGCATGTTGGTACACCGCATTGACAAGGACACCTCCGGCATTCTGCTGATAGCAAAAAACGACGAAGCGCAACTCAAATTGGCCGAACAATTCTTCCACCACACCATTGACCGGAAATACATTGCCATTGTTTGGGGCGACGTGAAGGAAAACAGCGGTACCATTGTCGGTCACATTGCCCGAGATCCCAACAACCGCCAAAACTTCAAGGTTTTCCCGGACGGCAGTGTCGGCAAGCATGCGATCACACACTACCGCGTTTTGGAACGTCTGGGGTATGTCACCGTGGTGGAATGCAAATTGGAAACTGGCAGAACCCACCAGATTCGGGTACACATGAATTACCTGGGGCATCCCCTATTCAACGATGAACGGTACGGAGGCGACCGCATCCTGAAAGGGACGCTTTATGCAAAATACAAAAAATTCATTGACAACTGCTTCGAAATCTTACCCCGCCAAGCCCTGCATGCGAAAAACTTGGGCTTTGTTCACCCCCGAACCGGAGACTATGTCTTTGTCGAGAGTGAACTGCCTGAAGATATGACGCGCGTGATTGAGCGGTTTAGAACCTTCTCATCGGGCCGCCGTGACCCATAGGACCTCTACGACCTCCCGGCGACATGGAGCGGTTGCCTCCATTGAACGTACCGAAACGGTAGGTAAAGGAAATCATGAAATACTGGCCCAAGGTATTGTTTTGTACATCCTGTACATAGTTATCCGTCATGGTACGGCGCAGACCGCGTGACTGGTTCAGGATATCATACAAGCGAACGGCAAGCGTACCTTTCTCATTGAACAGGAGCTTGGAGATTTCGGCGTTCCAGATGGCTTGCGGATCACCGTATCCGGCTTCGTAACCGTAGTAGAAGTTATAACGGAGATTGGTCTTTACTTCCCAACCCAAGGGCAAGGTCAGGTTCACATCGGCATCCACCGAGTTGGACCAGGTCGAAGGACGTTCCTTTTCCTTGATGGTGTACCAGGCATTTTCATAGGCCACGGAACCGCCAAGACGCGTTTCCAAATAATCGTTGCGGTAGATCAACTGCAAACGTTCACGTAAACTCATCGAAGTCGTCTTACCCACCTTCAACAAATGGAAAATGTCTTCCACCTTGTCAGCATTCCCCATACCGGAATAACTGACCGTACGGTTCAACGAAGCATTGGTAAAGGACATCAATGAAAAATTGGATTTGGCAATCGGAGCATTGAACATCACAAAAGCACGTGCTGACATGGACGGAGCGTCCGAATTGACCGGAGCACTGTACTGAACCCCATTTTCATCGTACCAGTTCGCATTCACAATGTCGTCCATCGTATAGCTGAAGTTGATGTTGGCATTCAACGAGGCAAAGGACTTCATGTTGGTGTGGCGGAATTCGGCCCGCACGTTGTGCGAGAACTCCGGCAAAAGATTCGGATTACCCAACACAATCGACAACGGGTTGGAGTTGTCACGGACCGGCTGCAACTGGGTAATACTCGGCTGGCTCGTACGACCGTTGTAACGCAAACGCAAGAACGTATTGTCCGCAAAGTTGTAATCAAAACGGGCAGAAGGGGAGAAATTCAACACCTTGTATACCGTAACACTGTCAGGCTTTCCGTCAAAGAAGGATTCTCGGCTGGTGGTGGTTGCAGGCTGCAGATTCACCCCGATTTGTGCCGTATACTTCTCTTCCTGCTTCATGATATTCAACTGAATCCGCTGATTCACGAATTCATTGCGGAACTGGGTTGAATAGTCCATATCCATCAGCGTATACTTGCCATTGGCATCCTTGTTGTAACTTTCTTTCTTGGATTCGTTTACGCTGTAGTTATAACGGTAAGAAGCTTCCAGGAAGAAATTTCCGCCCAAAGGCTCGGTATAAGCCAACCGCGCAGCAATGCTGTAGGCATCTTCCTGCTGACGGTAGGTTTGGTCAATCTCATCGGTAGACGAATGCTGGTCTTGGCTGTAATAATGTGTTGTGGAACGGTTCTGACCATCCAGTTCATTTCCACTGAGGGAGTAGTTGGTATTCAATGAAAGGGTACGTCCCTCCTTGCCAAGACGCTGCCGGTACAACAAACGGCCGCTGGTTGCATAGTTGAAACTATCGCCATGACTCTCACTGGTACCGTCATTCAAACGACCACGGACATCATTTCTGGAATCAAAGGTTGAGCTTTCCTGGAACGAACCATAACCGATATTGCCTTGAGGACGAAAAAGGATCGAAGCATTCTCGTTGATCTTCCAATCAATTTCGCCACCCGCACGGTGACCTTCATTGAGGGAATAACTTTCTCCTTCATTGACATTGGTCATCGTAGAACCATCCGGTTGGAACGTTGTCTTGTTGCTCTTTTGTCTCACCTGCTTTTCACTACCATTGTACAGATAGTTTCCAGCCACCTCCATAGCCTTGTCTTCCAAGAAATAACCGGTTGCATTCAACCCGCCCATCCAAGAAGTGGTGATGCCACCATTGTTGAAGTTCATCATCCCTCCACCACCGAATCCACCCGGACCGCTGGCACGCATGGAGCGCATCATGTCTCCTCCAATATCCCGGAAACCTCGATTGTTGGTGTTGTTTCCATTGGCAATGATACTGATTTGGGAATTGTCTGTAAAACGAGCAACCAATCCACCCCCTTGAAAACGAGGATCTTTCTCTCCCACACCCAAATCATATCCGCCCCCGGCAGACAAATTACCGAACCAGCCTTGCATCATACCTTTCTTCACACTCAAATCCAACACCGTTTCCGATTCTCCATCATCGATGCCCGTAAATTCAGCTTGTTCCGACTTCTTCTCCACAACACGCACTTTCTCGATGATCTTGGCAGGCAAATTCTTGGTAGCCAGCTGCGGGTCATCCAGGAAGAAGGTTTTGCCGTCGATGTAGATCTTGTTGATGGTCTCCCCGTTGTAGGTAATGGAACCGTCTGCACTCACATCGAATCCAGGCAGTTTCTTCAACTGGTCTTCCAACATGTCGTTATCGGACAACTTCATGGAAGCCGAACTGAATTCAACGGTATCTTTCTTCATGACGATGGGATTTCCAACAGCCGTCACAACGGCCTGTTCCAACAACTGGGCATCCGGACTCATCTCAATCTTACCCAAATTCATCGGTTCCTTTCCTACCTTCACCACTTGCCGGAAAGGCAAGTAACCCATCAATTCAGCCTTCAACACATGATCGCCCGGCTGAAGGTGGCTCAACACAACCTGACCGGCATCATCGGTCAACGCAAAATTCATGTTCTGCGTAGAATCTGCCACCGCAGAAGGCCGGATGGATACCGTCGCATAAGAGACCGGTGCGCCACTTTGCGCATCCACCAAGGTCAAGGTCAATTGTACCCCTCCCCGAGGAGATTTCGGGGATTGAGCCATCAGGAACCCAGCAAAGAGAAGTGCCGGGAGAAGTATCAAAAATCGTTTCATACGTATTAATTTCGTTTGTACATTAGACAGCGTTTCGTCGTCTAAGTTTAATGCAAATCGTGTTTATTTTACAAGTCGGTCGGGATGAGACTTCAAAAAAGAAGCCCAATCAGTGGAAGCTGACTGGTCGGCAAACGGATTGATCAGCTGGTAGTAGTGGCACATGGCAATCGCCAAAGCGTCGGTCGCATCCAGGTAGGGACCCTGAAGATCTACACGCAAGGTTTTGGAAAGGATCATGGCAACCTGTTCCTTGGATGCAGAACCGTTCCCGGTAATGGCCATCTTCACTTTGCGCGGCGCATACTCAAAAACCGGCAAGTCCCGGATCAATGCTGCCGCAAGAGCTGCTCCCTGTGCCCGTCCCAATTTCAACATGACCTGCGGATTTTTTCCATAAAAGGGTGCCTCCACCGCCACGTGATGGGGATGGTAGCGGTCAATCAGGGCACCAATTTCTGCGGTGATGCGTTTGAGTTTGAGGAAATGATCCGTTTCCTTGCGCAAATCCACAACCCCCATGTCCACAAAATGAGTTTTCTTACGGTCAAGCAAAACAACCCCGTAACCCAACAAACGGGTTCCGGGGTCTATTCCCATGATGATCCGCTGATCCTGCATTCGGATTAACGGATATAATCTGCACCGAAGTAGGGTCGAAGCACTTCCGGAATCCGGATACCTTCTTCGGTCTGATGATTTTCCAAAAGGGCTGCCAGAATACGGGGCAAGGCCAAAGAACTACCGTTCAGGGTATGCGCCAAATGAGGCTTGCCTTGTGCATCTTTGTAGCGGAGTTTCAAGCGATTTGCCTGGAAGGATTCAAAATTGGATACGGAACTTACTTCCAACCAACGTCCTTGTGCTTCGGAATACACCTCAAAATCGTAGGTAATGGCCGAAGTGAAACTCATGTCACCACCACACAAACGCAGAATGCGGTACGGTAACTCCAGGGATTTCACCAAACCTTCCACGTGAGCAACCATCTCATCCAAGGCGGCTGCAGATGCGTCGGGATGTGCAATTTGCACAATTTCCACCTTGTCAAACTGGTGCAAACGGTTCAATCCACGAACATCTTTTCCATATGAGCCTGCCTCACGTCGGAAGCAAGGGGTATAGGCCGTCATTTTAATCGGAAAATCCGACTCTGCCAGGATCACATCCCGATAAATGTTGGTCACCGGCACCTCTGCGGTCGGAATCAGATAGAAATTGTCCGCAGTAGCATGGTACATTTGACCTTCCTTGTCCGGCAACTGGCCTGTACCGAAACCGGAGGCTTCATTGACCATCAGCGGAGGTTGGATTTCTTGAAAACCAGCTCCCGTATTGTAATCCAAGAAATAAGCAATCAAAGCCCGTTGAATGCGTGCACCCTGACCTTTGTAAACCGGAAAACCGGCACCGGTCAACTTCACACCCAAATCAAAGTCGATCAAATCATACTTGCGTGCCAATTCCCAGTGGGGCAAAGCATCCGGACCCAATTCCGTTTTCACGCCACCTTCACGAACGATGACATTGTCTTCAGCAGTTTTACCCGCCGGAACGATTTCAGCAGGCAAGTTCGGCAGACGCACCAGCAAATCATTCTGGTGTGTTTCACTTTCCTGCATCAACTGTTCCAATTCCTTCGAACGGTTCTTCATCTCCGCTACGGCTTGTTTCGCCGCTTCGGCCTCCTCTTTCTTGCCTTGTTGCATCAAGGCTCCAATCGCTTTTGCTTGTATTTTTTGTTGGGCCAGGCATTGGTCCAATTCGGTCTGGTATTGACGGCGGTTACGATCCAAATCCAGGATTTGTTCTACGATTTCTTTGGCATCAAAGTTCTTGACAGCCAAACGCTCGACAACGAACTCGGGCGCTTCCCTCAGTAATTTAAGACTTAACATTCGCTTGATTATTTTAACAAGTCGCAAATTTAATAAAAAGGAACAAGAAAAGAGGAAAACTGCCTAAGCAATTTTCCTCTTCATTCGTTTTCAATTTCCAATCGCCTTATTCTGCGAAGGGAACTACAGAAACGTAAGATTTGTTGTTGGCTTTCTTGCGGAAAGTAACGACACCGTTCACCAACGCATACAGCGTGTGGTCTTTACCCATACCCACGTTCAAACCGGGGTTGTGAACAGTACCTCTTTGGCGAACCAAAATGTTACCTGCTTTTGCAGTTTGTCCACCAAACAACTTAATACCCAATCGTTTGCTATGTGATTCGCGGCCGTTCTTGGAACTACCGACACCTTTCTTGTGAGCCATAATCTGTTTCTCCTTTAGTTAATTTCTTCAATAAGAATTTGAGTTAAACATTGACGGTGACCGTTTTTCTTTTGATAACCTTTGCGGCGTTTCTTCTTGAAAACGATAACCTTTTCACCTTTGAGGTGTTCCAACACGGTTGCTTTTACCACACTGCCGGCTACGTAGGGAGCACCTACTTTTACTTCGCCTTCGTTGTCGGTCAGCAAAACTTTTTCAAAATCGAGAGAAGCTCCTACTTCTGCATCCAAACGGTGAACGAAGATTTTTCTCCCTTTTTCAACTTTAAACTGTTGTCCTGCAATATCAACAATTGCGTACATAATAAATGTTTTAAAAAGTTTTAGACTGCAAGCGGTTGCCATAAGCAACTCTTATTCACGAGCTCAACAGCCTTTCTAATAATTTTTTTGGGGCTGCAAAACTAATACATTCCTTGTAATCCGCCAAATTATTTCTCTCTTTTAAAAGAAAAAACTAAATTTGTAGCAGTTTTGTTATAAATGTAGAAAATTAGCAGGATTATGATCGATACACCTTTTGTTTACAACCGTTTTGTCACAGGTGCCAACTTCCTGTCCCGCAAACAGGAACGCGATACGCTGACCAACTTGTTAAAACAAAATGAACACGTTCTCATCATCGATGCCCCCCGCACCGGAAAGCGTTCTCTCATCCAGCAATCCCTTTCAGACCTTAAATTGGCCCAACCAAACCACACCGTCTGCCACCTGGATTTGATGAA
This sequence comes from Bacteroidales bacterium, assembly GCA_045638645.1. GTDB lineage: Bacteria > Bacteroidota > Bacteroidia > Bacteroidales > UBA932 > JAGCJX01. The sequence goes on from JAZUBU010000002.1 coordinate 19,282, forward strand.
TGTCCGTACACGGGACCACCTGCTGAAACACCTGGTTTTTCGATTGGCCGGCAGTTTTGCCACCACCCAAAACGAAACCCTTGATTTCATTAAGCGCCATTTTCCCCTGACAGCCCCGAATCTTCCGGAAAACGACGACGAAATTCCCGAAGACTTCCTGGCTCCCGACGGCATCCGTTTTCATGATGACCAGATTGAAGAAATCCTGCATGCCCCGGAAAGGATCGCTCAAGCATACGACACCCATATTCTCCTCTATTTTGAGGAATTCCAGAACATCCTCTCGTTTGAACACGGAGATGATTTCCTGACGCTCCTGGAAAAGCACTTTTTTACTTATACCCACACCACCTGCATCCTCACCGGTTCCATGGTCAACGCCATGAAGTACATCTTCCACGAGAAGAAATACTTTTACCGCTTCGCAGAAGAAGTTTCGTTGCAACCCCTGAAAGAAAAAGAAGTGGCGGATCACATCGTCAAGACCTTCCTGCGCGTAGGACGGGTAGTTGACCACAACCTCGCCGTCCGCATGTTTCAGGTCCTGCAAGGTCACCCCTGGTACATTGCCCATCTCTCCACCATTTGTTTCAACCTGACCAAAGGCTACTTGAACGACAGGCTGGTTACCGAGGCCCTGTATTCCCTCATGGCAATCCACGTTCCGAGATTCCGGATGATGATGCACGACCTGACCACTTACCAGATTCACCTGCTGCGGGCAATTTGTGACGGCATTGACAAATTCAGCACAGCCGAAGTCCTCTACGAATACCACCTCAACTCTTCTGCAAACGTCTTCCGGTTGAAAGAAGCCCTGAAGAAAAAAGAGATCATTACCTTCGACGAAGAGGAGGTTCCGCACATCATCGATCCGCTCTTTGAACTCTGGTTACGGACCCGATACTTCAAATCCAGCACCATCTAACCCAATAAAACCAACTTCCATGCGCTCCATTTCAAAATTGTCTTGCCTGCTTTTCGGTCTGTTTATTTCTCTGAATGTGCATGCGCAAGAACGTTTCTCTTTTGCCTGGCTGGCCGACCTGCATATTGCTGACGGCGCTGCCAGCATACAGGACTTACAAGATTGTGTCAACGACATCAACGCCAACGACTCCCTCCGCTTCGTTGTGCTGGCCGGCGATATCACCGAATTCGGTTCTGACCGGGAGATCCGTCTGGCCCACTCCATCTTGAAACAAATCAGCAAACCCTGGTACATTGTAGGTGGGAACCACGACTCCAAATGGTCCGAAAGCGGCTGCAACACCTTCGCCAAGACCTTTGGCTACGAACATTTCAATTTTGAAGTAGAGGGGATCCGGTTCATCGGCACCAACAGCGGTCCCAACATGCGCATGGCCCCGGCACTCCTGCCGCGGGAAAGCATGGTCTGGTTGGATTCCATCGCAAACGCCATTCCGAAAGAACAACCCGTCATTTTTGTCAACCATTATCCGATGGATACCTCCATGCTCAACTGCTTTCAGGTGCTGGATGTACTCAAAAAAGTAAACACACAACTCGTGATTGGCGGACATTGGCATAACAACGTCATCCTGGACTACCAAGGTCTGCCCGGCATCTTGGGTCGTTCTACCCAGGCTACCGGTAAAAAAGGAAGCGGATACAACATCGTTACCATTGAAAACGGGAAACTCTCCGTTAACGAACGCATTGCCCGACTCACCAGCCTGGATGCCGGTGGACGAAGAATCACGACAGGTCCTGCTGAAACGGCCTGCTTTGAACCCTGGTTCCAGTTACAGTTTACCGATGCAAAACCTTTTGTGGAACGCGCACCCGAAACACAACCCCTGTCGGACAAAATCAAACGATTCATTCCCGAATACAACGAAAACCACCGTTACCCGGAGGTCCAAGAAATCTGGACCATCCAGGACAACAGTGACATCGGAGCCGGTGCCATCACCAACGGGGATGCCGTCATTTACACCAACACCCAGGGCTGGATCCGCTGCTTGAACCTCAGCGATGGCGCCCTCCGTTGGGAAGTGCAAACCCAGGGCAAAGTCTTCTCCACCCCCGCCCTGTTCAAAAACCGCATCGTTGTTGGAAGTACCGATGGACGTGTATACTGCTATGATTTGAAAACAGGCAAGGAAAATTGGCGCTTTACGTGCGACAAATCTGTTCTCAGCACTCCCGTCATCCACAACAACCGGGTCTATTTCGGTGCCTCGGACGGAGCATTCCGCGCTTTGGACCTCAAGACAGGCCATTTGGTCTGGATCTACCCGGACATCAAAGGATTCATTGAAGCCAAAGCTTGGGTTGACGAGGAACAAGTCGTCATCGGAGACTGGGCCAACACCCTTTATTCCCTGGATCCGGAAACCGGAAAACTCCAATGGACCTGGAAAAACAAAGGTAGCCGCATGGTCTCGCCGGCTTCGGTATGGCCCGTCAAAGCCAACGGCCGCATCTTCTTTGTGACCCCCGAACGGAAAACGTACGCCATTGATGCCAAGAACGGGAACAACCTCTGGAGCAGCAAAGGAGGACGTGAATCCATTGGCCTGTCTCCCGACCAACAACAGGTCTATGTCAAAGTGATGAAAGACTCGGTATACGCCTACAGCACCACGGCCCTGACCGCTCAACGCATTTGGGGAGAAAACTATTCCTTTGGTTACGAAATTGCCCCGACCCCCATCACTTCTGACGGAACCCTCATCTTCATTCCAACCGACAAGGGAGAAATCATAGCGGCACAAGCCTCCGACGGCAAAGAAATCTGGCGGTACCGGTTGTCGTTTGCCCTGGTCAATTACATCCTGCCCCTGCCAGAGCGGCAACTGCTAATTACCACCATGGATGGAAAAGTGAGCCGAATGCGATACTAAACCATATTTTTTGCAATCTCAAACATTTATCCTATTTTCGCGAAACTTTTGATAAATTTTCGTAATTATTAACAATAAAAAAAACATGAAGAAATTCTTGATGCCTGTTTTCGCGTTGGCCCTTGCTTTGGGACTCTGCAGCTGCGAAGACAAAAACACACCGGAACCCCAACCGAAAACCTCCATTGAATTTGCGGAAGCCACCTTCAATACCACCGTATTTGGTGGAGCTGGTTCCGTAAGCTACAGCATTACCAACCCGGTAGAAGGAGCTTCCTTGAATACACCCTCATCCAACTGCAAATGGGTAAATTCATTTACAATTACCGATACAGAGATCCAATTCAACGTGGATGCCAACGCAGAAGGTATTGAACGCGAAGCCATCGTGACCGTAACCTACTCAGCCAACGATGCAACGGCCACCTTCCGTGTCAGCCAACAAGGCGGAAGCCTCTCCCCCTTCACCGTAGAAGTTACCGATATCACCGAAGCCGAAGTATATTTCAACGTTACCCCGGCGGACAAAGAAATGACTTACGTTGCCTTGACCGTAACGGAGGAGCACGCAGGCGCCATGACAGAAGAAGAATTGTTCGCCTCATTGCTTGACCACTATAAAATTTATGCAGATGCAGAAGGCATGAGTGTAGGTCAATATTTGGAATACTACGACCAATTGCACCAAGGTTTCCTGGAAAACAAATATTACAACCAATTGACCCCGGAAACCAACTACTTTGTCGTGGTAGTAGGTCTGTCCAACGAATGCGAAAAGCTTTCTGAAATTGTACTCCACCCCTTCACAACCACCGAAGTCGAGATGTTGGACATCACCCTGGATGTATCTGCAACCTGCAGCGGTTCTACCGCATCCATCACCGTGGTTCCCTCTGACAACGAAATACGCTACTATGCAGAAGCCGTACGCAAAGCTGCTGTAGACGCATCCGAAGTCGGATTGCAAGGAGCCGTTGAACAGCTCATCCAAATGTACATCATGTACGGAGAAATGAGCGGTCAATCCATGGAAGAAGTACTGGCTTCCATGCTGAAATCCGGCCAACAAACCATTCAGAAAGCGGTTGATCCGAACACAGAATACGTAGCCTTCGCCGTAGCCGTGAACAAAAACGGTTATGTATGCTCCGAAATCTTTGAGTACGTTTTCACCTCCAACTAACGCACACGCGTAGCCTTCTGCTACCCGTCACACATAATAAAAATAGGGCTACCCTTTCGGTGGGTAGCCCTATTTTTATTTACCTCGAAAGCGGCCCTACGTTCCATTCGTAAGAGGGAGACATTTCGTTCCCAGCAATAAGGTTACAATCGGCCCCCGATTCCAGCCATACAAATAGCAGCCGCCTGTAGGCACAAAAAAAGGAGAACAGCATAGCCATTCTCCTCTTTTAAGTCTCGTAGTAACTCGTTCGAATTATTTACCAGCCTTTTTATAGCGTTGGTAGAATTTATCAACACGACCTGCGGTGTCAACCAATTTCATCTTACCAGTGTAGAACGGGTGAGAAGTGTTGGAAATTTCGACCTTTACCAAGGGATAAGTAACACCTTCAATTTCAATGTTTTCCTTGGTGTTGATGCATGAACGGGTAATGAACACGTGATCGTTTGACATATCCTTGAAAGCTACAAGGCGGTAGTTTTCGGGATGAATTCCTTTTTTCATAATCTGCTTGTTTTTAATAATGGACCGCAAAAGTATGGATAATTTTACAACTACCCAAATATTTTTTAACGAAGTTTATCCCAGGGATTTAATCCGCCACAAGGGCTCTTCGTAGAGCTGGTATCGTTTGGCTTTGCGGATCCACTTCTGCTCTTCTACCTTGATGTGCTCCCGCAAAACGGACCAATCCACACGCCCCATCACAAAGTCCTCCAGCACTGCGTCACCAAGCCCCCCCGCTTCCAACGCAAATTCCGGACAAACTTCCCGGAAGAAGCGCATCATCCGCAGGGTATGTGCCAAGGCGTGGTACGATTCGCCCGGCACCGGCAACCATTGAAACCCGTAGCAAACACGGCCGGCATATACCCCGATCTGAGGAGTAAAACGCGTCCAACGCAGCAGGACGGCACTGTCATACAAGGGATGTTCCGGATCATTCCATCCAGAATAACCGTGACGACGGTTGTAATCGTTCAGTACATGCAGGAAGGGGGCTCCTACTTGCTCATAGGGCAGACAGGTACCCCGGCCATCCGACAAGTTGGTTGCGGACCATAGACCGGTCCCACTGTAAAAACCACAGGTAAACAACCCCGCTACATCGGGTGACGGAGGGATCGTCCACGGCATCAGGACTCCCGAGGCCGGAGAAGCCTCCGCAGAGATGATGTGCAACGGAAACTTGGCCCCCAACTCGGCATAAAACAAGTTGGCCAATTCACCCAGGGTCAAACCGTGCCGGTGGGGCAGCCCTTTGACTTGAACCGTCTGCACAGAACCACCACGGAACGCAGATCCCTCCACCAACCGTCCTGCCGGATTGTTCCGGTCCACCAGGTACAAGGACAGCGAGAGGTTGGCCGTATGCAAACAATCAAACAACCGGTAGAGCATTACCGAAGTCTGGTCATAGCGGGCTCCCGTATCCTGCAGTTCCACCACCAACGCATCCAACCCCTCGAAAGCAGTCGGATCAATCGCCGCGCCAAGGGGTTGGAACACCACTTGGGTATCCTGCGGCAGGAGCCCTGTATAATCCGGTTGTTCACCTGAAAGAGGATCCGTCAGCTCCCCAAAGAAACCCGTTTCCGGATAAAAAACCTTCACCAGGTTCCCTCTTTCCGCCCAAGCCTCAAAACGGTACATACCCGTAACGGGACTCCAGGCAGACTGATTGGACAACAAACCAACCCGACCTCGCTGCAAGACGAGGTCGGGCTGTTCAAACAAAGGTGTCGTTCTGAATGAAAACATATTATCCCTTGATTTCGTTCGCTATTGCAATGATTTCGTTGGCCAGGGCTTGGGCTTTGCTTTCGTCAGAAGCCTCCGAATACACCCGAATGATCGGCTCGGTATTGGACTTGCGCAAATGCACCCATTTCTTCTCGGCATCAAAATCTATTTTCACACCATCGATGTCCGTAATACGCTGGTCAGCATAACGCTCCTTCACGGCCTGCAGGATACGGTCAATGACCGAGGCATCGGACAACTCAATCTTATTTTTCGAAATCACGTACTCCGGATAGGTCGCACGCAATTCGGAAACTTTCTTGCCTTGGTGAGCCAGGTTGCTCAAGAACAGAGCCACTCCGATGAGGGCATCCCGTCCATAATGCAAATCCGGCACGATGACACCACCATTGCCTTCACCGCCAATAACGGCCCCGGTTCGTTTCATTTCTGTCGTTACGTTTACCTCCCCAACGGCAGAAGCGGTATGGGTACAGCCATGGGCTTCCGTCACATCGCGCAAGGCCCGGGACGAAGACAGGTTGGATACCGTTGCACCCGGAGTCCTGGAAAGGATGTAATCTGCCACCGATACCAAGGTATACTCTTCCCCAAACGGATCTCCATTTTCACAGATCAAGGCAAGACGGTCCACATCGGGATCCACAGAGACACCCAGATCCGCTCCTCCCCGTTTCAAGGCATCGATCAAATCGGTCAAGTGGCCCGGAAGGGGTTCCGGATTGTGTGCAAAGTGTCCGGTCGGTTCTCCGTGTAAGGTTTCACAAACCACACCCAGGGCCTCAAACAACTTCGGCATCACAATACCGCCTACCGAATTCACCGCGTCGAGAACAACTTTGAAATGCGCCGCACGAATCGCTTCCACATCCACAAGGGGATGATTCAGAACCGCCTGTACATGACGGTCGGTAAAGTCCTTACAGGTCATAACACCGATGTTGTCCACTTCCTGAAAATCAAATTCTTCGGCTTCAGCAATCTGCAAAAGAGCCTCACCCTCTGCCGCATTCAGGAATTCTCCGCGTTCGTTCAAAAGTTTCAAGGCATTCCATTGCTTGGGATTGTGAGAAGCGGTAAGGATGATTCCACCCTGCGCCTCTTCAAAAACAACGGCCATCTCCACGGTCGGAGTGGATGCCAATCCGGCATTCACCACATCAATACCACAGGCCAACAAAGTCCCGCAGACCATCATGTCTACCATCTGACCGGAAATGCGTGCATCCCGGCCCACGACCACCTTGAAGTGCTCCCTTCCCGGGAAACGTTGCTTAAGTTGCACCGCATACGCAGCTGTAAATTTTACAATATCAATGGGAGTCAAGGCATTACCCACGGCTCCTCCAATGGTTCCCCGAATTCCGGAGATGGACTTGATGAGTGTCATAATTGTATTATTTAGGTCTTATTGTACTTTATTTAAATGATTTCGGCATCGTTGGCCAGGATCCATCCTTGACGGCCATCAGCAAGTTCAATACGCACCCACTTGCCCAAGGACTCCAGCACACCGACTTTAGTTCCCTCGTGTAAAACAAAAAGATTATTACCGGACTCTGACGGAGAACTTTTTACCGAACTGACGGTTGCCTGCACAATGGCTTGATCTTCCCGGAGCGCCGCCTTTTTCGCACCAAAGCCCAAACAGGCTGTTGAGACAGCCAACAAGAACAGCACCAAGGACAGGGCGAATGAGGTCTTGCGCAGTCTCAAGGTCCGACCATAGCGCAGGCCCAGCAAACAAACGACAGCCATGGCAAAAAACACCAGGGATGAACGGGCCCAGGTGTCCGCAGCAAAGGACTCCCGAACCGTACGGAGGACCTTGATAAGAACAAACTCGGGAATTTCCTCAATCCGATCCAGGGTCTGTTGTCGCGCCATAGCCAAATTGAAGACAGCATCCTCAAAACGGGGATCCTGCTTCAGCGCACGCTCATAATGCAAGATGGCAGCTCCCAAATACGAACCCATCTTGTAATAACAATTGGCGATGTTGTAATCCAACGCTGCCGTATGGTATCCTTCTGCCTCCAAGGACTGATATAAATCCAAGGCTTGCTGCCACTCTCCGGCAGCATAGGCTTCGGCGGCGGCCTCCCACCGTGCATCCGGACTTTCGTTCTGGGCCATCAACCGGAACGAAGTGATCGAGCAGACTACAAAAAGTAGGATAATTCTTTTCATAACAATCCAAACTATAACGATTCAATCTTTGACAATACATCGACGCCTTCTGCATACTGCTGCTGCATCTGCAAAGCATCGGTCTGGGGAGCATACCGGGCATACTCGCAAGCATCCAATACCGCCATCAGGCGGGAAACCAAGCTTGTATCTGCACCCCGGCCCAAAAGCACCTCGGCAATGCGCTCACGATTCAGCTCCGACATCGGCAACATGAGTTTATCGGACAGATAGCCCACGAGTGCCTTGTGCAATTCTTCGTAAAAAGCCGTATGCAGCTGCTGCGACATAAAGGAATTTGCCAATTTCAAACGGTTCCGGGCAACCTTGTTGGCCTGACGGTTCCGGGTTCCAACCACATCCAACTTGCGTTCGATGCGCTTATCCAGGAACCAAACCGCCAACAGCGCCAACAACACCATGACCAGGGGCAAGATCCAATACAGCAGGCTACCACAGAAAAAGGCCTTGCCGGCTCTCAATCCTTGGACACGGGGCACGATGTATCGGATATCCTCACCCAGATTCTTCACGACCTGCTGGTGTCCGGTTCCGCCACTGACGAAAGCAGCCTGTGTTTCCGCTGCCTCAACCTCCAACACCAACGGAGCCGATTCCAGGGTGACATATTGTTTGCGCTGCACATCGTAGTAACTCATCCGAACCGGTTCAATCGTATAGGTACCGGCACTTCGAGGTATAAAAGGAACCTCAAAGGTCCTGCTTCCTGCCGGACCGGCTGTTCCAACAGCAATGTTCTCGGTGCGTTTGACATCATACACCTCAAAATCCGGATGCAAACGATATTGCGGTGCGTCCATGAGGTTGATGTTTCCGGCACCCTTCACGGTGATGATCAGGTTCACCGCCTCATGAGCCTTCACCTTCGACTCGGAAAGGGTGGCCTCCAACTGGAATCGGCCCACCCCGCCTCCAAACGCTTCAGGCTCTGGTTGCGGCAACGCTTCCACCGTCAGGGTCACCGGTTGAGTGGACAGGCGTTTTCGGACCGTCTGATAACCGGAATCAAAAAACTCATCAAACAACGAGTGTCCTCGCCGGTTCTGTGTCCGCACGGGCACCAGACAAACCAACTCGGCCGGATCAATGGTCAAGGATCCTGTCTGCTGGGGAATCACCATGTACTTGCGCAACAACGCGGCATCGTAGATAACGCCATCCTTCTCTTCCCGAACAAACGAAACATTGGACGGCGAATCAAATTCATTGCTCCAAAAACCGTTGAAAGTCGGAAATCTCACATCCTCAAATCCACTGATCTGACGACGTGTATAAAGTTTCAGGGTCACAATGACCGGCTCTCCCAAGACGACCTTCCGACGGCTCAGCTCCACCTTTAGGAACAAATCATCTTCCGAGAGAACATCACCGGTCTGACGGGAAGCCGCTGACGACTGCCCCGTCGTCTGTCCCTGGGTCGAAGCTTTGCGCTGCGACTGAACCACCTTGATGGATACCGGCTGCGAGGTATAGGTCTCTCCAGCAATCACAACAGAAGCGGTCGGCAGTGTAAAAACACCCTCCTTCCGGGCCTGCAGGACATAGGCATAGGTCATTTCAAACGATTGGGTCCGTTTGCCATTGATGATGTTGGTACGACTCATCTGGCTGGGGACAGGTCCCGTCAATACATCAAAATCTTCAAATTTGGGTTGCTCAAAAGACTCGACCCGATCGTTGGCTGTAAAGACCACTTGAAATGTCTCATCCACGGCCACCACACTCGGAACTTCGACCCGAAACGTTGGCTGGGCATACATAACGACGGCCCACAAGAACACCATCAACGAAGTGCAAATCCTGCTCATTCTTTTCTTTATCCAGTGCATAGCTACCAATTTTTCTCTTTTTTCTTAGATTTCAACAGACGTGCCTTTTCTTTTTTCACTTTTTCCTGTGTCTCTTTTTCCTGATCCTCCAGAGCCTGCAGCATTTGCTGCGCGGACTGCTTTGAAATTTGAGGCTGCTGTTGTTGTTGTTGCTGCTGTTGCTGTTGTTTGGGATCAGACGACTGATTCTGATCCTGATTCTGCTTGGGATCCTGCTGCTGGTCCTTGTTCTGTTTCGGGTCCTGCTGATCTTGCTGATCTTGTTGATCTTGCTGCTGATCCTGATTTTGATCCTGATTTTGCTGTTGATCCTGCAACATCTTCTGAGCATAAGCCAGGTTGGCTTTGGTCTCCAGATCGCTCGGATTCTTCCGTAAAGACTCCTTATAGGCCTCTACCGCTTCAGCATATTTTTTTTGAGCCAGACAAGCATTCCCCAAATTGTGCTGCAGCTGTGCAATCTGCTGGGGATCGGTCATACCGATGGAATCGGCTGCCATCCGGTAATTCCGTTCTGCTTCCTCGGCATCCGACGCTTTGGCGAGCACATTGCCCAAATTGTAATAGGAACGGATGGACAACGAGTCCTCTGCCAGTCCACGACGGTATTCCAACTCGGCATCCTTGTATTTTTCCTTTTTGAACTTACGGTTGCCGCGACGTCCCTCCCAACGGTCATCTTGGGCCGACAAGGTAGTTCCCAAAGACAACAGCACCAGTACCAGGGTCATTTTACCCGTGCCAGCAAACAAGGAGCGACGGTTCCGCCGAGGGCCGAACGTCATCTCTATCAACAGGAACACCAGAGCAATGCCAAAGAAATACATATATTGTTCATCAAAGTCCTCAAACACGAGCGACTGGAATTCTTTTGCTTCCAACTCGCGAATATCGTCTATTATCGGGTTCAAACCAAATTCGCTGTTCCCGGCCCGCACATACAATCCATTACCGGCTTGTGCGACCTCCTGCAGAACCGCTTCATCCAACCGCGTCACGACAATGTTGTTATCCTTGTCACGCAACAAACCGCCGTCCTTGAGCGGAATCGGTTTCCCTTCCGGAGAGCCCACGCCGACCGAGTAAACACGCACCCCCATTTCGGCCGCCATACGGGCCGCTTCCACGGGGTCATCCTCGTGGTTCTCGCCATCGGTAATCAGGATGATGGCCCGGCTGTTCTCACTCTCCATGGAAAAGCTCTTGAGGGCCGTTGTAATGGCATCCCCCAAGGCCGTTCCCTGAACCGGAACCGACTCGTTCGTAATGGTATTCAGAAAAATTTTAGCCGACACATAGTCCGTTGTAATCGGCAGTTGCACAAAGGATTGGCCCGCAAAAATAATGAGACCGATCCGATCATCCTGCAACCGGTCCACCAGCTTGGAAATCGCCAGCTTCGCCCGTTCCAAGCGATTCGGAGAGTAATCCTGTGCCATCATGGAGTTGGAAACATCCAACACCACCATGACCTCAACACCCTTGGCCTTACGTTCCTGCAAACGGGCCCCCATCACCGGACGGGCCAGCCCCAAAACGAAGAAAAACCAAGCCATGGAAAAGAAAACCAAACGGACCCAACCTTTGTAGCGAGGTGCATCCGGCATCAAACGCCCCACCAGGTCCGGATCCCCAAAGCGGGCGATCCGCTGTCTGCGGTTCCGTCGCATGATTCCATACACCAGGAAGAAAACAGGAATCAGCAACCACAAAACCAAAAAATCTGCTTGTACAAAATGTATCATGATACAATCCTCCTAGCCATAAACAAACGCATCAGAATCTCCAAGAACAGAGCAGCCAACACAATCCACGCAAAACGCATGAACAATTCCTCGTAGACGGGGAAGGAATCGACCGTGGTCCGACCCTTTTCCATCTCATTGATCTCGGCATATATCTCCTTTAACTTCGTGTTGTCGGTCGCACGGAAATAGGTTCCTCCAGTCTGATCGGCAATCTGGCGCAACAGCTCCTCATCAATCTCCACATCGATGTTCTGAACCTGTACCCCAAAAGGCGTCATCACCGGATAGGGTGCCTTGCCCTGCTTTCCTACCCCGATGGTGTACACCCGGACTCCATACGTCTTGGCAATCTCAGAAGCCATCTGGGGGGTAATTTCTCCGCGATTGTTCACCCCATCGGTCAACAGGATGACAACGCGGCTGGGAGCCTGGGAATCCTTGAGTCGGGAAACCGCCGTAGCCAGACCATTCCCAATGGCAGTACCATCCTCAATCAGACCACACTCAACCTCCTTCATCAGGTTGATGAGGGTGGCCCGGTCTGTGGTCAAAGGGGATTGCGTAAAACTCTCTCCGGCAAAAACGACCAGACCGATACGGTCAGAAGGACGTTCTGCAATAAACTGAATGGCAATGTCCTTTGCCGCTCCTATCCGATCCGGCACAAAATCCCTTGCCAACATACTGGTCGAAATATCCATCGCCAGCACGATATCAATCCCTTCGGTATCCACCTCCTGGAATGTAGAAGAAGAACGGGGACGGGCGATGGCAGCAATCAAAGCGGCAACCGCCACGACACGCAGCACAAAGGGCAGATGCCTCACCACCTGTTCAAGCCCCGGACGACGGTTCGCAAACGGCAAGGTAGTCGGAACCGTCAAAGAGGGACGGCGCTTCTTCCATTCCCGCCAGCAATACAGAGCCACCAGCGGTACCAGCACCCACTCCAGGTAGAGCAGTCCGGGATATTCAAAATAAAAACTATCCACGTTTCGTTTCCTCCTCCATCATTGTCTGTAAAAAAGTCGCATTCACAAAACGGACCGCTACCGGAATGGCCCGTTCATTCTCTTCCTGGGTCGCTACGTATTTGGCAAACTTCACCATGTCTGCGGTCATGAGCAAATCCTTGAAATCGGCAAATTCGGAAGCCGGGATGGAACAATCTTTCAACATGGCAATAATTTCCGGTGTTGTTGATTCCATCGCACTTACCTGGTAACGGCCTTCAATGTATTTGCGCAGAACATCGGTCACTGCTGTATAATATTGCTTGGTGCGATGACTCTGCCACAACTGCGCTTGTTGGATCCGGTCCAATTCCCGCAAGGCCACCACGTGCGGAGGATCCACCGGCTTGGGGGCACCAAAAATCGGCCGGTTGGCAGCCCGACGGTTCCAATAACGCACCAGCAACCATGCCAGAAGAACCAGCACCAACAGGCCCGCTCCATAAGGAGCTGCCTCTGCAACCGTCACGGGATACGTCATCTGTTCCTTCATCGGCCGGACCTCAAAATCAGCCGTGTCCACAGCCACCGTGGTGTACTCCAAAGAAAGCTCGTCCAGGTGCAGGGTATCCAACTGACCATCGGGACGCAACAGATACACATCGCGACCCGGCACCACAAACGATCCGCTGTCAAAAGACGTCAGCGTAGAACGGATGTGCAAATCCAACGCATCCTTCCGGCTCTTCAACGTATCGATCTTCCAGTTTTCTATTAATTCTACTCCCTGAACGACGGGATTTTCCAGAGGCTCCAACAGGATTTCTATCTCGGGAGCCACCTGCACCCGAAATCCCCATTGGACCTGATCTCCAATCAACAAGGTATCTTTCTCTTGATTTTGCATACGTTATTCTCCTATCTGCGCTGGAACAAAGCAACCAGACCTTTTACATAATCCTGATCCGTGGATATGCTGACACTGTCCACTTTGTATTTGCGCATCATCGTTGCTGTTTTGGCAAAAGCATTGCGGTTCCAGGCGGCATACTGCTCCCGGACGGAGGCCCGACCGGTATCCACCCAAACCAACTGGCCGGTTTCCGCATCCCGCAAACAAACCGAACCCACTGCGGGAATTTCACGCTCCCGTTGATCATACAGATTGATGACCGACAAATCGTGACGGCCAACGGCAATCTTGAGCGCGTCCTCGTAACGAGGCTGCTGCTGCGCGTCAAAGTCCATCAAATCCGACAACAGGAAGGCCGTGCAACGTTTTTTCATGGCATTGGTCAAGAAGCGCAAAGCTTCCCCGATGTCCGTACCCGGATGTTCCGGCTGAAATTCCAACAACTCCCGCAGAATGTGCAACAAGTGACTCCGACCTTTCTTGGGAGGGATGAACTTCTCCACCTTGGTACTGAAAAAAAGTGCACCTACCTTGTCGTTGTTCAACGAAGCGGAAAAAGCCAGTACGGCCCCCACCTCCGCCATCAACTCCCGCTTCTGTTTGGAAACTGTTCCAAACAACCCGGAAGCACTGACATCCACCAGGAGCATCACCGTCAGCTCACGCTCCTCCTCAAAGACCTTGACGTAAGGCGTGCGCAAGCGAGCGGTCACATTCCAGTCCATGTTCCGAACATCATCCCCGTACTGGTATTCACGCACCTCGCTGAAAGCCATCCCCCGTCCCTTGAAGGCGGAATGGTACTCCCCAGCGAAGATCTGACGTGACAGTCCCCGGGTCTTGATTTCGATCTTACGAACCTTCTTCAACAACTCGTTTTCCATACGACCAGCCTCCAACGACTACGGAACTTCAACCGCATTCAAGATTTCATCAATGATGTTTTCTGAGGTAATGTTTTCAGCTTCTGCCTCGTACGTCAAACCGATACGGTGACGCAAAACCTCATAACATACGGCACGCACATCTTCCGGAATCACATAACCCCGTCTCTTGATGAATGCATACGCCTTCGCAGCCATCGCCAACGAGATGCTGGCACGCGGAGATCCACCGTACGCAATCAGGTCCTTGAGTTTACCCAAGCCGTACGCTTCCGGAGTCCGTGTAGCATACACGATGTCCACGATGTACCGTTCAATTTTCTCATCCATATAGACTTCCTTCACCAAGGCCCGTGCCCGTTCAATGTCTTCGGGTTTCAACACAGGACTCGCTTTCGGAAACGAACCGCTGTTGTTCATGCGGATAATCAGTTTTTCTTCCTCTTTTTTCGGATAGGTCACCACCACTTTCAACATAAAACGGTCCACCTGCGCTTCCGGCAAGGGATAGGTTCCTTCCTGCTCAATCGGGTTTTGGGTTGCCATGACCAGGAAGGGTTTCGGCAGCGGGAAGGTTTCGTCCCCGATGGTCACCTGACGTTCCTGCATCGCCTCCAACAATGCCGACTGAACTTTGGCCGGAGAACGGTTGATTTCATCAGCCAGAACAAAATTCGCAAAAACAGGCCCCTTCTTGATTTGGAACTGTTCCGTTTTCTGACTATAAATCAAGGTTCCCAGAACATCCGCAGGAAGCAGGTCCGGTGTAAATTGTATCCGATTAAACTTGGCATCGACTGCCTGAGACAAGGTATTGATCGCCAATGTTTTTGCCAAACCGGGAACACCTTCCAACAAAATATGGCCATCTGCCAGCAAACCAATCAGTAGATTTTCCACCAAATGTTTCTGACCCACAATGACTTTGTTCATCTCCATGGTCAGCATATCCACGAACGCGCTTTCCTGCTGAATCCGATCGTTCAATTCTTTGATATTTACGTGATCCATATCTAAATATTGTTGTATTTTTGTGCTTGATTCAAAATCTTACAAATTTAAGTATTCTTTTAGAAATGCGGTATTTTATTTCACTCTCTTACTGCGGAACCCGCTTCTGCGGCTGGCAAATACAGCCCAATGCCCCCAGTATTGAAGGAGAAGTTGAAACAGCACTCACCAAGTTGTTAGGTACTCCCACCGATGTGGTCGGAGCCGGAAGGACCGATGCCGGCGTACACGCAATCCGGTACATCGCCCATTTTGATGGCGTCCATCCGCTCCTGGATACCGAGCCGGCCAAATTGTGCTACAAATTAAATGCCATTTTACCCAAAGACATCAGCGTTCACCACATTGGACGCATGCACGACGAAGCCCACGCACGTTTTGATGCAACCTCCCGGGAATACCTTTACTTCCTGCATTTGGACAAGGACCCCTTCCTGAGCCAAAGCTCGTGGTACTGCAAATTTGATTTGGATTTTGAGGCGATGAATCAGGCTGCCCAATACCTGCTTGGCAAACACGATTTCAGTTGCTTTGAAAAGGTCAACGGAGGCAATGCCACATCCATCTGCGAACTCACCCACGCCGAATGGAAAGCCTACCGCCCGCACTTCTTGGGAGACAGAGCGGCACAATTCTTGTCGGATTCCGAAAAATATCCTTATTTTGTGTTTTCGATTCGAGCCAACCGCTTTCTCCGGAACATGGTCCGGGCCATTGTCGGTTCGCTCATTGAAATTGGAAGAGGAAAACACAAGCCGGAATGGATCCTGGAACTGCTCCAGGAAGGAAACCGTTCTGCAGCCGGACAATCGGTTCCGGGACACGCACTGTTTTTGTCAGACGTGCAGTACCCCTACCCCCTCCCTTGGGAAAATGAAAAATAAATAAAACGTACTATGTTATTGACTTTGCTACAAATCGATCCGGAATTGGCAGGCGCAGCAATGGAAGCCGCCGTTCAACAAGAAGAATTGTCTTTCTCGCTGATTCAAATGGCCCTCAAAGGCGGTTGGTTGATGATTCCCCTGCTTTTGCTCTCCATCATGGCCATCTACATCTTCGGCGAGCGCTGGTGGGCCATCCGCAAATCCGCACAAAATGACCCCAACTTTATGAACGAGATCCACGACGCCATCCACCAAGGTCGCATCAACACCGCCTTGGACCTCTGCCGCCGTTCCGAATCCCCGATTGCCCGCATGATTGAAAAAGGTATTGAACGCATCGGCCGTCCCCTCTCCGACATCCAAGCTGCCGTTGAAAACATTGGCAACGTGGAAGTAGCCCGTTTGGAAAAAGGTCTTCCGATGTTGGCAACCATCGCTGGGGGTGCTCCGATGATTGGTTTCTTGGGTACCGTTATGGGGATGATCCAAGCCTTCTTCAATATGGCACAAGCCGGTAACAACATCGACATTTCTCTCCTCTCCGGAGGTATTTACACCGCAATGGTCACCACCGTTGCCGGTCTGTTCGTCGGTATCTTGGCGTACTTCGGATACAACTTCCTCACCGCCAAAATTTCGGACTTGATCTTCAAAATGGAAAGCAACACCATCGAGTTCATGGACTTGCTCCACGAACCCTCTGAAAAATAAGGAGTTCAACCATGGCCATCAAACGCAGAACCAAAGTTGACCCGTCCTTCTCGATGTCGTCCATGACCGACATCGTTTTCCTGTTGCTGATCTTCTTCCTGGTAACCTCTACCTTGGTCAATCCCAATGCGCTGAAGCTCCTGCTTCCCAAAAGCACCAACCAGGTAGCTGCCAAAGCAACCGTCAGCGTATCCATCAAGCACCACCAAAAGAATGACAACTTCTCGTTCCACATCAACGGACGCCAGAAGCCGATTTCTTTTGAAGAAGTGGAAGCCCAATTGCAAGAACTGCTGCAAGAGAACGAAGACCCGACCTTCTCCATTTATGCGGACAAAACCGTCCCTGTGGAACACGTGGTCAACCTGATGAACATTGCCAAACGCAACAAATTCAAAGTCATTCTGGCTACATCACCAGAATAGGCCCCAACCCCAAGAAGCTATGAACAAAGACAGCATGAAATACGCATCCCCTTTTGACCGCAAGGCCCGCCTCTACGGGGGCATCTTTGCGGTGGCTTTTCATGCTACCTTGCTGGGCATCACCAGTCACGCCGGATTCAAATACATCTATCCCCCGCCACCGGAGCAAGGCATCCTGCTGGAATTCATCGAAGAAGAACAGCCCAAGCCCATCCAAGTACAAAGCGGCCGACAACCCCGTGCGGTTGAAGCCACTCCCAAAGAAGACGTTCGCTTGGTACAGCGTTCGGAAGCCCAATTGGAAGGCGTTGCAGAAAACCGTGGGGTTGAAACCACCATGGGTAACGAAGGCGATGTAGCGCTACCCGAGCCCGAACGCAAAAAAGAAATCAACCGTCGCGCCCTTTTCTCCAGCGCGAAAAACAAACAGGACTCCTTGGCGGCACAAGTTGCCGAGACTGTCAGCGACGCCCTTACGGCCGGCCACTCCCAAGGCAACACGGAAGTTGGCAATGTTGAAGGAGCCCCGCAAGCCCAACTCAAAGGCCGTAGCGTGATGGGCGACCTTCCCCTTCCGCAATACGTATCCGAAGTCTCCGGAAAGGTCGTTGTAACCATCCGCGTGGACCAATACGGCAAGGTCCTCAGCGCCATTCCCGGCGCCAAAGGCACTACCCTCCAGGACAAAGCCACCTGGGAAGCGGCGAAAAAAGCAGCGTTGGACGCAAAATTCAACATTGCATCCAACGCTCCTACGGTACAAGAAGGCACCATTACCTACGTCTTCCAACTGAAGTAAGTGCCGCTAAACTTCTCAGGTGAGCCCCCCTTTCCAAACTAAAGGAGCCAGACCCCAAAACTAAAATAAAGCCCCACGCGAGGCTGCATACCCCGATTCTGGAAGGCACAATACCGTGTTCCGATACTCAGGTAGGGAACCGCTTTGCCATAAGTCTTTCCTCCGAAACGCAGTCCCAAATCGGCATAATAGTGATCCATATCACTCTCCTCCAGCGTCAGACCGCCCGTGAGGTTCAACTCCATCCGCCATTTGTCAGTATCCAGGAGATTGTAACCGGCATTCAGCCCCAAGGTTGGGGTATCGCGGTAGGTGTTATAGACCGGGAGTTCTCCAGGCAACAGAAACACATTGAGCTCCAACGGTAAGCGTAACGACAGGCCGTTTGCAAACGTACATCCGGGTGCCACCGAAAAGTCAAAGGAATGGCACGGCGATTCCCCATAAAGGTCCAAAAACCGGGTCTCCACACTGGAAGAAAACCACAACTTTGATTGAGCTGACAGACTTACCGACAAGACAAACAAAAGCAAACAAAAAATTCTCCTCATGCTTGATAAATTTTAAGAAACCTAATATTACAAAAATCTAAGAACAGTCTCACTAAGAGATGAACAATATACCAGAGATGTCCAATTAAGCCCGAGAAAAATTTTGTAATTGCCGAATGCACTTGCAGATGTAAGCATCAATGAGGAGGCTAGCCTTGTTACCACAACGAATCACCGCTTGTACATTCGCATACAAATATAAAAAATCCTAACAATTTCACACAATCAACCTCAAAATTGTATAAATAAATTCTATAATACAGCCCCGTTTCCAACCATCAGGATAAATTCTAGACCAACTCCATCAAACGCACCCACGCTGAGCATACCAAAAAGGAAGGCCAACCCCGGGGCTGGCCTTCCATAGGATTTTTATCGATTCGGATCAACGATTATTTTTGACCGCGAATCATCTTCAAGTAGCTTTCTTTGTTTTCCTTGAATTTTTCCAAGTTCACAAAGTGGTAATCTACTTGTTGGAATTCAACCGGTTTCTTACCCAAGAAGCTGGCACGAGCGTAGGGTCTGTTCGGGAGTACCACTTTGGCTACTTGTTGACGAGCCGGAGCCGGCGCAGCAGCAGCTTGGCTTTCTTCGCCATTCCATCCACGGGTCAGAACCACTTCCGAAATCACTTGGTATTCCATGATGGATACACCGTAGTTATCGTAAGCCACGTTGGGATAGATATCGATATCATACCAGTTGCAAGGTTTCATGGTCAACGTGTTCTTGTCTGCAGAAACTTCTACCGGGAATGCCGGCCAAGCATCTTCTTCAGAAGCCGGACCGAAGGTAGTAGCGCTCCAGTCTTCAGCAATACCCGCCATGTAGAACGGATAGTAATAATACCAGTTGGACATCGGGTAAAGACGTTCGCTGTTGAAAGGAGCGGTTACATTACCGTTTTCATCCACTTCCAGATACCATTTTTGACCAAAGTCATAGAACAACGCGGCATTGTTGTATGCACTGTAGTCCTCCATAGTGAAGAGTTCGTAAGGAGTTGCGCTCGGCAATTGACCTTCCCAAGTAGCGGCAAAGTCATAACCCAAGCAAACCATGCGGTTTTGGCCACGAACGTCGTCTTCAAAGATTTTGCTTTCTTGTTTGAAGTTTTCGTACAATGCATCGGTTTCTTCACGGGACAAGCCAGCTTGTTCGTAGATAGCATACACATCTTCGCTCAAAGTTTCCGGATAGTACGGGTTACCGATAACGACTTTGGTTGACATTTCTGTTTCGAAATAATCATATTCGAAGGTATCGTAGTTGTACTCACTGGTCAGAACGGTAGCGGTTGCAGTCCATTCACCTTCCAGTTCGGTGAACAAAGTAGATTCTACGCGATCTTTTGCGGGCAAACGAGGAGTCGTGTTATCGGCGATAGCTTGGCAACCTTCAGCGTCCAAATCTTCCATGGTTCCTTCCCAGTTTTCACCGCCTACTACCAAACGGGAGGTGTAGTTCGGCAATGAGGTAAAGCTCATATCCAAACCGGCATCACTGTTCATCATCTCAACCTCTTCCTCCGTCAGTTCGTTACCATAAGAATCCATCAAATCATTGTAACCGGACCATTGCAGTTCATTTTCCCAGTCACGGATGTAGTTGAGCGCATAGCGAGCGTAAGTTACGTCCTTGTTGGGTGCCTTTACATTGAACCATACATGGTAAGGATCGTCTTCTTTTTGAATCGGGGTAACCACAACGGTCGGTGCAGGCTCGGTCGGTGCAGGCAGGTTGACAGCATGCATTTCAAAGCATTGGCTGGTACCGTTTTCATCACCCATACCCACAGCCAAAATATAATAAGTATCTTCCGGATACATTTCCCAGAAGAAGTCGAGCAGGTTCAATTGTACAGGACCACGCAAACTCATCGCACCATTCATGTAGGCTGCATTGTATGAAGTGGTGTACCATTGCAAGAGGTCTTCGTTGTCGTTCAGGTAAGGCAAGATCGCATACAAGGTATAGGAATCCAACACCAGCACACAATATTGCAACACTTCCGGATCCGGATCAAAGGTTACAAAACCGCCTTTGGGAGTCAAACCGGAATCATCGTAGTTCAAGCTGGCATCCAACACGGTCGGCTGTTTCAAGGTAATAACTTCGTTATGGTAGAAACCTGACCAGTAAGAAGTTTCATCATAAGCCATTTGACGCGGCTGAACAGAACCATTGTAATAGTCATCAATGAAACCTTCGTAGTCAAACATCCATTCGTACCAGCCTTGGCCCCAACCATAGTCACTTTCACCCCAACCGAATTCTCCGAAAAGAATCACTTCCGGTTGACCGGGAACGATGGGATCGTAGTAGGTCATATAAGCACCTTCGTATTCATCAAAGATCGGATCACCGTTTGCATCACGGATCAACGAATTCTCTTCGTTTGCGATGAAAGTGGTATCGTTAAAGAAGTAAGAAGGATAAACTTCAGAGTTGTTGTTCAAGAATTCTGCATCCGTGGTATAACCAAAGAATGATTCCTTGTTCATGTTGTAAGTAGCCAAGTCGCTAAAGCCCCAACGGATTACGTTACCGGCTTCCTTAGCAGATTCCGGCACGCGTACACGCACTTTGAACTCACGGTAATCAATGTCATAAACAGCAACGTCCGATTCGCTGTCCAAAGTAGTGAATTCCAAGGTCGGAATTTCAGCAACATATTGGTTTTCAGCGATACGAGCTGCAAAGTAAGCTACGTATTCGGTGTTGAAAGACAAATCTTCTACAGTTACAGGGGTTTCACCATCTTCGCAGGTCACTACGGTACCATCAGCGTAGATTTCTGCAGGATTTTCGTAGGTACCTTCAGTAGCTACTACGTAAGCAAAATCCATTACGTGTTCAGCGGTTACCACTGCGGTGAAAGAAGTTTGACCAACTTCTTCCATAACAACAGAGAACACGGGTTGAGCTGCAACAGAGATCGACAAGGTTGCCCATTCAGATGCCAGATAAGCTGCATTTTTGGAAGTAGCTTTCACTTTGAAAGAATAAGTACCTGCAGCCATGTTGGTGAAAGAAGCTTTCAGGTCTTCGGTTGTCACCGCTTCTTGTTCGTCCAATTGGTAGGTGTAGCTGTCCGCATGTTCAACAGCTGCCCATGCTACCGTAAAAGCATCAGACGTCAGCGTCTCAATCGTAGGAACCGGGGTTCCTAATTGGGTAGGATCGGTCTTTTCTTCCGGATCACAACCCACAGCAGTCATGACTGCCAGGGAAACACAAGCCAGTGTTTTCCACAAATTTTTGAACTTCATAAGTTAAAATAATAAGGTTTATAAAAGGTTAAATATGTATCCAATTTAGGATAAATAACGGACAAAAATAGATGGTTTGTTCGAAAAATGCAACTTATAACTATCTAATTTTCTTGTAGGTTAGGTTTTTTATTTATTGGTTTTTTAATTATAAAAAAGTGTCGGTAAAAATTAATAAAATCATTTTTCCCGGAGTGCCAAAATCGGATCCAGGCGAGCTGCCCGATAAGCCGGCAGACTTCCGGCCAGCAATGCAATTCCCTCACAAAGGACAAGAGCCAACAAGAGCCACCGTACCGAAAAGCAACACGGCGCCCCCAAGAACTGCGCCGCGATCCAAGCCAACAGGAAGCCCAGACCGATTCCCAGCAGAGCCCCCAGAGCTCCCATCCACGCAGCCTCCACCCAAAACTGCCACAACACCTGCCGGGACGTCGCACCCAACGCCATCCGGAGTCCAACTTCAAGATGCCGCTCCCGGACCGAAATCAGCAAAGTGTTCATCAAACCGACAGCGGCCCCCAACAAAGCCAGAGCAGCAATCACCAAAGACACCCGCGTGATCAGCCACAAGGATGCCTCCAGCTCCCCGATCAGGGCATCACTTCTACAAATTTCAAAATCATCTTCCGCCGTAGGGCTAAGACCCCGCAGGGCCCGAAACCGGACCCGAGCTGCATACACCAACGAATCGGCCTGGTCCTGCGTCCAGGTTGCAGCCGGTCGGAAACCCATCTCCAGTTCCCCATCCCGACCACAAGCCCCCAACGGCACACAGACCGACCGATTCAAATCCAAATCCGGACGTTCTTTACAAAGAGCCAGCACGCCTATCACATAATAACGTTTTCCGAACACCCGAACCCACTGGCCAACCGCAGGGTTCTGACCATACAACATTTCGGAAGCGACACTCCCCAACACCGCACAAGGCACATGATGAGTCACCTCCTCCGGACGCAAAAAACGTCCTTGAGCCATAACCAATCCTTGCAACGAGGCAAAATGGTCATCGGTACCGATCAAATTGACCGTTGGAGGGGTACTTCTGTCCATCGATTTCAATACAACTCCCGACTCAACCGCATACACAGAGGATACTCCGGCAAAATCCAGCGATAGCTGCAGACGGCGCAACTCCTCCCTTTTCAGAACCGGCGCATCGGACTTCCCGGCCAAGACAAAAGAATGGGCTCCCAAATGGGCATACTCCCGCGCAACCGAAGCCCGCAAGGCGTCACCGGTAGCCAGGATTCCGACCAGCGCCGCCACCCCAACGGCCAACATCAAAATTGTCAGTAACGAACGATAACCATTACTCAGAACCGCCTGATACGCAAGACAAAGATTTTCCCACATCCGGGTCAGGCTCCCGAATTTCCAGTCCACCAACATATCAAAATTTTAAGGGTGTAAAAATAGGAAAATTTCGTGGTTTCTGCTACCTTTGCGCCCCAAATACCCTATAGAATAAGTAACATTATACGATATGATGAAGAAAAACTATTCAGACCGCCGGTCTGGCCACCGTCCGTTTGAAAACGACCGCCACGAAAGTCGTTTCAAAAACAATTTCCGCCAAAAGGATCATGCTGACCGCCGCGAAAAACGCAACGAAAGCCGCTATGAAGACAAACCGGCTCGCGAAAACCGCAGCGAACGCTTTGACAAACCCACCCGTGGAGCTGGCCGTTTCGAGAAAACCACCCGGACTGACCGCTTCGACAAACCGTTCCGCGAAAACCGCGGCGAACGCTTTGACAGACCCGCTCGGGGTGCCGGCCGTTTTGAGAAACCGAATCGGGAAGACCGCTTCGAAAAACCGTTCCGCGAAAACCGCAACGATCGTTTTGACAGACCGGCTCGCAGTGCCGGCCGTTTTGAAAAGCCGAACCGGGGAGACCGCTTAGAGAAACCTTTCCGCGAAAGCCGCTACGAAAACAATTTCGTACGCAACGAACGCCCTGCTTTCAAACCCAAATCGGAAAAGAAAGTACTGGTTCAAGAATTCAGTGGTCTGGTCCGTTTGAACAAATTCATTGCAAACTCCGGTGTATGCTCCCGTCGGGAAGCAGACGAACTCATCGGAGCCGGCGTTGTTACCGTGAATGGCGAAGTGGTTACCGAACTGGGCATCAAAGTCAATCCCGATACCGATGACATCCGTTTCAACGGAGAACGCTTGCGTGGCGAAGAAAAGATTTACGTCTTGATGAACAAACCGAAAGGCTATGTAACAACGACTTCCGATCCCCACGCAGACGCTTGCGTGATGGATCTGATTTCTCCCGAACTCTGTCCTCAACGCATTTTCCCGGTCGGCCGTCTGGACAAATCAACCACCGGCGTGCTCTTGCTGACCAACGACGGCGGCCTTGCTGAAAAACTGACCCATCCGTCATACCACCGCAAGAAAATTTACCACGTATTTTTGGACAAGAACCTCAAACGCCCGGATTTCGAAGCGTTGCTGGAAGGATTTGAATTGGAAGACGGTTTCATCGCCGCCGACGCCCTCTCCTACATCGACGAACACGAAGACGAAGTCGGCATGGAAATCCACTCCGGCCGCAACCGCATCGTACGTCGTATGTTCGAGCACTTGGGTTACACCGTAAAAAAACTGGACCGTGTCTATTTTGCCGGCATGACCAAAAAGAACTTGAAACGCGGACAATGGCGTTTCCTGACCGATACCGAAGTGGTAATGCTCAAAAACGGCCAGTATGAATAATCCCAAACCCACCATCCACCGGGCCGGCTTTGTCAACATCATCGGCAATCCCAACGTTGGAAAATCCACGTTGATGAATGCCTTGGTAGGAGAACGTCTGTCCATCGTAACCGCCAAAGCCCAAACGACCCGCCACCGGATCATGGGCATCGTCAACGGACCCGATTACCAGATTGTCTATTCGGACACACCGGGTATTCTGAAACCGTCCTACAAGCTGCAGGAAAGCATGATGAACTTTGTCGATGTGGCCATTGGCGATGCGGACATCATCCTGTATGTGACCGACATGGTGGAAAAAAGCGACAAAAACGAGGAATACATTTCCAAGTTGAACCGCATTGACTGTCCGGTGCTCATCGTCATCAACAAGATTGACACCAGCAACCAGGAAGACGTGCTCCAACTCGCCGCCTGGTGGAAAGAACGGGTGCCCAAAGCGGAGATTTTCCTGGCCTCCGCTTTGGAAAAATTCAATTTGGACCCCATCTTTGAACGCATCGTATCCTTACTGCCCGTCAACGAAGCCTGGTACGACAAAGACACCTTGACGGACCGCAACCTGCGATTCTTTGCATCAGAAATTATCCGTGAGAAGATTTTGTTGAACTACAACAAGGAAATCCCTTATTGTACGGAAGTTGTGATCGAAGAATTCAAGGAACTGCCGGACCGCTACGACATCCGGGCGGTCATCAACGTCATGCGCGACTCCCAAAAAGGCATCATCATCGGAGCCAAGGGCAGTTCCCTCAAACGCGTCGGCATGCAAGCCCGCGAAGACATGGAAGAGTTCTTCGAAAAGAAAGTCTTCCTGCAAATGTACGTCAAAGTGAATCCGGACTGGCGGGAAGACAAACGCAAACTGAAAGCATTCGGATACATCAATTAACAAAACAGATAACCCCAGGGGCACTCCGTCCCGCCACACGAATGAATACGGAAGAATTGGATGACTTCAATGGTGAAGTGACAGAATCCGAAGAGACCGGCAAGTTTGACCGGCTGATTCGGGAAGGCGAAAAGAAATACAAACTGTCCGGCATGTTCAAGGAATGGTTCCTGGACTACGCCTCTTATGTTATTCTGGAACGGGCCGTCCCGCACATCACAGACGGGCTCAAACCCGTACAACGCCGGATCCTTCACGCAATGAAGAAATCCGATGACGGCCGCTACAACAAGGTGGCCAACATCGTCGGTTCCACCATGCAGTATCACCCGCACGGGGATGCCTCTATCAAAGACGCCTTGGTACAGTTGGGACAAAAAGATCTGCTCATTGACTGCCAGGGAAACTGGCGAAACATCCTGACCGGAGACGATGCCGCTGCCGCCCGTTACATCGAGGCCCGTTTGTCCAAATTTGCAAACGAAGTGGTATTCAACCCGAAGACCACGGAATGGATGAGTTCCTACGACGGACGCAACGACGAACCGGTCAGCCTGCCAATCAAATTTCCTTTGTTGCTGGCCCATGGCACCGAAGGTATCGCGGTCGGACTGGCCTCCAAGATCCTGCCCCACAACTTCAACGAGCTCATCGATGCCTCCATCGCCTACCTGCGTGGCGAGGCATTTGAACTCTACCCCGATTTTCCGACCGGAGGTCTTGCGGATGTTTCCCGGTACAACAAAGGTTGCCGGGGTGGCCAGGTCCGGATCCGCTCACGCATCGTCAAAGTGGACAAACGCACCTTGGCCATTACCGAAATTCCTTTTGGCAAAACAACATCCACCATCATTGAGTCCATCATCAAGGCCAACGACAAAGGAAAAATCAAAATCCGCCGGATTGATGACAACACTGCAGAACATGCCGAAATCGTCATCTCCTTGCCCAACGATGTCTCTCCGGACAAAACCATCGACGCCCTCTACGCCTGCACGGATTGTGAAGTTTCCATATCACCGAATGCCTGCGTCATCATGGACAAAAAGCCCCACTTCATCGGTGTAGATGACATCCTCAAGCACAGTACAGATCTCACACTCAACCTCTTAAAAAGAGAATTGGAGATCCGGCTGGACGAACTTGAAGGCGCTTGGCACTACAACTCCCTGGAAAAGATTTTCTTCGAAAACAAGGTATACCGCGTCCTGGAGCAGGAAGCACGCACATGGGAAGACCAATTGAAGGAAGTGTTCAGCCGTATGCTGGAGTTCCAACCCTTGCTCCGCCGTCCCATCACCGAAGACGACATCCACAAACTGGTGGAAAAACCCGTACGAAAAATATCCCGTTTTGATGTCAAGGCGGTTACCGAAAAAATCCTGGGCATCGAAAAGGAAGAAGAGGAAATCCGCAAGCAACTGGCACACATCGTGGACTACACCATCACCTACTTCGAGAACCTGCGTAAAAAATACGGAGCAAAGTATCCTCGAAAAACAGAGATTGTGTCTTTTGAAAACATTGAGGTCACCAAAGTGGTCGCCGCCAATGCAAAACTCTACGTCAACCGCGCAGACGGCTTCATCGGTACCTCTCCCAAGAAAATTGAAAACGCAGAATTTGTCTGCGATTGTGCCGACATTGACGACATCATTGTTTTCCTCAAAGACGGCCGCTACATCATCAAAAAAATTGGAGAAAAAGTCTTCGTGGACAAGAATATTCTCCACATTGCCGTCTTCAACCGTTCGGACACCCGTACCATCTACAACATCATTTACCGGGACGGCAAAAATGGTGTGTACTTTGCCAAACGCTGCGCCATTACCGGTGTCAGCCGCGACAAATGGTACAACCTGACCAAGGGTACCGAAGGTTCCACCATCCAATGGTTCACAGCCAACCCGAATGGAGAAGCCGAACTGCTGAAAATCTACCTCCGACCCAGACCGAAGCTGAAGAAAACCAATTTCGAATTCAACTTTGCAGACCTGGCCATCAAGAACCGCGGATCCATGGGCAACATTGTCAGCAAAAACCCCATCCAGAAAATCAACCAGAAATCTGCCGGTATCTCGACCATTGGAGGCAAACCAATCTGGTTTGACTGGGATGTGCTCCGCCTCAACGAAGACGGACGCGGCGAACTGTTGGGCGAGATTACAGGCAAAGAGCACATCTTTGTCTTGTGCAACGAAGGCACCTTCTACACCACCTCGACCGATTTGAGCAGCCGCTACCAGGGAGAGGTCCGCAAAGTGGAGATCTTCAACGAAGAAAAGATTTACACCGCTTTGTACTGGGACGGTGAAGCGGCATGCTATTATGTCAAACGCTTCGTGGGAGAAATCAGTGACAACCAGGTTCAATCCTTCATTTCAGAATCCAAAGGTTCGCGACTGGTTGCACTCTGTGAAGACGAATTCCCGCAATTGGAAATCAGCTTTGTCCAAAACGGACGAAAACCTCGGGAAAACGAACGCATCGACGTGGACGAGTTCATTGCCGTCAAAGGTTTCAAAGCCAAAGGCAAACGCGTCACCATCCACGATGTTGCCACCATTGAATTCATCGAACCGCTTGCGAAAGAACCCGTATCCGAGACAACGGAGGAATCCTCAGAGGCTCCCGAAACGGCCACAACCTCCGAGGAGGAGACCGGAGATTTCCAATCTCCCGAGGATATCCAATCCCCTGAAGATTTCCGCCCCGGTGAAATCATCGACCTTACCTTGTTTTAACGGTACACCCGAATAGAAACCCTAGTCCAATTTACTATGATTATTTCCCTGATCGGCTTTATGGCCTCCGGCAAGACCACTTTGGGACAGCAATTGGCCCAATCCTTGCGTTGTGACTTCATTGATCTGGATCAACATATCGAAGAAAAAGAAGGCAAAACAGTCGCAGAAATTTTTGCAACGACCTCCGAAGCCCACTTCCGGGAACTGGAAGAAAAATACTTGGAAGATTTGCTGGAAGAACACATCTCTGACAATCCGCAAACCTTGGAAGATTTGCCTCCCCGGAGCGATGATTCGGCCGACGATGCAGCCATCCCGACCCGCAATTGCACCCTGGTTCTCTCGGTGGGTGGCGGATGCGTCATGAGTGACCTCTGCGCGGAACTGCTGGACCGTTTTACCTACTGCATCTACCTGGAAACGGACTTCAACGCCCTGTTTGCCCGACTGGAACAACCTCAACAGCAAGAAAACAGGCCCCTGATTTCCGGAGCAGCCCAATCCGGACAAATGCGGGAGCAAATTGAAAAAATATTCCGGCAACGCGAACCGCATTACCGGAAGTTAGCTCGGAAAACCATCCGATTTTAATCAAAAGAGACGGTCTAGAACAGATCGTCTCTTTTCTTGATATCTTTTACCATCAACTGGATATTGGCAATGCCCCGGTAGTAATTCTCTGCAATGGAATAGCAGATATCAACCGGGTTTCCACTCTGCAGATGGTCAAAATACTCCGAACGGTTGAAAGCAATCGCTGAAATATAACGATAGGGTTCATCTTCCTGGATCAGCTCCAGCTTCATGTGACCGTTGTCCGCACCCACCAGGCGTCCGTTCCCATTGTCGTATACGTTGGAGGTTTCAAAGACAGGAGACAGGTTTCCGGGACCAAAGGGTTGGAATTGCTTGAGGATCCGGAAGAACTTGGGTGTAATTTGCTTAAAATCCAATTTTGCGTCAATGGTCACCAACGGGGTCAGTTGCTCCTCGGTAATCTTGGCAGCAACAAACTCCTCAAAGCGCTCACAGAACTTGGGCAGGTTCTCCAGACGGAGGGTCAGACCGGCTGCATACATGTGCCCCCCAAAGTTTTCCAACAAATCCGAACAGCTCTCGATGGCATCGTACAAGTCAAAACCCGGAATACTGCGCGCAGACCCCGTAATGAAGCCATTGGACTGGGTCAATACAATCGTCGGACGGTAATAGGTCTCCACCAGACGCGAGGCCACGATCCCCACAACCCCCTTGTGCCACACCGGATTGAATACGATGGTCGATTTCTTTTTTGCAAAACCCGGAGAATTCTTGACCATCTGCACGGCCTCGAACGTAATCTCCCGGTCAATGTTTTTCCGGTCATTATTCTGGGTATTGATGGTATTCCCAATATGCTTGGCCTCTTCATCGTTACGGGAAATCAGCAAATCCACCGCAGTACGACCGGACTGCATCCGGCCAGCCGCATTGATCCGAGGTCCTATTTTGAAGACGATGTCATCGATGGTGATGCGATGTTTTTCCAGTCCGGACAGCTTGATGATGGAAAGCAATCCCTTTCGGGGACTTTCATTCAGGCGCTCCAAACCATAGTAGGCCAAAACGCGATTTTCACCGGTCACAGACACCAGATCCGAAGCGATGCTGACTACCACCAGGTCCAACAAGGTGATGACCCACTCAAAAGGCAACGACTTGCGGATACCATAGGCTTGTACGAGTTTGAAACCCACCCCGCATCCGGACAGATCGTCGAAAGGATATTCACAGTCCGAACGCTTGGGATCCAATACAGCGACCGCTTCCGGCAGGTTTTCATCCGGCAAGTGGTGGTCACAAATGATAAAATCAATGCCCCGCTGCTTCGCATACGATACCTTCTCGATATCCTTGATACCGCAGTCCAAGGCTACGATGAGCGTAAACCCATTGTCCGCTGCGTAATCAATGCCTTTGTATGAAATACCGTAACCCTCGTCGTAACGGTCCGGAATGTAATAATCGGAATTTGTATTGAAGTTCTTGATGAACGAGTAGAACAAAGCTACTGCCGTTGTTCCATCCACGTCATAATCCCCGTAAATCAACACTTTCTCTCCTCGGACAATGGCCTGATCCAGACGGTCTACCGCCTTGTCCATGTCCTTCATCAAAAAGGGATCGTGCAAACGGGACAGATCGGGACGGAAAAACGAACGTGCCTCTTCATACGAATGAATATTTCGTTGGACCAACAACTCGGCCAAGACTCGATCCACACCCAAATCTGCAGCCAATTTATCGACTACAGCGGGATCGCCCGGCTCCTTTGTTATCCATTTCTTATCTATTGCCATAGTCTGCAAATATAACGGAATTACCCCTAAAAAACAAAGTTTTTGAATATTTTTACACTTTTTTAACAAATAATTAAAAAAAATCAATTATCTTCGCTGAAATTTAGAAATTTAACCTAAAAATTTATTCCATATGATTCGCAAAATTTTCCCCTTGATGTTGGTTGCGCTCATGGCGCTGGTTGCCTGCGAGCAAGAAAAACCGACTCCCAACCCCGCACAACCCACCCAGTTGGGCACTCCGGCTTTGACCGTACAAAGCTCCGACTACACCTCTTTCACCGTAGCTTGGACTGCTGTCGAAAATGCTACCGGTTACACCTACCAAGTTGACAACAACGACTCTGTCAACACCACCAAAACCGAAATCACCGTCAACGATCTGACCGCCGGCACCTACACCTTCAAAGTACAAGCCACCTCCACCAGTGAAGAATTTTCCGCTTCTGAATGGGCCAGCGTAGAAATCACCATCGAAGAAGAACCGGCCCCGGATCCGGAAGACTTCCACATTGAAATCACCATCAACGAAGTAAACGAAACCGATGCAACCATCACCGTTACACCGAACAACGATGAAACCATCTACTTTGCCCGCGTCATCACCGTTCAAGAGTTGATCACCTTTGACATTTACCAATACGACGACGAAATCATCATGTACCTGATGGAAAACCCGGATCGTGAAGACTACATCTACACCGGAGAAACCGTATTGGAACCGACTCGTCTTTCTCCTGACTACACCTACATGGTCGTTGCCCTGGACTACATCAACGCCATCAGCGGTGCAAAACTGTTCAAGAAAGAATTTACCACCCAATCAGCAGAAGTAGAACGCACCATCGAAGTGAGCGAAATTGAAGTGGGTTACACCGATGTTTCCTTCCACGTTACTCCCAGCGACAACAGCGAATACTGGTACTTTGAATGGATGTCTACGGAAAGCTACGAAGAATATGGCCAACACGTCATCATCCACGCTTACTACGGATTGCAAAACCTGGCATTGAGCTACGGTTTCAACAACCTGGGCGAATTCCTTCAACAAGTGGCATACAGCGGTGAAGACGACGCCTACATCACAGGGTTGAAAAATGAAACCGACTACACGGTCATGGTATTCTACGTCGATCCCCAAAGCACTGACCCGACCCAAATCTATGATTGGAACTACACACCCTTCGCAATCACCACGTTGTCTCCTACCGGTAACGAAGAACCCGAAATTACAGTCAGCAATGCCACCGTTACCGATCTGGGTAGCGGCTTATACGAACTGAGCGTAACCGTAAACGCAAACGACTGCGTCATCTCACTGCAAGGTGCTGCTGCGATGTACGAATCCTGCGCAAACTACTTTGATCAAGGATGGGAAGCCATCAAAGCCTTCTTCTGGCTCCGTGACCTCGGTGCAGACGCTTTGGCTGCTGCCAAAACTGAAAACGGTTATGTTTACACCAAATCAGGTTTGGAAGCCGGTGACTACGTGTTCTTGTTTGAAGGTGCCAACGCTGAAGGCGTTATGGTATACAACGGTTACCGCTTTGACGAAAGCCACTTTTAACAGACAGAACAACCCAACAACCCGATTAACAATCGGATAGAAGAAAAGAGGATGACTCCAACGAGTTGTCCTCTTTGTTTTTTATGTTTTTTTGTAGAAATAAGTTATTTTTGCGAATTAATCATTGACATTCAATATTTATGGAAATTCGAGAACTGAACGAACAGGAACAAAACCGACGCGATGCCGTCAGCAAATTACGCGAATTGGGTATCGAGCCTTACCCCGCACCCTTATTTGAAGTCAACACTACGACCGAAGAAATCAAAGCAAAATACGATCCGGAAAACTGCCCGTTCAGCGAAATCTCGATTGGCGGGCGCATCATGAGCCGTCGCATCATGGGAGCTGCTTCTTTTGTAGAATTGCAGGATGAAACCGGTAAAATCCAAGTTTACATTAAACGCGACGAAATCTGTCCGGAAGAAGACAAGACCCTATACAACACCGTCTTCAAAAAACTGTTGGACATCGGTGACATCATCGGTATCACCGGCTATGCCTTCATCACCCAAACTGGTCAACTATCCATCCACGCAAAAACCCTGAAGGTACTGAGCAAGTCCCTTCGTGTTTTGCCGATTGTCAAGGAAAAGGAAGGCGAGGTATTTGACGCATTCAGCAACCCCGAACAACGCTACCGGATGCGCTACGTGGATTTGATTGTAAATCCCCACGTCCGCGACACCTTCATCAAACGTTCAAAAATCATGAGCGCCATGCGTGACTACTTCAACGCACACGGTTGCCTGGAAGTGGACACTCCGGTACTCCAACCCATCCCGGGAGGTGCCTCTGCCCGCCCCTTCATTACCCACCACAACACATTGGACATTCCGTTGTACCTTCGGATTGCCAACGAACTGTATTTGAAACGCCTCATCGTCGGCGGTTTCAGCGGTGTGTACGAATTCTCCCGAAACTTCCGCAACGAAGGTATGGACAAAACCCACAACCCGGAATTCACCTGTTTGGAAATCTACGTAGCTTACAAAGACTACAAATGGATGATGGAATTCACCGAAAAGATGTTGGAAAAAGTAGCCATGGAACTCCACGGCCGCACCAACGACATCGAGGTCGGTGAAAACAAAATCGACTTCACCGGTCCGTACCGCCGTTTGCCGATGCTGGATGCCATCAAAGAATACACCGGCATCGACGTATCCGGCATGGACGAAGACCAATTGCGTCAAGTCTGCAAGGACCTCCACATTGAAACAGACCCGTCCATGGGCGTAGGCAAACTCATTGACGAGATTTTTGGCGAATACTGCGAAAAACACCTCATCCAACCGACCTTCATCACCGATTACCCGGTTGAAACCTCTCCGCTGACCAAGCGTCACCGCGAAAACCCCAACCTGACCGAACGTTTTGAGCTCTTTGTCAACGGTAAGGAATTGTGCAACGCATACAGCGAATTGAATGACCCGATTGACCAATTGGAACGTTTCAAAGAACAAGTCAAACTGAAAGACAAAGGGGACGACGAAGCCATGTTCATTGATATGGACTTTGTCCGTGCGCTCGAATACGGTATGCCGCCGACTTCCGGTATGGGTATCGGTATCGACCGTCTGGCCATGTTGATGACCAACAATGCCTCCATCCAGGATGTGTTGCTCTTCCCTCAAATGCGTCCGGAAGTACACCAACATAGCCAAGCACAAGAAAAGGAATAAATACCATGATTGAGATTTCTTCGAACACGAATCCACGCATCAAAGATGCCGTCGCACTCCAGGACAAATCGGCGTTGCGACGCAAAAGTGGCCGTTTCGTCATCGAAGGAATCCGGGAAACAGAACAAGCGCTTGCAGCCGGTATCCGGTTGCAGGCCTTGTTTTTTACCTCCCAACTACAAAATTCAAGACCGGATTTGCTGCGCGCTGCCGAAAAGAGCGGAGCTGTCCTTTGTCTGATTCACGAAACCGTTTACCGGAAACTGGCGTACCGGGAGTCCACCGAAGGGCTGGTCGCGATTGCCCACTCGCCTACCCGAACCCTGCAGGATCTCACCTTAGCCGAAAAGCCGCTGATCCTCGTCCTTGAAGCCGTTGAAAAACCCGGCAACCTGGGTGCCATTCTTCGGACAGCCGATGCTGCACACGTTGATGCCGTCCTCGTCTGCGACCCGCTGACAGACATCTACAATCCCAACGTCATCCGCTCCAGCCTGGGAGGCGTTTTCTCTGTGCCCGTAGTAGCCTGCTCTTCCGAAGAAGCCGTACAATGGCTGAAGGAGCACGGCATCCGCATTTACACCGCCCAACTGCAGGACTCGGAACTGTATTACCAGACGGATATGCAGAGAGCCTGCGCACTGGTCATGGGAACGGAAGCTACCGGCCTCACCGACTACTGGCGTCAGCAAGCCGACGCCCACATCCGCATCCCGATGCTGGGACGCATTGACTCCCTCAACGTATCCGTTTCTACAGCCATCCTCTGTTACGAAGCCGTTCGTCAACGCCATGAACGCTAAACCCCACTACCGCTTCCCCCACCTGCGGCTCGGCCTGATCGGCTATCCGATCGCACACAGTCAAAGTCCGGAACTCTTTCAGAACTACTGTCCGTACGATTTGATCGAAACACCCTCCTTTGAAGCCGGTTTCCAACAGTTTCTCGCAGGTGACTACTATGCGGTCAATGTCACCGCCCCCTTCAAAACCGCGGCTTACCATCACGCAGACTTTGCCGACGATGCAGCCAGCCTGTTTCAAGCGGCCAACCTGCTGATCAAAGAAAAAGAAGGCATCAAGGCTTACAACACCGATTATATCGCCGTACGCACCTTGTTGCAACAACACCTCCCCAAACCCTGCACCATCCTGGTCCTGGGCTACGGCGGAGCAGGAAAGGCTGCCGCTGCTGCTGCCTCCCACCTCGGACACCGCGTCTGGATTGCCAACCGGACGACGCAACACATCCCTCCCTTCCCGGCAGAACTCCTGTCATTGAGCGAAGCTGCACAACGCTATCCCCTGGCCGACTGCATCATTCAAGCACTTCCGACACAGGCCTACACCCACCCCGAAGTGGCATCAATCCCGCAATGGAAGTTCTCGAACCAGCTCATCCTGGAAGCCAACTACGCACACCCGCTGTTGGCCCATCTTGCCACCGAGGCAAAAGAAAACGCCCCCCGATACCTCGGAGGACGTCTATGGTTATCAGCCCAAGCCCAACCACTCATCGATCGGATCTTGCAGGAAAACACCGTCTATTAATCCCGTTGGGCGGCTTTGTCCAGACCCAATTCCGGATGCTTCTTCGAAGAATACAGGAAGACCAGTGCCACCGCAATCGCTATTACCGCCAATGCGATGAAGAGGATCTCCACGTGTACCGGATTGCCACTGGTATCAAAAATACGGCCCACCCAGATCGGAACCATCATCATACCAATGTTTTGCACCCAGTAAATCAAGGAATATGCCGTACCCAAATTCTTCTCAGGGATGATCTTCGGCACAGAAGGCCACATGGCCGCTGGCACGAGTGAATAACCAATGCCCAAAATACCAATACCCAAAAATCCGAAGATCGGCTGACCCGGAGCAAAAGCAATGATCAGGTGAGCCAACAACACCAGACAGGCCCCCACGAGCATAAAACGGGTACCGTATCCCCAGCGGTCCACCATGTGACCGAACAACGGTGCAAAGACAATGGTACAGAACGGAATCATGCTGATCATTTGACCCGCCACTTTGAAGTCGATACCAAAACGGGGAATCGCTACCGCAGAAGCAAATTTTCCAAAAGAGATGATGCAGCAGTAGAAGGAGACGCAAAGCAACGAAATCAACAAGAAATTACGGTTGCTCAAAACCTTCCACACATCACTCCATCGAAAATCATCTTTTTGTTCTTCTGCTACCTGCGCCGCAATCCGGCGGGCTTCTTCGCTCTGACGGTCCAAACGGGTATCCATCAACGCAAATACCACCCAAACGACGCCGCTCAACAGCAGCAAACCCATACCGACCCAAACCACAGTCATGATCATCGGACGGGACAAAAATCCACCTTCATAGGCAATCAGATAGGGCACCGACAACAAGGCCGTTGCCTTACCCAAACGGGCCAAAGACAACTGTACGCCCATCGCCAAAGCCATCTCCCGGTTTTTGAACCATTTTGCGATGGCACGGTTGACTACGACACCTGCAATCTCACTACCCAGACCAAACACGGCAAATCCAGCGGTTGCCAAGGCCAAGGACGGTTTTTCAAAATAACGGCCCATCCACGAAGCCAGGGATCCTTCAGCAAAAGAATCACTCATGGAAAAGCCAGCCAAAGCTGCACCGGCCACCATCAGCCCCACAAAGACAGAACCCGTCAAGCGAACGCCCCAGCGGTCCAACAACATTCCGCAGAAAATCAACCCCCCAAAAACGCAAAGCACCGAGTAGGCTCCTGTGTACAAGCCATAATCGGTTGCGTCCCAACCCAAGGCCACGTTCTCAGCCGAACGGAAGACCTCGGAGAGCGGGGAAAACATGTCCGCAAAGAAGTAGGATCCGAACATCGGAATCGCCAGGCACAGCAGCGCCAGCCACCGTGCCCCCTTCGATTCCGTTAAAATACGAGGTTTACCCATTATTTTTTCACGTTAGGCAATTCCAAGCCGTAGGCTTTGCGTTTGTCTTCGATCTTCAAATACACACCAATAAACAAAGCTGCGACACCGAAGCATGCGAAAATGATCATCGGCACCAAGTAACCGCCGGTAGCATCCAAGGTTGCACCAATCAAGAGCGGAGTAGCAAACAA
This sequence comes from Bacteroidales bacterium, assembly GCA_045638645.1. Classification (GTDB taxonomy): domain Bacteria; phylum Bacteroidota; class Bacteroidia; order Bacteroidales; family UBA932; genus JAGCJX01. Next base: position 56,366 of record JAZUBU010000002.1, read on the forward strand.
ACCGATGTTTTGGATCCAGAAGATCACGCAGTAAGCAGAACCCAAGATTCTTGCATCAATGATCTTCGGCACAGAAGGCCACAAAGCTGCGGGCACCAATGAGAAGGAAACACCCAAGACCAAGATCAAAACAGTAGCAAATGCTTTGGACGGGAATACCGGCAACAAGAATGCGAAGCTCAAGTGGCAAGCAATCATGATGATTGCACCCAACATCAACATCGAAGCACCTTTACCTTTGTAATCCAAGAAAGCACCCAAGAACGGGGTCAAGCACATCGCCAAAATCGGGAAGACACTGAACAATTGGGAAGCTTCGCTGGCAGCAATACCCAAGGTTGTTTCCAAGTAGTTCGGTGCAAAACGTTGGAACGGGAAGATTGCAGAATAGTACAACACGCACAACAAGGCTACCAACCAGAACATTTTGCTGGTAAAGATCGCTTTCAAATCGCTCAAGTGGAATTCTTCTTCTCCACCTTCTTCGCTGCTCAATTCACCGGCTTCCTTCATTTGTTTGTCCAACTTGCGGTCCATCAAAGAGAAGACGATGTAGCAAATCAAACCGATGAGCAACAACGCGGTACAGAATCCTACCGGAGCCACCACCGACGCATCGAATTTGTTCGAAATGATCGGAGCAATCCACATTACAGCGAACACACCCAAACGGGCGATAGCCATTTCAATACCCATTGCCAAAGCCATTTCTTTGCCTTTGAACCATTTAGCAATGGATTTGGAAACGGTGGTACCGGCCATTTCACAACCGCAACCAAAAATCATAAAGCCCAAGCAAGCCATCTTCGCGTTACCCGGAAGCGCTACCCACCAGCTGTTCAACCATTGGCAGAAGCTGGTTGCTGCGAACCAATCCGAAATTGCAATGAACTTGATGGCTGCACCAATCACCATCAACGATCCGGACAAGATACCGGTAAAGCGGATACCCATTTTGTCCAAAATGATCCCTGCAAAGATCAAGAAGAAACAGAATACGTTCAAGAAATACTCGGAAGCCGCATAAGTACCAAAGACACTGTTGTTCCAATTCAAGTTTGTCTCAACAAGAGACTTGAGCGGAGACATTACGTCCACGAACATATACGCAAAGAACATCATCAGCGCAACCAGAATCAAGGCGGCCCAACGGGCAACAACGCTGTCTGACAAGAATTTTTTAACAGTTGCTGTCATTTTAATCAGATAGTTTTTAAAGGGTTTATACAACTGCCAAAAGTAGTCTTTTTCCATATCCCGACCAAATTAAATTTTTCAATATCGAAGAATAGTCGTACCTTAGCAAGTCCAATAAAATATATGTGTATATGTCACTCAACAAAGTAATGCTCATCGGAAACCTCGGCAGAGATCCCGAAATCCGCCACCTCGAAAGTGGAGTGGTCAACTCGACTTTCACTTTGGCTACATCAGAACGCTACCGGGACCGCAATACGGGAGAAACCAAAGAGCAGACCGAATGGCACAACATTGTATGTTGGAGACAGTTGGCTGAGTTTACCGAAAACTACCTCAAAAAAGGAAGCCAGGTCTATGTGGAGGGCAAACTCCGTAGCCGATCCTACAACGACCAGCATGGCAATACCCGCTACATCACTGAAATTGTAGCCGACACCATCCAACTGTTGGGACGCAAATCCGACAACCCGAACACAACTCCTGCACAGACCACTCCGGCTGTTTCCCAACCAGTTCCAGCCACACCCAAACCGGTCCTTGATGAAGGAGATGACTTACCTTTTTAACAGAATAAATCTTATACCTTATAATATATCATGAAGCTTGACGTCGTATTAGGCCTGCAGTGGGGTGACGAAGGCAAAGGAAAAATCGTGGATGTCCTTGCCAGCCGTTATCCGGTCATTGCCCGATTCCAAGGAGGCCCCAATGCCGGACACTCCCTCCATTTTGACAACACAAATTTTGTACTTCACACCATTCCCTCTGGAATTTTCCGTGAAAACACAATGAATGTCATCGGCAACGGTGTGGTGATTGATCCCATTATCTTCAAAGAAGAATGTGACAAACTCTCCGCCCTGGGTGTTCCTGTCAGAGAACGCATCTGCATCTCTCAAAAGGCACACCTGATTTTGCCGACCCACAAAATCATCGATGCTGCTTCAGAAGCTGCGAAAGGAAAATCCAAAATCGGCTCAACCCTCAAAGGCATTGGCCCGACCTACATGGACAAGACTGGCCGCAACGGTCTGCGCGTAGGTGATATTTTGGCAGCCGACTTCCCGACCCGCTTCCAAAATCTGAAAGAAAAGCACATCGGATTGCTCAAGCAATACGATTTCGAATACGATGCACAAGCCAACGAAGCGGCCTGGATGGATGCCATTGATTTCCTCCGCACCTTCAATCTGGTTGACGGAGAATACTATGTAAACGACGCACTGCGCAGTGGCAAAGCCATTTTGGCGGAAGGAGCTCAAGGCTCTTTGCTGGACATCGACTTCGGTTCCTACCCGTTTGTCACCTCTTCCAATACGACTTGCTCGGGTGCTTGCTCCGGTTTGGGCGTTGCTCCCTCTACCGTAAAAAATGTATACGGTATCTTCAAAGCCTATTGCACCCGCGTAGGCAGTGGCCCGTTCCCGACCGAACTCTTCGACGAAACCGGCGAACGTTTGCGCAAATTGGGTCACGAATTCGGCGCTACGACCGGTCGTGCACGTCGCACCGGCTGGTTGGACTTGGTTGCCTTGAAATATGCCATCATGTTGAATGGAGTGACCGACTTGATCATGATGAAATCCGATGTTCTGGACAACTTTGAGACCATCCGCGTCGCAACGGCTTACCGCGTCGATGGAGAAATCATGGACCATGTGCCCTTCGACACCTATGCCGAAGTAGAACCGATCTACAAAGACTTCCGTGGCTGGCAAACCGACCTGACCGGTATCCGCCGCGAAGAAGATTTGCCCACAGCATTCCGCGAATATGTTGAGTTCTTGGAAAAAGAAACCGGCGTTCCGATCCGCATCATCTCATTGGGACCGGATCGCGACCAAACCATCATTCGCTAACCCGACATGCTTCTAGATTCAATCAACAGCCCTGCAGACGTAAAGAATCTGCCAACCAGCGACCTGCCCGCCCTTTGCAACGAGATCCGCAATTACATGATTGCCTGTTGCTCGAAAAATCCGGGACACTTGGGAGCGAGTTTAGGGGCTGTTGAATTGTGTGTAGCCTTGCACTATGTCTACGACTCCCCTTCCGACAAATTGATATGGGACGTCGGACATCAGGCCTATGCACACAAAATCCTCACCGGCAGACGCGACCTGTTCAAAGAGAACCGAAAGAAAGGTGGAATCAGTGGTTTCCCGAAACGGGAAGAAAACATTCACGATGCTTTTGGAACAGGACACTCGTCCACATCCATCTCAGCCGCCCTGGGCATGGCTGTTGCCGCCGAGAAACAGGGTCGAAAAGAACACGTCATCGCCGTCATCGGGGACGGTGCCATGGGAGGAGGCATGGCCTTTGAAGGCCTGAACCACGCAGGCTCCCTAAAAAATGATCTGCTGGTCATCCTGAACGACAACCAGATCTCCATTGACAAAAACACAGGAGCCCTCCACAATTACCTGGTTAAAATTTCCCTTTCACGCACCTACAACCGACTCAAAGAAAGCGTGTGGCGACGAATGGGAAGTGGTATCCGGCACTACGCAAAACGGGTATTCCGTTCCACCAAAATGGCCGTCATCTCCGGTGGCAGCTTGTTTGAATCGCTCGGATTCCGCTACTTCGGGGCCATCGACGGCAACGACGTACTACAACTGGTCAATGCACTCCAACGGCTCAAAACCCTGGACGGACCCAAATTGCTGCACATCATCACCCAAAAAGGTAAAGGCTACAAACCCGCCGAGAAGAACCAGGTTGTATGGCATGCCCCCGGTGCATTTGATCCGGAAACAGGCGAACGGATCATCCGAAAGGGCGACGCCGACCGCTACCAGGATGTATTCGGAGAGACCTTGCTCCAGCTGGCTAAAAACGACAACCGCATTGTCGGCATTACACCCGCAATGTTGAGTGGATCCTCACTAAACATTATGCAACGGGAAATGCCGGACCGCGTATTTGATGTCGGCATCGCAGAACCGCACGCAGTCACCTTCTCTGCCGGATTGGCCGCAAATGGCATGCTGCCCTTCTGCAACATCTACTCCTCGTTCATGCAACGGGCATACGACAGCGTCATCCACGATGTCGCTCTCCAAAATCTAAAGGTTGTTTTCTGCCTGGACCGCGCCGGCTTGGTTGGCGAGGACGGTGCCACCCACCAAGGAGCCTACGACCTGGCGGCCTTCCGACCGATTCCGAACCTGACGATCCTCGCACCCATGAACGAGATCGAACTTAAAAACATGATGCACGCCGTCTGCCAAGAGGAGTATGGTCCGAGCATCATCCGGTATCCGCGCGGGAACGCACAGGGACTGGACTGGAGAAACAGCCCAACGGAACCCATTCCCCTCGGGAAAGCGCGCTGCATCAGCGAAGGAAAAGACACAGACACCGTGATCCTGAGCATCGGGACTGCCGGAAACTGGGTAGCTGAAGCAACGGCAGAACTTCAAAACGAATGCCCCAACTCCCATCCCGCCCACTACGACATGCGTTTCCTCAAACCCATGGACAAGGACCTGTTGGAAAAATTAAGCAAAAAATACAATCACATCCTAACAGTAGAAGACGGCACCCAGCTGGGAGGACTATACGCAGGTGTCTGTGAGCAAATGGCAGAACTCAATTACGCAGGAAAGATCCACGGTTTGGGCATTCCCGACAAGTTTATCGAACAAGGAACTGTCAATCAGCAACGTACAGAATGCAATCTGACAAAAGCCAGCATCATTCAAGCGATAAAAAATGGGGGCTGCGAAAAAAAAGTTAAAGAAAATTAAAAAAACTTTTGGAGTTACAAAGAAAAACTCTACCTTTGCAATCCCTAAACAAAGGGGGCCAACAAAAATAATTGCCGATGTAGCTCAGTTGGCCAGAGCAGCTGATTTGTAATCAGCTGGTCGGGGGTTCGAATCCCTCCATCGGCTCTAACAGTTGGGGAGATACCAAAGTGGCCAACTGGGGCAGACTGTAAATCTGCTGGCGCACGCCTTCGTAGGTTCGAATCCTGCTCTCCCCACCAAAATATTAGATTGCGGAAGTAGCTCAGTCGGTAGAGCATCAGCCTTCCAAGCTGAGGGTCGCGGGTTCGAACCTCGTCTTCCGCTCAAACAGTTAAGCCAGTGTAGCTCAGGGGTAGAGCGCTTCCTTGGTAAGGAAGAGGTCGCGGGTTCAATTCCCGCCACCGGCTCTTTAAGTGTGTAAAATTCATTAAAATTTAACTTTTCAAGCTATGGCAAAAGAAACTTTTAAAAGAGACAAGCCGCACGTTAACATTGGTACTATCGGCCACGTTGACCACGGTAAAACTACTTTGACCGCTGCTATCACTACTGTATTGGCAAAAGCTGGTCTTTCTGAATTGCGTTCATTCGACTCTATCGACAACGCTCCCGAAGAAAAAGAACGTGGTATTACTATCAATACTTCACACGTTGAATACCAAACTGCATCACGTCACTACGCTCACGTTGACTGCCCTGGCCACGCCGACTACGTTAAAAACATGGTTACCGGTGCTGCGCAAATGGACGGTGCTATCCTCGTTGTAGCTGCTACTGATGGTCCGGTGCCCCAAACTCGTGAACACATCTTGCTTGCTCGTCAGGCAAACGTTCCTCGTATCGTTGTGTTCTTGAACAAAGTTGACTTGGTTGACGACGAAGAAATGGTTGAACTCGTTGAAATGGAAGTTCGTGAATTGTTGAGCTTCTACAACTTCGACGGTGACAACACCCCGATCATCCGTGGTTCTGCACTCGGTGCATTGAACGGCGAACCGAAATGGGAAGAAAAAGTTATGGAATTGATGGCTTCAGTTGATGAATACGTTCCGATTCCGCCCCGTGAAAATGAAAAACCTTTCTTGATGCCTGTTGAAGACGTGTTCTCTATCACTGGTCGTGGTACTGTAGCAACTGGTCGTATCGAAACTGGTATCATCCACACTGGTGAAGAAATCCAAATTATCGGTTTGGGTGACGAACCTAAGAAATCAGTGGTTACCGGTGTTGAAATGTTCCGTAAGATTTTGGACCAAGGTGAAGCTGGTGACAACGTAGGTTTGTTGCTCCGTGGTATCGACAAGAAAGAAATCAAACGTGGTCAAGTTATCGCTCGTCCTGGTACCATCACTCCTCACCGTAAATTCCAAGCTGAAGTTTACGTATTGAGAAAAGACGAAGGTGGACGTCACACTCCTTTCCACAACAAATATCGTCCTCAATTCTTCATCCGTACTTTGGACGTTACTGGTGAAATCACCCTTCCTGAAGGAACTGACATGGTAATGCCTGGTGATAACGTAACCATCACTGTAGAATTGATCTACCCGGTTGCTATCAACGAAGGTCCCCGTTTCGCTATCCGCGAAGGTGGTCGTACCGTAGGTGCAGGTCAAGTTACCAAATTGTTTGAATAATCTCAAGCAAAACATAAAATAGGGCTTGGCTCAAGTCAAGCCCATTTTTTAGGGGCATAGTTCAAGGGTAGAATAGCGGTCTCCAAAACCGTTGATGGGCGTTCGAATCGCTCTGCCCCTGCTAAATTAATACAGATGGTTACGCATCTGTTATTATTTTTAATCGGTAATTGCAAAAGCTTCCACTGCCGTTACCACCAATACAAATAAAATGAGCAAATTTAGTGTTTATCTAAAAGATTCTTACACGGAACTGACCCAGAAAACGAGTTGGCCGACCTGGTCTGAACTCCAAAGTTCTGCGATTTTGGTTATGGTAGCTTCCGTAATCTTCGCACTCGTGATTGCTGCGATGGACTTCGTGTTCCGTCACTTGATGACTTTTATTTACAATTTGCTGTACTAAAAAGCTATGGGTGATTTCGAAAAAAAGTGGTACGTGGTTCGTGCTGCGGGTGGGAAAGAAAAGAAAGCTAAGGAATTAATCGAGAACGAGATCAAAGTCTTGGGTCTCGGTCATTTAGTTTCTCAAGTACTCATCCCGACCGAAAAGATTTTCCAAGTAAAGAATGGTAAGAAAGTAAGTTCGGAAAGAATTCTCTATCCGGGCTATATTATGCTTGAAGCCCACCTTACTGGAGAATTGCAGCACATCATCCGCAACATCACTCACGTATCGGGATTCCTCACGGAAAAAGACAGCAAAGATGGAAAAGACAAGAAACCTGTTCCGCTCCGTCAAGCAGAAGTAAATAAAATCCTCGGTCAAGTGGATGAGCTTCTTGGTCAAGAAGAAGAAAACATCACTCCGTTCATCGTTGGAGAAGCAGTCAAGATCATTGACGGTCCCTTCAACGGATTTGACGGAACGATTGAAGAAGTGCTTCAGGACAAGAAGAAGATCAAGGTTATGGTCAAGATTTTCGGTAGAAAGACCCTTTTGGAATTAAATTTCGTTCAAGTAGTTAAAGAATAAATCAATCAGAAAACATTATGGCTAAAGAAGTTGCCGCATTTATTAAATTGCAGATCAAAGGCGGAGCAGCCAATCCGTCACCTCCGGTAGGACCTGCTTTGGGTTCCAAGGGTGTGAACATTATGGCTTTCTGCAAGCAATTTAATGCTCGTACCCAAGACAAAGCCGGAAAAGTTTTGCCTGTGATTATCACCGTATACAGTGATAAATCATTTACGTTCGTAGTTAAGCAACCCCCGGTTGCTGTACAGTTGAAGGAAGCAGCTAAAGTTGCAACTGGTTCAGCTGAACCGAACCGTAAGAAAGTGGCTACCATCACTTGGGAACAAGTGAGAGCGATCGCTCAAGACAAAATGCCAGACATGAATGCATTTACCTTGGGTGCAGCGATGAGAATGGTTGCCGGTACTGCAAGAAGTATGGGTATTCAAGTAGACGGAACGTTTCCTGCCGATGTAAATTAATCACACGCTATGAGTAAATTAACTAAAAATCAAAGAATAGCTGTAGAGAAGGTTGATGCTACCAAACAATACAAATTGCTGGAAGCCTGCAAATTGGTGAAAGAAATCACTTACACCAAATTCGACGCTTCTGTGGATTTGGCAGTTCGTTTGGGTGTTGACCCTCGTAAAGCGAACCAAATGGTACGTGGCGTCGTGACTCTTCCTCACGGAACCGGGAAACAGACTCGCGTATTGGTATTGTGTACACCTGACAAAGAAGCTGAAGCTCGTGAAGCAGGCGCTGATCACGTTGGGTTGGATGACTATATTGAGCAAATCAAAGGTGGTTGGACAGATGTGGATGTAATTATCTGTACCCCTTCTGTAATGGCTAAGATTGGTCCTATCGGTCGTATTCTCGGTCCCCGCGGCTTGATGCCGAACCCGAAAACCGGTACCGTTACTATGGACATTGCCAACGCTGTTAAAGAGGTGAAAGCTGGTAAGATCGACTTCAAGGTTGACAAGACCGGTATCGTTCACGCATCTATTGGAAAAGTATCATTCGATGCTCACCAATTGGCTGAAAACGCCCAAGAGTTGCTGAACACCATCTTGAAACTCAAACCTCAGGCCCTCAAAGGCACCTACGTGAAGAGCGTATACCTCTCTTCTACGATGAGCCCGGGTATCTGTATTGACAATAAAACTTTCAGTGCTGCTGAATAATAATTTAGAGTTATGAGAAGAGAAGAAAAAGCACAAATTATTGAAGCTATTGCAGCACAGTTGGAGCAAACCCCCGATTTCTATGTTACTGACATTTCGGGTTTGAATGCAGAGCAAACCTCTGAACTTCGTCGCGCTTGCTTCGAGAAAGACATCAAACTGGTTGTCGTTAAGAATACCCTCCTGTCGAAGGTAATTGAAAAAGGTTCAGCTGAAGCTGCATCCTTGATCCCTACCCTCGCTGGTCCTACCGCAGTGATGTTTACCACAACTCCCAACGGTCCTGCTAAATTGATCAAAGAATTTGCAGAAAAGATGGGAAAACCGGTGTTGAAGAGTGCATTGGTTCAAGATTGCGCATACTTGGGCGCTGAAAACTTGGACGCTCTCGTGAACATCAAATCTCGCGAAGAACTCATTGGTGACATCATCACCTTGTTGCAATCACCTGCTAAGAACGTTATTTCTGCTTTGCAAGCTGCAGGCGGAGGAAAGATCGCAGGTCTTGTACAAACTTTATCAGAAAAAGAATAATAAATTAGAAACTATTAATTTTATAAAACAATGGCAGATATCAAAAAACTTGCAGAAGAATTGGTAAATCTTACTGTAAAAGACGTTCAAGAATTAGCTCAAATTCTCAAAGAAGAATACGGAATCGAGCCTGCAGCAGCAGCTGTAGCAGTAGCAGCTCCCGCAGCAGCAGGTGCAGCAGCAGAAGCTGAGCAAACTCAATTTGACGTTATTTTGACCTCTCCCGGTCAAGCTAAATTGCAGATCGTGAAAGTGGTTAAAGAAATCACCGGTTTGGGTCTGAAAGAAGCTAAAGAACTCGTTGACAAAGCACCCGCTCCGATCAAAGAGAAAGTTTCAAAAGCCGAAGCTGAACAAGTAAAAGCAGCACTTGAAGAAGCTGGTGGAGAAGTTGAAATTAAATAAACACACTAAATCCCTTTAGGGAATTCAGGATTAGAGTCTGAGAAAGACTCTAATCCTTTTTGTCGTTTTTTTAGTTATTTTCAACCAAACCCCAAAACAATGTCGCAAAAAACAAATAATCAGCGGATTACATTCGCGACCTCAAAATCTCTCCTTGAGTACCCTGATTTTCTCGAGGTTCAATTGAAATCCTTCAAGGATTTCTTCCAATTGGACACCACCGCAGAAAATCGTCGTAACGAAGGATTGTTCAAGGTATTCCAAGAAATCTTCCCGATCACGGATACCCGCAATAACTTCGTGCTGGAGTTCATTGACTATTTCATTGATCCTCCGCGGTATTCCATCGAAGAGTGTCTGGAAAGAGGACTTACCTACAGCGTTCCCCTCAAGGCCAAGCTGAAACTTGACTGCAATGATCCTGAACACGAAGGATTTGAACCGACCGACGAAGACGTGTACCTGGGTACCATCCCCTACATGACTCCTCGTGGTACGTTCGTTATCAATGGATCTGAACGCATCGTCGTATCACAATTGCACCGTTCACCCGGCGTATTCTTTGGACAAAGCCTTCACGCCAACGGTACCAAATTGTACTCTGCCCGGATTATTCCTTTCAAAGGATCCTGGATTGAGTTTGCAACAGACATCAACAATGTGATGTATGCATACATCGATCGTAAAAAGAAATTACCCGTAACCACCTTGCTCCGCGCAATCGGTTACGAGAGCGATAAAGATATTCTCGATATCTTCGGTCTGGCAGAAGAAGTGAAAGTCAACCGTACCAACCTGAAGAAGAACGTAGGCCGCAAATTGGCTGGACGTATCCTCAAGAAATGGAACGAAGACTTTGTGGATGAAGATACGGGAGAAGTGGTTTACATTGAGCGTAACGAGATCATCGTTGACCGCGAAACCATCCTGGAAGAAGATCATATCGAAAGTATTTTGGATTCGGGAGCTGAGACCATTCTCTTCCACACGGATAGCCCGGATGCAAACGACTTTGCGATTATTCACAATACCTTGCAGAAAGATACCTGCAACTCTGAAATCGAAGCGATTATCCATACCTACCGTCAGCTGCGCTCATCAGAACCGCCTGACGAAGCTACCGCTCGTGACGTTATCGACAAGTTGTTCTTCTCTGACAAACGTTACGACTTGGGAGAAGTGGGTCGTTACCGCTTGAACAAAAAACTCGGCTTGAATACGGCAAACGATATCCGCGTGTTGACCAAGCAAGACATCATTGAAATCATCAAATATTTGATTTCCTTGATCAATGCTCACGCTACTGTGGATGATATCGACCACTTGAGCAACCGCCGTATCCGCACCGTGGGTGAACAATTGGCCAACCAATTCAGCGTAGGTCTGACTCGGATGGCCCGCACCATCCGCGAACGGATGAACGTCCGCGACAACGAAGAATTCAAACCGACCGACTTGATCAATGCGAAGACCCTGTCTTCTGTCATCAACTCGTTCTTCGGAACCAGCCAGTTGTCCCAATTCATGGATCAAACCAACCCGCTGGCCGAAATGACTCACAAACGCCGCCTTTCAGCCCTCGGTCCGGGAGGTCTTTCCCGCGATCGCGCAGGTTTTGAAGTGCGTGACGTTCACTATACCCACTACGGACGTTTGTGTCCGATTGAAACCCCTGAAGGACCGAACATCGGTTTGATTTCATCCTTGTGCGTTTATGCCCGCATCAACGAACTCGGCTTCATTGAAACTCCCTACCGAAAAGTAAACAACGGTGTTGTGGATTTGAGCGCTGACGGATGTGTATACATGAGTGCTGAAGAGGAAGAAGAAAAGATGGTGGCACAAGCCAACGCAAAAATTGCGGAAGACGGTACCATCGTTGATGAACGCATCAAATGCCGTTTCGAAGCAGACTATCCGGTTGTGAGCAAGGAAGATGTCCACTTGATGGACGTTGCTCCGAATCAGATTGCTTCCATCGCAGCATCGTTGATTCCTTTCTTGGAACACGACGACGCGAACCGTGCGTTGATGGGATCCAACATGATGCGCCAGGCTGTTCCTTTGATTAAACCCGAAGCTCCGATCGTAGGTACTGGTTTGGAAGGTGCAGTAGTACGCGATTCCCGTACCCAAGTAGTAGCAGAACGACGCGGAGAAGTCGTATACGTGGATGCACGTGAAATCCACGTGAAATACGAACAAACTGACGACGAACGTTTCGTAAGTTTCTCTCCGGATGTTACAGTCTACAAACTTCCTTTGTACAGAAAGACCAACCAAAGTACCTCTATCTTGCTCAAACCGATTGTAAAACGCGGTCAACTCGTGGAACCGGGTCAAATCCTGACCGAAGGTTACGCAACCGATAAAGGGGAATTGGCACTGGGTCGTAACTTGAAGGTAGCCTTCATGCCTTGGAAAGGTTACAACTTTGAGGACGCGATTGTGTTGTCAGAACGCATTATCCGTGAAGATATCTTCACCTCTATCCACGTGGATGAGTACATCATGGAAGTTCGTGATACCAAACGTGGTATGGAAGAATTGACCTCGGATATCCCGAACGTCAGCGAAGAAGCTACCCGCGACCTGGACGAAAACGGTATCATCCGCATCGGTGCAAGCATTGAACCCGGTGATATCTTGATCGGTAAGGTTACTCCGAAAGGGGAAAGCGATCCTTCTCCGGAAGAAAAACTCTTGCGTGCCATCTTCGGTGACAAAGCCGGTGACGTGAAAGATGCTTCTTTGAAAGCTTCCCCGTCCCTGTCTGGAACCATCATTGGAAAGAAACTGTACTCAAAGGTATTCAAAGACGGCAAACGTGGCCGCAGCGCGGACATCAAAGCAAAGACGGCAGAAGCAGAAAACAACTTCCACCTCAAAGCGAGTGCCCTCCGTGAAAAATTCCTGGATAAATTGATGATTCTCGTTGAAGGCAAACCTTCCAACGGAGTTTCAGACTTGTACGGTGCAACCATCATTGCAAAAGGTGAGACATTCCACCGTTCTGACCTGGAACGCATCAACTACGAAAATGTAAGTCCGATCAAGTGGACGGCTGATAAGAATACCAATGCTTTGATCCGCCAGTTGATCAACAACTACCTGATTGCATTCAAGGAATACGATGCAGAACTCAAACGGATCAAGTACAACGTGACCATCGGAGATGAACTTCCCAACGGTATCATGCAATTGGCAAAAGTATATGTTGCGAAGAAACGTAAGATTCGTGTGGGTGATAAAATGGCAGGTCGCCACGGTAACAAAGGTATCGTTGCCAAAGTGGTTCGTGACGAAGACATGCCGTTCTTGGAAGATGGTAGCACCGTGGACATCGTATTGAACCCCTTGGGCGTGCCTTCACGTATGAACTTGGGTCAGATTTACGAAACCGTATTGGGTTGGGCTGGTAAAGAGCTCGGTACCAAATTCAGCACCCCGATCTTTGACGGTGCATCGTTGGACGACATCTGCGAGTACACCGACAAAGCAGGTATTCCTCGTTACGGTCGTACCTTCCTCCGTGACGGTGGTACCGGTGAAATGTTCGACCAACCGGCAACTGTCGGCGTGATCTACATGATTAAGTTGGGTCACATGGTTGATGACAAGATGCACGCACGTTCCATCGGCCCGTACTCCTTGATTACGCAACAGCCGCTCGGTGGTAAAGCCCAATTTGGGGGCCAACGTTTCGGGGAAATGGAAGTTTGGGCACTCGAAGCTTTCGGTGCCTCCAACATCCTCCAAGAAATCCTTACCATCAAGTCTGACGACGTAACAGGACGCTCTCGCGCATACGAAGCAATCGTGAAAGGCGAACCGATGCCGACTCCGGGTATTCCGGAATCACTCAACGTCTTGCTGCACGAATTGCGCGGCTTGGGCTTGAGCATCAAGTTAGATTAAGCAACAGGAGTATTTGACCATTTGAAACACCTATAATATGTCTTTCAAAAAAGATCTTAAAATAAAAAGCAACTTCAACCGGATCACGATTGGTTTGGCTTCCCCGGAAGAAATCCAAGAACGTTCATCCGGAGAAGTTCTCAAACCCGAAACTGTAAACTACCGGACCTACAAACCGGAACGTGACGGTCTCTTCTGCGAGCGCATTTTCGGTCCCTCAAAAGACTACGAATGCCACTGCGGTAAATACAAACGTATTCGCTACCGTGGTATCATTTGCGACCGTTGCGGTGTTGAAGTAACCGAAAAGAAAGTGCGTCGTGAAAGAATGGGTCACATTACCTTGACCGTTCCCGTAGCACACATCTGGTACTTCCGCTCAACTCCGAACAAGATCGGATATTTGTTGGGTATTCCTGCCAAGAAACTGGAATCCATCATCTACTACGAACGCTACGTCGTGATCCAAGCCGGCGCAGCCCGTGATTTGAATTTCAGCTTCAACGTAAATAACATGGCGTTCCTTTCAGAAGACGAATACTTAGAAGTATTGGATTCTCTTCCGGAAGGCAACCAAAACCTCGACGACAGCGATCCTGAAAAATTCATCGCCGGCATGGGTGCTGAAGCAATTCTCACGCTCTTGAAACGCGTGGATTTGGACGAATTGTCTTACGAATTGCGTCACCGCTCAGAAAACGAAACTTCACAACAACGCAAGGCTGAAGCGCTCAAACGCTTGAGCATCATCGAAGCCTTCCGCGAATCCAAAGACGTGAACAAACCGGAATGGATGATCTTGAAAGTGATTCCCGTCACTCCTCCGGATCTCCGCCCCTTGGTTCCCCTCGATGGTGGACGTTTCGCTACCTCTGACTTGAACGAATTGTACCGTCGCGTCATCATTCGTAACAACCGTCTCAAACGCTTGATTGAAATCAAAGCTCCGGAAGTTATCTTGCGTAACGAAAAACGGATGCTCCAAGAAGCAGTGGACTCGTTGTTTGACAACTCACGCAAATCCAACGCGGTAAAAACTGAAGCTAACCGCACCTTGAAATCTCTGTCAGACAGTTTGAAGGGTAAACAAGGTCGCTTCCGTCAAAACTTGTTGGGTAAACGTGTGGACTACTCTGCCCGTTCCGTTATCGTCGTAGGTCCTGAATTGAAAATGCACGAGTGCGGTTTGCCGAAATTCATGGCAGCTGAGCTCTTCAAACCGTTCATCATCCGCAAGTTGATCGAACGTGGCATCGTAAAAACCGTAAAATCTGCGAAGAAGATTGTGGATCGCAAGGATCCCGTGATCTGGGACATCCTGGAAAACGTGATGAAAGGACACCCCGTTCTCTTGAACCGTGCTCCTACCCTCCACCGCTTGGGTATTCAAGCCTTCCAGCCGAAGCTGATCGAAGGAAAGGCAATCCAGTTGCACCCGCTGTCATGTACTGCGTTCAACGCGGACTTTGACGGTGACCAGATGGCAGTCCACTTGCCCCTCGGCAACGCTGCAATCCTAGAAGCGCAATTGCTGATGCTTGGTTCCCACAACATCTTGAACCCTGCGAACGGTGCGCCGATTACCGTGCCTTCACAAGACATGGTGCTTGGTTTGTACTACATCACCAAACCTCGCAGCGGAGCGAAAGGTGAAAACATGAAATTCTACGGACCGGAAGAAGTCATCATTGCATACAACGAAAAACGCGTGGATTTGCACGCACGCATCTCTGTACGTTATCCCGTTGACGGTAATGATCTGAGCAAAGGTTTCCGTATGATTGAAAACACAACCGTAGGTCGTGTCATCTTCAACCAACTGGTACCCGCCGAAGCTGGTTACATTGATGAAATCCTCACCAAGAAATCACTGCGTGACATCATCGGTCGTATCTTGAAAACCTCCGGTGTTGCCCGTACCGCACAATTCCTGGATGACATCAAAGCCATCGGTTACCAAATGGCATTCCGCGGTGGTCTGTCATTCAACCTTTCTGACGTGATCATTCCGGAAGGAAAGAGCGAGTTGGTAGAAGCCGGTTACCGTGAAGTGGAAAACATCCAACAAAGCTTCAACTTCGGTCTCATCACCAACAACGAACGTTACAACCAAATCATTGACGTTTGGTCTTCTACCAACCAGAAGTTGACGGAAATGGTGAAGAACTGTATCGAAACGGACAAACAAGGTTTCAACCCGATCTACATGATGTTGGACTCTGGAGCACGGGGTTCCAAAGAACAGATCCGTCAGCTCTGCGGTATGCGGGGTTTGATGGCGAAACCTCAAAAATCCGGTTCTACCGGTGCGGAAATTATCGAAAACCCGATTCTTTCCAACTTCAAGGAAGGTCTGTCCGTATTGGAGTACTTCATCTCTACCCACGGTGCGCGTAAAGGTTTGGCCGATACCGCGTTGAAAACTGCGGATGCGGGTTACTTGACCCGTCGTCTCGTGGACGTTTCACACGACGTAATCATCAACGAAGAGGACTGCGGTACCTTGCGTGGTCTGATTGCAACCGCAATCAAGAACAAGGACCAAGTCGTGGAATCACTCTACGACCGCATCCTGGGCCGTACCTCTGTACACGATATCTACAACCCGCTGACCGGAGAACTGATCCTCCCTGCTGGTGAAGAAATCACCGAAGAAATTGCAGCAACCATCAATGGATTGCCCATCGAACAAGTGGAAATCCGTTCGGTACTTACCTGCGAATCCAAGAAAGGAGTTTGTGCAAAATGTTACGGTCGAAACTTGGCTACCGGTCGCATGGTCGAACGAGGCGAAGTGGTCGGTGTCATTGCAGCACAATCCATCGGTGAGCCGGGTACTCAGTTGACATTGCGTACCTTCCACGTTGGGGGTACTGCATCCAGCACAGCTTCTGAAAACGAAATCATCGCTCGCTACGAAGGGGTTGTGGAATTCGAAGAATTGCGTACCCTCCACCGCGAAGAAGAAGGCAAAGAATACGACATCGTTATCGGACGTACTGCCGAAATGCGTATCGTGGATGCGAACACCGGTATCGTACTCTCACAACACAACATCCCGTACGGAGCAAAACTCTACGTACAACAAGGTGCCAACGTTGTGAAAGGCGACAAGATCTGTGAATGGGACCCGTACAACGCGATTACCATCACCGAAACTGCCGGTACTGTTGCATTCGACAGCTTGATTGAAGGCGTGACCTACCGTGAAGAGGCTGCCGATGAGTTCTCTATCCACCGTGAAAAAGTGGTGATCGAGTCACGTGACCGTTCAAAGAACCCGTCAATCCGCATCATGATGGGCGACACCGAATTGAAACAATACAACTTGCCTGTAGGCGCTCACTTGATGGTAGAAAGCGGCCAAGAAGTCAAAGCCGGGGACACCATCATCAAGATCCCTCGCGCCATCGGTAAGTCAGGCGATATCACCGGAGGTCTTCCTCGTGTTACCGAATTGTTCGAAGCACGTAAGCCCTCCAACCCTGCAGTCGTTACCGAAATCAACGGTGAGGTTCAAATGGGTAAAATCAAACGCGGTAACCGTGAAATCATCGTTCGCTCAAAGACCGGTGAAGAAAAACGTTACCTCGTTCCCCTCTCCAAACAGATCTTGGTACAAGAAAACGACTACGTTCGTGCCGGTATGCCGTTGTCTGACGGAGCCATCTCTCCTTCTGACATCCTAGCTATCCAAGGTCCGATCAAGGTTCAAGAGTACATCGTCAACGAAATCCAAGAAGTTTACCGTCTCCAAGGGGTAAAAATCAACGACAAACACTTTGAAATCATCGTACGTCAGATGATGCGTAAAGTTGAAATCGTGGATCCGGGTGACACCCGCTTCCTCCCGGAACAATTGGTAGACAAATGGGAATTCAACCAAGAAAACGACAACATTTTCGACAAGAAAGTCGTTTTGGATGCCGGTGACTCCCAAGTATTGCGCCCGGGGCAAATTGTAACCTTGCGTCAATTGCGTGATGAAAACTCACAATTGAAACGCCAAGACTTGCAGTTGGTACAAGCCCGTGATGCAGTTCCTGCGACCTCTAACCAAATCCTTCAAGGTATTACCCGTGCAGCATTGCGTACCAACAGCTTTATGTCTGCTGCATCATTCCAAGAAACTACCAAAGTCCTCAGCGACGCTGCAATCCGCGGTAAAGTAGACTTCCTGGAAGGCTTGAAAGAAAACGTTATCTGCGGTCACTTGATCCCTGCCGGTACCGGTCAACGCGAATACGATCGCTTGGTTGTTGCCTCTATGGAAGACTACAAACGTATGGCTTCCCGCAAGAGAGAAGAATAATCCCTCCTCCCCATAGAACAGAACGCAACTACAAGTTGATAGGAACCCCGAAAGTTAGTTTACTAACTCTCGGGGTTTTGTTATGACAGGATAGGTCGTAATCAAGCTAGAAATAGTAAAATTCGCGGTCTGCTTTTACTGGATACAAAAAAAGGTAACAGGCTCTAGCCTGCTACCTTTGTAGAACGTACCTTTAGGAGGGACTGGATTGCCCCTGCACAATAGAAGTGACAAATTATTCCTCAGTACAGAAATAGAACAAGGAAAGCAAATCTTCCTTATTCGAAAAGTCAATATCATGATCAGTAACGAATTGCTTGATCAACTTCTTCATCTTCGGGAACAATTTGATAAAATTAGACTGTTTAGCGGTATAGACCTTTTCTCCCTGAATCAAGACATACTTATACTCCAAGGTATAAGGGATTTCTGTTTCATAATCATACGCTCGAGAATAGTTGTATTCTCGGGATGACATTTGAACAGCAGTAGAGGTCCGGGGAGCGGAACCATAGCCGGTAGAAATCTCGGGCTCCATGAATTCAAAACGTTTGTCTTCGGCAATGGAAATAGACCCGAAGACCATAAGCTGACGGTAAAAATGGTCCTTGATCTGAACGAATACGGATGAATCTGTAACTATCCTATCGACATCTTTTGCATTAGACATAAGAAGCGTATCACCGAGGGAATTGATCATACGCAACGAGTGATCTACGAGACAGACATTCATCACAGCCTCAATGCAGGATCCATTCTTATAAAGGAGGTTCACCTGCTCAAATTGATCATTCAAATAGGCTACATGAACAGGCAACTGCCGTAGAATATCCTGACGGGATTTGGCAACTACGGTTCCCTTGATGTCTCTGCTCTCGGAAACTTCCTGCTGCGCAAATAATGCAACACTCAAGAAAAATAAGAAAATGGGTGTAATGAATTTATAAGGCATAGGGATATTGTTATAAGCGTGTATAAAAATAGGGTATCCTAATCGCTTAGGATACCCTATTTGAAAATTTATTGCTTAGAGTCTGGCAGCTTCGTCACCAGGCATGCAAACGAAGAAGTATTTCCAACTACCATCGTTGAATCCACAGAAAATACCATTGTCAGAAGTGAATCCGGCAGGTGATATAGTCCATGTACATTGGTTTTCAGGATACAAGTAGTCACCATCGAAAGGACAAGCAATGATGTCTGCTCCACCTTGGTTGTATTGGGTGTTGGGAGCGTTAGAAACAGTGAAGGTAGGTTCAGCGAAAGTACCGGTAAAGCCAGGAACGGTATCTTGTCCGCCGATCAGACCCATAACATCAAATGTAGTTTCATCGCCTTCAACAGCCATGATGGTAACAGTAATAGCAGCACCATCGAACGATGAAGCCAATTCGTATTGACCTGCTACAGCACCTTTTTCAGGAGCTTTGGCCACAAAAGTAGTAGTAGCGTGTTGACCTACATTGCTTGAGGTAATTGAAAAAGTCAGGCTCAGCTCTTTCATATCACGGTAACCAGGTACGCGAACTTCGAGGCTGTTGGTAGGAAGACCTTCGCCATCAACATCTTCGTCGTAAGCACCGATGTACAATTCAGTTTCGGTAATGATGATGTGCTCATCCAACAAGACTTGCGCAACGACATCTTCTTCTTTAGTAGTGAAGGTACCGCCATCGAATTGAACAGTAACCTTAGCTGCTTTAGAAGATTGTTCTACCATCTGAAGGGGAATGTAGAGGTACTCACCACTCAATACAACTTCGGTAGTCGGATTGACAAACTCTACATTCGTGTTGCCGGTCACAGGAGTAAAATCCTTTTCTGAACATGATGCCAAGAAACCGAGTGCGGCAACCATCAAAACAGATAATTTAATATGTTTCATAGTTTCTCAATTAGTTTCCGGTGTAACCGGGGTTTTGTTGGTTCTTGATTTGAGGGTTAGCATCGATTTCTGCTTGGGGGATAGGCCACAAGAAACGGAAATCATTGCTTGCTTTGTGGAAAATTTCATAAGTATCGGGCAAGTAGATTGCTGAACGTACTTGAGCAGCACCACGTTGCACATCTTTACCGAAACGTTTCAGATCGAGGTAACGGAAACCTTCACCAATCAACTCACGGGTTCTTTCTTTCAAGATTTCGTCGAGCAAGTTACCGCTGGTATAAGCAGCAGCACCACGAGCTGTTCTCAAAACGTTCAAAGCTGCGATTGCGTTGGCATCTTGACCATCACGTGCATAAGCTTCAGCCAAAATCAAGTGCATTTCTGCAATACGGAAGATCTTGGTTTTGTGAGTGTAGTTTTGGTTAGATTCGCTGGTACGCAAAGCGGGGTTACCCGGGAATTTGTTAAATACGAATACATCATAGGTGCTACCACCGGTCATGGAAATGGTCTTTTCGTCAAAGAACAAAGCTTTACGCAAGTCTTCAGCATCGTACATATCCAAAACCCATTTTTCGGGAATATAGTCGGGTTTGTAGATACCTTGGTTTGCATCGTATGACAAGTATGCATAGTCATTGCTCGGGGGCAAAGAGTTGGTAGCCAAGTCAGCATCGGACAACCAGAGACATTCTTTACCGTTGTCATCAATGAACATTGATTTCAGACCAGCTGCAGAGTTGATCAAGGGGTAGCGACCACCGTCGATCAAAGATTTAGCCTTGCTGATAGCAGTATCATAGTCACCCATGTACAAAGCTACGCGAGCTTGGAATGCTTTTACCAAGTCAGAAGTTACGAAGATAGAACCTTCTGCAGGAGTGGTAGTGATCTTTTGTGCTGCCAAATCCAAATCATCTACGATGCTAGCATAGGTAGCTTCCAAAGTACCACGACCCGGATATTTTGCAGAATCAGAAGTAGGTGCGTATACGGTCACGTACGGAACACCAAATTCGTCTTTGTTCACACCTTCGTTGTAAGCCAAGCAGAAACGCTCAACCAACAAATGGTGATAGTATGCGCGGAAGAAGTGAGCTTCACCTACGAAAACTTGCAATTGTGCTTTTGCCTCTTCAGTCCATTCGGTTTGATCAACTTTTGCAGCTTCTTGCAAGAAGTAGTTTACGTCTTTCAAGTTGCTGTAGCAACCAGCCCAAACGCTTTCAGCAGTACCGTAACCGGTAGTGTAAGTCCATTCATACTCTTCACCACCACGGTTACCGAAGGAAGTAGTTGCATGGAAAAGGTCAGTGTGAAGTTCCAATGAAGACATGATACCGCCACCAGTGTAACCTCTGAATGCGATGTACAGACCCGTACGAAGTTTTTGGGCGTCATCGATGGTGGTCAAAGCGTTGTCCGGATCAATTACGTTGATCGGTCTCAGGTCCATATCGCAAGATACGATACTTGCCAAGAGCGCTACCACAAAGGATAATTTAAATATTTTTTTCATCATTTACTTCTAATTAAAAGGTTAATTCAACACCTACAGTATATTGTTTTGAGTTCGGATATACACCCAATTGGAGGTTAGAGTCAACTTCCGGGTCATAACCTGAGTAGTTAGTGAAGGTCAACAAGTTACGGCCAATTGCGTAAACACGGAGGTTACCCAAGAAACCAGTCTTCTTGATCCACTTTTGAGGCAAGGTGTATGAAATTTGGAGGTTCTTGAGACGCAAGAAGGAAGCGTTTTCAAGAAGAGTATCATCGAATTCACGAGGTGAGTTCAAACCGGGCACATCAGTTTCTTGACCAGGAGTTGTCCAGATGTCCAACAAATCTGCAGCACCGTTCATGTCTGAGGTGACAAATTTGGGGTTCATCAAGAAGTAACGGTCGTTGTTGATGGTCCATTTGCCGGCTACCCATGCGAAGTCAGCACCGATGTACAAACCTTTCCAATCCAAGTTCAATTGAACACCACCAGCCCAAGGAGCAAAACGTTGTTTGCCAGTCATGACTGCATAGTTGTCAGAGAATTGTTTGGTCGGGTTACCGTCCAAGTCGTACCACATTTGCATACCATCGCGAGGGTCAACACCTGCAGAACGTACGTAGAACATTTCACCGTAAGGATAACCTACTTGGTATTTGATACCGGTGTTAGGAACAACGAATTCGTCGCGACCACCGAACAAAGCAGTAATTTCGTTGCGGTTGTAGTTGAAGTTAGCCTTCACGTTGAAGAACAAGTCTTGAGTTTGGATGATATCGAAACCGATTTCCAAGTCGAAACCACGGTTTCTCATGTCACCGATGTTACCCCAACCTGCACTGTGACCAGTGGTGAAAGAGTAAGGGATAGACATCAACATGTCACGGGTCATCTTGTTGTAGAACTCGAGGTTGAAGGTGATGAAGTCAAATGCACGACCGTTCAAACCGATGTTCAAAGTTTCAACAGTTTCCCAAGTCAAGTCAGCGTTGGACGGGTTAGAGATACCCCAACCGGCTTGTCCGTTGTAGAAAGTACCGTAAGTACCGATGGTACCGTAAGCCAAATAGTTGCTGATACCTGAGTTACCAGTAGTACCGTAGCTGGCTTTCAAACGCAATTCGCTCAACCAGTTGGTAGAAGCCATGAAGTCTTCACGTTTGATATCCCACATACCACCGATGGAGTAGAAGTTAGCATAACGTTTGTTTGCACCGAAGAGTGAAGAACCGTCACGACGGAACGATGCATCCAAGAAATACTTGCTACCGAAGTCGTAAGAAACGCGAGCGAAGTAAGAGTTGTAAGTAGTTTCGCTTTCACCGTAAGAAGGAGCATTGTATTTGGTACCGCTGCTCAAATAAGATTGACGCATATCGGTAATACCTTCTACATCAGCACCAAATGATGATGATTGTGAAAGGATAGCTTCTTGACCTGCCAACAATACGAAGTTGTGGTCTTCAGCAACTGCGAATTTGTACTCAGCAGTGTTGGTGAAGGTGAATTGGTGGTAACGGCTGAAATCTTCAGAAGCAGTACCTGCACCAGCAAAGGGACCGGTAGGCAATGCCTTGTATGAGCTACGGTAGTCATAACCTTCCAAAGCTTGTTGTGCACGGATAGTCAAACCTTTGATGGGGTTGATTTCTTGGTAAGTATTACCGTTCACACGGATGTAGTTAGCGCTTGAAGGTTGGATTTCTTGGAGGTACAAAGTGTTGTACATACCACCCAATTCTTTAAAGACTTGACGTTCGTTACCATCTTCATCGTAAGGAGTGATCCACGGGAACAACCAGTTTGCTGCAGAAACCGGGTTGTACCAAGAGTTACCAGAGGTGATGAAACCTGCAGTACGGTAGTCTTGGTAAGTCAAACCGAGGCTGATACCCATCTTCAACCAATCGTTTACGTTGGTGTTGATGTTGGAACGGATGCTGTAACGTTCCAAATCTGAGTAGGGAGCTGTACCGGTTTGATCGAAAGTACCCAATGAGAAGTAGTAGTCTGACTTGTCTGAAGAACCAGAAACAGAAGCGTCAACACTCCATACAGGGGCTTGTTCGTTGAAGAAGTATTCCAACCAGTTGAAGTTGGTACCTTTTTCACGAGCATCTTTCATGATGTCAGTCATAACAAATTGGTCGCCCAATACTTTTTCATTGAAAGCAAACCATTCTTCGCTGGTCATCAAGTCCATTTTGTGTGTAACCAAAGAGGAGATACCGTATTGACCACGAACAGATACAACGGGTTTTTCGCCACGTTTACCTTTTTTGGTGGTAATGTAGATAACACCGTTTGCTGCACGTGAACCGTAGATAGCGGTTGATGAAGCGTCTTTCATAACGGTGATATTTTCGATATCGTTACTGTTCAATGAGTTGAAAATGGAAGCAGATACAGGAGCACCATCCAAGATGATCAAAGGTGTGCTGGATGCGTTGATGGAGTTCACACCACGCATACGCATAGACACGTTTGACATAGGTTCACCAGTAGATGAGAAAATTTGCAAACCTGCTACCTGACCTTGCAAAGCGTCACCGGCGTTAGCGGTCGGACGGCTTGCCATCACTTTTGAGTTAACGGTAGAAGCAGAACCTACGATTGAGGTAATTTTCTTAGCTGTACCGTAACCAACTACGATTGCGTCTTCCAAAGCCTCAGCATCGGGGCTCAAAACAACGTCAACCTTAGCGCGGTTGTTAATGGGAACTTCGATGGTTTTGTAACCAAGGAAGCTGATTACCAAAGTACCGTTACCGGGAGCCTGCAATGAGTATTGTCCCAGGTCATCGGTCGTCGTACCGACCATTGTTCCTTTGATCTGTACAGAAGCATAAGGAACCGGTTCGCCGGTACTTTCATCAGTAACAGTACCTGATACTGTGATATTTTGCGCCATTGCAAACGGAGCAACTATCGCCAGTAGCAGACCTGCTAAAAGGAGTCTGACTTTTTTCATGTAGATAATTTTTAAAGGTTAATGAATGAATTTTAGTTTATAGTTTTATCTATATTTTCTCTTTCCTGCTTAATTGTGTGAACTGCTTGAAGTTATCATACAACAACCGACAGTACACACAAAATTAATAACGCAAATATACGATTTTTTCAAAAACAAACTAACGTTTTTGGTTTTTTCTACAAGATTCCGAATTCTCTCAGAAGAAACGATGCTCTATACCAGGTTTTTACTTATCTTTGTAAACTAAATGATTAGACCTATGAAGCGACTCGTCTTGCTCTGCATCTGTTTGTTCATCAGCACAAACTTCTTCTCCCAGGATCGTAAGGAAGGTTCCGTCCGGGCAAAATCCATGGAAGACTTCATCCGACAATTCCCTTTGGATGAAATATACCTGTTACCGGAATTCTCTTCCTCCCTATTGCTATACAAAGACGGATCCCAGACTCAATCCATCATCAACATCTGCTCGGCAGACAACTCAATCCGCTTCATAGACAAAAAGAACGACACCCTGAAGATGATTCGTTCGGAAGAAGTCAAACGCATTGTTGCAAACGACAAATCCTTTATCAATACGAACAAAGGCTTTGTGCAAGAGCTGATGATCTACGGAGGAAAGACCTTGGGACAATGGCGGAGATTTGAGGTCGAACTGGCCAAACAACACGAAGCCATTCCTGCCGGTTCCACCGCAAAAGTGTACAAACCGCACGAAATCTTTATGTACATGGGCTTTCCCAGCGAACAAGATGTCTATTACAAAAGCCGCATCCTATACGTACTGGTGGAAGACGGAAAATGTATACCGGCCACTGCCGCCAATTTCCGCAAGATGTTTCCGGAGAAAAAGAAACAAATAAAAGAATACATCAAGGCTCACGACCTGGACCTCGACACGAAAGAAGGCGTTGTCGCCTTGTTCTCTTTCTGCACTGGAGAATAAAAAAGGATCTGATTACAGATCCAGACACGCAAATGAACAATTTGGCAGATGGGGGAAATACCGGTCTGCCATTTTTTGTAGCATGTCGCAAGAATTCCCTGTCGTATAGAACTGGATACTGCCCCCGGTTTTAGACCGCTGCATTCGGAGAGAAGTTTCCGTCGGAAGAACGGCCTCCAAAACACGATGAGCCTGGGCTGCAATGGCAGGAGCTGGATTGAGAATGGTTATTTCCGGGCCAACAATTTCTTGCAAGACCGGCGTCAGGAAAGGGTAATGGGTGCACCCCAATACCAACACATCCGCTCCGGCAGCCAGCATCGGCTGCACACAGCGTCGTACGACAGCTTCCGTTTGCGCACCCTCCAAACGACCTTGCTCGACCAACTCCACCAAACCTTCGCCAACACGTTCAATCACATGGATATCATTCGCATAGGTATCTCTGGTATGGTGATACAAAGAACCGTTGAAGGTATTTGCTGTTGCCAGTACCCCCACCACACCGGTTTTGGAAAGGGCCGCGGCAGGTTTGATGGCAGGCTCCATCCCCACAAAGGGAAGCGAAAAATCTGAACGGAGCATAGCAACAGAGGCTGCTGTGGCGGTATTGCACGCAACCACAACAACCTCGGCTCCTTTGCTGATTAGGTATTGAGCAATGACGGATGAACGTTGACGGATGATATCCACTGACTTAGGTCCGTAAGGACAATAGCGGGTATCCGCAACATAGATATAGTCCTGATCGGGCATCAGGCGTACCAGTTCAAGCAGAACGGAGAGCCCCCCTACCCCAGAATCAAAAACTCCAATCATTGACCAATCAACAGATTACTTCAATGCTTCTTTCAAGAAATCAACCATTTCTTCCTCCGGAAGGATACGGGCAATGATGATTCCCTCTTGATCCACAAAAAGATTTTGGGGAATGTAGCGCACAGCATAGGTCTTGGCGATTTCAGAATCCCAATACTTCAACTCGGAAACTTGAGGCCAAGTCAATTTGTCGGTCTTGATGGCATCCACCCATTTTGCATGATCCTTGTCCAAGGATACACCCAATACTTCAAAACCTTGCGCATGGAATTGGTTGTAGATTTCCACCAATTTCGGGTTAAAGTTACGGCAAGGACCGCACCAGCCAGCCCAGAAGTCAATCATGGTTACCTTGTTGTTCTTGTAGATATCGGACAAGGTGATCGGATTGCCATCAGGATCGTTGAGTGTAAAGTCCGGAGCCAATTTACCTACTTGCAAATTTTCCAATTGGTCCAACTGAGCTTTCACTTTCGCCATTTGGCTCAAATTCTTGAATTTGGGTTGGTTTGCATAGTATTCATATTTTTCCTTGGCCTCTTCAAATTCCATGTAGGCATAACCGTTGTAGAATTCTTGGAAAGCAAAATGCGTATTCGGATATTGGGCCATCAACTCCTCTTTCTTTGCATCAATTTGGTCGTTGACTTCTTGGAATACCGCATAAATTGCTTCGCGTTGTTCCGGATCATTGGTGCGGTTGAATGCTTGTGCCAAGGAGTCCAGGTTGTGTTGCGCCTGAATTTCCTTGGAGATATCCTTCATCTGATTCAACAGATCTTGGGTTTCACCACCGTTGATGACAGCTTCACGCAACTTGCCGATTTCTCCTTCAATGGTATAGTTGGCAGGTTCAATAAAGAAAGGAACATTTTCTGCTCCCACTACCAGGTAGTAGTTTGCCGGTTCTGCCAACTCGCCTGCGAACACGAATTCACCGTTCACCATTTCGGTCGTATCACTGGCACCACCGCGTTGCATCAGGTAAACCGGTCCGTTGAGTTGTTCTGCATTTTCAGAAGTCAGTTTTCCCTTGAGTTGGAAAGCATTTTGGGGAGCACACGCCACAACGAACAAGGCAGCGCTCATTGCAATAAATAATTTCTTCATATCGTTTGTTTATTTGGTTACTCTTCCTCTTTCAGGAACCATTCCTTGTACATCATGTACCCACCGGCGTTTCGATGAGCAGCCTCAGTCACTGCCTCACTACCGGGTTTCACTTGTTTGGCTGGGAGACCTGCATAGACACCCGGTTCCAGCTTGGCATTGCTGAGCACCACCGCACCCGCGGCAATAATCGATCCATCGGCTACTTCCACATTGTCCATGAGGATGGCACCCATACCGACCAAGACATCGTTGCCAACCTTCGCTCCGTGAATGATGGCATTGTGTCCGACAGAAACGTCATCCCCTATTTCTACAACCGATTTTTTATGCAGTGTATGCAGGACAGCACCATCCTGGATGTTAACACGATTACCCACACGGATCGGATTCACATCTCCACGCAACACGGCTCCGTACCAGATGCTGCAATCATCACCTATGACCACATCCCCTACCAGGACAGCATTCTCAGCCAAGAAGCAATTCTTGCCGATTTTGGGTTCTATTCCGTTTAGTTTTCTAATAATTGCCATACTATCAAAATTCTATCCTACAAATTTAGAATGAAAAGACGATATGAACAAAAAAAGGGGGATTGACTTTCGTCATCCCCCTCATTTGACAGGAATATCGGATTAGATAGTTCCTTGTTCCAACATTGCTTGAGCAACTTTCATGAAACCAGCGATGTTAGCACCTTTCACATAGTCAATGGTTCCATCCGGACGTTGACCATATTTCACGCAAGCAGCGTGGATGCTTTCCATGATGAAGTGCAATTTTTCATCAACTTCTTTACCAGCCCAAGAAATATGCATAGCATTTTGAGTCATTTCCAAACCTGAAGTAGCAACACCACCAGCGTTCACTGCTTTACCAGGAGCGAAGAGGATACCTGCATCTTGGAATGCTTTGATAGCTTCCGGAGTACAACCCATGTTGGAAACTTCGCAGCAGCACCAAGTACCGTTAGCCAACAATTCTTTGGCATCGTCACCGTTCAATTCGTTTTGGAATGCGCAAGGCAAAGCGATGTCACATTTGATGCTCCAAGCTTTTTTGCCAGGGATGAAGGTAACGCCTTCGAATTTTTCTGCCATCGGAGCAACTACGTTGTTGTTGGAAGCACGGAGAACCAACATGTAGTCGATCATTTCGTTGGTCAAACCAGCAGGTACGTGGCAAACACCATCCGGACCAGAAACAGCGATAACTTTTGCTCCCAGAGCAGTTGCTTTTTGAGCAGCACCCCAAGCCACGTTACCGAAACCTGAAATAGCGATGGTTGAGCCAGCCAATTGTTTGCCAGCGAGGTTCAATACGTGTTCAGTGAAGTAGAGAGCACCGTAACCAGTTGCTTCAGGACGGAGGATAGAACCACCCCAGTTAGCGCCTTTACCAGTCAACACACCTACGTTGTAGCGACGAGCCAATTTGGTGTACATACCGTAGAGGTAACCGATTTCACGTCCACCAACACCTACGTCACCAGCGGGAACGTCTTGTTCAGGACCGATGCAGTTCCACAATTCCAACATGAAAGCTTGGCAGAAACGCATGATTTCAGCGTCAGATTTTCCAACGGGATCGAAGTCTGAACCACCTTTTGCACCACCCATAGGGAGAGTAGTCAATGCATTTTTGAAAGTTTGTTCAAAGCCCAAGAATTTCAACATAGAAGGGGTAACAGCTTTGTGGAAACGGAGACCACCTTTGTAGGGACCGATTGCGCTGTTGAATTGAACGCGGTAACCGAGGTTGGTTTGTACATTACCAGCATCGTCAACCCAAGTAACACGGAAAGTGAAGATACGATCGGGTTCTACGATACGTTCAACGATTTTTGCTTTTTCGAATTCAGGGTGTTGGTTGTAAACTTCTTCGATAGATTCCAACACTTCGTGAACAGCTTGAAGATACTCTTTTTCGTGACCATACTTTTGTTCAAGTCTGGCCATAATTTCTGCAGCTTTCATAATACTACGCTAATGTTTTAAAAATGTATGAATTAAAGTTTGTTATTTGACTTCCCAAGTGGCACCGCTACGCAAGAGCTCATCCATTGAGTGAATCGGAGAGTGTTCTTGCACATCGATTACCTGGTCACGTACATTATCATCATAAGTTTTGTCCGCCACGTCACGGATCACACCGAGGGCAACCGGCAATTCCGGGTACTTCATATCCACGAGCATGCTGTGGATACCGATGTTCGGGTCGTGTGCATCGTGCACCAACAAGTCTTTTTCAGTGATACCGTTTTCTCCAATGGTTACAGCCTTG
This sequence comes from Bacteroidales bacterium, assembly GCA_045638645.1. Lineage (GTDB taxonomy): Bacteria > Bacteroidota > Bacteroidia > Bacteroidales > UBA932 > JAGCJX01. Next base: position 85,808 of record JAZUBU010000002.1, read on the forward strand.
ATCTTCATACCTTCCAGAATCAGACCTTTGTCGCGATTCTTTCCAAAGATCATGGGTTCGCCGTGACGCAGAACGATGGTGCGATCGGCACGGTGCTCGCGATCCGAGAGCAAAGAGTGTGCTCCATCGTTGAAGATCATACAGTTCACCAGCATTTCGGTAACAGAGGTTCCGTCGTGCTTGGCCGAAGCCAACAAAATTTCCTGATTGAGTTTCAACTCACTGTCCAAACTCCGGGCGAAGAAGGTTCCACGAGCTCCCAACACCAGCGAACCCGGGTTGAAAGGATGTTCCACGGTTCCGTAGGGAGAGGTTTTGGTCACCATTCCCAACTTTGAGGTCGGTGAGTATTGGCCTTTGGTCAAACCATAAATCTGGTTGTTGAACAACACGATGTTGATGTCAATGTTACGACGGATGGCGTGAATGAAGTGGTTACCACCGATTGCCAACGCATCACCGTCTCCTGTTGCCTGCCAAATGGTCAAATTGGGATTGGCCACTTTCATACCGGTTGAGATCGCCGTTGCACGACCGTGAATACTGTGAAAACCATAGGTATTCATGTAGTATGGCAAACGGGAAGAGCATCCGATACCGGAAACAAACACATAACGTTCCTTGTTATAGCCCAAAGCTTCAGACACTTCAGGCAATGCGCGTTGCAAAGAGGCCAATACAGCATGGTCACCACAACCGGGACACCATCTCACTTCTTGGTTACTCTTGAAATCTTGTGCAGTATATTTCATCTCGACTATATTTTCAGGATTTTACAATTGGTTAACGGCATCCAAAATCTCTTTCACCATAAACGGTTGACCTTGAACTTTGTTGCATTGTTTGTATTCAAACTGAGGATGGAGAGCACGGAGGTAGTTCGCAAACTGACCGCTGTTCAGCTCACATACCAGAATGTTCTTAAATTTGGAGAATACCTCTGCCGTATTCTTCGGTAGCGGGTTGATGTAGTCAAAGTGTGCCAGAGACACAGACTTGCCGGCCGCCTGCAATTCCTTCACTGCAGAATACAAGTGACCGAAAGTACCGCCCCAACCCACAAGCAGGGTCTCACCGGTTTCTTCTCCAATGACCTTCAGTTCGGGAATGAAGTTGGCAGCACGGGCCACTTTTTCAGCACGGGCAGCCACCATCTTTTCGTGGTTGATCGGATCGGACGAGATCACCCCTTCCGGATTCTTTTCCAAACCACCCACACGGTGTTCCAGTCCCGGAGTTCCAGGCAATGCCCATTTACGAGCAAAACGAACCTCGTCGCGCTCAAACGGTTTGTAAGCTCCTTCGCATTCGGTGATGATCGGGGGAACAATCGCCGGATAATCCTTCATGGAAGGAATGCGCCAAGGCTCAGAGCCATTACCCAAGAAACCTTCTGTCAACAAAATGACGGGCATCATGTGCTCCATGGCAAACTTACCTGCATAAAAAGCGGCATCAAAACAGTGCGACGGCGAGTGTGCGGCCATCACCATGATAGGACATTCACCATTTCTGCCGTACAAAGCCTGATTCAAGTCGGTTTGTTCCGTCTTGGTCGGGATACCGGTAGAAGGACCTGAACGTTGTACGTCAACGATCACCAAAGGCAATTCAGTAATCATGGCCAGACCCAAAGCCTCAGACTTGAGGGACAGACCCGGACCGGAAGTCGTGGTTACTGCAAAGCTACCTGCATAAGCGGCTCCAATTGAGGTACAGATACCGGCAATTTCATCTTCGCATTGGAGGGTCTTGGCTCCCAATTCTTTGTGGATTGCCAATTCTTCCAAGATAGCCGTTGCCGGAGTGATCGGATACGAACCACAGAACAACGGACGGCCAGACTTTTCTGCTGCAGCCAAAAGGCCCCATGCCGTTGCCTGGTTACCGTTGATGTTACGGTACAAGCCTTTCTCTTGTTTAGCCGGCTTGATGGTATAGGTATTCGCAATTGCGTGAATGTTGCTCGCATAGTTAAAACCGTCTTGAAGCACTTTCTTATTGGTGTCGATCAACTGCGGTTTCTTCTTGAACTTGCGTTCCAAGTATTCAAAGGTAAACTCCATCGGTCGGCTGAACATAAAATAGCACATACCGAGGGTAAACATATTTTTCGAACGTACAATCGCTTTGTTGTCAAGACCACTGTCCTTCAAACTCTCTTTCGTAAGGGAAGTAATGGGCGCAAGGATGACGTTACGGTCTTCGATTTGAAGTTCACGAATCGGGTCATCCGTTTTGAAACCTGCTTTCTCGAGTCCTTTTTCATCGAACGCATCAGCATCCACAATGATGGTTGCGGTAGGCTTCGCCCATTTCGCATTTGCCTTCAAGGCCGCGGGATTCATAGCGACAAGAACGTCACATAAGTCACCGGGGGTATTTACCTCCACACTACCCACGTGTACTTGAAAACCGGAAACACCGGAAACGGTTCCTTGAGGTGCACGGATTTCTGCCGGATAGTCCGGAAAAGTTGAAATTTCATTACCATATAAGGCAGATGCATCTGCAAACAAAGTTCCGGTCAATTGCATACCATCGCCGGAATCTCCTGCAAATCTGATAACAACGTCTTGTGCGTCAATTACTTTATGCTGCATAGGATTGATATTTTATGTCACAAATGTAAGGAATATTCCTTTGGAAACGAAATCATTTTATCAAATTATTCGGATTTCATCGGAATTCTCATAAAAAGCAATCGGGGACTGCTGAAATTGCATCAACAGTCCCCGAATATCCGTTCATCTTCAAGCCAGACTAACGCGCTTGTTGTGCTTGCTGTGCCTGCGGTACCGGAAGGGCTTTGTCGAGGGGAATCATCAACTCATTCTTCAACGGAATGGTCAAGTCCATACTGGCTTGATCATCTACAAACAACAAGCCTTGTGCTGATGTATCAAAAACATACACCAGACCATGAGCTTTGGCTACCTTTTGGATTGCATCGCTCACCTTTTTGTAGATCGGAGCAAACAACTGGTTTTGTTTGTTCTGCATATCTTGATATGCATTTTGTTGAAAAGATTGAAGACGAGCTTCTGCATCTTGCAGTTCCCGAACTTTCGCTTCCAGAACAGCTTGTGACCAATTGGCCGACAAAGCTTGGTAATCTGCCATCTTGTTCTGATACTCCTGTTGCATACCTGCAAACATATCGTTCAATTCCTTACCATATTTTTCCAGTACTACCGTTGCTGAATCCATATCAGAAGTCAGGTAAACGATTTCTTGAAAACTAACGTGTCCGGATTTTTGTTGGGCACTTGCATTCAAGGTAAAGCCCAACAGGAGTGCAAAAATTAAAATACACTTTTTCATATCATCAAAAATTAAAATTGTTGTCCAAGTACAAAGTGAGGCTGCCATCCGCCACGAGTGCCGTTCACATGATCAAAGCCATAACCCAAGTCAATACCGAGCATACCGATCATCGGCAAGAAAATACGAACCCCCACACCGGCAGAACGTTTGATTTCAAAAGGATTGAAGTCCCGGATGTCTGCCCAAGCATTACCGCCTTCCAGGAAGGCCAGGAAGAAGATGGTGGATGTCGGTTGCAGCATGAGCGGGTAACGCAATTCCAACGTAAACTTATCGTACACACGACCCGCATACACACCATCCTCCAGGGGAGTCAGTGAATAGTTCTCGTATCCGCGAAGGCCAATGATCTCTGAACCATAGGTGTTGTAACCCGACATTCCGTCCCCGCCGACCTGATAACCTTCAAAAGGCGAGTAGCCCAGGTTGCGGTCGTAAGTTCCCAAATAACCGAATTGTGCACGGGTCATGAGGACCAGGTCGTCCCAAATCTTGGTGTACAAGGTTCCTTTGAATGTCCATTTGTGGTATTCGATCCAACGATAGCGTTGTTGGTCCGTCATGTTCTTGTAATCCGTGTCAGCCGGACGGAAAGCAGAATAAGGAGGCGTCAACTGAGCCGACAGAACAAAGTCTGAACCTTCACGAGGATAAATCATCTGGTCCGTAGAATTCCGGCTCAATGAAATCTTATAACTCAAGTTGTGCGAAGTACCATTGCTGAAAAGGAAGTTGTAGTTCCAATCGTGGAGATTGTAGGTCTGCCAAGACAATTCGTGATACAAGACAAAGTAGTTGTCCGGCCACTTCAGACGGCTACCCAAACCAGCAGCAACCCCATAAACTTCAAAATACTCGTTGGTGTTCTGGTAGAAGTAAAACGAATTGGTCTGACGGCTGTAATAGCCAGTCACGTTCAGGGATGTCGGTTTTTTCCCAAACAACCAGGGTTCCTGGAAGCTGGCCGACAAGGCCGTATAATAACGTCCGTTGGTCTGGAAGCGGAACGACAAGGTTTGTGCATCCCCGAGCGGAACGGGTCTCCAAGCGGATTTTTCGAAAAGACGTCTCGCAGAGAAGTTGTTGAAAGATACACCAACGGTTCCCACAAAAGAGTAACCTCCCCAACCACCGGACAATTCCAAGGTAGAGTTGGGTTTTTCAAGCACATTGTAGGCAATGTCTACCGTGTTGGTCTTGGAGTTCGGAATCACCGAAAATCCTTTTGACGGGTCCATCGCATGCTCGGCATCAAAATGGCCCATGGAAGAAATTTCACGGATGGAGCGTTCCAGCAAGGATTGGCTGTACAGGTAACCCGGACGCGTAAACAACTGCCGACGGACCACACGCTCATTTGTAATGGTATTACCACTGATAATGATGTTGTTGAAGGTTGCCGGTTTGCCCTCAATCAACCGCAATTCCACATCCACCGAATCCTGATCAATGTTCACCTCAACCGGAGTGATGTTGAAGAACAAGTATCCCTGGTCCCGGTACAATGAAGAAATGTCCATTTCCATCTTCCGGCCATCTCCAAAGAGACGTTTCTGCAACAGTACGACGTCGTAGATGTCCCCCTTCTTGATCTGAAGGATGCTGTTCAAATCCTCTTCGGTGTAGAGCGAGTTGCCGGTCCAGGTAATGTTCCGGAAATAATATCGTTTTCCCTCATCGATGACAAAATGGATACCCAGACGACCCGGTTCCAAGTAGTACAATGAATCTTTCACAATACGTGCGTCACGATATCCGGCTTCACTGTATACATTCAACATCAAGTCCTTGTCCTTTTCGTACTCTTCCTCGATAAACTTCTTGGGCTTGAACAAACTGCGCAAGCGACGGTCGCTGGTTTTCTTCATCGCACCGACCAACTTGCCCTCCTCGATGTTGTTGTTACCCTCGAAGGTGATTCTGCGGACCTTCACCTTTTCATGCCGATTCACATCAAAAGTCACTTGGACTGCGTTGGAAATGACGCTGTCCCGACGTTGAATCACCTCCACTTCCGCATTGAGAAAACCTTTTTCCTTGTAGTAATCCTTGATAATGCCAATGTTGGAACGGATCATGTACTCCGATACAGCAGTACCGCGCTTGAGGTTCATCCGGTCTCGCAGATCACTCTGCTCTGAACTTTTTACACCCCGGAAACTCCAACGGGAAACACGGGGACGCTGCTTCAGATCCAATTTCAAGTACGCAGTATCCCGACGGGCTGACAAAGAATCAATGTACAAGGCAATGTCCGAAAAATACGACTGTTGCATGGAGATACGACGAAGACCATCCGATACCTCCATACTCGGAAGAATTACCGTCTGGCCCACCTGCAAACCGGACAAAGACAATATCTGGTCTGCACTCAAATATTTCATACCGGCGACCTCAATACCGCCAATCACATAGCGTTGAGGACGTTCGTAACTGACCACGATGTCATTGTCCCCCTCCGTTACCGTATTTTGTGCATATACGAAAACTGGAAAAAGAAGCCACAACAACGCAAGGATCTTTCTCTTATTCATTGGATCTGTCAAAAGTTTCTTCGTAAAAACTCGCAAATATACATTTATTTCTTGATTATTTGCTCACCCGTCAGACCAAAGCGACGTTTTCGGGTCTGAAAAGCATCAATTGCCATCGCCAGGTCTGCTCTACGAAAATCAGGCCAAAGGACGTCTGTGAAATAAAATTCCGTATAAGCACATTGCCACAGCATGTAGTTGCTAATCCGTTGTTCTCCACTGGTACGGATCATCAGATCCGGGTCCGGAATGCCCGCCGTGGCCAGGTAGGACTCCCACAAAGCAGGTGTCAGGGTGGGTTGCGGTTGTTTCTGAGCGGCCGCTTCTGCACAAGCATTGCCGTACCGTTGCGCAGCCTGCAGCAGATCCCATTTACCGCTGTAACTCAAAAAAACAATGAGGGTCAGCCCGGTATGGGCCGCTGTTTCCTGCTCAGCCTGGCGAATATCTTCCTGCAAGCTCGCATCCAGCCGCGACAAATCTCCGATGACACGGAAACGGATGTTGTTTTTTACAAACAGGGGCTTTTCTTCAAGAATGGCTTTGGCCATCAACTTCATCAGTCCCCGGACCTCGGCTTCCGGACGGTTCCAGTTCTCTTCCGAAAAGGCAAAAAGACTCAAATATCGGACACCCAGCTCGGCAGCATAAGCACAGGCTTCTCGCACACTGTCGGCGCCGGCCTGGTGTCCAAACAAACGCTCCATTCCCCGCTGTTTGGCCCAGCGGCCGTTTCCATCCATGATGATGGTTATGTGAGTCGGTATATTCATCATATTCGTTGTGTTCATTAGAATTACATCCATGTATTATTTTTCCGCATCATAATTCCTACGGTCTATTCCCCAAAAGAGTTTCTCCTGCAAAGCCGGTATGAATGCATCTCCGGACAAAGAAACACGACGCAAAGGGAAAGGAGCCCGGGTCACGCAAAGCACTGCGTCATCCGGATAGGAAACCGACCGGTTATCTACCGTTAGGGCCACCTCGCCCGCACCGGAACGGGACGACAACCTCACCTCGATACGCGAATCATTCGGTACAATCAATGGCCGGACATTCAGGTTATGCGGGGCCACTGGTGACAGAATGATGGCTTCGGTTCCCGGCATCAAGATAGGACCTCCCACGCTCAAGGAATAGGCTGTCGAACCCGTAGAAGTGGAAATCAAAAGCCCATCCGCTTGAAACGAAGGGAGTTGTGCCTGATCTATTGTCAAAGAAATCTCCATCATCTGCGGACGAAAACGTTGCAAAGAAACCTCATTCAAGGCATAGGGATACAAGGGACTGATGGGAGTATCCACCTGAAATTGCAACAAGAAACGTTCATCAATGCGATAATTACCGGCAAGCAGGTCCCGAATCCACTGGTGATCGTCCACAGAATCCGCAATCTGCACGGTCGTCAAAAATCCCAAGTGACCAAAATTAATACCTGCCACCGGAATACCAGAATCCCGTACCCATGTCAGCGATGAAAGGAACGTTCCGTCTCCTCCCAGGGCCAGGAACAATTCCGTATCATGCGGCAACTGCTCCGGATGAGGGACCCGCCGACCTTCCTCCCAGACCAAACCCGCCTCTGCAAAAATGGAATCCAGTTCTCCACAACACAACAATTCAACACCATATCCTGCTAACGTATCCACCATGGAACGAAGCCGGGGATACCAGGACGGATCCATTTTTTTTCCGTACAATGCCACTTTCCTCATTTCGATCTGATTTCACTGATTTATCTTACAAAGATGTATTAAATTTCTCTGCTATTGATTATTTTTGTAAAAAATTTGGAGAAAAAATGACTCGACTCAGTGTAAATATCAACAAAATTGCCACCTTGCGAAATGCCCGGGGTGGAAACCTGCCGAACGTGCTGAAGGCGGCTCTGGATTGCGAAAAATTTGGTGCAGAAGGTATCACAGTCCATCCCAGACCGGATCAGCGCCACATCCGCTATCAGGATGTTTATGATTTGAAGCCGGCCTTGACGACGGAGTTCAACATCGAAGGCAACCCGATTGATGAATTCATGGACCTTGTACTAAAAGTTCGCCCGGCACAGGTAACCCTGGTACCGGATGCGGAAGACGTACTGACCTCCAACGCAGGATGGAACACAAAACTCCATACCCGGAAACTCAAGGACATCTGCCACCGTCTCCACGAGGCGGGCATCCGCAGTTCCATTTTTGTGGATCCGGATCCTGAAATGGTCCGCTATGCGGTTGAAACCGGCTGCCAACGGGTTGAATTGTACACCGAAGCTTATGCATCGGGGTATGCGAAGGACCGCGAAGCCGCCATTGCTCCGTATGTCCGTGCGGCAGAAGCAGCCCGCGAAGTAGGGTTGGCCCTGAACGCCGGCCACGACCTGAACCTGGACAATTTGCGTTATTTCCGGACTTGCATCCCCTATCTGGCGGAAGTTTCCATCGGACATGCCTTGATCTCGGACGCCCTCTACCTGGGATTGGAAAAGACCATCCGGGCCTACTTGGATTGTTTGGCGGAATAATGGACCACAATTCAAAAAAACAAGTTATCTTTGTCACTTTATTTAGACATTAATTTAGCATTACACTACAATGAAAAAGACAATCTTTTACTCGATTGCTCTCGGCGCCCTGCTTGTAGCCGCCGTTGCTTGCAATACCCCTGCCCAACAAAACCAAACCATAGCGGAACCGGCCCAAACCGTAGCCATGGGTTCCGGAGAGATTGTATTCATCCAAATGGATACCTTGATCAACAATTACGACATGTTCAACGATTTGCGTTCCCAACTGGAAAGCAAATTCAACTCCATCCAAAACGAATTGGCCAAAAAGGGCCGTGCATTTGAAAACGATGTAAAAGATTTTCAAGACAAAATGAGCAAAGGTTTGTTGACCCGTTCCCAAGCGGAAACCCAACAAAACGATCTGCTCAAACGCGAACAAGAGCTTCAACTCTACACCCAACAAAAGCAAGTGGAAATGGCAGAAGAGGAAACCGTAATGGTTAACCGCGTCATGGATGCCATCAAAACCTACGTGGCTTCTTACAACGAAACCCACCACTACGCCATGATTTTGACCACTTCTGTATCCGTGAATACCGTATTGGCTGCAGATGCAAGCCGCGACATCACCCAAGATGTATTGAAAGGCTTGAACGAGGAATACATCAAAAACAGAAAGAAATAATTACCTCTTGAAAATAGCCATTCTTTCCTGTTTCCATCCCTACCGGGGAGGCATTTCTCAGTTCAACACATCCCTGTATCAAGAGCTGAGCAGGACGCATACGGTGGCTGCTTTCAATTTTAAGCGTCAGTACCCGAATTTTTTATTCCCGGGAAAAACGCAATATGTAACTGCAGAAGATGAGGCCGTAGCCATAGCGAACATACCGCTATTGGATACGGCCAATCCTTTTTCTTATATCCGGACAGCCCGCTGCATCCGCGAATGGCAACCGGACCTGCTGCTCATGCGCTACTGGATGTCCTACTTTGCGCCCTCTCAGGGCTGGGTAGCCCGCCATATGGCCCCGAACTGCAAAGTCATTTCCATCGTGGACAATGTCATTCCTCACGAACCGCATTTTTTCGATAAGCCTCTAACACGATGGTACCTGCAAGGCAACGATGCTTTTGTCACGCTGTGCGATGCCGTCAACCAGGATCTCAAAGCCTTGAACCCAACGGCCAGAACGATCGTCTCCCCCCACCCGCTTTATGCCCATTTTGGCAAACGGATGGAGCGGCAACAGGCTTGCAAACAGCTGAACATTGACCCGGACAAAAGAATCCTGCTGTTTTTCGGCCTGATTCGGGACTACAAAGGGCTGGACATCCTGCTGGAAGCCTTGAACCTGCTGGACCAACGATACCAGCTCATCGTCGCAGGAGAACCGTACGGCAGTTTTGAGAAATACGACCGGATTATCCGGAAATACAGTCTACAAGACCGCATTCACAACTGCCTGGAATACATCCCGGACGGTCGCGTGAGTCCCTATTTTTCTGCAGCTGATGTTTGTGTCCTGCCGTACCGATCAGCAACACAAAGTGGCATCAGCTCGGTTTCTTACCACTTTGAACTGCCGTTGATTACAACGGATGTAGGGGGACTTAGGGAAACCGTAGCGGACCGGAACACAGGCCTCGTCGTTCCCCCGGCCCAACCGCAGGCCATCGCCCAAGCGATTGAGAAGTACTTTGAAGAAGCAGACCTGCGTCAAAGTTTGCTGGAGGGAATCCGCCAAGAAAAAGAACGATTGTCCTGGAGCCGTTTCTGCGAAAATCTCATCAATCTATACAACACATTATAATCCATAGTATTATGAAATCATTGACCCAAACCGCTTTTGAATTTCCGAAGCAAACCCGCATATACAACGGGAAAGTGAGAGACGTCTACACCATCAACGATGATTTGATGGTCATGATCGCAACCGACCGTATTTCGGCCTTTGACGTCGTACTCCCGAAAGGCATTCCGTACAAAGGCCAAGTCTTGAACCAAATTGCCTCATTGTTTTTGGACAGTACCTCCGACATCGTCCCCAACTGGAAAATCGCATCTCCGGACCCGATGGTTACCGTAGGCTACCGCTGCGAATCGTACCCGGTGGAAATGATTGTCCGTGGATATTTGACCGGAAGTTCCTGGAGAACCTACCGCAGCGGACAACGCGAAATCTGCGGAGTTAAAATCCCGGACGGCATGCGCGAACACCAAAAATTTGAAAAGCCGATTGTCACCCCTACGACAAAAGCAGAAATCGGAGAACACGATGCAGACATCTCCCGGGAAGAAATCATTGCCCGAGGCCTCGTCAGTGAAGCTGAATACAACGAGTTGGAACGCATTGCGCTGGCCCTGTTCCAACGCGGTAGCGAAATGGCTGCCGAACGGGGTCTGATTCTCGTGGACACCAAATACGAATTTGGCAAACGCAACGGCCAGATCTACCTGATTGATGAGATTCATACACCCGACTCATCCCGCTATTTCTATGCAGACGGATACCAAGAACGCTTTGACCAAGGTCTCCAACAAAAACAGCTCTCCAAGGAATTCGTTCGTGAATGGTTGATGGACAACGGCTTCAGCGGACAAGAAGGACAACAACTTCCTGAAATGACCGACGAAATTATCCGATCCATTTCCGACCGCTACATTGAGTTGTATGAGAACATCACAGGCAAAGCCTTCGTGAAAGCGGAATACGGAGAAAATGTGTACGAACGCATTGAATGCAACGTCAAAAACCTGTTGGCTCGTTTATGATCCGCAACTGCCTCCTGTTCCTGATTCTGGGAGGAATTGCTTTGCAGCAACCCCTCTTAGCACAGGAATTTGTACCAACACCCGTTGAAATCTCAACCGAGAAAGTACGGGTGAACGGAACCTTGTTCTACGCTCACGTGGTCCTCAAAGGACAGACCCTGTTCTCCATAGGAAAAGCCTACCAGGTTGAGGTAAAGGAACTGCAACAAATCAATCCCAAGCTATCCGAGGGCTTGAAGGCCGGTGATTTGCTCCTGATCCCGGTCCATCCGACCCTGCCGATGGAAAAACAGACCAAGGAATTGCCGGAGGACGGAGATCAAAGCCGTGCAGCGGTAACGGTATCCGAGGCAAACGTCCCTACCCCCCCGACGGACGAACAGGACCAACAGGTAGTGCCGGTTGTCTCCGCTGAAAAGAAAGCGGCTTTCCAAACAGTCCAACAAATGGATGAAAAGGAAGTCCGCAAGCGTTTCAAGAAACACACGGCAAAATGGTATGAAACGTTGGAAGACGTAGCCGAGAAATACGATGTCCCGGCGGACGCCATCGTCGCTTTGAACGACTTGCAGACACGGGACCTCAAACGTCGTCAGGTGCTCTACATCCCGGACGGAGATTTTATTCGCGCTTTACAGCAGGAAACCTTGATGGCCAGCCGGTCCGAAGAGGATCAGGAATTCCGCAATCATTTGTTTCCCGAAGTGCCCATCCCGAACATTGGGTTGTACCCGGAACGCAGACGAACCGGTAAAATCTCGTTGATTTTACCCTTGTATGCACAAAATCCGGATATTCGGACCAACCGGACCAACGCAACAGATTTCTATTGCGGCTTCCTAATGGGAATGAAGCACCTGGAAGACCAACTTGGCATCCAGGAATACCACTTGCAGGTCATTGACCAAGGGGCCTACCTGACCATCGAAGAACTGGTCTATTCGGGCGTGCTGGATGGAAGCGAACTGATTGTCGGACCGGTAGCGGCCACCGACATGAACATCGTGGCAAGTTTTGCCCAATTGGAACAAATTCCGATCGTTTCTCCGCTGGATGCAAAAGCCGATTCGCTGCTGCAAGGCAACCCTTATTTGTTCCAGTTCCCGGCAAACAGCCAGGATTTGACCGATAATGTATTGAAGCGTCTGACCGTAGCCGACAGTGCAAAAGTCACCCTTATCTACGAGAAAGGATCCCGACAAAGCGAACTGGTCCGCCATAAATTCGCCGAGTTGAACCGATTGAACATTCCCTTTGATTCACTGGCATACGGCATATTGGAAGGACGGGGTATCGACATCAAACTGGGAGAGACGGCTCATGCCCGCGCCTTGAACCAGTATGTCGTGGCATCGGAAAACGAAGCCTTTGTTTCGGATGTTCTCCGCAACCTGCACCTGCTCCGCGGAACCGGTACAAAGATCCGGGTATTTGGGGAAATCCGATGGAAAAACTACCAAACCATCGAACCCAACTATTACCACGATCTGAACCTGCAATTGCCGCAGCTCTATTATGTGGATTATGCCGACCCGAAAACGGCAGCCTACGTAACGGACTACTACAAAACCTTTGGAGCAGAACCTACACCGTATGCATTCCAAGGTTATGACATTGCCTGTTATTTCCTCAAGTTGCTGCGGACCTATGGATGGTCGTTCCCGGTCCACGTGACACAAATGGAAACGGAGCTCGTCCAATCGGGCGTTCACTTTTTACCCATTGATACGAACTCCGGTTTCAAAAACACCAAAGGCAGGACGATCAGCTACGATTCCGACTGGCGCATAACGTATTAAGAAACGTCGTACATTCCGGACCCAGCTGTTCAAAATCGATACACTTTCTGTCGAAAGGAACTTGTGTCAAAGTTTCAAAACGATGGAAAGTGTTTTCGTTTTGTATTCCATCTTCCACAACAGCCACTACGTTTTCCAGACGAATGCCGTAGTGTCCGGGCCAGTAAATGGCCGGTTCATTGGACAGCACATTTCCAGGCTCCAGCGGCACCGGATTCTCTTCCATCCGAATGCTTTGCGGGCCCTCGTGTACGCAAAGATAATGGCCGATACCGTGGCTGGTACCATGCAGGTATGCATGCCCCCGTTTGAAGACCTCTCCCCGCGCCAAGATATCCAGACTGGCGCCGCGGGTACCCTTCAGGAAGCGCGCGGCTGACAATTGAAGCATTCCCTTCAACACCGCCGTATAATCCGCTTTCTCCTCCTGAGTCGGTTCTCCCGTGTGAATGGTCCGCGTGGTATCCGTTGTTCCATACGTATAATGAGCACCTGTATCCATCAACAAGAAACCGCCCCGATGGATGGGTGCTGCCTCTTCCGGAGACGAACAGTGGTAATGGGGCATCGCTCCATGAGGACCGAACGCCACAATGAGAGTAAAACTTTCGCCTTGATAATCCGGACATTCCTGGCGGAATGCAATCAGTTGTTGGGCTACGGTATGTTCTGTCAAGCAGCCTTTGTCAATCTCTTGCTCAATCCAGTCCAGCAGTTTCACCCAAGCCTTCGCATCTTCTTCGAAAGCTTTGCGGAAACCTGCCAGCTCGGTCGCGTTTTTGCGGGCTTTCATCCGCGCCAACACCCCACCCATCTCGGGATCGGCCAAGACCACCGGCGTCACGGGACGGTCCGGAATGTGTTCCAAAGCCAATTGGTAGTGCAATTCACAGATGCGGTTGCCTGAGAAGATCCGCACGTAGTTTTGCGGGATGCGTTTCAGGTATTGGCCAAAGTCAGCATAAGGTTGGATGTCCACTTGCTGGCTCACCAGACTGCGGTGTACTGCTTCCCCTACCGCCGCCGGATCCACAAACAAGGTCAGACGATCCGCGGTCAAGGCTGCGTAGCACAAGGGAACGGGGTTGTAGGGAATGTCCGTACCGCGGATGTTGCACAACCACGCCACTTCGTCGCAAGCCGTAATCAAATAAACATAAGGCAAACCCATGTCCAGGCGCTCGCGCAAACGGGCACATTTCGAAGTCACAGACTCGCCGGTAATGGTTTCATCCAAGGCGATCAAGGGATGAAATTCCAAAGCGGGACGACCCTTCCAAATGGCATCAAAGAGGCCTTCTTCGGCGATGAGGCAACCCGGAGGCAAGGCCTCTTCCAAAGCGACGTACTCGCTGTGGGGATAAAGTTCCGCATCCACCACGACGGTGTCATCTTCGCCCAAGTGTTCTTGGAGCCACTGGGGAATGGACGGGGTACCGGCCACCTTCAGACGCATCAGTTCGATACCGGTGCCGGCCAATTGCTGTTCTGCCTGCTCAAAATAGCGGGAGTCTGTCCACAAAGCAGCGGCATCCAAGGTCACCACCAAGGTACCGGCACTGCCGGTAAAACCGCTGAGCCACTGGCGACATGCATAATGCGACGGCAAGTACTCCCCAGAATGGGGGTCTGCCGTCGGCACTACAGTCGCTTCGTACGATTCGCTACGCAAATACTCGCGCAAGCGAAGCAAAGCATCGGGGGTACTCATAATTAGCGAACCAACATCGATTGGGGATCCAAGTTATCTTTCTCGATGTCCTTGAAGTAGTTGAAAGTTCCCACTTTCAATTCCACAGTAGCCGCTTCGTCGCAAACGATGATTCCTTTCGGGTGCATTTGCAGGATGCTGATGGTCCAGTTGTGGTTCACAGCACCTTCGACTGCGTGGTACAAGGCGCGGGCTTTGTTGTGGCCGTTTACGAGGATCATGACTTCTTTCGCATCCATCACGGTGCCCACACCCACGGTCAAGGCACGACGGGGAACCAAGTTCACGTCGTTGTTGAAGAAACGGGAGTTGGCGATGATGGTGTCGGTGGTCAAGCTCTTCACGCGGGTGCGGGAAGCCAGGGACGAACACGGTTCATTGAACGCAATGTGACCGTCCGGACCAATACCGCCCATGAACAAATCAATGCCACCGTAAGAAAGGATCTTTGCTTCGTAACGGGCACATTCTGCTTCCGGATCTTCTGCGTTGCCGTCGAGGATGTTCACGTTTTCCGGTTTCACATCCACGTGGTTGAAGAAGTTGGTCCACATGAATGAATGGTAGCTTTCCGGATGGTCTTCGGGCAAGCCCATGTATTCGTCCATGTTGAAGGTCACCACGTTTGCAAAAGACACCAGACCTTCTTTGTGCAAACGGATCAACTCACGGTAGGTACCGAGGGGGGTTGAACCGGTCGGCAGGCCCAAGACAAAAGGACGATCCTCTGTCGGAGCAAAGTCATTGATTCTCTTTACAATGTATGCAGCAGCCCATTCGGACAACTGTGCATAATTACGATTGATAATCAGTCTCATAGTTTTGTATTTTGATTAATTAATTCTTCTGCATTGGCCAACGAAGCGGCTGTCAATTGCGCTCCGCTGAGCATTCGGGCAACCTCTTCCACCCGCTCCTGGTGGGTCAACAGACGCAAACGCGTATGCGCCTGGAGTTGCTCATCATATTCTTTGTACACGAGGTAATGCGAGGCCTGTTTGCTGGCAATCTGGGGCAAGTGGGTGATGGCAAACAATTGCATGGACTGCCCCATACGGCCAATCAACTCACCCATCTTGTCTGCAGCACGGCCGGATACACCGGTATCAATTTCATCAAAGATCAGGGTCGGCATGGCAGTATGTTCCGCCATCAGCGCTTTCAGAACCAACATCAGACGGGACAACTCCCCTCCGGATGCAACCTTGGCCACATCGGTCAGGGCATCACCGTTCGCAGAGAAAGCAAACGTAAAGACATCTTGTCCAAATTCGGTAAAACGTACTTCGGTCCTGTGCTGGATCTCAAAACGTGCATAGGGCATTTCCAAATCCCGCAGCTGCGTCTCAATCTGATGGCCCAATTCCGGAAGAATCCGCGTACGGGCATGGGTCAACGCCACCGCTTTTTCCTGCAATTGTTCCTGCAACAGCCGAAGTTGCGAACGCAATTCCTCTACCCGAGCCTCTCCATCCGAAGCATCCGCCAATGTGCGGTCCAATTCATCACGAACGGCGATCAGCTCAGCCACCGTCTGACAATCGTACCGTTTCAACAGGGTGTACAAGGTAGCCAAACGCTCGTCCACCTGCATCAGACGTTCGGGAGAAACCTCCACAGAATCCGTTGCCGTACGAATTTCGGACGCAATGTCATCCAATTCGATCCGGCACGATTGGAGACGTTCTACCAACGGCTCCAGGCGGGGAAGATGACGGGCACAACGTTCCAGGGACTGCAGGCTCACCTTCAAGGCATGGGATAAAGGTACATCGGCCGCCTCGAACGGCTCGCTGGCTTGTGCCAGTCCTGCCAACAAATCCTCTGCATGAGCCAAACGTTTCTGCTCCAATTCCAACTCCTCCAGTTCGCCCTCTTGCAAACGGGCTTCTGCCAACTGATTGTATTGAAATTCCCGGTAATCCTTTTCCTTCCGCTGCTCAGCCAACTGTTTTTCCAGGCGATGCAGCGTTTCTTCAACCAACTTCTTCTCCTCAAAGATACGCCGGTAATCCTGCAACGGGAGCGCAGTATCTGCAAAACAATCCACAACCGCCATCTGGAAGATCGGATCGGCCAGACGCAGATGCTGGTGCTGCGCATGGATATCAATGCGCAACTGCCCCTGTTCCGTCATTTCCGCCAACGGAATGGGCTCATCGTTCAGGAAAGCACGGGAACGTCCGGACGGAGCTACGACACGTCGCAACAATGTTCCGTCGGAAAACTCGGCCTCAACGACACAGTTTTTCTCCGGCAGACGCAAAATGGCGGGTTCGGCCTTAGCACCCAATAACAAAGACAAGGCACCAAGCAAGATGGACTTGCCGGCACCCGTTTCTCCGGACAGGATAATCAGTCCACTGGGGAACTGAATCTCCAAATCCTCAATCAGTGCATAATTCTGTATCGTCAGTCTTTGCAACATAGCAACTCTTCAATGCGTTGAACAATGTCTTGGGCAACTTGTTGCTTGGATTTTAAGCTTCCTGTTCTTATTTCTCCATCGCGCGAAATCAAGGTGACGCGATTGGTATCGGTAGCAAAGCCTGCACCCGGATCCTCCAACGAATTCATCACAATCAAATCCAGATTCTTTCGCTGCAATTTGTCTTGTGCATGCGCCACTGCGTCGTTGGTCTCCAGAGCAAAGCCAACCGTCAAGGTATCCGGATGTTTGACCGCACCAACGGCGGCTGCGATGTCCGTCGTCGGAACCAGTTCCAGGGCATAGGCACCCTTTTTCTCCCGTTTGATTTTCTGCTCTTGACGCTGTGCCGGAGTGTAATCTGCTACAGCCGCACAAAGCACCGTCACATCGGGACGAGTCTGATACAGCGCAAGGGTCTTCTCGGCCATTTCTGCCGCAGAAACAACCTTGTGAACCTCGATTCCGGGCAACTGCGCCTGGATAGAGACGGGTCCACTGACCACCTCAACCTGCGCTCCTTTCTCGGCGAAAGCTTCGGCCAACGCATAGCCCATCTTGCCGGAAGAGTGGTTGGTAATATAACGGACCGGATCAATCTCCTCCCGGGTTGGACCCACGGTCAACAAAACCCGACGGCCAGACCAAGATCCCTCCCGGGCAAACAAGGCCTTTACGGCACGGACAATGCCCTCCGGTTCTTCCATCCGGCCCTTGCCAATCAATCCACTGGCCAATTCGCCGGACTCCGGTTCAACAATCGCAACCCCACGTCCCCGCAGGATGTTCAAATTGGTCTGGGTAGCAGTATGGGCATACATGTCCAAATCCATGGCAGGCGCTACCGCAACAGGGCATTTGGCAGAAAGATAGGTTGTCAGGAGCAAGTTGTCCGCAATACCCGTCGCCATCTTGGCCAGGGTATTGGCCGATGCTGGAGCAATCAGAAAGAGATCGGCCCAGAGTCCTAACGAAACATGGCTGTTCCAATCGCCGTTCTCGGGATTGTAAAACTCGACGAGGACGGGATTTTTGGAGAGCGTTGCCATGGTCAGAGGTGTGATGAAATGCTTGGCCATTTCGGTCATCATCACCTTTACCTCTGCCCCCTCTTTAACGAGCAAACGGACCAACGTTGCTGCCTTATAAGCCGCAATGCTGCCCGTTACTCCCAATACGATGTGCTTACCTTTCAGCATGACTATTCCTCAACTTTGCGGGAATAAATCTCGCCGTTTTGGAATTCTGCCACGGCTACCAGAGTCGGTTTGGGCAAGCGTTCGTAATGTTTAGAAATTTCGATTTGTTCCCGATTTTCAAAGGTTTCTTCGAAAGTGTCTGCATAAGAAGAGAACTCTTCCAGTTTTTGGTTCAGTTCCTGTTTCACTGCCGCAGCAATCTGATTGGCACGTTTTGCCATGATCATGGTTGACTCGTAAATGTTACCGGTCACTTTTGCCAAATCCACCAGGTCACGGGTGACGGTGTCGTTGGCCACTTCTTTTCTATCCATATACGGTTGGTTGGTTAATGTTTCTTATTTGATGTATTTCTGTATTCTCTCAAAAAGTGCGTCCAATTCTGCCCGATAGGCAGACTCAGGGAATTCGCCAATGAAATTGTAATACTCGTCCGCAAAAGTCATATAGCGTTCTTTTTGCTTGGAGCTCACACTGTTAAAAGCATACTTATAGGCTGATAGAGCGGTGTAGTAACGGATGTCTTCCCGGTACACATTCTCCGCATCATTCTTCAAGATATTCTTGAAGGCATAATGGGCAGCCTTGTACTCCTCAATGGTATAATA
Organism: Bacteroidales bacterium; assembly: GCA_045638645.1. Taxonomy (GTDB): domain Bacteria; phylum Bacteroidota; class Bacteroidia; order Bacteroidales; family UBA932; genus JAGCJX01. The sequence goes on from JAZUBU010000002.1 coordinate 104,696, forward strand.
CAATTTTGCAGCCTCGTAATCCTTCCGATCCATGCGTTCATTCAAATCCGCAATCATGTCCTCACATTCCTGACGATAAGGCGTAGTGGGGTGCTCGTACAAATATTGAAGCATCACATTCAATGCCTTGACCGAAGGAGTCTGGTCCAGTTCATAGCGCAGTGTCTGACGATAGAGACAATCGATCCGCAGGAACTTTGCCCGTTCGGTAAACGGACTCAAGGGGAAAACGTTGATGAATCCCTCAAAAGCAGGTTCCGCAGAATAGATATCCCCGTACTCGTAATGCGACAAGGCCGTATAAAATTGGACGGTATCATCTTGAGGAGTACCGCTGGTTGCCAACTTGAGGTTTTCAAACATACGGGCAGCCTTGGCATACTTTTCTGCTTCAAAGAGTTCGAATGCAGTCTTGTACTTCAAAGGCACATCATCGCCGGACAAAATCAACTCAAACTGGCTCTTACAAGCAGTCAGCCCCAGCAGTCCCAGGCAAAACAAAAGGAGGAGGGATCGTTTGTGCATCATCTTAGAGACTCTTCAAAAAGCGTTCCACATCAAGAGCCGCACGGCAACCGGATGCCGCTGCATTGATGGCCTGACGGTAGTGGGGATCCTGTACGTCACCGGCAGCAAAAACACCGGGTACATTGGTTGCTGACGAAACACCGTCGGTAATGATGTAACCTTCTTCATTGGTCTTCACCCAAGGTTGAACCAACTCTGAATTGGGATGGTGACCGATGGCCAGGAAGAAACCGTCAATCTTCTTCTCAATGATTTCTCCGGACTTGTGCAACAGACGCATGCCGTTCACACCCATTTCGTCACCCAACAACTCCTGGGTATTGCATTCCCACAACACTTCAATATTGGGGGTTTCAAATACGCGTTCAGCCGAAGCCTTGGAAGCACGAAGCACGTCACGACGCACAATCATGTACACCTTTTCACACAATCCTGCGAGGTACGTAGCTTCTTCGCAAGCAGTGTCACCGCCACCGACAACAGCCACGGTCTTTCCACGGTAAAAGAATCCGTCACAAGTTGCGCATGCCGAAACGCCTTGACCTTTGTATTTTTCTTCGGACTCAAGACCCAGGTATTTTGCGGTTGCACCGGTTGAGATGATCAGGGCATCAGCCAGAATCTCTTTGGAATCATCAATGGTCACACGGAAAGGACGTTGATCCAAATTTACGGATGTTGCCACACCCCAACGCACATCTGCTCCCAGACGAACAGCCTGTTGCTTCATGCGGTCCATCAACTCATTACCGGTAATACCTTCAGGGAAACCCGGGAAATTTTCAATTTCTGTGGTGGTAGTCAATTGTCCTCCCGGTTGAAGACCTTCATACAATACGGGTGACAAGTTTGCACGTGAAGCATAAATCGCAGCAGTGTATCCAGCAGGGCCACTACCGATGATCAAACATTTTACGGATTCAGTACTCATTTTATTATCGTTTATTATCAATTTTACAAACGTGTATTATCAACTCGCAAAGATAGGTATTTATTTTCAATTAATTGTTCCAAACGATAGCCCCAGACCAAAATTATCGACATTGCCCAACGGGACAGGAGCACAATCCACCACACAGCCCCGATGGAAGCTACCAATACCAAGTCTTCCAAATTACTATGCGAGATCCCAATATGGAGATTCAGCAGGTCAATATCTTCTTTGGAGAGCTCTCCCCGAGCCACTTCGTCCAGCATCGCAGCCCCTCCGTAGGCCAGACCCAACGTATTGGCTACAATCCATAAAAACGAACAACGCCCCGGCAAACCAAAAACACGCAACAACGGCATCATCAGGCGCGACAACCACTGCGTCACACCAAATTCCGCCAACAATTTCTGCAGCATATTCAACACAAAGATCAACACCGACATTTTTACCGCAAGGTGCAGTGCCGTCTTGGCCCAAGCAAACAAAGCCGCCGAAAATGAAAGAGAACTTTCCGCCACCGAAACCATTCCTGCTTCAGAAAAGCCGGTCCCTGCAGGCAAAATTTTATTCAGAATCCATGCCAGCACAATCGCACTCAACGTTCGGACCAGCACCAGGCGAATCCAGGAAGAACCCGTCTTCCCTTGAATCGCCGTTTCTACAAACATATTGTGTGAACATAGAACCATCGTGCCCAAGATCGTCATAGCCCGAGGATCCAGATCCAGGGTCACGCCCACCGCAATGGCAGAATAAACATTCACGAAATACCCCGAAACATAGGCCAAAGCCGCTTCTCCGGGCAAACCCAACAACGAAAAAACAGGATGCAGCACCTCAGACAAATAAGGCAACAACCGAAAATAGTCCAAAAGAAAGACTAAAAATGAAACAGCCAATGTCAAACGGAGCATCCACCAACAAGTTTTGGCTGTGCATGGCAAAATTTCCAACAAGGAATTTACTATTCTTTTCATATTGGTTTTTAGGCACATACAAGAATCTGTTTGTAGAAAAATCTGGCCGCAAAGATAGTCCTTTTGAATTTTATTTTAAAAAAATTTGTTTTTTAGAATTATTCTAATTTACTTTGCATCAGAAAACGAAATCACGATGGAAAAAATTAAAGAATTGATTCGCGCAACAGGACTGAAAGTAACCCCCCAACGCATCGCCGTTTATCAGGCTATGCAAAAATTGGGACATGCCTCGCCGGACATGATCGTTGCCCAGGTTGCAGAAACGCATCCTACATTGACCGTCGCAACCGTTTACAACATTCTGGAGTCTTTTGAGAAGAATGGCATTCTCACCCGATTGGCTGGACCTGACGTCAAGATGTACTTTGATATATCAACACACCAGCATTGCCATCTCTACTGCAGCAAGACCCAACAATATTTGGACTACAAAGACCCCGAACTGGAGCAAGTATTGGTAGATTATTTGCAAGACAAAAAAATCGACGGGTTCAAACCCACCAGCATTGATCTCAATATCCGCGGGGAAATACAGTCGTAAAACATTAAAACAAAACTATAAACACTTTAAAAACTCTACACAATGAAAAGCATTAAAGGAACTCAAACTGAACAAAACTTGTTGAAATCATTTGCTGGCGAATCCCAAGCCCGCAACCGTTATACATTCTTTGCTAGCGTAGCAAAAAAAGAAGGATATGAACAAATTGCAGCCATCTTCATGGAAACTGCAGAACAAGAAAAAGAACACGCGAAAAAATTCTTCAAATACCTGGAAGGTGGCATGGTTGAAATCACCGCAACATTCCCTGCCGGCGTAATCTCTACCACCGCTGACAACCTGGAAGCTGCTGCTGCTGGAGAAAATGAAGAATGGGCAGATATGTACCCTGAATTTGCCAAAGTGGCTGATGAAGAAGGTTTCCCGGAAATCGCTCGCACATTCCGAATGGTTGCCAAAGTAGAAGCAGAACACGAAACCCGCTACCGCACCTTGCTGGAACGCGTACGTGCTGAAAAAGTATTCGAACGTGAAGAAGATATTGAATGGCAATGCCGCAACTGTGGATTCGTTCACAAAGGAAAAAAAGCTCCCGGCAAATGCCCTGCCTGCGAACACCCGCAAGCCTACTTCGAACCCAAGAAAAACAACTACTAGGCCAATAGAAGACCTATCGCTGAATACTAATCTTGAATTCCATATATTTTTTGTGTGCAATGGCGATCCAGTCGGATCGCCATTTGCATTTTGACCCCATCCCAGACAGATCTCTCATCCGAAAAGGGACAAAAAAAAGAATCAAAGCTTTTCAACCTTGATTCTTTCTTCGTTTTGTCGGGATGAGGTGACTCGAACACCCGACCTCCACGTCCCGAACGTGGCGCGCTAGCCAACTGTGCTACATCCCGCCGATTCATTTGTCGGGATGAGGTGACTCGAACACCCGACCCCTACGTCCCTAACGTAGTGCGCTAGCCAACTGCGCCACATCCCGAATCGGACCGCAAAGGTAGCTATTTTTTCTGAACCTCCAAATATTTTTTTAAAGTTCCCACGCCAAAGCCGAAGCTCCAAGAATAGCCGCATCGGAATCCTTCAGTTGGGAGAATTCTAAACGAATCTTGTTCTTCCAGATATTCAGGAGATTATCATTCATGTGTCGCAGAATCGGCTCTTCAATGTATTTTCTAGCTTTGGTCAGCCCTCCAAACAAAACAATGGCCTCCGGAGCACTGAATGCAACAAAATCCGCCAGACTCTGACCCAGGATCTTGCCGGTATATTCGAAAATCTCCACTGCCAGGGCATCACCTTTCTCGGCTGCTTCGTAGATATCCTTTGACGAAATGCGTTCCGGATCCAATTCCCGCAACAAAGAAGCTGCTTGGCTGTTGGCCAGGAACTCACGTGCTGTACGAGCCACTCCGATAGCAGAGGTATAGGTTTCCAGACAACCTACACGTCCACAATTGCAAGGACGGCCACCGCGTACCGCAATGGTATGGCCGAGTTCACCGGCAAAACCATCGTGACCATACAACACCTGGCCATTGATGACAATACCGCTACCCACCCCGGTTCCGAGGGTAATCATGATAAAGTTCTTCATACCCCGCGCGACACCATAGGTCATTTCTCCTTGTGCCGCCGCATTGGCATCGTTGGTCACTGCCACAGGAACACCGACACGGTCCGACAAAATCCGGCCCAATTGAATGATCATCGGATTACCTTGGTCATCATAACCCCATTTGAGGTTGGGTGCAAACTCAATGGAACTTTTGTAATAGTTGCCATTCGGAGCACCGACACCAATACCGCGAATCTTTTCCTTACCACCCGACTTGGCAATCAAATCTTCCAGTGCTCGGGTCAAATCATCGAGAAAGTCATCCAAACGCGTCTGCAACGATGAAATCACACTCTGACAAAGAATGTTGCCGCGTGCATCCACAATGCCCAGCTTGGTGGATTGACCTCCAATGTCAATCCCAACTACATATTTTTCCATGGTATTTTTCAATTTATCGGGTTAGAATTATTCAACAGGGATATCTTTGTTCACGTTCTTGGAACCGATCAAGGCATAGAACAGCAAGAAAGCAAGACCGGCAACAATCACCCAGTAACTGCTCACGTAAGAGGTCGCATCAGCCAAAGCTCCTTGCACCAAGGGCAACACTCCACCGCCGCAAACCATGACCATGAAAATACCGGAAGCCGCCGGAGTATATTTACCCAACCCTTCGACAGCCAGGTTAAAGATACCACCCCACATCACAGAAGTACACAGACCACAAAGGGTAAAGAACATGATGGAAGCCGGAACACTTACCAATGCAAACGAAAGATCCGATTGGAATACCGGCATTTTAACGGTAGTGGCCAAGGGCATGAAAATACCGATCAGAACAAAGAGAATACCAAGAATCGACACGGCACTCAACATGGCTTTGCTGGACACTTTGGCACCCACAGCAGCACCGATCAACCGGCCTACCATCATCAGGAACCAATACGTACCCACGATAGTACCTGCCGTCGCTGCATCCATAGCCAGATCCTTGGTCATCAAAAGATTGCCAATGTTGGGAATACCTACTTCCACTCCCACATAAATAAAGATGGCAACCGCACCCAAAACAAAGTGACGGAAAGAATAGGGACTGTAAGCATCTTTTGCCTTGGCAACCGAATTCTTTTCAATGTGAGGTTCCGGAATACGAACAAAAAACAGCACACAGAACACCAAGGCAAAGATCGCCATGGCAATCCACAAGGCCGGACGGGCATCCGCCAACTGAGCCGTTGCTGCATTTCCCATCAACGCACCTACAAAAATCGGAACGATGGTTGCACCCACCGAATTCAGGGTACCACCCAATTGAATCAACTGGTTTCCTTTGTTTCCGCCACCGGCCAATGTATTCAACATCGGATTGACCACGGTGTTCAACATACACATGGACAAACCGGCAATAAAGGTTCCCAACAAGTAGACTGCAAACGTAGCTCCCACGTTGTTGATGGCCGGATTGTAGATATAACCGGACAAGGCACTGACACCAACACCCACGAAACCAACGACACAAGCACCCAGAGCGGTGAATTTATAGCCCCGTTTCTTCAAGACCAGACCTGCCGGAATTCCGATAACGGCATAGGCAATGAAATTGGCAAAGTTACCCAACTGACTCATCAGGTTGCTTACCTGGAATTGGTTTTTCACAATGACCCCCATCGGGTTTTGCAAGCCCGTTACAAACGAGATCATAAAAAAGAGTGCAAACATCATGGCAATCGGCAAGGCTGCACTTTGTTTTTTTGTAGTATTCATACGATTGATAATTTTGGTTATTTTTCAAGTAAATTGGAACAAAGGTAAGGAATTCTTTGAAGAAACGGACCACAATCCACAAGATTAGACCGTTTTTTGAGATTGTCCTTATTTTTCGTAATTTTGCAAGATTGTATAAATAGGTATAAACCACATGGCAGAATACACCAAAGAATCTTTCAAGACCCTGAAGTGGAACGAACACATCCGACAACGTCCCGGTATGTACATTGGCAACACTGGGGACGGATCCGCCCCTGACTCAGGGATTTACGTTTTGCTCAAAGAAGTTGTTGACAACTCGGTGGATGAGTTTGCCAACGGAACGGGCAAACTGATTGAAATCAAGCTTCAGGATCGAGAAATGACGGTCCGCGATTACGGACGGGGCATTCCCCTGGAAGTCTTGGTAGAAGCTGCCAACACGATGAATACCGGCGGAAAATTCCAATCCGAGGAAGAGGAAATCCGGGCCTTCAAGAAAAGCGTCGGACTCAATGGCGTCGGACTGAAAGCCGTCAATGCCACCTCATCCCAGTTTTACATCCAATCCTTCCGTGATGGTCAAACCCACTGGGCACGCTTTGAAAAAGGTGAACTCGTAGAGGAAGCGTACGACCGTTGTACCGAGAAGAACGGAACCCTGGTCCGGTGGACTGCAGACAACGAAATTTTCCCGGAGTACCAGTACAACCAGGAATTCATCGACGAAATGATGCGGAACTACTCCTACCTCAATACCGGACTCACGCTGCGTTTCAACGACCAGGAATTCAAATCAAAAAACGGGTTGCTGGATTTGATTCAGGACAGCCTGGATTCGGAACCCCGCTATGCTCCTATCCACCTGCTGGGAGAAGACATCGAGATCGTCATTACACACGGCTCCGGCACAGGGGAAAACATCGCCAGCTTTGTCAACGGACAAAATACACGTGATGGAGGAACCCACCTGACCGCTTTCAAAGAAGCGGTCACCAAGACCTTGAAAGAATTCTTCAAGAAAGACTACGACCCGGCCGATATCCGCCAGTCCCTGGTTGGTGCCGTAAGCATCCGAATCGATGCACCGATTTTCACCAACCAGACCAAGACCAAGCTGGGTTCTACCATGACCCACGACAAAGGCACGACCATCCGCGCCTTCATCGGGGACTTCCTGAAAGAACGGTTGGACGACTACCTTTACAAGAACCTGTCGGTAGCCGATGTCATTCAAAAGAAAATCCAGGAATCGGAAAAAGAGCGCAAAGCCATCTCCAACCTGCAGAAGAGCACCCGGGAGAAAGTCAAAAAGGCCAGCCTGCACAACCGGAAACTCCGCGACTGTCGAATCCATTTCAACGACAAGCACGCGGATGCCATCAATTCCACACTCTTCATCACAGAAGGAGATTCCGCTAGCGGTTCCATCACCAAAAGCCGGGATCCCAACACCCAAGCCGTCTTCAGCTTGCGTGGCAAACCCCTGAACTGCTACCAAAAGAACAACCGTGAAATCTACGCCAACGAAGAGCTGCTGCTGCTCAAGTCTGCGCTGAACATCGATGAAGACTTGGAAAACCTCCGCTACGGCAAGATTGTTATTGCAACCGATGCGGACGTGGACGGCATGCACATTCGCCTGCTCATCCTCACGTTCTTCCTGAAATTCTACCCGGAACTGATCCGCAGGAGCCATGTATACATCCTGCAAACTCCTCTTTTCCGCGTACGGAACAACAAAGAAACAATTTATTGTTACAGCGAAGACGAGAAGGAGAAAGCCATTGCCAAACTGGGCAACAAGCTGGAAATCACCCGTTTCAAGGGGTTGGGAGAAATCTCCCCCGACGAATTTCGTCATTTTATCGGAGACAAGATCCGCCTGGACAAGGTTCATCTCAGCCAAGAGGACCTGATTCCGGAACTGCTGGAATTCTACATGGGCAAAAACACCTTGGACCGTCAAAACTTTATTCGAGAAAACCTGCGTTCTGAAGCCATGGAAGGGAACGCGTAACACAAAAAACGATCAATGAGCTGCAAACAAAAATTCTGCAACTGGCTACTCCGCATCATGGGATGGAAAATTGAAGGTAGCCTTGTTCCCGACCGACAATGTATCTTTTTGGGGGCACCGCACACCACCATCATGGACTTCGTTGTTTCCTACCTGTTCTATGCGGCTCTGGGTGGAAAAGCCTACTGCATGATCAAAAGCGACTTTTTCTTTCCGCCCCTGGGATGGATCCTGCGAAGCATGGGCGGTATCCCGGTAACGCAAAACAACCGGGCCGTCTTCGTCCGACAAATCATCAAAGCCTTTGAAGAACACCCCAACCTCCAACTGGCGATTGCTCCGGAAGGCACCCGTGCTCGCGTAGAGAACTGGAAAACCGGTTTTCACCTGATCGCAAAAACCGTGAACGTCCCGGTCTATCTGGCCTACTTTGACTGGGGAACCAAAACCGTCGGCATCGGTCCGAAACTGGAACTGACCGACGATGCAAAAGCAGACTTAAAACGTGCCCGCCAATGGTACAAGGACAAAGGTGTGGTGGGCAAGTATCCCGAGAAATTCAGTACTGGCACAGACTTGGAATAGTCTGTGACTTAACACTAATAAATAGTAATAACCATGAAGACAATCCCTGAAAGATTAGAAAGTCTTCGAGCATTATTGGACAAAGCCACCAAACAATTCTGGCAAAACAAAGCATTCTTCAACGTAGGTGGAGATGGCTATACCTACCAGGAATTGCAGGAAAAAGTGGTAGAGATTGCCGAAATGTTGGCCAGTTATGGCATCGAACCCGGCGATCGCGTGGGTCTGGTCGGCCAGAACTCCCCGAACTGGGTAGTTGCCTACTTCGCCTGTGCTGCCTACGGCTACATCGTTGTTCCGATGCTCCCGGACTTCTCTGAAAGCGAATTAAAACACATTCTAAAACACTCGGAAGCAAAAGCCCTTTTTGTCTCAGACAAGATTTGGCCCAGGATTAAGGAGAAAGCCCGCGACCGGCTGAGCCTCATCGTATCCCTGGACGGATTCAAAGAAACCAAACACCCGGAAAAGGTAGAACACCCCCGACCCCTGATCCGTCCGGAAGAGATCAAAGCCGATGATCTGGCCACCATCATTTACACCTCCGGAACTACGGGAAAATCCAAAGGCGTTATGCTGAGCCACAAGAATTTGTGCACCACCCTGCGTGCAGCCCAAATCCTTCGACCTGGCTACGAATGGGACGTCTGGTTGTCCATCCTGCCGCTCTCACACACGCTGGAATGCAGTTTGAGCATGCTCCTGCCGATGATGTCTGGCAGTTGTGTGTACTTCCTAGACAAGGCTCCTACCCCGAGTATTTTGATGAAGGCCCTGCAAACCATACGACCGACCACCATGCTGTCGGTACCCCTCATCATTGAGAAGATTTACCGGTCTGCCGTCCTGCCGACGTTCCAAAAAAATGCCGTTACCCGAACCTTGTATGCCATTCCTCCTTTCCGCAAACTGCTGAACCGGGTTGCCGGCAAGAAGTTGATGGAAAAATTTGGGGGACGCATCCGCTTCTTTGGTATCGGTGGCGCCAAACTGGACAGCGAAGTGGAAAAATTCCTGGCCGAAGCCAAATTCCCGTATGCCATTGGCTACGGTCTGACGGAAACAGCCCCGCTGGTAGCAGGAGCCGCACCGGCCATGGTCCGCTGGAAATCCACAGGTCCTGCCGTGTATGGTACGGAAATCAAACTCATCAACCAGACAGAAACCGGCGAAGGAGAAATCGTATGCCGGGGTGACAACGTCATGATGGGATACTACAAAAATCCCGAAGCAACGGCCGAAGCCTTTACCCCGGACGGCTGGTTCCGCACCAAAGACCTGGGTGCCTTCGACAAAGACGGTTGGTTGTACATCAAAGGCCGTGTCGGCAACATGATTTTGGGTCCGAGCGGGGAGAACATTTACCCGGAAGAAATTGAATCCGTCATCAACAGCCACGATTTGGTCGAAGAGTCCATTGTCAAGGAAAACAAAGGCCGTCTGGAAGCGTTGGTTCACTTCAACAAAGAAAAACTCAACGCCTGGCTCGATGAGAAGAAGGAATCCTTCGACGACTACAGCAAAGAAGCAAAAGAAAAGATCGAAGAACTCAAAAACGAACTGTTGCAATACGTGAATGAAAAGGTAAGCAAGTTCTCACGAATCAGCTCCATTCATCCACACGAAGATGAGTTCGAGAAAACTGCTACCAAAAAGATCAAACGCTACCTATATACCAACAAGGAGGATCCGTCGAAAAAGTCGAAAGACAACCAGCAATAACTACTGGAAGTCTATATCAAAACGACCGACCCATTCTCCTTGGGCACCATCTTGGACAACCAGCACATCCTGGTTGTCCAAATTTTTATAGGTCCGCTCTGTCTTGAGGAAGGTATGGGAGTGCCCTCCGATGATCATATCGATGTTACGGCTATTCTCCGCCAACTCGATATCCGAATCGCGGCCGCTGTAACCCAGGTGACTCAAAGCGATGATCAGGTCGCAGCCAAACTCATTGCGCAGGATTTCCGCATAACGGTTGGCAACCGGAACCGGATCCTGGTATTCCAGACCTTCGCGACAATGGGCAGAGACCACACCCTTCAATTGTACCGTCAAACCGATGATTCCAATACGGCGACCTGCTTTTTCTACAATGGTGTAAGGTTCGATCAACCCCTCCAGCGGAGTTCCTGTAAAATCATAGTTGGCGCAGACTGTCGTAAATCGGGCCATTTTCAGGCGGCGAGCCAACTCCTCCATTCCATTGTCAAATTCATGGTTGCCCAACGCAACGGCATCGTACCCCATGGCATTCATCAGGTCCACTTCCACATCGCCCTTGAAAACCGTAAAGTACGGGGTGCCTTGGTTGTAGTCGCCAGCATCCAGAATCAAAACATCCGGTCCTTCACTCCGCACCGCATTGAAGTATTCCATGCGACGACTAACTCCACCTTTATCCTTGCCTTTGCCCACCGAGATCACTTCCAGTTGGCTATGCGTATCGTTGGTATGCAGAATAATCAGATCCTGTGCCTGCAAAGCTACGGCGGCCAAGAGTCCGCATACGATCAATCCATATCGTTTCATCTTCATGTCCTTATCAGTTTCTTGTTTCAGCAATTATTTATGAACCACGACACGACCATCCCGACGGTCTTTCAACGTGCGGCCGGCTGCAGTTTCTTTCTTCAAATAATCAACGACGGCGTCCCGAAGAACAATCCCGGTTTCCACCAAGGAGTTGGGAATGGCTCGGGACCCAATGAACACCTTGTCTCCACCACCCAACAAAAAGTCAATGGTAGCCAACTTGTACTCCCGGTTGTCATCCAGGGGCTGTCCCCCTACCAGGCATTTCACCATCTTTCCATCACGCACCTCCATCTCAACCCCACCCAAGGCCTCAAAATTATTTCGGGAGGCAAAACGTTCCAATTGTTTGCGCACATCGGCTCCAGACACAGTTACCACGACAATGCTGTTTTCGAAGGGAAAAATGGAGTAGATATCATACACCCGTACCGCACCTTTGGGCAGTGAGGTGCGAATCCCGCCAAAGTTGGTCAGCGACCAAACCAGATCATCCTCTTCGGTATAGGCCTTCGCTGTTTCCAGGATAATGTCTGCGGCCAAATTACTCAAACTGCTTTCGGGCTTGTGCTTATCCATTTCCAACTCCGAATGGGCAATGATTTCCATCAGTGCCTCCATACCCGGCTGGTATTTCATCAGGATGGAATCCACACAATTCGGCTGACGGGATTCATAGGTCGTATCCATGGCAACCCGCTGCCATTTATAAGTAAAAGACTGTGCATGGCTTTGCACCCCCAGGGTAGCCAGGCAAAACAAACAGAATAACTTCAATTGTCTCATAGGATCAATATTTCAACCAAGTCCACAAATCTTTGAATGACACCTTCTTGCCATACATCAGAATACCCGTTCTGTAAATTTTTGCAGAAATCCAGGTAATGCCCAGGAAAGTCAGCAGAAGCAAGACCAAAGAGGTTACGAGTTCCACCATCGGAACCCCACCTTCAAAGGGAATCCGGGCCATCATCACCATCGGAGAAGTGAAAGGAATGATGGAGGCCCACACGGAAAGTGTGCTGTCCGGATACTGGAAGGTATGCATCATGATGAAGAGTCCGACCATCAGGGGAGCCGTGATCGGCAACACAAGCATTTGGGTATCCGCTTCGTTTTCTACCGCAGAGCCGATCGCTGCAAACATCGCCGCATAGAGGAGGTATCCTAATACAAAGTAGAGGAAGAAGCATCCCAAAATATACGAAAAATCAATTTGTATGATGGATTGAAAAATTCCGCCCATCTCGGTAGTCTGCAATGCTGCCATCACCTCATTTCCTCCGGTTGCACTGATCTGGGCCAATTGGGCAGGATCCATGTCCTCCAACAACGACTTTCCTACCAGGAACTGACCACCGATCACCAGAGCGATCGTCAGAACAATCCAGATGGCAAACTGCGTCAACGCCACCGCTGCAACCCCAAAAATCTTACCGATCATCAGGTCGAAAGGCTTGACGGAGGAGACGATGACTTCGACAATCCGGCTGGACTTCTCGTCAATGACACTGCGCATCACCATGTTGCCAAACATAAAGACAAACATGTAAATGAGCAGGCTGGTGATGTAGGAAATCGCCATGTTCATTTCCACAAAACTCTCTTTCTCCTCTCCTGTATCCTGACTGAACAAGTAGGTCTTCATCTGAATGCGAGGATTCAAATCTGCGAGAATCGCTTCGATGTTCTCTATGTTGTAGGACTGGATTCGATAATCACGCAAAGCCTGTTCAATCCGGCCATTGACATACGAGCGGGCCTCTACGTTCAAATCCTTTTCCGACCAGGCCGCTACCGACAGCATGCCCGTACTGTCCATGGCCGTGATGTTGAGCAGAGCATCCACGTCCATCGTTGCAAAACTTTGCTTCAGACTATCCAACGGACCCGACACCGGGGTGAACTGCAAAATATCGGTATCCTCCAGGTAAGGCATCACCCAATTGGATTCATCCAATACGGCAATCCTCTGCTTGGAACCCTTGGTGTTGACCATGAGCAAAGTAGGAGCCACGATCAACGCTGCCATCAACAAGGGCGCAAAAATGGTGATCAACAAAAACGATTTCTTCTTCACACGGATGGAAAACTCCCGTCCCATCACGATGCCAATCTTCTTCCAGTTCATCACAGACTTTCTCCTTCTTTGACGAGTTTGATAAATATGTCTTTCATACTCGGAATCATTTCCCGAATTTCCAGGGGTTCTACGTCCCAGGCCGTCAACACAGCTGCCATGGCTTCACGGGTTGTCAACGACGGATGCAGTTGCAGACGGGCACAACGATGGTTCTTGAAGGATACATCCTCCAGTAGCGTAATGCCCTCCAGAGCCGGCATGGGCATCGGATACAGACCTTGGTAAGCGAATTCTATCTGGTGCGCCCCATAGCGGCGACGCACATCATCCACACGTCCCGTCACGACCAGGTTGGATTTGTTGATCAGCGCAATGCGGTCACACAACTCCTCCACAGACTCCATGTTGTGGGTAGAAAGAATGATGGTGGTTCCGGCTTCCTTCATACGCAGGATTTCCCGACGAATCAGCTCCACATTGACCGGGTCAAATCCCGAAAACGGTTCATCCAGAATCAGGAGCTTGGGGCGATGAAGAATGGTGGTGATGAACTGAACTTTCTGGGCCATCCCCTTGGAAAGTTCCTCCACCTTCTTGTTCCACCAACCCTGAATTTCAAAACGGTCGAACCAGATTTTCAACTCGCGCAGGGCATCTGCAGAAGACATGCCTTTCAATCGGGCCAGGTACAGAGCCTGCTCACCTACTTTCATCTTCCGGTAAAGTCCCCGTTCTTCCGGCAAGTAGCCGATACGGTACACGTCGTCCGGCTGAATGGGACGTCCATTGAAGAATACTTTTCCGGAATCAGGAAGCGTAATCTGATTCATGATCCGAATCATTGTGGTCTTACCTGCCCCATTCGGACCCAACATACCGAAAATTTCGCCTTGGGGTATTTCAATCGAAACACCGTTCAAGGCCGTATAATTACCAAAGCGCTTGACAATGTTCCGACATTCTATGACATTCATACGAATCGCAATTTATGAGTACAACAGGACACAAAGTTAATAAAAAAAGAGACACCCCTCTGCTACAACAGGTATCTCTTTTTGCGTACTAAAACCTAAACCTGCATAATAGATGCAAAAGCCCGCCTTTTCGTTGCACGAAATTTCAAGAATTTTTCAAGGTTTCCAGTATCCCCGCATTCTATCGGCCGATTTTTTAGTAATAACACCTTGTTTTACAAGCACTTCAATGTTTTTAATATTTTTTGAGAATTCAGCAGAATTTCTCCAGCGAAGCAAAGAAGATGTTACATAGGAACCAAAATAAGGATGACGGGCCATGACCTCGGGCGCTGCCGTGGACAAAGACAACCGGACTACCTGCTGAGTATCGCACCAGACACGTGCCCGAATTCCCTTCCAGCGGGCAGAGTCCAACCCCGCCTCCAGCAACTGGTCCGTGGAACGGTAACCGCCCAGACGCTCCCGATAGGCCAAAATCCTGCGCACATAATACGGACCGATACCTGGCAGTGCATCCAAAGCCAAAGAGTCGGCCCCATTCAATTCGAGCTGCTGACTCCGGGACACATTCAAAACGATGTAAGGTTCCAGGCGACGATAGATCGAATCCGAGACGGTATACATGCGGGCAAAATCTTCCTTCTGCCAAAAATAGCCACCCCCGTCGCGCCACTTGACCACGACCGCTGCCTGCTTGGGCGACAAACCCAAGGCAACCAACTCGTCAACGGTCGCATAATTGGGATCAAAATAAAAGAGAGAATCCGGCCGCTTCCGATACGTCTGCGCCAACACAACTGCTGTCTGCTTGCGGTTTTCTGCCGGTACCAACCAGGTATGCACAAACAAAAGTCCCTGGCCCAACAGCAAACAAAAGACTAATGATAAAATCCCACGCTCAACACTCTTCGCGATTTTTTCGTTTCCCTTCATCCTCAAATCCTCCCACCAACAAAACGATTTCACCTTTCGGCTCTTTTTCCTTAAAATGCTGTGCGACCTCTGCCAAACTTCCTCGGACAGTCTCCTCGTGCAATTTACTGATTTCACGACACACGGCACAAGGACGATCCGAACCAAAAAACTCTGCCAATTGCTCCAAGGTCTTTACCAAACGGTAGGGTGACTCGTAAAAAATCAAAGTACGCTCTTCCACAGCCAAAGCCTTCAACCGGGTCTGACGTCCTTTCTTTACCGGCAGGAAGCCTTCAAACACAAAACGGTCACAAGGCAGCCCGGAAGAGACCAATGCCGGAACAAAGGCAGTGGCTCCAGGCAACGTAATCACCTCCACACCCGCAGCGACACAATGACGCACCAAGTAAAAACCCGGATCCGAAATACCCGGGGTACCCGCATCCGAAATCAACGCCACATTCATGCCCGCCAGAATGCGGTCACAAACACCCGCCGCTGCACGATGCTCGTTGAATTTATGATGAGACTCCATCCTCGTACGAATTTCGTAATGCTTCAACAGGACCGAACTCGTCCGTGTATCCTCTGCCAGGATCAAGTCAACCTCCTTCAAGACCTCCAGCGCCCGCAGCGTAATATCCCCCAAATTCCCGACTGGTGTCGGCACCAAATACAACTTTCCCATAGTTCCCTGCATGTTTCATGAATCAATTACGGATTTTCCGACGCACGATCATGTAATAACGATAGACCAAAGGATCCTGTTCATCCCAGTCCGGGTGATCGCACCGCATCTTATCAACAAATTCCGCCAACGAATTTGCCTGGTTGGCCGCATCCAATGCGGCTGCCAACGCATCGCCGGAATTATGAAACAGCTCCCGGATCAGCACGATGCGGTCGTTCAACGACAAGGCTTTCCGCACATCCGTCACCTCCGGACCTGCCAGGTCCACGAGCCAAGCGGGTTGGGCGCGACGGGCGGCTGCTTCCAGAATGGACAATTGCTGTTCCTGCTCCGAAATGGGTTCAACCTCGGTACTCAACTCCACCACTCCTGCAAAGAGATCTCCATCCAGCAGGACGTTCGCTCCAAAAGGAAGTTCCGGCTCGAACTCCGGCATATCATTCTCTTCACTTTCCTCTCCCCCAACCTCAACAGCGGCATAAACCGGCTCCACTTCGGCGACTGGCTTCGGCTCCGCTTCGATTGCCGGCTTCTGTTCCGGTTCGGCCTCCGGCTCTGCTTCCGGCTCCCGCTCCTTGACCGGATCTGCGAGCGGCTCCATAACGGATTCTACGACAGACTCCGCGACCGGTTCCACAACCGGTTCCATAACGGATTCAACGACTGACTCTGCGACCGGTTCCACAACCGGCTCCATAACTGGTTCCACAACCGGCTCAACGGCCGGGAGATCGGACGTCTCCTCCAACGCGCTGGCGGAAGGCAGGTCATCCTCCGGCTCCACCACAGACACCCGACAGACGGTCTCCGTTTGTAAACGCTCTTGCTGAGCAGCCAACTGTTCCTCCAACTCAACCACCCGGCGGGTCAAGTCATCCACTTTTTTTTCCAACTCAGCTACCAGGTTCATCCACAATTCCTGCACCTGCATGCTGGCTTCCCTTATTTGACAAAAACGGTCATCCATATCGGAATAAATTGAATATTATGCTTAACTTTGCGCAAATCTATACCCACAAAAGTACTGAAATGTTTTTAGAAAACGCAAAAAAACCGGGATCGATTGAGGTCATCTGCGGATCCATGTTCTCGGGTAAAACAGAAGAACTCATCCGCCGCTTGAAACGGGCAAAGTTTGCCCACCAGCGCGTTGAGATTTTCAAACCCCAGATCGATGTCCGCTACTCGGAAGAAGAAGTGGTTTCCCACGACTCCAATGCCATCCTTTCCACCCCTGTTGAATCTCCGGAAAGCATTTTACTATTGGCTGGTGATGTGGATGTAGTCGGGATTGATGAAGCGCAATTCTTTGACGAACACCTGGTACGAGTGTGCCAACATCTGGCTGACCAAGGTATTCGTGTCATCGTTGCCGGCTTGGACATGGACTACATGGGAAAGCCTTTCGGCCCCATGCCTGCCTTGATGGCCGTCGCAGAGTTCGTCACCAAGGTGCACGCCATCTGTGTCAAATGCGGAGACCCGGCCCAACACTCCCACCGGCTTTCTACCAGCAACGAACTGGTTGTCTTGGGAGAAAAAGATATTTATGAACCCTTGTGCCGCCATTGCTTCTGCAAAGCCATGGCGGAAGAAAACCAAAATACCATTTAATTATGATTATCAACAACCACGCCATCAATCCCGAAGAACTTCCTTTGGGCTGTTCGAAAATGTGGGGCGGACCGGATTTGCCGGAAGACCTCGAATTCCCTATGTTTGAAGACGAAGCTGGAGATTTGTACCATTATCGCTTTGTCTGCCAAGTCGATTGCCGGGAAGCCTCTGAATTTGATACCGACAATCTCCTTCCCAAAACAGGTATTCTGTATTTCTTTGCCCGCATCGGTTACTATTTCACCGAAAGTTTTGACGACGAACCGCGCAACATCGGCTGGTGGAATCCGACAGATACCCGTGTGATTTACATTCCTGACAACAACGAAGACAAATTGGCGGAAGCTGTGCTGCTGGACGACAACGACGAGCCCATCGCACCGGATGATGAAAAAATCACCTTCGAACAAGGCCAAGCTAAAGAAGGCCACCAACTCTTGGGTCAACCTCTGGGCGACAGCAAATGGTTGGAAGAAAGTGGCCGCATCCTGTTGTTCCAACTGGACTCATGCCACACCGCACACGAAGACCTCGTGTTTGGAGAAGGCGGAACGATGTATTTCACCATCCGCAAAGAAGACTTGCTGAAAAAAGATTTCAGCAGCGTACAAGGCTACCTGGCTACCAATTAATGGTATCCAACAAGAGGGTCGATGTGAGTTCGTCATCGTCGTAGCTCTCTTGTTTGACCACACCGATGCCATACGCATACCAGGTCTTGACCCGACTCTTTTCTGTGGACATCATCGCCTTGGTCGACACGTCCTCTGTCAACACAAAACATTCATAATCACCGGCAGGAGTTTTCACCGTCTCCACGCCGGTGATTTTTCTTGCCTTGCCTCGAATCTTGATGTTGAAGAAAAGGAGTTTGATCTTCAATTCGTAGTCCGGAAGTTTGCCCACCTCGGGATAACGGGGAACACCGCGCACCTGACCGGACACCTCAATGTTTTCACGTAATTTTTGGTAAAACTCATCGCGATCCGCTGCAGGAACAGACTCCATCGCACCGGAAGACTCCATCATTTGCACAAACAAATCGCCGCTGAACATCGCGCCCAGATCCAGGATGAGTTCTCCCTCGTCAAAACGGTAGAGCAGGAAAGTCGTATCGGCAGGAGCTTCCTCCCCCATCTTTTGGTTGAGCATTCGAACTTCGGCTTGGCCGTTGACGGCATCGCCCTTCATCTTTTGGACCGAATACTCGACGAGCCGAACCTCCCCGGTCTGGTGGTTTGTCTCCCGGTAGGACCAGATGGCAGTCTTGGGGTTGGGAACAAAGAATACATCCGCTTGCGCAAAGGCGGGGGTCCAGCTGGCGGCCAAAAGGCCGATCATCACAAAAATCAACGTTCTCATACTTCTTCCTCTTCTACCGGTTTTTCAACCACATTTACCAAAATTTTATCGATACGGGCGCCATCCATGTCCACCACTTCCAGGGTAAACTGTTCCCAAGTCAAGGTCTCGCCGGACTGGGGAATGTGCTCGAGTTTTTCCAGAATCAAGCCTCCAATCGTATTGTAGTCGTTGTCCGAGAACAGGTCTTCGCGCTCGAAGTGGGCCAGAAAGTCGTAGAACGGACATTGACCGTCCACGAGCCAGCCACTACCCTCTTTGCGGGCGATGATATCCGGTTCTTCGGTCTCATCGGAAATGGTTCCCACAAGGCCCTCTAGGATGTCTTTGTGGGTCACGATGCCCTGGAAGACTCCGAATTCATCACAGACAAGGCCATAACCCACCTGTTTCTCCTGCATCTGTTCCAAGACTTTGTACACGTCGGTGTATTCGTGGAAATATTGGGCGGGACGTACGATGTCTTCCAAACGGAAGTCAGGTTCATCCAATTTGCCGAAGAGCTCTTTCAGGAAGACCACCCCGAGGATGTTGTCCAAACTATCGTCTCCAACCGGATATACTTCAAAGAGGTTTTCTTTCACCAGATCAGAAATCTGGTCCGCATTCATTTCCTTTTCGATCCAAACAATCTCATTGCGAGAAGTCATGATGGACTCTACCTTCCGGTCTCCCAAGGAAAAAACACGCTCTACAATATCCTGTTCCATCTCTTGGACAGAACCGTCTTCCGCTCCTTCCGCAATCATGGACTTGATTTCTTCCTCGGTAACGATGGGTTCTTCTTCCCGGATTCCGATGATTTTCGACAGCAAGGAGGTGCTTCGGGTCAGAACCCAGACAAAAGGCGAGGTCAACACCGACAACAAGTGCATCGGACCCGCCATGATCTTGGCAATCCGCTCCGAATAGCTCATACCAATACGCTTGGGCAAGAGTTCTCCCAAAATCAGGGTCAGGTAGGTTACCACCACCACGATGATGGTTTGGGCCACTCCCAACACATAGGCCTCATTCATTCCCCATCGCTGCAAGACGGCAGCAAAGTCTTCCGCAAACTGATCTCCCGAATAGAGACCCGTCAGGATACCGATCAAGGTGATGCCAATTTGGACGGTAGAAAGGAAACGGTCAGGTTCCTCAGACAAGCGCAAAGCCCGTTTTGCCGAAGAACTCCCGCGTTTCGCTTCGGCTGCCAAACTGGATTTTCGGGCACTGATCATGGCGATCTCGCTCATCGAAAACAGACCATTCAAGAAAATCAGAATGAGTATAATAATCAATTCCATACTTACGACAATAGTCAACAAAAGTAAGAAAAAAAAACAGGTTGCTCAAAAATACATACCTTTGCCAAAAATAACACCCCATGAAAGCACCGCTTCGTTGCCTTCTTTTGCTAACTTGTTGGGCCTGCTGCCATGCATGGGCCTCGGCACAAAGCCACCCAACACAAAATCATCCATCCATGAAACAACTGACTGTAAAGACCTCCCCGGAATTAGGAAGTCTCACTGCCAATGAATTGAAAGCCAAATTCCAATCCCTCCCGGCACAAGCCCTGGACTGCGTGAATTGGGCAGACCGTTTCCCCTACGCTCCCGAAACCTCGTTCCGCATCGCCACCGACGGAAAAAGCCTGTTCATCTACTACGAAACCTGCGGCACCGGGTTACGGGCCGTGGCAACCGAAGACAACGGGGCCGTATGGGAAGACAGTTGCGTAGAATTTTTTGTTCAGGTTCCGGGAAAACCTTACTACCGCAATTTCGAAGTCAACTGCATCGGCACCTTGCTGGCCTCACAAAAAACGCCCGGATCGGAATCCAAGCGTTTTACGACAGACGAACTGGCAAAAATCCAACGTTACCCTTCGTTGGAGCACAAGGCCATCGATTTGCCCGAAGGCGAATATGCGTGGAACATGCTCCTGATCATCCCGTTGGAATGTCTTGGGCTGGAAGAATTACCCCAAACCCTGCGGGCCAATTTCTACAAATGCGGAGACAAGACCAGCCGTCCTCACTACGTAAGCTGGAGTCCGATTGCCTATCCGAAACCAAACTTCCACTTACCCGAATATTTCGGAGAGCTCTGCTTCGAATAAACAGAGCTCCTGAATGCAAACCTGTTCTACTTCGCCTCGCGGATGTATTGGTAACAAGCCAAATAATCAGTAGAAGGCACCAGCGTTTCCTTGACCGAACGCGGTGAGATCCAACGCATCAGATTCTGCTCTCCCCCCGCCTTATCGTTGGTCCCGGATGCACGTCCTCCACCAAACGGTTGGTGGGCTACCACAGCACCTGTCGGCTTGTCGTTGATGTAAAAGTTTCCGGCCGCATTTTTCAAACGGTCCGCCACGCCTTGTACAGCCAGACGGTCACGACCCATCACCGAGCCGGTCAAGGCGTAAGGCGAGGTAGTATCACACAGTTCCACCGTTGCATCGAGCTGATCTTCTTCATACGGATAGACAGTCAGGACGGGACCAAAGATTTCCTCCTGCATGGATTTGAACTTCGGGTTCGAGGTTTCAATCACCGTCGGTTGTACAAAGTAACCGACACGTTTGTCGTAACTACCACCCAACACAATCGCTGCATCCGGAGCCTGACGGGCATATTCGATGTAGGAAACAATGTTGTCGAAAGAAGTTTCATCAATTACAGCATTGATGAAGTTGGTCGGATCACAAACATCCCCCATCCTGACTTCCGCGGCCATTGCTTTCATCTGCTCCAGGACCGCCGGCCACAAGCGCTTCGGCACATACATCCGGGACGCCGCCGAACATTTTTGACCTTGGAATTCAAAGGCGCCACAGAAGGCGGCTACCGCAACCTCCTCAGCCACCGCCGAAGGATGGACAAAGATGAAATCCTTGCCACCGGTTTCTCCGACAATCCGAGGGTACGACTTGTAATTCTCAAGATTTTGACCGATTTGTTTCCACAGATGATTGAAGGTGCGGGTTGAACCGGTAAAATGCAGACCTCCAAAATCAGGAGAAGCCAATGCCACATTACCAATCACAGATCCAGGACCGCACAGGAAGTTCACCACGCCTGCCGGCAAACCCGCCTCTTCGTACACCTTCATCAGGTAATAATTGGAGAGAATGGATGTCGTAGAGGTTTTCCACAGCGTCGTATTTCCCATCAAAACAGGAGAGAGATTCAAGTTGGAAGCAATTGCTGTAAAGTTGAACGGACTGACTGCCAAAACAAAACCTTCCAACGGACGATACTCCGTGCTGTTGATTTGGGTATGGTTGGACTTGGGCTGACGGCTGTAAATGGTGCTGGCGTACGAAACATTGTAACGCATGAAGTCAATGGCCTCGCAAGCCGAATCAATTTCGGCCTGATAGATGTTCTTGCTTTGGCCCAACATCGTTGCCGCATTCAAAACGGCCCGGTACTTGGTCGCCAACAATTCTGCCGCACGCAAGATGATGGAGCAACGCACTTGCCAAGGAGTTTCGGACCAGATCTTGTGTGCTTCCATAGCCGCTTCAATGGCCATTTGCACCTCTTTTTCTCCTGCCTTGTGGTACGTGGCCAACACATGTTGATGGTCGTGCGGACACACCACCGTACCGAGGTTGCCGGTACGGATTTCCTTACCCCCAATGATCAACGGAATCTCCAGCACCGTATTTCGCTGACGTTCCAATTCCGCCTCCAAAGCCATCCGCTCCGGGGATCCCTTCAAATACCCTTTTATCGGCTCGTTGGCCGGCAACGGGAATGTAAAAATCGAGTTATTCATCGTGTTCTTTTATTTTTGAGTGAGTATACTAGTTTTTCAAGCCCCGTAAGTAGGCATCGATAGCAGCCGCGGCTCTCCGTCCGGCTCCCATCGCAAGAATCACCGTGGCCGCTCCAGTTACGGCATCTCCACCGGCAAAGACCCCCGGAACCGTTGTAGCACCCGTCTCATCCGCGACCAGGCACCCCCAACGGTTGACTTCCAACCCATCTGTTGTTGAAGCAATGAGAGGGTTGGGAGATGTTCCCAAAGACATGATGACCACGTCCGCCGGCAGCTCACAGAACGCATCGGGCACGGCAACCGGACGACGGCGACCGGACTCATCCGGCTCTCCCAGCGTCATCCGTTGGCAACGCAAGCTACGCACCCATCCGCGTTCGTCTCCCAAGACTTCCACCGGGTTGGTCAACAATTCAAAACGGACTCCTTCTTCCTTGGCATGGTGAACTTCCTCTTTCCGAGCCGGCAACTCTTGTTCCGTACGACGGTAAACAACGGTCACTTCAGCACCCAAGCGCAGGGCCGTTCTCGCCGCATCCATGGCCACATTGCCGCCACCCACCACAATGACACGCCGACCGACATAGATCGGGGTATCCGCATCCTGACGATAGGCCTTCATCAAATTGTTGCGGGTCAGAAATTCATTGGCAGAAACAACACCATTCCGGTTTTCCCCCGGAATACCCATGAATTTCGGCAATCCGGCACCAGAACCCAGGAAGACCGCCTGAAAACCTTCCCGTCCCATCAAATCTTCCAAGGTCAGTGTACGTCCCACCACGACATTTGTCTCGATCTTCACGCCCATCGCCTTCAAATCTTCGATGGCCGGGGCGACCACGGTTGCCTTGGGCAAACGGAATTCCGGGATTCCATACGTCAATACACCTCCCGGTTCGTGCAAACTTTCAAAAATCGTCACCTCGTAACCGGCTTTGGCCAAATCTGTGGCACAAGCCAATCCAGCAGGGCCACTGCCCACCACCGCCACACGTTTCCCGGTCCTCGGCTGACACTCAACCTGGGGAATCGACGTCTGACGGGTCGTATCGGCCACGAACCGTTCCAGTTTTCCAATGGCCACCGGTTCTCCTTTCCGACCCAGGACACAGGCCCCCTCGCATTGGATTTCCTGGGGACATACCCGTCCACACACAGCCGGCAACGAACTGTCACGCGCAATCACCGCTGCTGCCGTCGGCACATCGCCGTGCACCAATGCACGGATGAACTCCGGAATGGCAATGGAGACGGGACAAGCCGTCACACAGGCCGGTTTGGGACAATCCAGGCAACGGGATGCTTCCCGACGGGCTTCTTCCAGATTGTAACCCAGACAAACTTCCTCAAAGTTATGCGCCCGTAACGCAGGATCCTGCTCCCGTACCGGGACACGGGGAATCTTATTACCGAGTTTTCTTTCCATTTTCCAATCGACATTGATGATCCGCTTCTACTTCTTGCGTCTTGTACATTCCCTGACGCTGGATGGCCTCATCGAAATCCACCTCGTAGGCATTGAATTCCGGTCCGTCCACGCAGGCAAATTTAGTTTTACCGGCGATGGTAACCCGACAAGCCCCACACATACCGGTACCGTCCACCATCAGGGTGTTCAAACTGACCGTCAACGGCAAATCAAAGGGCTTTGTGGTCAAGGCAACGTACTTCATCATCACCATCGGGCCGATGGCCACGGCCTGATCGTACCGTTCCCCTGCCGAGAGCAATGCTTCTACCTGACCCGTTACCAATCCCTTATAGCCATACGAACCATCGTCCGTACAGATGAACAGACGATCACAGACGGACTGCATTTCCTCTTCGAAGATAACAAAATCCCGGCTCTTGGCTCCCAAGACCACATCCACCCGGGCCCCGCGTTCGTGCAGGTATTTCACCTGCGGATAGACGGGTGCTGTACCCAAGCCTCCCGCCACAAACAGGAACCGTTGCTGAGAAAGTTCCGCTTCGGGCACATGCACGAACTCCGACGGCTGTCCCAAAGGACCGACCACATCGGTAAAACAGTCTCCAACTTCCATGTCGCAAATCCGGCGCGAGGATGCACCGACGATTTGTGTTACCAGCGTAACGGTTCCCCGCTCCGGAGAATAGTCACAAATGGTCAGCGGAATGCGTTCTCCCATGGCATGTGTCCGGACAATGAGAAACTGCCCCGGCAACGCAGAGGAGGCAATGCGGGGAGCCTCCACCTCCATGCGGACAATCTGAGGATTGAGTACCTCTTTGGTCAATATTTCAAACATAATGTTCTAGGATCTTATCGGGTTCAGGTTGGATTTACAAAGTCAAGTCAGTAAAGGTTCCAAACGAGTAGCCTTGTCGTTTCAGTTTCCGGATGATTTCCGGCAAACGCTTGTACAAAGCA
The DNA here is from genome assembly GCA_045638645.1 of Bacteroidales bacterium. GTDB lineage: Bacteria > Bacteroidota > Bacteroidia > Bacteroidales > UBA932 > JAGCJX01. The sequence continues at coordinate 129,916 of JAZUBU010000002.1, forward strand.
TCCGTACGGACTTCCTGTACACCCGGATGAATCAGAATCATGGCACCGTTCAGACTCTCTTTCTTTTCAAATTGATACAAAGCCTCAATCAGACGGTCTGAACTGCGGTAATTCGGCATGTCCGGGGTGGTATAGTCTGCATTGGTAGCGGTACCGGGGGTCAGGTTGATCACATTCATCCCCAACGCCTCCAAGGCCGCAACCGATTCTGCATTGTAATACTCATAGGGGGGCAAAAACCAGGTCGCGTCTTCGGACCGGATGCCAAAGCGTTCCAGTTCTTTCAGGTTGGCCACCATATCCGCCTGCACGGTTTCAAACGAAACCAACGAAGAATCACGCTTTTCCCAAGGGGCATACAGCAAGTGACGGTCCGAGTGGCCGCTCACATAATGGCCTTCGGCAATGATGCGTTCAATCAAAGCCTTGTGTTCCTCCATGCGAAGGCAGTTACCCGTCAGGAAGAACGACCCTTTGATGCCTTGCCGCTTGAGGATATCCAGGACAGCCGCCCCGCCATTGAACAAGGAATCTGCAGAGAAAAGCAGGTATATCTTCTTTTCATCCGGATTGACACGGATGATCGCACCGTAGCGGTCCTTGAGGACTTCCGTTTCCTTCAGCGCCTTGCCGTGCGCCTGACGGTTGGCCCAGTAATACGTCAGACCAGCGGTTCCGTCCATGGTCGGCTCGTTGCTGGCATAGTCTCCCAAGTCATCGTGGTATACAGCAATCCCGTTGTTCAACAAGGCAAAAGCATCGGGTTTGGTCAACGACTGGCCGGCTCTTTCCAGGAAGACGTCCCGATACACCGGGCCATCCACCAATCCGCCAGGAGTACTGTCACCTACCAGATAATAAGATGTGTGCGGTTCCTCGGGAAAATCATAACCAATCGGGGCACCGACAATCATGGACGTTCCCCACGGGTTGCAACCCAACAGCCAGTCACGCAACGCCGCTTCCATTTCCAGGAAAGAGGTATCGCCCGTCACCTCGTGGTATAGGCGTGCCTGGGTGATGGCCGCAGAAGTCAGGTTGTTGGAACACCAGATGAAGGGAATGCCATTGAGGAAGGGATCGTTGGCTCCGCGTTCCTTGATGGCCTGGAGGCCTTGACGCATGAACTCGCGGTATTTTTCACGAAGGTTTTCCGGGCCGGATTTGGCCAGGTAGTAGTGGCCGAGGTTGAGGAAGGGATAGTATTGGTAGTGACGGCCACGGCCCAATTCCATCCAAGGGGTCACCGGCTCCAGCTCACCCCAATAATCAGCCTGTTTGAACCAGCGTTCTTCGCCGGTATACTCGGCCCAGGTTGCAGCAGCCAGTTCGATATCATCAACGTAGGTATCTTCTTCGTAAAAATAAGGGGAAACGGTACAAGCCGTTTGGGTGTTCCCCGGTTTTTCCAACGCAAATTCATACGCATCCAGGGATTTGGTTCGCATGACTTCGGCAAACTCCGGATCAATGTTCCGAAAGATTTCCGCACCCAAAGCGAAAGTAGACGAAAACTTACCTGCTGTCGAAGACACTCCGGTCGTCCGGTTGATGTACTTGGACAATCCTTGGGGTTCTCCGGTAACAAAATATACGGGGCGACCGGTCCCCGGTCCCCAACCGTAATCGACCTGATCGTCCTGAGGCAAACGGAATCCGGCATGATCCCGGTCATCCGCCAACTGGTTGAACATGACACGGTGTTCGGGATTCATTTTGACCAGCCATTCCAGGCCCCAGCGGGCCTCGTCCAGAATATCAGGAATTCCATTGTGGCCCGGGCGTCCGTTTGCCAGGTACTCATCCAGGAACACCGATTTGTCTTCCTGTTGCTGATAGGCAAACATCAGGTGGTAGGCAGTGGTGGCAGAAGTCGTCGTATACTGCAGGTAATCCGTTGCATCGTGCCAGCCTCCGGTCACATCAATCTTCTCGCCGCTTCGGGTAGGATGGTCCACGATGTAACCATCATGCTGGTGACAAAGTTCTCCGGTATAAGGGTTGTCGCCACAACGCTGCTGACGCAAATACACGAGCATAAAATCCGCCAGGCCGTCGTACACATCCGGACCGATACGGAATGCAACACTCTTCGTCTGACCGCAACGGATGTAATACCCTCCGGGACGGGTCACCGATGAAAAATCCAACCGGTAGGCCCGGGTCAATCCCCAGCGCGATGCATTCGCAGCCGTACCCTCTCCTCTAAAAACAAGACGGTCGTTCGAAGCATCGTACACTTCAAACGATCCGTCCACTTGATCCATCGACAAATACACAGCGACTTTGATATCATCCGGCAAATAGCCGACATTGTTGACACGTACCCACGATTGAGCCGAAAGGGTACCCAAAGTCGCCAGTAGGAAAAGTCCAAAGAATAATACCTTACGCATACTAACAATTTTAATGATTAGATGCGTGAAGATACGTATTATTTTTCAGATTCTTTTTGTTCCGGTTTGATTTCTTCTGCCTCGTAACCCAATTTTTCAATGGCTGCTTCCAAGGCTTGCACATCGGTTTTGCTGACTTGGTACTTGAACCAAACGGTTTGGGATGCCAGGTCCACCTTCAAATCCTTAACCCCTTTTACAAAAGGAAGTTTTGCTTCGAGTTTTGCTTTACAGCCTTCACAATCAATGGCAACCGAGAAGGTTACTTCCGCTTCTTTTTTCTTGTCATTTTTTGCATCTACATTTGCGCAGCATACAAGGGCGAACAAGCACAAAGCCCACATTTTCAACATTGTTTTCATAATAAGATCAATTATTTTCATTTGTTATTTCCACAAAGTAAAGCGAAGACCCGCGTACACTTTGATGCCCATCAGCGGTCCCCAGATCACACTGGAGTTAAAGTCCGCGCTGTACGGGTTGGCGGCATCGATGATCGGATTCTTCTGTTTGTAGTTGGTCAGGTTTTCAGCCCCTACGTACACATCTACCGAACTGAACTTGCGGGTAATCTGAGCAAAAAGCATCGGATACACCGGAGAATAGGCCGATTCACCTGCTTTCACAGCAAAATCCGGCAAACGGGTCGGACCGTTGATCTGTGCGGTGAAATCAAAGGTCCAAATGTTCATACGGGTGGCATATTGCAGGTTCAATACGCCTTTGTAACGGCTGACCAAAGGTCGTTCCACCAAACCACGGTCCCGCAACGTCACCTTGGAATCGGTGTAACGGAACGTTGCCAGGATGTTGAAACGTTCGATCGGATAAATGGAGAAGTCCACCTGGTAGGTATTGGTATACGAACGGGGATTCACCATATCACTCAAGTTGTAGATCCAAGTTTCTCCCGTCTTCCATTCCTGGTCCACGAGTACTTGTTCCACAAACTGACTCCGGAAGTAGTCAAAGCTGATGTATGCACTTTCATCATACCCCCAGGGCAGGTAGGCAGTCAAATTACCGCCATAGGTCCAGGCATCTTCAATACCCAGGAACGACGCATCGCTCTGCGGTTGGGACGGCGACCCGAAACGCACCAGACGACCGGTGGACATCATGCCCAGATTGTCCACAACAATGTTGGAAGAACGGAAACCACGGCCACCGGATGCCCGCAAAATCAACGCATCCGAGAACGTATATTTCAAGTTCGCACGCGGTGAGAACAACCACCCGTGCAAATTGTTATAATCCGCACTGAAGTCCACAACAGCAGTCAGTTTTTCGCCCATGGAATAGGTATATTCACCATAGACCCCGATCTGGTTCTCTTCGCGGCCCAAGTTGTATTGCTGGCCACGAATGGTTTGCGATACAACATCGTCCAACGTTTCATCAAACTGATCGTACTGGTTGCGGAGACCGAAGGTAAATCGGTGGTTGTCGTTGGGAATATCCTGGTAGATGATGTTCAGGAACGCAGAATTCTGATCCCCAAAGTAATGACGGTTGCCGAAATGCGAATTCAACTTGTGATAAGTATAATCGCCAACCACGGCAATGTTGCGGCTGTTATCCGCATTCAACGGGATACCCACCTTGAAGAAACCGCTCACACCTTCGTTGACGATGTGTGAACCCCAAGGACGTGCTTCGGTCGGTTCTACCTGCGTATCCGGATCATAATCCATCATACCGCCGATACGGTCATCCTTCAAAGCGCGGAAACCGAAACGGATCTGCATACCGCTCTCATCGTAGTACAACCAGCGGTTACCGAGATTGAATTGCAATGTTTGGGGATCATCGCGGAAACCATCCTGGTTGGTATCGTGCGACATGGGGTCAGTAGAAACGTGACCCATCATCACCGTACTCCACTTTTCATTCAACTGCAAAGACGAAGCGATGTTCGCTTCGGTACGCAACATATCACTCAAGAAGAGGTTGATGAACAAGGGTTGCTCTGCGGTGGGCTTGCGGTGCTCCATGTTGATCTGGCCGGTGATGGCCTCAACCCCATTGATCACAGACGAGGGGCCCTTCGCAATCTGGATACTTTCCAACCATTGTCCCGGGATGTAGGAGAGACCGAAAGGCGAGGCCAATCCCCGCATGACCGGACGGTTCTCATCCAGCATTTGGGTATATATGCCAGAAAGACCCAACAACCGGATCTGCTTGGCTCCGGTAATGGCATCCGAATAACCCACCGTCACACTGGCCGAGTTTTCAAAACTTTCCGCCAGGTTACAGCAGGCCATCTTGCACAAACCTGCTGCCGTAATGACCTCGGTTTTGACCGGGGTAATCCGCGAAAGGTAGTTACCTTCCTGCTTCGAAACGACCACCGCCTCAGCAAGTTCGTTGATTCCGGTCAAGTGGAATTCCACGTAGGTCATTCCAGGCTGCACCACGATGGTATCACGGGTATAACCGATGGCCGTGGCCACCAACGTCGCATCATTCTTGTTCACGGATAAAAACTCAAAAGCTCCGTTTTCATCACAATCCATATAGGTTCCCGATTCCAGCCAGTACACAGAAGCAAACGGAACCGGCTCTTCCTTACCGGAGAGGGTGGAGGCAAGAACAACGCCTTTCAAGGATTGCACATGCTGCGCAAAGACGGGTACAATCATCAAAAAGCCCATGAGGGCCAATAAAATACGAGTATGTAATTTCATGTAAATTAAAAATTTCAATGTAAAATAAACAATCAACGATTCTATCCTTTGCTGGGTCTGCAACAGGCCCGACAGAGGCTACAACCGCCATTGTCCATAGTGAACGAAAGCCCGATCAGACATATCCACCAACCAATCGTGCAACGAGAAATCGAACGGGAGCAACGAAGCAAACCGGAACTCCGACAAGATCAGTACAGGCGGACAAACAAACAATCCAAAAGACAACAGACTGTCCCAAGCCGGAAGATGAACCCCTCGTTCCGCAAGACATTGCGGCAAAAACTGAAACACTTCCGTCCGGCAACAGGAGGATTCTGCACCATGATGGCAATCCTCGGTTTGTTCCAACAACAAAGCGATATGGGTCCTACCTTTGCAGCAGGTATGACGGCTGAACCCCACACCCGAAACTATGTGGATGAACAGCAGCATGCTGACAAACAAAACGGACAACAATTGTCGGAACATATTTCTATATTTTAATTTACAAAGAAAAGAAAAACATTCTATATTTGCAAACATGCATTAACGGTCGAAAATATACACCTTAAATATTGTCTCTATGAAATTTTTAAGAACATTCTTCGCCTCCCTATTAGGAAGCATTGTTGCCATGTTTTTGGCATTCTTCTTACTTTTTGTTGTCGTTGGGGCCATCGCTAGTCTGGGTTCATCCGAACCTGCCGTTCCGGAAAGAGCGATCCTGACAGTAGACCTGTCCCAAGGCATTTCCGAACAAACCTCTGAAGACATTCAAGGTTTGCTCAGAGGACAAGGCATCACCGAAAACCTGGGACTCTACCAAGCCATTCGTGCCATTGACCACGCCGCCACGGATGCAAGCGTTCCTTTCATCTACCTCAAATGTGATGATAACGCTACCAGTCTGAGCCAAATGGAAGAAATCCGCAACGCCCTCATCCGTTTCCGCCAATCCGGAAAACCCATCCTGGCGTACGCCGATAACTTCTCACAAGGCTCGTTGTACCTGGCTTCGGTTGCTGACAAGATCTACACCGCCCCCCTGAGTTCTCCCATGATCATCGGATTGAGTTCCCAAATTCTCTTCCTGAAAGACATGTTGGACAAATTGGGTGTTGACATCCAACTCATCCGTCACGGCAAATACAAATCAGCCGGCGAACAATTCATCGCGTCCGACATCAGTGAAGCCAACCGCGAACAACAGGAAGCATACCTCAAAGGCATGTGGAATGCAATCGCATCACCTATTTGCGAAAGCCGCAATCTGGATGTAAACGAATTCAACCGCCTGATCAACGAAATGAAACTCAACTCTGCAGAAGACCTCATCAATGCAGGACTGATCGATGCCATTGTCACCCGCGAAGAGTTGAAAGAAAAAATCAACGGTCTGTACGAAGCTGAAAACGACGACGACGTCCAATATGTGGAACTCAGTGCCTACGCTCAAGCCAAAGTGACTGAAAACTTCAAGGCTAACGACAAGATTGCCATCCTCTATGCCGATGGTGAAATCAACGGAGCAACCGGCGAAGGTATCACCACCAACCCCATGGTAGCCGAAATCCGCAAGATCCGCGAAGACGAAAACATCAAAGCCGTCGTATTGCGTGTGAACTCTCCCGGTGGAAATGCCCAAACCGCCGAAATCATCCGCAAAGAATTGTGCCTGTTGGCTGCTGAAAAACCCATGATTGCTTCCTATGGTGATTACGCCGCATCCGGTGGATACTGGATTTCAGCCGGAGCAGAAACCATCTTTTCCAATGCAACGACCCTCACGGGCTCAATCGGCGTATTCAGCATGATTCCGAGCGTTGGAAAAGCCGTTCGCAAACACACCCACATCAACCCGGTCAGCATCAACACTCACAAACACAGTGATATGGGACTGATGCGCAACCTCGATCGCCGTGAAGCTGCGGTGATGCAAGAAAGTGTGGACGATATCTATGACCAATTCATTCAAATTGTAGCCGATGGCCGCAACATGACCACAGAAGCTGTGGATGCCATTGCACAAGGTCGTGTATGGTGTGGTCAAGATGCAATCGGCATCAACCTGGTCGATAAGATCGGAGGTCTGAAAGAAGCTGTGGAATACGCCGCCATCGTAGCTGGTCTGGAAACCTACCGCACAGTAGAATTCCCGAAAGTAAAGACCGGCATGGAACAACTGCTGGAAACGTTCTCTGCTAGCGCGGCTACCTTGGATGTATTGGCCAACCCCGAACAACTGAGCGAACGCCTGCTGGAAAAAGCCAACAGTCGGACCATCCAAGCCCGTCTGCCGTACATCGTATTGGAAACCAACTGGTAATCGGACACCCGCATCTCATGCATAAAAAGAGAGACTAATCTTCTTAGTCTCTCTTTTTTCTGATCCATATCCGCTCGTTACTGCAGGACCACCCATCTTTCCTTATTCCGGAAACACTTGATCAAAATCCACCTCAAAACGTTTCGCCCATTGTAGACCGTTCGCATAATACAACACAAAACGGAGCTCATGTATCCCCCTGTTTTTAGGCAGACGTTCAATATACAGACCCGGATAATCGTGCATAATCCGCATATCCTGTGAAGTCAACTCCGACAACAGAATCTGCTTGTGTACGAGTTGATCTTTGTTTTTATACCCACTGCTGATGTACTCATAAGCCGTGCTGAACGCCAAAGAAAAGCAATCGTTCAACAATGTTCCGGCAGGATGTTCGTCATCATAATCCTGATTGCTGGTAACATCAATTCTAACAAGATCCGGATAGATATAGATAGGCCACTGTCCAGCATAGTTCCTTTCCATGATTTCTGCATCCCATCCGGTATCCCCATTTTCTTGGGCAATCTGATGAAATACCTCTTCCCGGTAATCAATGGCCGCACCCTCACCTGTAAATTCTAAGGTGAAAGAAACTGAAGATCCGTCCTGCGAGATCCGGGGTGCGCTGAGCTCAAAGTGTTTCGTTATCACATACTGATATGCAAAAGAATTGGTGTGGATATACTGAATAACGGAACCAATCGGACAAGCCGTCAAAACCAAAAGGCTTGCAAGAGCAAGAAGAATTGATCGAAGTTTCATATTCAAGATTATTACAGATTATAGGTTAATCAGACCGCAACATAACAAAATCGATTGATATCGATTAATATTATGAGATATACAAAGATATAAAAAATCTCTATACAAAATATCTCCCGATTTCTAATCAGAGCATCGTAAACTGAGACCTCTAATATTCCCTATTAAAAGCACCCTTATTCCGGAAACACTTGATCAAAATCCAGGCAACAACTTCTATATCTGAATTCCTAGGGTTGCCTAACAAAAACCGGCCCCAAAAGGCCGGTCTCATTTGTCTGTACCTATACTTACAACCGGCAAACCCCGTCCTGCATGGCAACGGCCGCATCAATGGATGCGATGGTCGCCAAATTGAAGATCTCCCGGACCGGAGCCTCTACAGAAATAAAATGCACCGGCTTGTTCAAGCCCATCTGAATCGGACCGATGGCTTCACCACAGCCCATGTTCAAGATGATCTCATAGGCCGCTGTAGCCGCATCCAGAGACGGGAATATCAAGGTATTCACTTCTTTTCCCGCCAATCTGTTAAAGGGATAGGTTCTGTCCCGTTTTTCCTTGTTCAAGGCGATGTCCACTTGCATTTCGCCGTCCACACACAGCTCAGGATAGCGTTCATGCAATGCGGAGACGGCTTCTGAGACCATGGACGGAGCATTGCATCCCTCCCCTTTCACCGCACCGAAGTTGCTATAGGAAAGCATGGCAATCACCGGATCAAAGGAATAATATTCCACAGCTCCCTTGGTCAGACGGGTGATGTCGATGAGGGTTTCCTTGTCCATGCGTTTGTTGATCGTGGTATCTGCCAGGAACATGACACCCCGCTTGGTATCCACAATGTGCAAGGTCGCAAACATACGGAAACCCGGACGAATGCCGACCACTTCCTTGGCGATGTTGGGAATGGTATCGTCGTTGAAATAAGTGCCGGCAATAAACGCATCGGCGTCCCCCGTTTCCACCATCATGCTGCCGAACCAATTGCGGCTGTACATCTTCTCGTAGGTATCGCGATAAGCAAACCCCTTTCTTCCATTCTTCTCAGCAAGCAAACGGGCATACCGTTCCCGACGTTCCCGCTCGGCATGTTCTCGCGGATTGACAATCTCAATCCCTTCCAAAGAAAGTCCCAAATACTCGGCGCGACTGCGAATGATGTCCGCATTTCCCAACAGGATCGGATGGCAAACGCCTTCGTTGTAGGCCAGGACAGCCGCTTGCAGGATGTTGTCGGTGTTGGCTTCTCCGAATACGACCCGCATGGGTTGGCATCGGGCCACTTCCACAAAACGCCGGATCAGTTTGTTATCATAGCCCATCATGGTCTTCAGACGAACATCGTACGCCTCCCAATCAGCAATGGGTTTACGGGCAATGCCCGATTCCATCGCCGCTTTGGCCACTGCCGGTGCGACAGCAGACAACAGTCTGGGATCCATGGGTTTCGGCAAGATATAGTCCACACCGAATTTCAGTTCGTCCAGGCCATAAGCCGCATTGACCACCGAAGGAACCGGCTCTTTCGCCAGCTGCGCAATGGCTTTGACGGCGGCCAGCTTCATGGACTCGTTGATGGCCGTCGCCCGCACATCCAAGGCCCCTCTGAAAATATAAGGAAATCCGAGTACGTTGTTGATCTGGTTGGGATAATCCGAACGTCCTGTCGCAAAAATGAGGTCATCCCGGGTATCGTGCGCCAGCTCAAAGGCAATTTCCGGATCCGGATTGGCCAACGCAAACACAATGGGGCGCGGAGCCATGGAACGCAACATCTCCTGAGTCAACACATCTTTTACAGACAATCCCAAGAAGACATCCGCCCCGACCAATGCTTCAGCCAAGGTCGATACCGGCCGGTCGGTTGCAAAGGCCTGCTTCTGGGGGTTCAAATCTGTACGACGGCTGGAGATGACCCCTTTGCTGTCACACATCACAATGTTTTCCTTTCTCACACCCAATTCAACGTACAGTTTCGTACAAGCAACGGCTGCAGCTCCGGCCCCGTTTACCACAACCTGTACCTGATCGATCTTCTTTCCTTGCAACTCCAGGGCATTCAATAGACCAGCCCCCGAGATAATGGCCGTCCCGTGCTGATCATCGTGCATCACGGGAATGTCACACTCCTCTTTCAAACGACGTTCTATCTCAAAACATTCGGGTGCCTTGATGTCTTCCAGATTGATTCCCCCAAAAGTCGGAGCAATCGCTTTGACAATCTGCACAAACTTGTCGGGATCGGTTTCATCCACCTCGATATCGTAACAGTCCAAACCTGCAAAAATTTTGAAAAGGAGGGACTTCCCCTCCATCACCGGTTTGCCTGCCTGGGCTCCTATATCGCCCAACCCAAGGACCGCGGTTCCGTTGGAAATCACGGCCACCAGATTGCCTTTGTTGGTATATTCATAAGCATCCTCCGGCCGCTGCTCAATTTCCAGACAGGGATAGGCGACCCCAGGAGAATAGGCCAGCGACAGGTCGTGCTGAGACGAATAAGGTTTGGTCGGTAGGGTCTCGATCTTCCCGGGTTTCTCCAGCCGGTGATAATCGAGGGCCATCTTTTTGTTTATCTTGGTCATTGTAATTTCTATTTTAATCTATGCGGCTTCATTTTCCGCAATTTCTGTACCATTTTATTACTTTTTTTATCAATTAATTTACAAATGTAACAATTTCCACTTTTCCTTTGGCCAACGTTAAGCAATTTATAGTTACTTTTGCGCCACATTTACGATAATCAATACTATTTTTTAATACTATGTTTGCAATTTCAAAGAAAGTATGGCCCGCACTTGTGGCCCTGGCACTTGGCCTTACCATGGCCAGTTGTGAACCCGAAAAAGAGGAACCCATCATTGATCCCGAAGTTCCAGTTGCTCCCGAACTAACGCTAAACCAGACAGAAGTACTGGCTCCGAAAGGTGGCGGATCCTTCTCCGTAGAAGTAACCGTTACCAACCCGATTGAAGGCCAAAGCATCGAAGTAAGTGCTCCGCAAGTGGAATGGATTACCGACGTGGACACCAGTATCGAAAACATCATCCAGTTCGCTGTTGTAGAGAACAAAGAAACGGAAGTACGCGAAGCCTCCTTTACCATTTCCTACACCGATGCCGAACCTGTTTCTTTCGTCGTGAAACAAGAAGCAGGTGACCCGATTGCCTTTGTCTACGAGAACTTGGAAACCGGTCTGAACGAATTCGTCGTGGACATCATTCCCGCGGACAAAACAACCCCGTATATCTTCTTCACAGCTGACCTTGCTTACATCCAAGAATTCGGTCTGGAAGACGATGATGCCTTGTTTGAAGACGACATGGTCTATTTCGAACAAATGGCTCCCACATACGGCATGACCTTGGCTGAATTGTTGCAAGCCATCGCCCATACCGGCGATCAACGAGGCGGCACCACCGGTCTTTCTCCCCAGACCGACTACGTAGGTTACGCTTACCACATTGATATCGAAAACCAAGAACGCTTGTCGGACATCATCCGTTTGAACGTAACCACCGAAAAATTACCTTTGTCCGAAGTAGACTTTGATGTCACGATCGATGTACGCGGTCCGAACGCAACAGCTCATGTAACACCTATTGACTACGACGGCTACTACAACTGGATTGCCATCGATGCGGCCAAATACGAAGAAGCATTGGGAGATGAAGACATGGGTGAGTACATCATCCACAGCTGGGCAACCACCGTCGATACCTATTTGTACTACGGATACAGTGTAGAATTTCTCCTCTCACAATGCAAACAAGGGGTTCAAAGCATTGACATGATTGACATGGACCCGCTCACCGACTATGTCTTCGGTGTGTTCGCTGTCAGCGAAGAAACGGCTTATCCTTGTTCCGAACCCTTGACCATACCCTTTACCACGGAAGATATTCCGGAATCTGACCTGGTCGTTGAAATCAACATCAAAGAAGTCCAATCAAGAAGCTGTGTTGTTGACTTCATCGCCAGCAACGACACCGATCCGTACTTCGGATCCGTTCTGCTCAAAGAATACTACGAATCATTCGGAGCCACGGACGAAGAACGCCTGGCCTTTATCGCTGAAAACTATTACGTCCCCACTAGCACGGGTACACGTATGGATCAACACTTTGAAGAATTGGCACCGGAAACCGAATACGTAGCCTTGGCCTTCGGTTTCATCGGAGATACCGTCAACACCCCATTGTACAAAGAAGAATTCTGCACCTCAGCCGAAGTAAAAGGAAAATGCGTTCTCACATGGGACATCAATGATTATTATGATGCCTCTGCGATAGCCGCTTTGGATGAAAACTTCGCTGTATACGCTGAGTCAGGTGCTGCAATCCTCGCGTCGGAAGTCTTGATTGAACCCGATTCCGAAGTATACTACTACAATATTTTCCACGGTCAAAACGAAGAAAAAACTGAAGCCGAATGGATTGAATCCCTGATCAGCCAAGGCAAAGCTCAAAGAAAACCGCAAGCCTTTCTCTTGGATTACGATATTCCATTGACCTTCGCAGGCTTTGCTGTAGATGAAGAAGGAAACTATGGTCCATTGTATCTGGAATACTTTGTGCTGACCCGCGACAATGTGGGTGATCCGCAAGATTTCTTGGAATGGTACTACAATGCATTCCCTTCCAACAGCCAGATGGCCATGCCTAAAGAGACACATGAACCTGCACCCTATACCGGTGGACTTACCCTGACAGAACAACCCGTCGTGCGCGAACAATCGGTTTCGCAATCCGGCCGCATGGTGTACTGTCCGGTTGAAAAACTGGATCATGCCCAATCTCAACGAAAAGTCCAAGTAAATTTCTAACGGACCAGCCATCGGCTGATCCGACAAAAAAAGAGGATGACCCGCGGGTCATCCTCTTTTTTGTATCTCGTCCGGTTCCATCGGAACAAATTGTCATCGAAGAGCTACTTCACGACAATCTCATCGGTAAAGACAAAGCCCCCAAAGGCTCCGCTTTGGGCCTGATAGCGCACATATCGGGCGGTCGTTTCGCCTGTCCAACCGTAGGGAACAAACCGGACTTCTCCATCCCTAACCACCTCGTGCTCATGTACCACCAACTCCGTAAACTGCTCATTGTCTTCCGAGACGGAGATGACCACCCGGGCCGGCAAAAAGACTTCCGGACCACAAACCTGCATAAAGTCTGCTGAAATGGAAGACAAGGGCATTGAAACGCCCAAATCAATGGTCACATCCAAACGTCCCCGACGGATAAAACCTTGCCAACGGCCATCGCCATAGGTCCATCCACCCCGTTTGCCATCGGTCAATGCGCTGTCTCCTCCCGCAGCATATCCTGGATAATACGGCAAGTGATAGGTAACAGACTTTCCTTTGGCCAAGTGATCAATGTCCGTCAAAGCCTCCGGTCGGTTTCCGTATTCGTTTGCCAAGTCAAACGGATGGTAGCCAACTGCCTCAAGAGCATCACACCAAACCAACGCACGGCGGTGGAAATCCGGCCAATTTTTATGCTCCGGTTGGGTCCATGCCACTTCGGCCAACGCAAACAGACGCGGGTAAATCATCATTTCTGCGTGCTCCACGGTCGGAACATACTCACACCAGAGATTGGCCTGCACACCCAAAATGCGTGCGGCTTCCTCACGCGTCAAGGTATCCGGAACCGGTTCAAAAGCATACACCTTCTCCAAAGGCAAATAGCCGCCCATCGCCTCCGGCAAGGTATGGGGAGCATCCTGGTAGGTATCGAAATAGCAATGGGAACCCGGGGTGAGAATCGCGGTCTCTCCGGCTTTTACCGCCTCCAGACCTCCTTCTATACCCCGCCAGGACATCACCGTAGCTCCCGGAGCCAATCCGCCTTGTAAAATTTCATCCCAGCCCAACAATCGTCGACCCTTCGAGGCCAGGTAAGCTCCGATCCTGCGAATCAGGTAACTTTGCAATTCCTCAACAGACTCCAGGCCTTCCTGTTTCATCCTTGCCTGACAGCGGGGACAAGTCTTCCAGGCCATTTTTCCTGCTTCGTCCCCTCCGATGTGGATGTACTCCGACGGAAAAATTTCCATGACCTCATCCAGCACCGTTTGTAGGAAAACAAAGGTTTCCTCTCGGCCGGGACAGAAATCAGGATGTTTGTACGCCTCACCGGTACAAGATAATTCCGGATAGGCGGCCAACACTTCTTCCGAATGGGCTGGCATCTCAATCTCCGGAACAATCACAATGTGACGCGCTGCAGCATAAGCTACCAGTTCACGCAACTCCTGCTGGGTATAGTATCCGCCATAAGCCTCCGCACTTCCTTCCTCTGCATACTTGCGTGATCCGAACCACCAATCTTTCCACAGAGGCGCCGTCCGCCATGCGGCGAAGCTGGTCAACCGCGGGTAGGCCTTGATCTCAATCCGCCAACCGGCCGCATCCGTCAAGTGCAGGTGAAGACGGTTCATCTTCATCGACGCCATGGCATCAATCTGTTTTTTCAAGAAAGCAGTATCGTAAAAATGACGGGAAACATCCATCATAAAACCCCTCCACGGGAACCGGGGGGCATCCTCGATGGTCACAACCGGAATGCGACCATCTTCCCGCTGCAACTGGCGCAGGGTTTGACGGCCATAGAACAGACCGGCTTCATCGGCGGCCTCCAACACAATAGAATCCCGGGTCACACGAAGCCGGTATCCTTCCGGCTCGGAAACCTGTTCCGAAATCACCTGAGAGAATCGCGCAGGCTCCCGATCCAGGAGCGAAACATCCAAACTTCCGTTACCAAAGACCATGGTGTTGGGTTGAGGCAACACACAAGATTCTTCCGAAGAAGAACAACTCCACAGGCCCGTGCAGAGCGCCAGGGCAACTAGCCCTTTAATGTATTTCAATTTCATCGACAAACAAGAATGCAGGCAATCCCCTGCCATTGTGCCATTGCGGCAATGATTTTTCTACGGCTGCTTTTACCCGGATATAGCGGGCCTCTACCTTCGGAAAGGCATAGAGGTGATCATAAATACCATTCCGATCCTCCAGGGTCATACTCGGATAGGATTCCCGGACCACTTCTGTAAAATGTTCGTTGTCCACAGAGACTTCGATTACCACTTCGCGGGTATCACAGATCCAATCCCCCTTCTCCACACAGGTAGAGAATTTTACTTGCTCGACCGCTTGGACGGACTGCAGATCGATGACAGCATCCATATCGCCTTGATAAAAGCCCAACCAGCGGCCCGTCTTGTAATTGCCGTTGCCCTTCAGACCATCGACCAAGACGCCCGGACCGGCAAAGGTATAACCCCGGTGGGTGGGATGAGCCAAGGTAATCGGACGGGTGGTTGCCAGGTTGAATTTGATTTGCTCGCTAAAGATCCGGCTATAAGCCTGTCCCCGTTTGACCACCGCCTGAAAACGGCCATCCTGTTTCACGGCAACCGGGCCGCTGTACAACAATCCTTTTTTTCGGGGGTCAGTACCATCTGTGGTATAATAGATGGATGCGTCATCCAAGGTCTTCAGGCTCACCACCACCTCATTCTGCTCAAAATCCGGACGGATCGCCGCCTCCACATCGAAGAGATGGGTCGCAAAACGGTAGTCCAGGATCCGGTAGCGTTCAATCAGAGCCGGCAGACGTTTCAAGAAATCTTCATAATCCCGTTGGGACTTTTCGGACCATTGGATTTCACTCAGAGCGGCCATACGCGGCAACTCCATGTATTGAACCTGCTTGAAGTCCGCAATGTATTCGGTCCAGAGGTTCGCTTGAATACCCAAAATATGGTGGTGCTGCTCCGCCGGAATGGAGCCGAACGGAGGTTCAAAAGAATACACACGATCCACCGGAATAAAACCTCCGATAGCAATCGGTTCGTCCTCACGGTTGTTGGTCTGATAATAGTCAAAATACAAATGGGTATGAGGACTCAAGATGGCATCATGGTGCAGATGAGCAGCCTCGATGGCTCCTCCGATTCCGCGCCACGACATCACCGTCGCACCGGGAGCCAGACCGCCTTCTAAAATTTCATCCCAGCCGATCATCTTCCGACCGTTTTCTGCCAGGAAATTGCCGATCTGGGTCATGAACCAGCTTTGGAGCTTCATTTCTGCCGAATTCTTCGCATCATCCTTCAAGCCCAATTCCCGAATTTTCGCCTGGCAGGTTTCACAGGCCTCCCAACGCTCCTTCGGACATTCGTCTCCTCCTACATGGATGTATTCAGAAGGGAACATTTCCATCACCTCTTTCAACACATTTTTTACAAACTCCAGGGTCTTCGGATTACCGGCGCACAAAACGTCCTCCGATACACCCCATTGCTGCCACACCTGGTACGGACCACCGGTACAACCCAATTCCGGGTAGGTGGTCAAAGCAGCCAACATGTGACCGGGCATGTCCACCTCCGGAACAACAACGATGTGCTGGCGGGCAGCATACGCCACGACATCCAGGATTTCTTCACGGGTATAAGCCCCTCCGTACGGAATGCCGTCGTATTCTCCTGTATTGTGACCAATGACCGTTCCATCCCGACGGGATCCGATCTCCGTCAACTCAGGATAGGCCTGAATCGGCAAACGCCAACCCTGGTCATCGGACAAATGCCAGTGGAAGCGGTTGATGTGGTGCAAGGCCAACATGTCGATAAAGGTCTTGACCTCTTCCACCGAAAAGAAGTGGCGTGACACATCCAACATGGCACCACGCCAAGCAAAACGGGGACTGTCTTCTATCACCACAGGCTCCATCTGGATGGATCCGTATTTGCCCACTGGCAAGGACTTACGCAAAGTTTGAATACCATAGAAGACCCCCGCCGGCGTGGGTGCTGCAATCTCAACGCCCTCCTCAGCAACCGTCATACGATAGGCTTCTTCGGCAATCGGACTGTCTGCGCCAACCGTCGGATCAATCACCAGCCGGATACCTGTTCCCAAGGATTGGGATGCAGAAACCGCCTGAACAGTCAAATCAATGCCGGACTCCTGACGCAGGTAGTTTGCCAGAAATTGGGCATTTTCCTGCATCGACGCGACCGATTCGGGATACATAACAACCATACCATCCTGCAACAAGAAGCCGTTCCCCTGTGTCTGCACCACAGACTGCGGCAAGGGAATGATCTCGTAGGATGCAGTGCTGGTCTTTGTGCTGCAAGCAGACGTACCTGCCAACAAAAGAATGCCCACAAGGGCTGCCAGCGCATTTGTTCGAAAGAATTTCATAATACGATCTATTTAAGAATTATTTCTTCTGATTTTCTGCGACAAAGATGTCGGCCAGCTGCCATACATGCAAAGCGGGTCCGTCAGCAGCTTGGGCCGGCAACCGTTCATCCTTCAGGACGATGCAACGGGGCTCTCCCGGATAGAGGTCAAAGAAATTGTCACTGTAGCGGAGACCCTGCAAGGGTATTTCCAAAAAGACATCCCGCGCCAGCACATCTGTCTCCAGGGTTACGTACCAACAGCCTGCTTCGGCACGGACGTGCATCCGGATGTCGGCTTTGGGTACGGCCATTTCTTTCGGCTTGACCAAAGCCCCCAAATGGTCGTACGCGGCCCCATCGTGCGTTACAAACCGGGTACGAATCAACACCTGCTCGGGAGAACGGCCACAAAGCAACTCTTCCTCGGACAGATCAAAAACCGGAACAGTGCTGTTTGCCACAAAGCGAATGCGCCGTTTCCAGGTCCGCAAGACTTTCCCTTCCGGATCCATGGCCTCCACAGTCACCTTCACGCGCCCACGGTCTTCCAGCCGGTCCGAGACAGCATAAAAGTGCACCAAACTGTCTTCCTGATGCCAGCTCACCACTTCCGGTGCAAAAGCCCGACGCATCTGGTAATGAAGGGCCTTCCAGTTGCCGTAATAATCAACACTGGCCCACGAAACCGTCGGCCACGCCTCGTTGAACTGCCAGTACAACGAGCCCATGCAATAGGGCCGATGGCGCCGGTGTGCCTCCACCACGTCCCGCATGCCCTGGCCTTGCAAGACCTGCACGGCATAGACAAACGCCGGGAAATCGTCGGGGACCGGATAATACATCTCCAGATACTTCTTGATCAGACCATTCCCCGTAGAGGCTTTCTGATGGGTCCGCATGACCTCTGAGTCCAGATGATAATCCGACTCCTCTGCAAACGTGGCGAGGGTCTTTCGCTCAGGAAATGCCTGAAACCCGTATTCACTGACGAAACGGAAACGGTCATTGTCCATACTCTCAAAGGGTTTCTGACCATACCACAAGCCCCAGTTGTGAGCATCCCCCCGGGTCCAGCTATCCGGGCGTCCCCAGTTAGCGGACAAGGGAGAACCGTGCAGATAAGGTCGCTGCTGGTCCAACTCAGCCACTACTTCGGGCAGAAGTTCCCGGAATAAACGGTTGTAATCCGCCTGCATCCGCTCATACACACCCGGATAAGGGCTAAAACGACGCTTCCACCCCCAATATTTGATTCCCTCTTCGACTTCGTTGTTCCCGCACCAAAGGACCAGGGAGGGATGACGACGCAAACGACGGATGTTGTAGACGGCTTCCGAACGCACATTCTCCAAAAAAGCGCTATCGGCCGGATAACTGGTACATCCGAACAGAAAATCCTGCCAAACCAGCAACCCGGCTTCATCCGCCAGGTTGTAAAAGTCATCGGATTCGTAAATACCGCCGCCCCAATGACGGATCGTATTGAATCCCGCAGCCAACGCATCGTCCACGACCCGACGATAGCGGGCCGCATCCATCCGGGGCAACAAAGCATCTCCCGGCATCATGTTCGCCCCCTTGGCAAAGAGCGGACGACCGTTGACCTGAAAATAAAAAGAGACTCCCAGAGAATCCGGCTCCTGTACCAAGACAACTTCCCGCAAACCGACCCGTTCCCGACGCGCTACACAGGTACCGGTCGTGCGCGGCTCTCCGGAGAGCGGATCCGTGGTTTCCATCCACCGGACCTTCGCTGTAAAATCATACAAGGTGGCCTCTCCCCAACCGTTGGGCATCCACAGCTTGGGATTGGCAAGGGTCTGGGGCAACACCTGCGTATGCAAACCTGGCTCTACAACAACATCCAGGCTGTCACATCCCAACGACCGCCCCTCCAAAGCATATTCAAAATAAAGACGGGCACGACCAGAGTGAGCGGCTTCCCAAACCAATTCGCGGGAAACCTCCGCTTTCTTCTCGTTGGCCTGCAATACGCGCACATAGTAGTCCTCAATCCGGACATCCTTCCAGAATTCCAGGTACACGGGTTTCCAGATACCACAAGTCACCAGGCGGATCTGCATGTCCCAACCGTAACTGTACGGTGCTTTCCGGGTGTATACACTGGTTTTCTCCGCATGGTGGTCGTTGTCTGCCGGATAATCAAATCCGGCCGCATCCCGCAAAGGCATCACCTCCCGTATCGGAGAGCGGAAACGGACTTCCAGGCGGTTGTTCCCCGCACGCAAAAGAGACTTTACGTCGTAGGCATAGCCCACAAACATATTCTGAACCGAATCAATCAACTGATCATTCAGCCAGATATCCGCATATGTATCCAATCCGTCAAAACAAAGCCGGACCGCATCACAGGACAAATCTTGCCCGGAGACTTGGAAATCCAGGCGATAGGTCCAATCCTCGTCTTCCACCCATTGCACCAAGGCCTCATTCGTACCATAGAAAGGGTCCGGAATCAAACCATGGTCCAACAAATCCTGATGCACTGTCCCGGGCACCTGAGCCGTTCGCCAAAGACCTTCGCCCTCGCGACAAAACTGCCATCCCTGTTGAAGGTACACACGATGCTGTGCTCCCAGGGTTACAACGGACAAGAAACAGACAAGCAGCGCAAGAAGCCTACGCATAAGCTTATTCGGCTTTAGAACTGTAATAACGCATGAATTGCGTCCGTTCAAACAACTCTTCAGCACCGACTGCTGAGGCATTCATCCGACCGCGATAAGCTGCCACCGACGTGAAACCTTTGCTTTCCTGCCATTGTTCTACGCGTTCCAGCATCTTCTTGATGACATCCGGACCTTGCTGATAGATGGCACTGCAGACTTCGACCGCTGAAGCACCGGCCAACAACGCCTTGATCATGGCATCCCCATCGTGAACGCCTCCGGAAAGGGCCACTGGAAATTTCGGCAACTTCGAAGACAAAATGGCTGTCCACCGCAGACCGTTGTACAAGTCTGCAGGCGTACTGAAGACATTACCGGAGGTGTATTCCATCTTGTCAATGTTGATGTCCGGCTGATAGAAACGGTTGAACAGCACCATACCGGCAGCCCCATGAGCCGACAGACGGTCCGCCATAGCCACCGGCGCCGTCAGATTGGAACCCAACTTCACCACAACCGGGATCCGTATTTTATTGACAATCTGCTTCAAGACATTCACGTGCATCTGTTGGAAAGAACCAGCCTTGTAATCCCGTTCCGTGCGAAGTGATAAAATATTGATTTCCAAAGCATCGGCGCCAGCTTCCTCAAACATGGAGGCGTATTCGACCCACTCGGAATCCGTGTGGCAATTGATGCTTGCAATCACCGGAATGGAGCAGGCATTTTTCGTTTCCCGAATCAAGGCAACGTATTCATTCAACTGATGGTTCCGCACGTAGTGTACCATGTAGTCATCCCCTTCCGAATGACCATAGGTCTGCATCTGACCCGCATGCAAAAGAATCTGTTCTTCAAAAACCGACTTCAAGACCACCGCAGCAGCCCCCGCTTCTTCCCATGTCCTATTTTTTGCAGCAGAATTCGTCAGACCGGAACTGCTGACGATGAGCGGGTTTTTCAATTGGAGACCCGCAAAAGAAGTACTTAAATCAGCCATAATTTGTCCATTTTAAAATTTGAACAAATATAGCAAGAACTTACGGAAAAACGACAACCTCCCCGATGTTTTTGGTCTTGTCCGTCACTCGGAAGCGATCATCCAACCGCAGGCCCGGCAAGAGAACAATCCGTTCCTGCTCTCCCCCCTCCTCCACAAACCAGGTCGTCAAAACCGGCTGCTCCGATTTTTGTCGCAGGTCCATCTTCAGATCGACAAAAAAATCACTGAGTTTCTTGCTTCCCTGACGCATACCGTACGGCCGGAAACGGTCTGCCGGACGCCAGGTACGGCAACAGAGGGGAAATTGGACCAGATCCGCATCAAAACACAGCCGATCCGGCGCACCTTCGGGAGAAAACACCCCGTCACGGGGTCCGATGGAAAGCCGAAAACGCCGGCCTTGAAAAACATACTCCCCAGGACCAGCTATGGAAAGCACCTCCTGCTGCGCTGATGCGGGCAAGGGATAGATTCGCCACACCGCACCCGCCGTGAGGAGCTCGTGCGTGCGCGAATAAAATTGTTTCCCCGACTCACCTCCCATCGCAGCAACAAACGCAACGACCTGGCTGGCATTGAAACCGTATTCGGACAAGATTTCATGACACAAGAAATCCCGATGAGGGTCGTTTTGCAATGCCTCCACACAAATCTCCACACAAGAACCCTTGTCTGCGACTACGGCAGAACGGACTTCCGCTACCCGGGCATCCAACAAGGCCTGCGCTTGAGAAAAATAAGATATGTTTCGGGCAACCGTCTGCTTGAACGAAGGATTGATTTTTTCAAGTTCCGGGAACACGATGTTCCGGAGACGGTTGCGGGCATAATGGGATTCCGCATTGGTACGGTCATCCCGATAGGGCACCCCAAACGTCCGGGCATAATCCAAAATTTCACGACGGGACACATCCAGCAAGGGACGAACAATCTTTCCATTGAGGGGACGGATGCCCAACAAACCACGAAATCCGGTTCCTCTCAACAAATTCAGAAACAGGGTTTCAACCCCGTCATCCTGATGATGGGCCACCGCCAACCAATCAAACCCCTCCTCACGCATCAATTCCTCAAACCAGCCGTAACGCAATTCCCGCGCAGCCATTTGCGTAGAAATTGCCTGTTGTTGGGCATAAGCTCCCGTATCAAAACGTTTGAAAAAAAATGGAAGGGAAGCCTGTTCCGCCCACTGCCGGACCAACGCTTCATCGGCGTCACTCTCTTCACCCCGCAAGGAAAAATTCACGTGAGCTACCGCACAACGCCCAGCCCACACACTGCGACGGAACAAATCCGCCATGGTCATGGAATCCACACCACCACTGACCGCCAACAAAATACGGCCTGTCGGCTTTTCTGCCAACAGGCGACATACGGCTTTTTCAAAAATGCGAATCATCGGTCCGCCTACTGCTTGGTATAATTACCGATCAGGTACGTAAAGGTCAAACTGAAAATCTCTTTGAACTGAATCCGGGGAGCCATGTTGCCATGCTTGTCCGCAATCAGAATCTTGTCATCATAAATCAAGTTTGTACGCACCGTAGCAGACAAGTACTTGTTCAACACGACGCTGGCATTCACATCCCACAACACCTTGATGTTTTGGGGATTGTCCAAAAAGTCCGAGAAGAGCGTCAAAGCCGTCTGCAATTTCCAGATCTTGCGTTCCACTTTGACTTCGGTCTTCAACTGAGCACCGAACTCCTTGCGGACCTGCTGATCTTCTGCATTCCCGTATTTCTTACGCAACTCGGGTTTGTCCACAATCACCAGGTTACCGGTCAAGGGCGCAAAGTTGACGGACAAGGTAGCATTGGGTTTGTAATCCACCCCGAGACCGAGTGTCAGGTAAGCGGGTGCCAAAAATCGGGAACTAAGCACGTTCACAGTATTTCCATCGGCATCGGTTGTCTTATCAAACCCGTTGGTAAACTGCGTACGGAAGTTAAAGATCGCCGACAAATACAAATCATTGATGGCACGGTACCCCCACTTGCTGTTCAGGTAAATCTTATCATCCCCCTTTCGGTAACCATCCTCAAAGGATTGGATGAAACCATACGAGAATTGGGCACGGTTCTCCCAGATCATATCGCCCTTCTTGTAATTGGAATGCATGTCCACAAAGGCATTCATGGAAATCGTTCCACTTCCCCCTTCCGCCCAGTTGGTCAACGACAACTGGGAGAAGCCCAACTGGTTCATGATCCCGTTGGTCCAATAACGGGGCGGCGGAGCCGGCACGTAATTAATGTCCGGAACCGGAACCCGGGAGGCCCAAATCAGACACAATTCCTGTGCGGCAGACAAGGAATCCTTGCGTTCCGTCTGCGCAGATACCTGTGTCCCGAACAACAACATTCCGAGACAACCCAAAAGCAAATATTTTCCCAATATTCTCATGATAGTAGCTATTATTTCATCCCAGATCAGTCTTCCTTAGCCAAGACATCGTCCGAATTGTACTTGTATCCCAAGCGTTTACCAGTCTTCATCCGCTCAGACTCTATTTTGGCATTCACCTGTTCCACGCTGGCCACCTTCACCACATCGTAAGGAGGTACCAGCAAATCAAACGACAAGGCATACAACATCGCAGATTCCACAAAAGCCACGAGCTCTTCGCGATTCATGGGCACCTGACCAAAAAATTTCGGGTCCTGACGTTTCTGACGTTTCCCTTCCACGAAGAAGCAACGTTCCTGGTTCACAAACAGACGTGCTACCAAATATCCCAGGTCTCCGGAACGGTTGTACTTCATGGAATCGTACAGGAAGTTGTACACGTTAATGACTCCGCAGTAGGAATGGAAAGGATTCTCCTTCACATACGCATTCTTCCAGATACTGTGATCCCGATCAAACTGAAAGACATCCGTATGCATACTGAAAATCAGCACATCGTCTGCAAATTTCAACTCGGCTTCAAACTTTCCCCGGTCACGGTACTCCAACCGCACCCGACGATCGTTGGTATTTTCCAACAAATCGGTCAAGTCGTTGCTGATTTCACTCAACACTTCCTTGAGTTGGTTAAACACATCCAGGCTTTGGCTGAAAACCTGGGCTTTCAAACGGGATTTCTGATTCAATCCCTCCAAGATAAGGGCTCTTGTCTGCTGGTTAGGATCTGGGTCCATCTTGATTTCTTCTTTATTGAATATTAATAGGATCTGGCAAAAATAACACGGCGGTGTGAGGGCTTACCTGAGTAAATGCAGGTGCCTTCTTCTTCCACCACAAACGAATCGGTCGGGATGCAACGGATGGTTGCTTTGGTTTCTTCCTTGATGCGTTGTTCGGTTTCGGAAGTACCGTCCCAGTGGCACAACAAGAAACCGCCTTCTTCGATCTTTTCCTTGAATTCTTCCCAGGTATCCACCTTGTAGGTGTGTTCCTCACGGAATTTCAAAGCCTTTTGATAGATATTTTCCTGGATTTCATCCAAGAGATTTTGGATGTAACCGGCAATGCCTTCACGGGCCACAGAAGCCTTTTCCAACGTATCGCGGCGGGCCACTTCCACCATGCCGGCAGCCATATCACGACGGCCGATGGCCAAACGGACCGGGACCCCTTTCAATTCCCATTCCGCAAACTTGAATCCGGAACGGACGTTGTCGCGGTCATCAATCTTCACAGAAATACCCAACGCAGTCAATTCGCGTTTGATGGTTTCCATATGAGCAACGACTTCTGCCAGGTCTTCCGCACCTTTGTAAATCGGCACCATAACCACTTGAATCGGCGCCAGCTTCGGAGGCAATACCAGACCGTTGTTGTCGCTGTGGGCCATGATCAAGGCACCCATCAAGCGGGTCGAAACGCCCCAAGAAGTTGCCCACACATATTCCAATCCACCTTCTTTGGTTGCGTATTGCACATCAAAAGCCTTCGCGAAGTTTTGTCCCAGGAAGTGGGAAGTACCGGCCTGCAGGGCCTTACCATCCTGCATCATGGCTTCGATGCACAGGGTTTCCACCGCACCGGCAAAACGTTCACAAGCCGTTTTCGGGCCCACTACCACCGGCAAAGCCATGTAACGGCGGGCAAATTCTGCATACACATTGACCATACGTTCGCATTCTTCCATCGCCTCCTCGCGGGTCGCGTGGGCGGTATGACCTTCCTGCCAGAGGAACTCGGCCGTACGCAAGAACAGACGGGTACGCATTTCCCAACGGACCACATTGGCCCATTGGTTACACAAAATCGGCAGATCCCGATAGGACTTGATCCAATTCTTGTATGTATTCCAGATGATGGTTTCAGAAGTCGGACGAACCACCAATTCTTCTTCCAATTTTGCTTCCGGGTCCACCACCACGCCCGATCCGTTCGGGTCGTTCATCAAACGGTGGTGTGTCACCACTGCACATTCCTTCGCAAAGCCTTCAACGTGTTCCGCTTCACGACTCAAAAAAGATTTGGGGATGAAAAGCGGGAAATACGCATTTTGGTGTCCTGTTTCCTTGAACATCTGATCCAAATACGACTGCATCTTTTCCCAGATTGCATATCCGTAAGGACGGATGACCATACAACCGCGAACAGCTGAGTTTTCAGCCAATTCGGCTTTCATTACAAGGTTGTTGTACCAAAGTGAATAATTCTCTTCCCGATTTACAACTTCTTTAGCCATGTTTCTTCTCCAATTAATTTTTAGTTGGTATATTTTTTGATATATTTGTTCCTTTAATAGGACTACAAAAGTACAAATATTTATTCAAATCGGAGGTACAAAATGAAAAACTATGCACTTTCTTCCATCTTGGCCTTGATGCTTATAGTAACGTCTTGTGGAACAACTGCTTATCACGCAAGCTCCCTCGAAGACAGCATTTACTACACCCCGAGTCAAACCAGCGACGAATTTGCTCAGGCTCAAGAACAAGCGTTGCAAAACCTAACCCAAGAAACCCAACAGGCCACCGCCCAATGGAAGGCCCAAGTCAAAGACACCTTATACCTGACCGAAGACAACCAGCAAGTCCAGCTCAACTTCAGTCCGGACGCCGCTTACTACGTATCGCTGGACGAAGGTGTCACCGACTTTACCTTGAATGTCAACGTAGAAGAACCTGACTGGCGCTATGCCGGCTGGTACAGCCCCTGGTACGGCACGTGGCACAGCCCCTGGTACTACGGTCCTGGCTACCACTGGAACTTCGGTCTATCCTTTGGTTATTGCCACCACTACGGCTGGTACGACCCCTGGTACGATCCCTATTTCGGTTACTGGGGCCCCTATAGCCCGAGTTGGTACGACCCCTGGTTCGGCTGGTACGATCCTTGGTACGGACCTCACATCCCCCACTACCACCCCCCTTACTTCCCGAACTACGGATTCCACCAACGCCCGACCGACATCTTTGCCAAACGGGAAATAGGAGCAGGTGTACGCACCGTACCGGTACAAGCCAGCGTCGGCATCTCCCGTCCTGCTATCGGACAAAGCCTCGTAAACAACACCCAACGGAAACCCATCCGCGTTGAATCCGCACAAAAAATCGTGAAAAACAACCGACCGGACAACAACCTGAATCTCAAGACCGACCGCGGCCAACGTCCGGTTGCTGTAGACCGTCCGCTGGGCAAAGACCTGCCCACTTCGGTTGGCCGTCCCATCCGCAAGGACCAGCCGACGTCGGTCAACCGCCCTCAGGACAAAAACCAACCCACAACTGTTGGCCTGCCCACCCGCAAAGACCAACCAACAACCGTAAAGCGTCCCCATGGCAAAGAGCAACCCTCCCTCGTCAATCGTCCCAATACTCGCATAGAGCAGCCGTCCGATAAAAAACAACCGACGACGGTAAACCGGCCGCAAAAGGACAACCGAAAGTCTGCCGAGGTAAGGTACCGACGGGGCAACCAGGACAACCGGAGCAACACCCAAGTGAACCGACCCTCCCAAAACAACCGGAACACCACGGTTCATCGCAGCAACAACCACCGCTCAACCACCGTCAACCGCAGCAACAATAGCTACCGCCAGGACTTCAACCGTTCCAGCAACAGCGGTTCCGGTTCCGGCTCCGGCAGATCCGGTGGATCAAGACGATAAGATTTTCCATCCAAACCGAACCATCAGATGAAAAGATACAGCATTGGTATGTGTGCCCTGTTCTTGTTGGCAGCAACCACCTTATGGGGACAAAGCGAATACGACGCCTTGCGGTACGCCAAACAGCAACACGAAGGTACCGCCCGAAGCCTTGCCATGGGCAATGCCTTTACCGCCTTAGGAGGAGACCTGGGTGCCATTTCCTTGAACCCGGCAGCGACAGCCATCTTCCGTCACTCCTCGTTCACGATCACACCTTCGGTCAATTTCAGTGACGAACGTTCCCACTACCTGAATACAACCAGCCAGGCCGGCAACAGTCGCTTCGGCGTATCCAATGTCGGATATGTTTCCTACTACCCCACCGGCAGAAAACAAGGTTTGATCAGTTTCAACTTCGCATTGACGTCCAACCAGATCGCCAACTACAACGGAGAGAGTTTCGTATCCGGAACCAACGACCGGGGTTCCCTGCTCGGTGCCATCGCCACCAACGCCCGCGGCATAGATCCGGCACAGCTATCCATCAGCGACCAGAACGACCCCTTTGGATCCATCCCGGATTGGTACATCCAAGCATACAACTGCTACCTGATCAATCCGCTCGTTAACCAGGACAAGGAATTCACCGGAGCCTACATCGGGGCGACAGAAACCTTCAACGAACAGGGTCAGCGCGTCCTCGCGGCCCCCGTGGATCAGGTTTACCAACGCTATTCAGCCGGCTACAACAACGACATTTCCCTGTCCTTTGCCGGAAACATTTCCCATAAATTCTTCTTCGGAATCAACCTGAGCATCCAATCCATCTGGTTCCAGAGCTCGGAATACACCGAAGAGTTCGCCTCCACCCCAAACGCCTTTCCGGAAACAGGGTTCCAATCCATGCAACACAGCTACCACCTGACGGCCTCTGGAACGGGCTTCAATGCACGAGCCGGCATCATCTGGCTACCGATTGCAGGATTACGTCTGGGTGCATCGGTGGTCACTCCGACCTGGCTCCAAATGGACGAACAATGGTACTACACGATGGACAGCCAACTGAAAGAATCCTACTACTGCGATTCCCCCAATTACGGATTCCGCTACGACATACAAACCCCCTGGCGTTGGAACGTTGGAGCGGCCTACACCATCGGCAAACGGGGCTTAATCAGCGTTGACTATGAATCTGTAAATTACAGCGATCTGGAACTGTCATACAACGGCAGCACATCGATGTTCTCTGCTGAAAACCAACGCATCCAACGGGATTTCCGACGCGCACACATCCTTCGTGCCGGAGCGGAATTCCGGATAACCGAAGCATGGTCGATCCGCGCCGGCTACAATTACCTCAGTCAAAGCGCAGACACGATGGACGATGCCATCCAACTGGCTTCCATCGGAGCCGGTTACAACAAAGGGGCCTTCTTTGCGGACATCGCCTACCAGCACCCCCTACAATGGCAAAAAGAAACCTATCGTTTCTACCCTTATGGAAATGCTGCCAGGCCGACGGTAGCAAGCCAATACCGGAACATGCGCCTGCTGCTCACCTTCGGTTTGCGGTTCTAAGTCCAAGAAATAAGGAAAGGGAGACTCGTCGAATTGCAACAAGTCCTATTTAATACAAGAGATAAGAAATTGCATCCGGGCCCTCGTTGCACAAGAGATCCAGGACAGACAATTCAGCAAGAAAGCCCTGCCGCCCGGAGAACACCTGGTAGTAGGGCTTTTTGGTAGCCCAACGTTCGGGTACGGGACGCTTCGGATGCAAGGACTCGCGCAAATCCAACCAACCCTCTTCAACAGGATAGGCTGCACGGTACTCGTCGGTTAAACGGATTTCGGGATTGAGTCCCAAGAGTTCCAGCAGGTGTCGGATCAACCGCAGGTTCGTCTCGAACAAATTCGGCAAACCTTCGTGCAAAACCTGCATCCATTCGTCGATGTAATACTCAAAAAAAGGAGAAGAGCGATACGCTGCCACCAACGCGCGTTCGTGCTGCTGAAGCCAAGGTTTGGTGAGTTCGATCTCTGCTTTTGAAATGGCCAATGGGCCTCCCTCCGACTTGCAAATGGGCAAGGACAAGACCAACGGACCATCGGCCGTAGCAATGCGTGCCCGGTTCCGCCACGACTGTTTCTGGTAGTTTTCACAACGTTCCAGATAAACAACTTCCGCCGCTGCCACGGCACGGAACCAGGCAATCGGCGGAAAGTATGCAGTACTGAGAACAGGAATGGGTTTATTCATCCAAATTTTGATTCA
The DNA here is from genome assembly GCA_045638645.1 of Bacteroidales bacterium. GTDB lineage: Bacteria > Bacteroidota > Bacteroidia > Bacteroidales > UBA932 > JAGCJX01. The sequence continues at coordinate 159,245 of JAZUBU010000002.1, forward strand.
GGGACGCACGGATAATACCACGCTTTGAATTGCGGACAAAGTTCAGGATGGTGGTCTTTTCGGGACAATCCGGAATATCGGTTTCCACCTTGATACATGCATCCGAACGGTTCAACCCACTGTGATAGATAATCTGATAGATTTGCTTGATCGTCTCAATTTGTTCCATCGAGAAACCACGACGGCGGAGACCCACGATGTTGATACCCACATAAGACAACGGACGGTGTCCTGCCAATGCATAAGGAGGAACGTCTTTGGAAACCAGAGAACCACCTCCAACCATCACATGGGCTCCGATGCGGGAGAATTGGTGAACGGCAGAAGCACCGCCAATAATCGCAAAGTCATCCACTTCCGTTTCACCCGCAATTCCCACATAACTAGTCAGAATCACATTGTCATGGATCGTACAGTCGTGTGCAATGTGCACATAAGACATGATCAGACAGTTGTTTCCGACAACCGTCTTCGCCTTACCGCTGGCAGCAGTACCGCGGTTGATCGTCGCACACTCACGGATGGTGGTATTGTCACCGATCTCCACGTACGAAACCTCACCATCGTATTTCAAGTCTTGCGGAATCGCTCCTATGACAGCACCCGGAAAAATTTTGCAATTTTTACCAATCTTCACGTAATCCAAAATCGTCACGTTCGGACCAATCCAAGTACCTTCTCCAATTTCTACATTTTCAGCAATATAGGTAAAAGGACCGATTTCTACTCCTTCCCCAATTTTAGCATTGGGATGTACGGCCAAATAATTCATATCTAATTCGTTTAGCAATTTCTGTATTGATTTTGTGACCGGACTTCGATGCACGGATATGAGCCCGGAACCGGCATCCGACCAAGAACAAGTCTCCCAAAACATCCATCATCTTGTGACGGGCACATTCATTCGCAAAATGCAGGCGAACATTGTCCAGATAACCTTCCGGAGTACGGGTCAGACGCTGCACACGGAACAGGTCCGCCATGCGGTCCAATTCTTCCTGCGGCACCGGATGTTCCACAATGACGAGGGCATTTTCCACATCACCGCCCTTGACCAGGTTGTGTTTTACCAACAATTCCAACTCGTGGAAGAAAACGAAGGTCTTGCAGGGTGCAATCTCATTGGCAAAATCATCTCCGAAACGGTAAGTCGCCCGTTGGACACCCAGGACCTTGGAATTATAATCCACCTCAAGATCTACCGAATACGTTTCAGCCGGTGTGATCTCAAACTCGGCTCCCGTCTGCTCGTCCTTGTAGTAGATCGGTGTTTTAAGTTCCCGCCATACGCGAGGAGCATCCTGTTCTTCCAAACCATCGGGAAGAATGGCATCCACATAGGGTTTGGAACTTCCATCCAGAATAGGAACCTCAATGTTGTCAATTTCCACCAAGGCATTGTCCACACCCAAGGCAAAGAAAGTGGCCATCAGGTGTTCGAGTGTTGTAATGCTGATATCGCCCTTTTGCAAGGTCGTACTGCGCTGTGTCAAGGTCACGTAATCTGCCACAGCATCCATGTATGCATCCGGACCCAAGTCTGTCCTTAAAAAACGAATACCGGTATTGACAGGTGCTGGCAACAAGGACATCTTCACGTATCTTCCTGTGTGTAAACCTTTTCCCTCAAAATCGTATCGCCTTTTCAGCGTCTTCTGATTCTCTTGCATACAAATTATCTTTTTGCGGCAGTCTAACTGATAAAAACTAATAAGATGCGAATATACTACTTTTTCACTATTTATTATCTAAATTTTTAAAAATCGCATAGCTACGCAAATAATTCTTCAGTTCTATGGACGGAGTTCCCATCCAGGCCAAACCCGGTTTGCGAATATTACCGATCACGCCGGTCTGCGCAGCCAGGCTGGTACGATCGGCCACGACCAAGTGACCCGCCACACCGCTTTGTCCGCCAAATACACAATTTTTGCCGATCTTTGTAGAGCCGGCAATTCCTGACAACGCAGCGATAACCGTGTTGCTTCCGATAACCGCATTGTGAGCAATCTGAACCAGGTTATCCAATTTCACGCCCGATTCCACCACGGTTTCACCCATCGTGGCACGATCCACGACCGTATTCGCCCCAATTTCACAATTATCACCAATGACGACAATCCCTGTTTGGGGTATTTTCTTGTAAGTACCATCCTCGGTCGGAGCAAAGCCAAAACCGTCCGAGCCGATGACCGCATTGGCATGGATGATGACATTGTTACCGATCTTGCAGCCTTCGTAAATGCGTACACCGGGATACAAAATACAGTTTTCACCTATTTGGACACGGTCACCGATGTAGCAGGACGGGTAAATCTGGGTATTCTTACCAATGCGGGCCTTCTTGCCCACCCAGGCATATTCCCCGATGTAACAACCTTTTCCAACGCGAGAAGACCAACTGACCGTGTTAAAACGGAAACGCCACCCCCGACGTCGGGAGCTTTTCAAGGAATTCACGAGTGCCAGCACAGCGGCAACGGCCTCGTACGCATTGTCTACCCGGATAATGGTAGGAGAAACCGGCTCCTTCAGTTCATAATCCCTGTTCAACAAAAGCACACTGGCTTGACAGGTATAAACATACTTCTCGTATTTAGGATTGGCAAAAAAGCAGATATTTCCAGGCTTCCCTTGCTCTATTTTCGCAACCGATTTAACTCGAATTTCCGGATCTCCAACCACTTCTCCATGAACGTGGTTGGCGATTAGTTGTGCAGTCAGTTCCATACTTCTATACTTCCTCAAAATTCAGGCCACTTATAATGGTGTCTAAGAAAGCGCAAAGAAAAGAATTTTTTTTGGAATCAAGGACATTCTTCTTAACTTTGCGGCAGAGAATGGATTGAGGGGATGACCAATTCACTTGGTCACCCCCTTGTTGTATAAACAAACCACCCTATTGAATATGATTGAAAAAGAAACCATTGAAGAAATCGTAGCCCCGTACCTTGCCGAAAACAACCTGGTACTGACGGCTGTCAAGACCAACAAAGCCAACAACCTCAAAGTATTCTTTGATGCCCCGGGTCGAGATGTCACCATCGACGACTGCGTTGCCTTGAGCCGCTTCATTGAAAGCCACCTGGACCGTGAAAAAGAAGATTTCTCTCTGATGGTCAGTTCATCCGGTAAATAATAACAAAAACGATAAATTCACAAGAAATGGAAGTAAACTTGGTTAGCACATTCTCCGAATTCAAGGAATTGAAGAATATTGACCGCCCCACCATGATTGGTGTTCTGGAAGAAGTTTTCCGCAACCAATTGGCCAAGATGTATGGAACTGCAGACAACTTTGACATCATCATCAACCTGGACAAAGGGGACTTTGAAATCTGGAGAAACCGCACCGTAGTAGAAGAAGTGGAAGATCCCAACCTCGAGATCTCCATCGAAGAAGTTTCCAAGATTGATGACAGCTACGAGATTGGCGAAGAATACCCCGAAGAATTCAAATTGGCAGAATTCGGCCGCCGCGGTATCTTGAACCTCCGTCAAAACTTGTCTGGCCGCATCATGGATATTGAGAAAGCGAACCTGTACAAGAAATACCACGATCGCCTCGGAGAAATCCTCGTAGGGGAAGTTTACCAGGCTTGGAAACGCGAGGTATTGATCATGGACGAAGACGGCAACGAATTGGTACTGCCGAAGAGCGAACAAATTCCTTCCGACTTCTTCCGCAAGGGAGACACCATCAAAGCGGTGATCCAAGACGTGGAAATGAACAACAACACCCCCGTCATCACCTTGTCACGTACTTCTCCGCAATTCCTAGAACGTCTTTTTGAACAAGAAGTTCCTGAAATTTTCGACGGTTTGATCACCATCAAGAAAGTGGTTCGTATCCCGGGTGAACGTGCCAAAGTAGCCGTTGAATCCTACGATGACCGCATTGATCCGGTCGGTGCCTGCGTCGGTGTGAAAGGCGCCCGTATCCACGGCATCGTCCGCGAATTGCGCAACGAAAACATCGACGTCATCAACTGGACTTCCAACATCCAGCTGATGATCCAACGAGCGCTCAGCCCCGCAAAGATCAGCTCCATCAAAATCAACGAAGAGCAAAAGAGCATTTACGTTTCGTTGAAACCGAGCGAGGTATCCCAAGCCATCGGTAAAGGCGGTACCAACATCAAATTGGCAGGTATGCTGGTTGGTTACCAAATCGAAGTCTTCCGTGAAACCGAAGAAGACGAAGAAGACGTAATGTTGATCGAATTCAACGACGAAATTGATCAATGGATCATCGACGCTTTGCGCGGCATCGGTTGCGATACTGCGAAGAGTGTACTCGCCCTTTCCGTTTCAGAAATCGTGCGTCGCGCCGACCTGGAAGAGGAAACCGTATTGGAAGTACAAAACATACTTCGTTCAGAGTTTGAAGATTAATTAAGATAGGAGGATCACTATGGCAGGACAAGAGAGTATCAGAATAAACAAAGTATTGAAGGAATTCAACATCGGGCTGAACAGCCTCGTTGAGTTTCTGAACAAGAAGGGATTTGAAGTAGAAAGCAATCCTGGAGCAAAAATTTCCCCCGACGCTTACGAATTGGTCCAAAAGGAATTTGGCAAGGATCAACGATTGAAAGATCAATCGCGTAGCATTACCCGTTCCATGAAGGAAGTGGCTGAAACTGCAAAACGCAAAAAAGCCGAAGACGACCAAGACAAGCAAGAAGAAGAGGTACGCATCAAAACTACCATGGTGGACAATCATCAACGTATCAACATCAAGATCGTTGACAAGATTGATTTGGGAGAAAAGAAGCCGGCTGAGCCGAAACCGGCACCCGCCGAAAAACCGGTGGTTGCAGCAGCACCCATCGTGGAGGAACCCAAAGAAGAACCGAAAGTTGAGGCTCCGAAAGTTGAAATTCCCAAGGCTCCCGCCGTTGTGGAAGAACCCAAACCGGCACCGGTCGAAGAACCCGTTGTGGCAGAGCCACAAAAACCGGAAGTAAAAGCAGAGGTAAAACCCGAACCGAAACCGGAAGTAAAACCGGCTCCTGCCAAACCTGAACCGAAAGCCGAAGTTTCACAACCCAAGGAACCGGCCACCTTAAAAGATCTGGTGAATTTGGGAGAAAACGAACGCAACCGGAACACCGCAGAACACATTGAAACCAAAACCGTAAAATTGTCCGCACCGGTTGTCATTGAAACCATTGACTTGTCGCAATTCGCCAAGAAACCGGCTGATCAGAAGAACAAGAACAAGCGCGAACGCATCAAAGGTCACCGGGAAAAAGTGGATGTTGCCCGCGAAGGAAGCAACTCCAATGCAAACGCAGGTGGCAACAACCACAAGAGCAACAATAACAACAAGAACGGCAACAACCAGGCTTCCCGCCCGAACAATGCGCCGAAGAACGACAACGCTGCCAACAAGAAGAACAAGAAGAACCGCGAGGCTTTCAAACCGATTAAGACGGAAATTGATGAAGATCAAATCCAAAAACAAATCAAGGAAACCTACGCACGCATGACCGAAGGCCGCGGAAAAACCAAAGGGTCCAAACACCGCCGCGAAAAACGGGAAATGATCTCCAACAAGCTCCAAGAGGAGATGGAGTTGCAGGAATTGAATAGCAACATCTTGAAAGTCACCGAGTTCGTTACTGTAAACGAATTGGCGATCATGATGAACAACACACCGGTTACCAAGGTCATCGAGGCTTGTATGAACCTGGGGCTGATGGTATCCATCAACCAACGTCTGGATGCAGAAGCACTGGTACTGGTAGCCGAAGAGTTCGGTTATGAAATTGAATTTGTAACCGCAGAAATCAAAGAAGCCATTCAGGAGGAAGAGGATCAAGAATCCGACTTGGTTGAAAGACCTCCGATCGTTACCGTCATGGGACACGTTGACCACGGTAAAACCTCGTTGTTGGACAACATCCGCCAGACAAACGTAATCGCTGGGGAAGCAGGGGGTATTACCCAACACATCGGTGCCTACAATGTCAAATTGCCCAATGGCCGCCGCATCACCTTCCTGGATACACCGGGTCACGAAGCCTTCACGGCGATGCGTGCCCGTGGTGCGAAGATTACAGACTTGGTCATCATCATTGTGGCTGCAGACGACGCGATCATGCCCCAAACTGTGGAAGCAATCAACCACGCGCAAGCAGCCGGCGTTCCGATGATTTTTGCCATCAACAAAATTGATAAAGCAGGTGCCAACCCCGACAAGATCCGCGAGCAGCTGGCCAACATGAACATCCTCGTAGAAGACTGGGGCGGCAAGTACCAATGCCAAGAAATCTCTGCGAAAAATGGCTTGAACGTAGACTTGCTGTTGGACAAAGTCCTGCTGGAAGCAGACTTGCTGGAATTGAAAGCCAATCCGAACAAACGGGCCAAAGGTTCCATCATTGAATCCTCCCTGGACAAAGGCCGTGGCTACCTGGCGACCATCATGGTGCAAGCCGGTACGCTTCATGTCGGTGACGTGATGCTCTGCGGAAGCTACACCGGTAAGGTCAAAGCCATGTTCAACGAACGGGGCCAAAAGATCACCGAAGCGGGTCCCTCTACCCCGGTTTCTGTACTGGGTCTGAACGGAGCTCCTACCGCAGGCGAAGTTTTCAACGTCATGGAAGATGAAAAAGAAGCCAAAGACTTGGCCAACAAACGTGAGCAACTGCTCCGTATCCAAGGATTGCGTACCCAAAAGCACATTACCTTGGAAGAAATCGGACGCCGGATTGCCATCGGAAACTTCCAGGAACTGAACATCATTGTCAAAGGGGACGTGGACGGTTCCATCGAGGCACTTTCCGACTCTTTGATCAAGTTGTCTACCGAAGAAATCCACGTAAACGTGATCCACAAAGCCGTGGGTGCCATCTCCGAATCCGACGTACTCCTTGCAGTGGCCTCCAATGCGATCATCATCGGTTTCCAAGTCCGTCCTTCTGCCAGTGCGCGCAAATTGGCGGACAAAGAGGAAATTGAAATCCGGATGTACTCCGTTATTTACGATGCCATCAACGAAGTCAAGAGCGGTATCGAAGGTATGTTGGCACCGGAAGAAAAAGAAGAGGTCACCGCTACTGCCGAAGTGCGAGAAACCTTCAAGATCTCAAAAGTGGGTACCATTGCCGGCTGTATGGTCAAAGAAGGAAAGTTGGTTCGCTCGGCCAAGATCCGTGTCATCCGCGACGGTATCGTTATCTACACCGGAGAACTGGGTTCTCTCAAACGCTTCAAAGATGACGTCAAAGAAGTGGCCAGCGGTTACGACTGCGGTCTGAACGTTACCGGCTACAACGATATCAAAGTAGGAGACGTGATCGAAGCCTACCAAATTGTACAAATCAAACGGACACTGTAAGCAATTACGGTTTCTGTTTCCGAATCGCCAATCGCCGCAGGTAATTGTATCTGCGGCGATTGTTGTATACAATCCCCGAAACATAACGCAACAGGGCAACCAACAACAAACTGATGAGAATAATGCCTTCGCAGACCAATTGTTGGGTAATTTTCGCACCAGCGGCCACAATCTCAGCATCCTCCCGGAGCACAGACAGCCTATCAGTGGGAAGGCGTCGGAAAGACCACTTTTTGACCACAATGGCTTCGTCCCAATACACAACCCCACCGTTTGAACGGCTCAAGGCAATCAAGGTCTTGTAGTCAGAAAAAAGGATGTGGTCCATCGGGAAACCGTACTGGAGGGACAAGGAATCAGCAAGATCCGGGGTCGCTGCCAAGAGAACATACAGATCCGTACCATAGACCTGCAGGCTGTCCTGCAACTGGGACAATTTTCGCCAATAACGGTCTGAACGGGCATCCGGTCGGTAGAGGACTGCGGTAAACATCCGGTCGGAACGACTCAGCACGGAATCGGTGACATACTGTCCATACACATCCTTCAGTGCAAAGTCGAAAGGCATTTTGGGATCGCCTTGCAGCTGCGTTTGGGTGGAAAGATAATGCCAGGTTGAATCCGGAAGGTTCTCCAGGGAAAATTCTTGCTGTACCCCATCTTTTTCATAGAGAAAGGTTGTCAAATAGACCGGTTCCTGTGTGCGAGCCTCTTCCAGGCGGGCCTTGATGGAATTTCCTTCCCGAAAATCCCCAAAGTCCACCCAAGGCTGCCAGATCAGGGAAAAGACTCCGGATCCGACGGCCCCCAACAAATACAGGCCCAGGAAGGACCACTCCGCTCCACGGGGAGCCACGAGCCGGTAATGGCGGCGATGCCAGAAAACCGGAAGAATACAAGCTAACAGGAGTACATTCTTCCAGAAGGTCTGGGCATTGGTCAGGGAAATGGCCTCCCCAAAACAACCACAATCCTGCACCGGATCAAAGGCATAGATCCAAGCGGTCAACAACGTAAAGAAAGCCGTCATCCCCAACCCCAGGGTGGTGACCAGACGCATCTGAAAACCCAACAACACCGAGATCCCTACCAAAAGTTCCAAAGCGGACAACACAATACCCGCCGGAACGGATGCAAAAGAGAGGAAACCCAGATGGGCTGCCTGAAAATATTCCGTAATCTGGAGTCCGGTTCCGACCGGATCCATGATCTTCAACCACCCCGAAGTGACAAAGACGAGCCCAAAGATCAGCCGGGCAAAAAAACGAAGGATTTTCATAGGGTCATGGCTTCAATTCTAGACTGGATCTTGGCAAAAATGGCCTCTGGACGAGCCATCGTACCATCTTCAGCCGCGCAATCAATCCGTTCAAAGGTAGGATCCACCGCACATTGGGCCAGGTATATTTCGCGGACACGCTGCTGGAAGCGTATATCAGCCTCGTGAATATCGGATTTGCCCTGCAAATAGGAACGGTCCTCTCCGGAACGGACTTCTTTCAGTTTGGCGTCCACAAAACTCAGGGGCACATCCAGAAACAGATTGAGATCCGGCCGGGGGATTCCAAACTGCTCGTACTCGGTCCGTAAGATCCAATCACGCAAATCGCTTACCTCCTCTTCCTGCAATTTCGCACACTGGAAGGCGATGTTGGAATACACATAGCGATCCAACAACACGACCTCCCCTTGGGCCAAAGCCGCCTTCATTCCGGCAGCCGCATCCCGACGGTCCTCTGCAAACAGCAACGCAACCAACATCGGATGGACCCTATCGATCGGTCCAAAATCTCCACGGAGGAAACGGGCAATCAGATCCCCGAAAACAGGAGCTTCAAATCTGGGAAAATGGAGATAATGCACCGCTTTTCCCTGCTCACGCAGGTATTCTGTGATCTTTTTTACTTGCGTAGACTTCCCAGCACCATCGAGACCTTCTAAAACAATCAGCATACCGAAAGATTTTAATTATATTTGCGTTTTATATGGTTATGGGCAAAGATAATAAATTGTCTAGGGAAATCAGAGCAAAAATCATGGGAATTGTCAACCTGACCGAAGATTCCTATTTTGCCGCCAGTCGGGTACCGGACCCGTCCGATGCCTTGCGCCGTATTGAGCAGATGCTGGCCGAAGGTGCCGATATGATTGATCTGGGTGCTTGCTCAACCCGTCCCGGTTCAACCCCCGTGGATGAAAAGACCGAATGGCTACGGCTTCAGCCCGTTCTCCGCCAGATCCGCGACCACAGGCCCGGACTCTGTTGTTCGATTGACACCTTCCGGAGCAACATTGTGGAACGTGCCTACGATGAAATCGGTCCATTCTGGGTCAACGACATCTCCGCCGGAGAAGAGGACCGCAACATGCTCAAATGCGTCAGTCGCCTGGAGTTGCCGTACATTGCCATGCACAAACGCGGAACCCCACAATCCATGCAGGAATTGTGTCACTACGACGATCTGATCCAGGAACTCATCCACTATTTCCAGGAATTTGACATCCGTAGCCAATATGCCGGCATCGCCCGATGGATCCTGGATCCCGGATTTGGTTTTGCCAAGACCATCGAACAAAACCTGGAATTGCTGGACCGCCTAGACGAATTGATGGTTCTGCAACGCGAAGTTTTGATTGGCATATCCCGCAAGAGCTTCCTATACAAACCATTGGGTCTTGGTCCAGAAGACGTACTGGAGCAAACTGGGAACTACCACCGCATCGCCCTGAAAAAAGGGGTTTCCATGCTTCGTGTCCACGACGTTGCTCCAGCGAAAGAAATCATTCACCAACTGAATATTAACAAATAAACTATATCTCATATGCTTACAGCTATTTCCCCCATTGACGGAAGATACCGCAGACAAGTCAAAGAATTGGCAGATTATTACTCTGAATATGCACTGATCCGCTACCGGGTGCGCATCGAAATCGAATACTTCATCGCCTTGTGCGAATTGCCGTTACCCCAACTGGCCGATTTCGATCCGGCCAACTTTGAAACCTTGCGCGACATCTACCGGGACTTGACCGAAGAACAGGCGCAAGAAGTAAAAGATATTGAAAAGACCACAAACCATGATGTAAAAGCGGTGGAATACTTCATCAAACGTCGCTTTGATGAACTCCAAATTGATCCCCGCTACAAAGAATTTGTGCACTTTGGTCTGACTTCACAAGACATCAACAACACCTCCATTCCACTTTCCTTGCTGGAAGGCATCCAGGATGTCTACCTTCCCAACTTGTACGAAGTGTTGAACCGCCTGGGACAAATGGTGGAAGAATGGACAGAAATTCCGATGTTGGCCCATACCCACGGACAACCGGCCTCCCCGACCCGTCTCGGAAAAGAATTTGAAGTGTTCCGCACACGCCTCAACGTACAATTGAAACAACTCCTGGCTGTCCCCTATTCTGCAAAATTCGGAGGTGCGACCGGTAATTTGAATGCACACAACGTGGCTTACCCGCAATACGACTGGCAACAATTTGCAACAGAATTTGTAGAGGGACGTCTGGGTCTGCACCGATCCTGCCCGACGACCCAAATCGAGCACTACGACAACATGGCTGCCCTGTTCGATGCCATCAAACGCATCAACACCATCCTCATTGACTTGTGCCGCGATATCTGGACCTACATTTCTATGGAATACTTCCGCCAAAAGGTAAAAGCAGGCGAGGTCGGTTCTTCCGCCATGCCCCACAAAGTTAATCCGATTGACTTCGAGAATGCAGAAGGCAACCTTGGTATCTCCAGTGCTTTGTGCGAGCACCTGGCCGCTAAGCTGCCCGTATCCCGTCTCCAACGCGACCTGACAGACTCCACCGTTCTACGGAATGTAGGTATGCCGTTGGCTCACAGCATTATCGCCTTCCGTTCCATCGCCAAAGGTCTGGACAAACTCATCCTCAACCAACCGGCACTGGAAGCGGATCTGGAAGACAACTGGGCTGTGGTTGCCGAAGGAATCCAAACCATCCTCCGCCGGGAAGCCTATCCCAACCCTTACGAAACCCTGAAAGCCCTGACCCGTACAGGGGGACACATTTCTCCGGAATCCATTCGCGAATTCGTAGAAAGTCTCGACTTGGCTGAAAGCGTGAAAGAAGAATTGAGAAGCATTACTCCCCATAACTACACCGGCCGTTAGTCCCATGAAAAAGTTGTTGGTTTGCCTTGGATGGCTCCTTCTGTCGCTGGCGAGTGCTGGCAATCTCCTGGCAGCAGAATATGCCTATGACGATCTATTTACCCCCGACCGTCTGCGCATTGATCTGATCTTCGGGGGCAACGACCATGCCGAATACGTTTACTTATCCGGCTACCACCACGAAGCCGATTGGAGCGGTCCCAAAAAGGGACTGGTAGAACCCTTCGGCTACGGTGATTACGTGTACGAACTCCGATTCCAGGATGAGACCGTCTTTTCCAAAGGTTTCAACTCCCTGTTCCGCGAATGGACAACCACCGCAGAAGCCCAGGAAATGGACAAAGCCATGACCACCTCGTTGTGGGTGCCGTACCCGAAAGAAAAAATGGAACTGGTCGTGTACCGCAGAAGCAGTGAAACCGGCCAATTGGTACAACTGTATCAGACAACGATCGATCCGCAGTCCAAGATCATTCGCCACGGCAAACAGAACGACTGGAATGTGTACACCGTACAAGAAATGGGGGATCCCGAAAATCATGTGGATCTGGTCTTTGTAGCCGAAGGATACACCGCCGAAGAAATGGACAAATTCCGGGCGGACTGCCACCGGTTTACGGAAAATCTGTTCGCCATGGAGCCCTACAGCCAGTACCGGGAAGCCTTCAACATCTGGGCGGTAGAATCCGTCTCAAAAGACACGGGTACCGACCTGCCCCACCAGGACATCTGGAAACAAACGGTATTGAACACCCACTTCTATACCTTCTACTCGGACCGCTACCTGACCATCCCGGATCAGACCCTTGCAGCCTCCCTGGTTTCCAATACCCCCTGCGATGCCCTGTACATCATCGTCAACACCGACGTATACGGTGGCGGAGGCATTTACAACTACTATGGTCTGAGCATGTCCGATGGGAAATACAGTGCAGAAGTCTTTGTCCACGAATTCGGCCACAGCTTTGCCAACCTGGGCGATGAATACTACGACAATTCCACCAGCTACGATGAATTCTTCAACTTGTCCATTGAACCCCACGTTCCGAACGTAACCTCACTGGTCAACTTTGAAAGCAAGTGGAAAGACATGCTGCCGGAGGATTGTCCGATTCCCACCCCGGAAACGGAAGCGAACAAAAATCGCCTCGGTGTTTACGAAGGTGGCGGATACATGGCCCGTGGCCTCTACCGTCCCTGGATCAACTGCCGGATGAAGACCAACTATGCCGAAGGTTTCTGCCCGGTTTGCCAACGGGCGATCGTCCGGATGATCGAACACTATACCCGATAGCCCGACAATTCCCATGAAGACCTACCAATACTATTTGTTTGACATCGACCGCACCCTCTGGGATTTTGACCGGAATGCCGATGCCGCTCTCCGGAGAATGATTGCCGCACATCCGCTGCTGAAGCCATTCTCCGGGCAGCCGGAGGTCTTCATCGCCTGCTACGAACGCAACAATCGCCGTTTGTGGGACAAATACGAAGCTGGGCTTCTCAGCAAGGACGACCTTCGCTGGCGACGCTTTTCGGACACCCTGGAAGAACTGGGGACGCCCAACGAAGCCTTGGGGCGTGAAATGGGGGAAACGTATTTGAACGAAATGATCCAGGGCACAGCCTTGATGCCCTATGCTCGCGAAGTATTGGAACACGTCCACCAGCAGGGCGCAAAAATCGGTGCCATCACCAACGGATTCAAGGAGGTACAATACCGGAAGCTTGAACGTTCCGGCATCCTGGCCTACTTCCAAACCATCGTCATTTCTGAGGAGGTCGGCTACCTCAAACCCCATCCTGAAATTTTCAGGATAGCCTTGGAACAAATTTCCGGTATCCACGCCGCCAAAGATCCTGCCGCCTGGAAACAAGCCAAACAAGCGACCCTGATGGTGGGAGACGACGCCCGAAACGACATCGAAGGAGCACAAATCTTCGGCATTGACCAATGGTTTGTGAAAAAAAATGCCGCCTCCTACGGGGTAGGTGCGACCTATGAATCAGAAGACTTGGGAAAGATCTTCGAATAAAACTCACTTACTCCTCATCCACCACGACATAAATGACCTCGTCCGGTTCGTGAAAGAGGTAATGCTCCCGGGCATATTGTTCAATGGAATCCTTCTCTTGCGTCAATTGCTCAAGACGGCGGTCCAAACGAAGAATTTCCTGATCATACCAATGGATGGCCTCCCGCTGCTGCCGGAGATCGGCTTTTTTCTGCAACAGAAAGAGCAAACCATTGTCGCTAAAAAACAACGAGATGGCCACGAACACCACCGTTGCCAACGTATACTTGCTGGTCAAGATACGAAACCCTTTGCTCTGTTGACGCTTTTGCTGCAGTTGCTCCCGAATTTTCAACGAAATGTCCTCCTTTCGGAACAAAGGTATTCCATTTTAGCTAATTAAGCAATAATTTGACTATTTTTACCTGCCAAATAGAAAGCCCGATTCATGAAAGAAAAATTAAATCACTACTTGCCCGACCTGAAGGAATGTTGGATGCTGGTTCTCGTCCTCCTGATTGCAGGAACTGTCCTGCAAAGCATTTTTCAGCTGATCGTGCTCCGGTACTGGCCGGAACAGGAGTGGTTGACCAAGGCGGTCTCCTACGTGCTCATGTTCCTCCCCCTTCTCTGCGTTATCGGCTATCGTTGCCATGCCTCCATTGCGGATCCTGAACAAAGTCCGAACATCGCATTCTCCAGCAAATTGCAAAGCCAACTGCCCCTGCCGGTCTTCTATTTGATCCTGGGCTGTTCCATTCCCTGCCTGTCGTTGCTTTCGGAAGCCTTGATTGCCTGGATGCCTGCGCCGGCCTGGTTCACCCAACTGATGCAACAACTCACAGGAGGAAATCTGTGGATCAACCTGCTGAGTGTGGCCGTCCTCGCCCCGCTTTTGGAAGAATTCTTCTGCCGGGGTATTGTGATGCGGGGCCTCCTCCATCATACCAGCCCGGTCCGCGCCATCCTCTGGTCCTCGTTCATCTTCGCAGTCATCCACCTCAATCCCTGGCAAGCCGTGCCGGCTTTTGTGATGGGTTGTTTTTTTGGATGGGTCTACTACCGGACCCACTCCTTGTGGACGAGCATCTTCCTGCATGCGGTCAACAACGGTCTGTGCGTTCTGATTCCCCACTGGTTTACCGGGGGACAGGCAGATGTCAGCTGGATGGAACTCCTCCCGTCAAGCCTGCCCCAGGCTGGCTACTATGCCCTCGCATCGGGGCTGCTCCTGGCACTGATATACCTCATTCATCATTATACAAAACCTTTAGAACAGACATCCCATGAGTCAAAATAACAAACACCTCTACCCCTTGAAATTTACCCCCGTTGCAGCCAAACGCCCCTGGGGAAACAACCGCCTTGCAACATCCTGGAACAAGCCTTTCAACCCAGATGAAACCCTGGGTGAAAGTTGGGAAGTTTCCGGTTTCGCAGAGGACAGCAGCATCGTAGCAGAAGGCTACCTCGCAGAAAATGCCTTGTACGACATCCTGGAAACTTACATGGGGGACATTGTCGGAGAAGACCTTTACAAGTTTTATGGCAACGAATTCCCCCTGCTGATCAAGTTGCTGGATGTTCAGGAGAAACTTTCCCTCCAAGTCCACCCCGATGATGAAACAGCATTCGACCGCCACGACTGCTACGGCAAGACCGAAGCCTGGTACATCCTTCATGCAGAACCGGGTGCCAAAATCTACATGGGTTTCAACCGGGACATGGATCCGAATGAGTTTTACCAACGCTGCAAAGAAGGACGCGTTCTGGATGTGCTGAACGTTGTCGAACCCAAAGCCGGTGACTTCTTTTTCATCGAAGCCGGTACGGTTCACTCTGCAGAAGGGGGGATCGTCATTGCGGAAGTCCAACAACTGTCGGACGTAACCTACCGCCTCTACGATTGGGGTCGCGAACTCAACCCGGCTACGCGTCGGGAAACCCACTTGGAACTGGCCTTTGATTGCATCAACTACAAAGCCTATGACCCGGAAAAATACTTCGTGCCCGCTGAACAGAAGGAACCGCTGTTGACTCAAAACCGCTACTTCACCATCAACCGTCTGGACCTGCAGAACAGTTATCACATCTACACCGACCAATACCAAAGTTTCATACTTTATTTCGCCATTGATGGAGAAGCTGTCATTGCTTCCCCGAATGGGAAACCCGGCCCGGAATATCGCATCCAACGCGGAGAATGGATCCTGGTACCGGCGGCCTACCCGGACTTCATCCTCTCAGGAGCTACCCCGAACACCCAGGTACTGGAGGTCTGCATCCGACCGGAGGAGGAAAAGGACACCTACCTGCCCGAAGAAGATTGTGGCTGCGGCTGTGATCACGAGCACGAGCACCACCACCACGAACACCATCACGATCATGGAAACTAGGATCGACAAGTACCTTTGGGCGATTCGCGTCTTCAAGACCCGCTCAGAAGCAGCAGACGCCTGCAAGAGCGGCAAGGTAAAGGTGAACGACATCGAAGCCAAGCCCTCGAGGGATGTAAAAGAAAACGATATGATCACCGTACGTAAAGGAAGCATCTACTTCACCTACCGCGTCATTGTACCCATCGACAAACGCGTCGGTGCCGCCCTGGTCCCGCAATATGCCGAAGACCTTACCCCGGACGAAGAACGCGAAAAACTCAATGCTCCCTTCGAAACCATCTTCATGCGACGGGACCGTGGGACCGGACGCCCCACAAAAAAAGAACGCCGGACATTGGACCGGCTGTTGGATGATTTGACAATCGATTGACGAACGGCTAACCGTTGTATTGGTTCATGGTACGGTCGATGCCGATGGTACCGAACGATTTGACCGCTTGTATTGCCTTTTCACAAATTTCCGGCAGTGCAGCGGTTTCTTCGTCTGTCCATTTGCCCAACACAAAATCCACCTGCGAACCAAAACCCAGATGACTGCCGATACCAATCCGCATCCGGGGATAGGCTTCTGTTCCCAGGCAGGCAGCAATGTTGGCCAATCCGTTGTGTCCTCCGTCACTTCCTTTCTTGCGAATACGGAGGCTGCCGAAAGGCAAGGCCATATCGTCCACAATCACCAGAATGTTCTCCAAAGGGATTTTGAGCGACTGAGCCCAATAGTTGACCGCTTTCCCACTGAGATTCATATAAGTAGACGGTTTCAACAAATGAAAAGTACGTCCTTTGAAACGAACTTGGGCAATACTTCCATAACGGCCGGATTCAAAAAGAATGTTGGATGCTTGAGCCCAAGCATCCAACACACTGAATCCAATGTTGTGCCGTGTATGAACGTATTCGTAACCGATGTTTCCGAGTCCAACGATCAGATAATTCATACGAGAGACAACAATACGTTACGATTAACCTTTTCTTGCAGCAGCGGCAGCAGCAGCAGCAGCACCCAAGGCAGCACGGGTCATCTTCACTGCACAAACGATGGTACCTTTCGGTGAAACGATTTGGATACCTTCGTAAGACAAGTCACCAGCAGAAATTTGTTTACCCAGTTTGAGTTCGGTAATATCTACCGGCAAGGTGTCGGGCAAGTTTTCCAAGTTACCGCAAACACGGAGTTTACGGGCAGAAACCATGAGTTTACCCCCTTGTTTAACACCTTCAGAGTTACCGAAGATATCAACCGGAATGTCAATAACAACCGGACGATCTGCAGAAACTGCCAAGAAGTCAACGTGCAAAGCTTCATCGGTTACCGGATGGTATTGGATTTGGTGGAAGGTTGCTTTGTAAACAGAACCTTCGATGTCCAAGTTGATGATGTAGCTAGCCGGAGTGTGAGTAATGAGTTTCAACTCTTTTGCATCAATAGCAAACATTACGTTTTCTACACCTTGTCCGTAGAGGATGCAAGGTACTTTACCTTCTGCACGGAGCTTTTTGATGTCCGATTTTCTGTTGGTTGCGCGAAGACAACCGGTCAAGTTCAATTCTTTCATGTGTAAATTGTTAAAAATGTGTTACTCAGTCCGGACCTTCCGGACCCCATTGCACCAAAAACCTTAGTTTTTAAGCGGGCGCAAAGATAAATAAATATCTGAGAATGAAAAAATAAATCTATTCCTCCTGCGCAACAATCAGTTGCACAGACTCGTTCCACGCCAACGTCTGATAGAAATCCAGCAGGTAGGTCTCCCATGGAGCGGGGATATAGGTACTCAAACCGCAATGGTGGTTGATGTAAAAGCCATAGGAGTAGTCCAGCAGGAAAGACTCGGTAGCGGCCTCATACAGCACACATGCTGCCAAAGCAGCCTGGAATTCGGCATACTCCTCCTCACTGGCCAATTGACGGATAAAATCATCCAGATCATAAAAATAGGCTCGCTGATTCCGGTAAAATCCTTGCACCCGCCTACGGTCAAAGGTGGCCAGTTCCGTACGATGGTTCTCATACACCCGGCGAACGGCCTGAGCCAATTGTTCCAGGGGTTCGGTCGCAACCAGGGCAATGGTGGCTGCCCGTGCCGATTGCGGCTGGCTGTTGTAATGCTCAAAGAACAAGGTCGCGACCTGTTCCAAATCTGCCTCGTTGCCCGCCATGAGGGGATGAGCGATGCTTTTGTACGGGAAACCCTGAGCCAGAATCTCCGCCACAGATGCTACCACATAATCTGTCTTCTCGCGCAACTGATAGGCAACCTCCACACCCCCCATCAGACAGGCATCAAAAATGATGTAATCATAGCGGATGGGCAAGGCCCCTTCCAGCTCCTGTATATCCACCTCAATGCCAGAATCCGGACCCATACTCTTCACCAGATCACGACACGGATCTTCCGACAGCGAAGGATAGGCCGAAAACTGACCGGGCTTCGGGTCATAAGTCCCCGGATTGTCGTAATAGCCTTTGGGCAACCATCCCGTTCCATGCGACCAGAGGATCAATCCATTTTCTTGGGCGGGAAAGGTCTCGGCCACCTGCGTCAGCACTTGCTTGAGTACAGCCGGATCCAAGGAGTTGTGATCCGGATACTCCACAATGAGCTCCTGTCTTACCTGCTTTTTATTATCCTTGTACAAACGCAGCAGTCGGGGCAGGGAATCCATGGTATGCATGTACACCAATAGAACATCCCCTTCGCCAGGTCGGCACCAATTGGGAACATAACCCCGCATGAGATCCGAACAGTTCATGTAGGCATACGAAGACAAATTGCTGTTTCCGGCCATGTAAACCAGCAGGGTCTGGGGATTTTTCGTGGCTCCACTCTCGTCGGGACCACAACCGGCAGCCAAACCAAGCAAACCGACCGTACAGAGAATCAGGTATACAAGACGTCTTAACTTATTCATAGTAATTCCAGAGTAACTCGCAAAATTGAGTAAAATAACTTACATTTGCCAAATAATTTCTATATGATGAAAAAATACACCATGATTTTACTCGTTTCCGGCCTGGGTTTGTTGGCCGGCTCCTGCAAGGAATCTGTTCAGAAAGAACCGGATTTCAAGTACTTGATTGACGAATTTGCAGACCTAAAGGTTATGCGTTACCGCATCCCCGAATGGGAACAGCTAACCCTGCAACAACAAACCTTCCTGTACCACCTCGGCGAAGCGGCCAAATCAGGTCGCGACATCATTTGGGACCAACACTTCAAACACAACCTGGAAATCAGAAAGGTATTGGAAAACATCCTGACCCACTACAATGGCGACCGCACCTGCGACGAATACAAAGCCTTTGAAGTCTATGCCAAACGTGTCTTCTTCAGCAACGGTATCCACCACCACTACGGGGAGGAGAAATTCTTGCCGGGATGCACCCAGGACTATTTTGCTTCGTTGATGGATGCATGCGGTCTGGAAGCCCAAAAAGAAAAACTGCTGCCCATCCTCTTTGACCCGAACTTGTATGCACACCGTCGCTACACCGGTACCGACCAAGACATTGTCGAAGCTTCGGCAGTAAACTTCTACGAAGGCGTAAACCGCAAAGAAGCCCTTGCCTTCTACGGAAAAATGGAAGATCCCAACGACAAGACCCCGATCTCCTATGGTCTGAACAGCAAACTCGTAAAGAAAAACGGCAAAGTTCAAGAAGAAGTATGGAGAGTCGGTGGCATGTACAGCCCGGCTTTGGAACGCATCGTCGCGCACCTGGACACCGCAAGCCAATACGCTGAAAATGAAACCCAACGTGCTTACATCCGTCAGCTCATGGACTATTACCGAACCGGAGATCTGGTCACCTGGGACGAATTCAACGTTGCTTGGGTACAAGACAACGAGTCACAAGTGGACTTTGTAAATGGTTTTGTAGAAAACTACTCCGATCCCCTGGGCATGAAAGCCTCTTGGGAAGCGTTGGTCAACATCAAGGACAGCGAAGCCTCTGAACGCACCCGCCTGATCTCCGACAACGCACAATGGTTTGAAGACAATTCGCCCATCGATCCCCAATTCAAGAAAAAAGAAGTGAAGGGCGTCACCGCAAAAGTCATCAACGCCACCATGCTCGGTGGAGACTGCTACCCGACCCCTCCGATCGGCATCAACCTGCCGAACGCAGACTGGATCCGCAAAGACTACGGTTCCAAATCCGTAACCATCGCCAACATTTCTGACGCCTACAACAAGGCCGCCGAAGAATCTCCCCGCAGCCTGCTGAAAGAATTTGCCTGGGATGAAGCCGAAATCCAACGCGCGAAAGAATATGGAGCCCTGACCAGCAACCTGCACACCGACCTGCACGAATGCCTGGGCCACGGTTCCGGTCAATTGTTGCCGACCACTTCGTCCAACGCTTTGGCAGAATACAGTTCCACCCTGGAAGAAGCCCGCGCAGACCTCTTCGCCTTGTATTACATTGCTGATCCGAAATTGGTAGAATTGGGCATCCTCCCGAACGAAGATGCCTACCAAGCAGAATTTGACAGTTTCATCCGCAACGGTATCTTCACCCAATTTACCCGCATTGAGCTGGGCAAACAAAACATCGAAGCCCACATGCAAGACCGCAAACTCATCGCAGACTGGTGCTTTGAGAAAGGGGCGGCCGACAACGTGATTGAAAAACGCGTACGCGACGGAAAAACGTACTTTGTCATCAACGACTACAAGAAATTGCGTACCCTCTTCGGTGAATTGCTCAAAGAAATCCAACGCATCAAATCAGAAGGAGACTATGCTGCCGGCAAAGCGCTCGTAGAAAACTACGCCGTGAACATCGATCCCGATCTGCACCGCGAAGTAAAAGAACGCTATGCAGCCCTTGAGCTGAAAGCCTTCGGTGGTTTCGTGAACCCCAACATCATCCCGGTTCGTGAAAACGGCACCATCACATCCTTCCGCATCGAATACCCGACCGACTACCTCAAACAAATGTTGGAATACGGTAAAGAATACGCAACGCTTTAATCCCTGCGTACACGCATCAAGCAAGAGGGTGGCTGGTTCAGCCACCCTCTTATCTTTTATCATCGAGTCCCCTCCAGAGAGAGGGCCTGGGATCGTGCGATCACCTGTTGTCCCCTATCGCGGGAGAAACCCGACTGTCCAATGCTTATAACCAACTAGAACAAGGAAGCGATGTTGGAGGTAAACAACTTGACCCCAACCGCCAACAGAATGATGCCAAAGAATTTTCTAAGGATGAAGATTCCTTCTTTTCCCAAGAGTTTCTCCACCCATTCAATCTTCCACAAAACCACAAAAACAACCGCCATGTTCAATGCAATGGCCACAAGGATGTTGCTCAAGGCATATTCGGCGCGCAAAGACAACAAGGTGGTCAAAGCTCCAGCACCGGCAATCAGGGGAAACACCAGGGGGACAACCGTCACCGATGAACCCGGACCCTCGTTCTTGAAGATTTCGATACCCAAAACCATCTCCGCAGCAAGAATCAGGATAATCAACGCACCCGCCACCGCAAAAGACGAGATGTCCACACCGAACAAAGACAAAATTGCATCTCCCAAGAAGAGGAAGAGCACAAACACGACCAAGGAAATCAAGGCAATCTTTCCACTTTCAATGCGATTGCCCTTCAACTTCATATCAATGATCAAGGGTATGGATCCGGTGATATCGATCACCGCAAACAGCACCATAAAAACACTGAATATTTCTTTCAAATCAAATGCTACATTCATAATTACATCTATTTTAATATCACAAAAGTAAAAAAAATCTCTTTTTTTCTTGATATTAATTTTTTTCTGTAACTTGCAGTCCGTTAATAGGCTATTAATTATAATTTTAGAACTATGAAAGAGATTCTTGATCAAATCAAAGTTGAAATTGAAAACTTTGTCGTGAACGCAGACGCACAATTGGAAAAAGGAAACAAAGCTGCCGGAACACGTGCCCGCAAAGCTGCTTTGAACCTCAGCAAATTGATGAAGGATTTTAGAAAAGCATCTGTTGAAGCTAGCAAATAGTTTCCTCAACTAAAGTCTAGATTGGAATAAAAAGGGAGACCTCAAGAGGTTTCCTTTTTTTTATTCAAACACCTGTGCTGGAACAATGACGCCCATCCGGTGTTTCTGGTTCCAGAACCAATACTTATTCCCCTGAATCTTAACACACTGCATTTCCACCTGCGGGGTTTCATCCAATTTTCCAACCTTATAGAAGCAAGCAACCTGAACCAAGCTTCCTTCTTTCTTGGGATAATCCAGAAAAGTGAACTGGGCAAAACGTTGCTGGAGGTCGTCCTGCAAACGGTACATGCGACGACGGGGAGTAATGGCCCGTTGGAACATCTCCTCGCCATACACTAAAACAGTACTCCCCTGCAAATACAACCCCTCCTGGGTCTGGGTCATAAAACTCTGACGATGAATCGAATTCGTCTGATTCACATCCTCCTCGGGATTGCAGGCAATACACAGGCATAGAGACAAACAGAATACCCACCAAACCAATTTGAAAGACTTACTCATGGTGAGCTTCCTCCCGCAGCTGAACCAGAATGGTTTTGTACAAATACTCTTTGGCTCCATCGGCCTCATAGGTGATTTCTGCACGGATATCGTACCGGCCCGGCGTCATCAGCATCATGCTGGATTCAGACATCAAACGGTTGTTGACCAACCAGCGGATGCGGGAAACCGGTTCCACCAGATTCACGACCTGAAGGTTCAGGTAATCCCCTGTGAAATAAGTCTTCTCCATACCCGCTATGGCCGGAAAAGGAGCCGTCAACTCAGCGGTACGGACATCAAACTCATATGTCTCCCCAACATACTTTTTCGTCCGGGGGGTCAAGCGGATCAAATACGTCTCATCGGATTTCAACCCTTCAATACGGTACTCACTCTCCGACACCGTGACATTCTGAAAATAAACATCCGTAACCGTACGCCATTCAACGACCCAATCCACCTCCAGGTGCATATCCGTATACCAGGACAGTTCCAATGCCTGTTGGTAAGAGACGGCTTGATGGCGAACAACCCGGGGCAAGGCATAGCCCAAGTCCTTGACTCCAAGAAAACTCACATAATCCCGGGTATAAGCCAGCCGAATGGAATCCAGGCCCACTCCGCAAGCCTCCCCAGTCCAGGACACCAGCGCAGGACGGGTCCGGGAAGAAAGGGAAAAGACTTGGGCACTACCCGGGAAAAAGAGCTGACGGAAATCCGTTGCCTTTTCCTTGGCTTCCACCAAATCGGCACAAGGATGGACACTGCTGCCATTCACCCGGTTGATCTCCCAACGTTTGGAAGCCCGGATTCCGTCCGCCACCTGATCCGACTTGTCTATGTGGTACACCAACATACCCATCCCGCCGATGTACTCATCCCAACCCGTATTGTTACGCATCTCAAACAAAAAATACTCGCCGGGTTGCTGCGTATCCAGCCGACCGATCGTATGCGTGGATGACACCCCCGGAAGCACCACCTCCTCCCCTTCGCGAACCGGAATGTATTCGGCCAAACCCAAAAGATCCAGATCCACTGCGCAAAAATTCGGAGGCGTGTGTCCGTTGTTGTTGTAGGCACCGTGGTTCATCAAAGCCATGGTACCCCACAAAGCCCCATAATTTCCACCGATGGGACCATCGGTATCATACAAATCCACCAAACCCAACAAATGGGCAAACTCGTGGCAGAAAGTACCAATACCCGCATAATCCAGACCATAGCCTCCCCGTAACTCAGAAGTACAGGCATAGGGACCGATCCGAATCCCCTGCAATACCAATCCGGCATCAGCCAACGAATGGGCATGTGGCCATATTGCCCCATCCGGACCTCCTTCGGCTTCGTTGTGTCCGGCATAGTACACAAAGAGGTAATCCAATTCCCCATCCTGATCCAAATCGTACTCCGCCAAATCTACTCCTTGCTGAACCGCCAACCGACAGGCTTCCTCTACCATCCGGGAGGGATGTTCATCTTGACCCGTGGCATCGTTTCCCCCATAGTAGGAGCGGGAATGTGACAAAGAAATGGGTTCCGCCACATCAAACCGAATCTCCACGGATCCTCCCAAGTTTTCTTCAAAATAACTTTTGGCCGAAGGAGTGGGAGCAAGCCCGCGGGAGACATTCAGCAAATGATCAAAATAGGCCTGAGGATCCGTCATTGAGAAAGACACATCCTCGAAATTTACTGGCAGAACCAAAACGCGAATCGCCTGGGAAGAAACATCCCAGGAACGGGCCGGACGACAATCCGATGAAACAGCGGCGACCTCCCATCGGGTCCAACCCTGCTGACGCAAAGCGGTCAGCACCGGATCCTCCGGGTGATCCGGCAACCAGACACCTTGACCCGACACATGACCTACCCGCTGGCGACTGGGAAGAATCAATCCCTGCTGCAGATCGGCCACATAATAGAATCCATCGGCTCCCTGACACACCGGTATCCCGGCCAGTGTTGTACAATAATGAAAACGTTCATCCCCATGCATCCGTAAAAACACAACGGAACCATCCGGTTGCAAACGCCGAACCACCGCAGGATCAGCACTTACACCATACATGTGCGTCGAAAAACAGATCAAAAATAGCAAGGACAGAAAACGACGCATGGAGGCCTGCTACATAAAGAATTTATCCACTTTCACGACAGCAGAAGGATGGGCAAAGACCACAACCTGGTCATAAGGCCGTATAACACTGTCTCCGACGGCAATGAAACTTTCGTTGCCCCGGATGACACCACCAATGATGGCATCTTCCGGAAAATTAAGATCACGTAGTTTGCCCGTGGTAATCAAGCTGTTGGGATTCACAATGAATTCAAGCACTTCCGCATCGGTTCCGTTCAGCACCTTGATGGAACGCACTTTGTTGGACAAGGTATAGCGGAAAATCCGACCGGCTGTGATGAGTTTTTTGTTGATGACGGCATCCACACCCATACCCTCGGCCAATTTGATGTATTCGAAGTTTTCCACCTCGGCAATCACCTTGGACACGCCCATGCGCTTGGCGACCATGCAGGACAGGATGTTGGTTTCAGAACTGCTGGTCACGGCCACAAAGGCATCGCAGTCCCGCACATTTTCTTCAATCAGAATATCCGTATTGCGTCCATCCCCATTGATGACCAAAGTACGGGTCAAGGTCTCCGAAAGGGCCTCACAACGTTCAGGGCGCTGTTCAATGATCTTGATCTGGTCAACGGATTTCTCCAGATTCCGGGCAACCAGTTCCCCTATCCGGCCACCACCCAAAATCATCAGGCTACGCACCGACAACGGGGGCTTACCGGAATAACTGACGGCTTCCGCGACACCTTCCTTCTTGGCTATGAGATAGACCATATCCCCCAGCTTGAAGCGGGTATCGGGACGGGGAATGATGGTCTCCCCATCACGGGAAATGGCAACAGAACGGTACAACAACTGCTTCGCCCCAATGAAATCCATGGGAACCTTTCCAATGAGTGGAGCGCCATCCTCCAGACGAAAGACCACCAACTGAAGTTTTCCATGGGAATAATCCATAAATTCCGAAGTCGCCGATTCGCGCAGCAAATTCACAATCTCACGCGCAGCGATCTTCTCGGGATAAAAGAGGGAGTCAATGCCCATCTCAATGAAGAGCAATTTGTTCTCGTTGGTCTGGTACTCTTCGGTATTGATCCGTGCCGTAACACGTTTTGCACCCATCTTCTTGGCCAGCAAGGCACTGACCAAATTGACATCCTGCTCCGCTGCAGGGCTTACTGCCACAAACAGATCAGCTTGGTCCGCACCGGCCATCGTCAGGGTCTCGATGGAGGTAGGCTTGCCCAGAATGGTCACCACATCCGCAATTTCCGCCACGTGGTTCAACCGCTCCTCATTGGCATCAATCACCACAATGTCGTGGTATTCCTGACTCAACATCTTTGCAAGGTGGGTACCCACCTCCCCGGCTCCGGCCACAATAATCTTCATAAGCTGATATGTTAAACGATATTACAGGCTCATCATCCGCTCAATGGGAATCAAAGCCCGCTGACGGATGTCTTCGGGCACTTTGACTTCTCCACATTCCGTTTCCAAGGTTTCCAAAAGACGTTCCAGCGTAACCTTCTTCATTTCCTTGCAAATGGTACCCGGAGCAATCGGGATGAATTCTTTCTCCGGAGAACGTTTCTTCAGTTCGTGCAAGGTACCCTCCTCGGTTGCAATGACAAAACGGTTTTTGGGCACCCGAATCGAATGGTCCAAAATTCCTGCTGTCGAATAGAAAAATGCCCGGGGATGAGACAGGATTGCCGGATCTTTGGCACAGATGGATTCGGGATGAATCAGCACGTCGGCATCCGGGTATTCGTCCAATTTGCGCAAGACCATCTCGGACGTAATCTCATCGTGCACACAGCAGCAACCGTCCCACAATTCCATGTTCCGTCCCGTCTCGTGATTGATCCAGGCTCCCAGGTTCCGGTCCGGTCCAAACAAAATGTCACAATCTTTCGGCAACGAACGTACCACGTTCAGCGCATTGGAAGAGGTACAGCAGTAATCTGTCCAAGCCTTTACGTCCGCGGTTGTGTTCACATAGCTGACTACCAACCCGTTCGGATGTGCTTCCTTCCAACGGCGCAGCCCTTCGCCGGTCGCACTGTCGGCCAGGGAACAACCGGCTTCCGGAGCCGGAGACAAGACCTTCTTGTGCGGAGCGATGATGGAAGCCGTTTCCGCCATAAAGTGGACACCACAAAAAACAATGATGTCTGCATCGGTGGTTGCCGCCTGCTTGGACAAGCCCAACGAGTCGCCCAAATAATCTGCCAGATCCTGAATTTCCGGCAACGTGTAATAATGCGCCAGGATCACGGCGTTCTTCTCTTTCTTCAACGCCTGAATCCGTGCCACCATCTCGGATTGAGTCATTATTGCAAAATTTTAATGTTCATACTGATATCCATTGCCTTGACGGAGTGGGTCAATGCACCTACACTGATGTAGTCCACACCGACTTCCGCCACGGAACGAAGTCGTTCCAACGACATGTTGCCGGAAGCCTCTGTCTTGGCGCGGCCATCAATCATACGAACGGCTTCTGCCATGGTCGCATTGTCCATGTTGTCCAGCATGATGATGTCAGCTCCACCTTCCAGGGCCTGACGTACTTCTTCCAGGTTCGTGGTTTCGACTTCCAAACGGATGCTCAAGGGTTGGTTCCGTTTTACTGCGGCAATTGCATTCGGAATTCCTCCTGCAATCTTGATGTGGTTGTCCTTCAACATGACCATATCGTACAAGCCCATCCGGTGGTTCATGCCACCTCCGTGTTTCACGGCCATCTTGTCGAGTACACGCATACCGGGAACGGTTTTCCGGGTATCCAACAGACGGGTACGGGTTCCTTCCAAGGCATCCACATAACGGGCTGTTTCGGTCGCAATACCGGACATACGCTGTAAAATGTTCAACGACAAACGTTCACCACACAACAGGCAACGGTAGCTGGCCTCCATGCGCAGGATGATGTCCCCTGCTTCCACACGAGCTCCATCCTCCACCAGCGGTTCCCACACAATATCTTTCTCAAAACGTTCGTACACCGAACGGATTACGCCCAAACCGGAAATCACGCCCGGAGCTTTGGCCTTCATTTCTGCGACCGCACGGGTATAAACAGGAATGATTGCATTGGTACTGATGTCCCCGGTGGAAATATCTTCTTCAATCCCCAGGTCGATCAAACGATCGATCAAGTCTTGGTAATTTGTCATCTCTTTGTGTATTATCGGATTTCTAATTTTTCTTCACTGGAATTTCTTGCACAGGTTTTCCCTGCTGCTGAATGAGGTGCACCCGGAAACCGGGCATTTCCTTCGGATGGTCTTTGCGATAATGGCAACCCCGACTTTCCCGACGATGGAGAGCACCGGTCAGGATCAACCGGGCCGTTTCGCAAAGGTTGCGGCTCATTTCTTCGTAAACATCCCGCAGAGGAGCTTCGGACAGCTGGCAACGTGCCTGAACCGCATCCAGATCGGACAAGCCCTTCTGCAATCCAGCCTCGGTACGGATCAGACCGGCCTGATCCGAAAGGATGGTAGCCACTTCGTCCCGTACTTGGGCATACAGGCCTTCGCGACCGTCCTCTGCCTTCAAACCCATCGCATAATCACCGACCGGTTCCTTCCGGAATCCGGGTCGGCCGGACAAGGTATAATCTACGGCCCGTTTTCCAAACACCAAACATTCTATTAGTGAATTAGAAGCCAATCGGTTAGCACCCATAATACCGGTAGAAGCCAATTCCCCGCACACATACAAGTGGGACAAGTTGGTCTGACCATACTCTCCTGTACGAATGCCGCCCACCGTATAATGGGCCGCCGGAGCAATCGGAATCCGGTCCGTCATTTCGATCCCCAATTCCTTGCATTTAGCATCGATGGTCGGGAAACGGGAGCGGATCTTCTCCGGATCCAAGTGTTGCAAAGACAAATAAACATAGCCTTTGCCCTCCTGCCGGATCTGTTGGTCGATCTGCTGAGCCACCACATCCCGCGGGGCCAACTCGGCCAATTCGTGGGCACCGACCATGAAGCGTTCTCCATGCAGGTTGATCAGGTAGGCTCCTTCGCCCCGTACGGCCTCACTCACCAGAAAACTGTCGCCTTTCGGATGCACGATGGCGGTGGGATGGAACTGGATGAATTCCATGTCCTCGATCTCACACCCCGCCCGCCAGGCAATGGCCACACCGTCCCCGGTCGTGCTCTTGGGGTTGGTGGTTCTCCTGTAAATGGCGGCCGAGCCTCCACAGGCCAGGATCGTGTGAGAAGCCGTAAAGATATCCTCTTCTGCACGGTCGAAATTCCAGCAACGGACCCCATCACACCGACCCTCCTGTACCAGCAAATCCACCAGGGTACTGTTCGGAAATACTTCTATGTTGGAATTTTCACGGACTTGGTCCAACACAAACTGCGTCACCAAACGTCCTGTCGCATCGCCACCGGCATGCAGGATCCGGCGCCGATGGTGGCCTCCCTCCAATCCCAAAGCCAATTCTCCGCTCTCCGATACGTCAAACCGCATTCCGGCACGAATGATTTCCCGGATACGCTCCGGGCCTTCGTTGACCAAAATGCGGACCGCCGGCGCATCACAAAGACCGCGACCGGCAATGATGGTGTCTTCAAAATGGTATTGGGGGACGTCGTCCTTATCCGTAACGGCTGCAATGCCGCCCTGAGCAAAATAAGAATTGCTCTCGGTCAGTGCCGATTTGGTCAATAAACCGACTTTCCCGTGCTGTGCTGCACAGTACGCGGCATAAAGTCCTGCCAAACCGCTGCCTACGACCAGATAATCGAAATGCCTTCTCATTCTGATACAGAAATTTCACAAATGTAGTAATTTTATTCATAATTCCACTCAGAAATCGATTTTACACCCACCAACCCGTAATACGAGGCAACAATGTCGCCACAAATCCAAATACGACGTCCGTACAATTCCGGATGATCCACGAGATTCAAGGCATCCCGGACAGCCCCGGTTTTCAACTCAACCGAAGCACACTGGTCGCGGTTGCGTTCGGACACTGACGCCGCCAAAGCCAGGTTAGTCGCCTTTTCAAAAGGTGGATCGAAACGGATAGACGAAGAAGTCAAATCCCCTCCAACGACATAACCGACCACCCAAACATCTTGTGCACCAACATGATCCACCAGCTCTCCAACCGTCAGGGCGGATTCCCGGGTTCGTCCGTCATGCAAATCCCCCATGTTCAGTTCCTCGTTGATCCAGATCC
Source organism: Bacteroidales bacterium (assembly GCA_045638645.1). Classification (GTDB taxonomy): domain Bacteria; phylum Bacteroidota; class Bacteroidia; order Bacteroidales; family UBA932; genus JAGCJX01. The sequence goes on from JAZUBU010000002.1 coordinate 188,962, forward strand.
GGGAGGTATCCAGCACGATTGAAAAATCCTGTTGGACATCTTCCACCATTTCCGTGGTCGACAGCGTCAGGGTCAGCACCTGCCCTTCGGACAGAAAACGGCTCCCCAACGACTTCTGCTCAACCCCATCCGTCAGCTGCATTTCCACCCGCCCCGGTAGAAAATAAGCGATCCGCTGCTCACGCAAACCGTACGCCAACTGTCCCGAATCGGCCGTCAAGGACACAGACCATCCCGCATACACGGTGGAAAAGGGCTCCGTAAAACGAAAGCGCAGACCGGCATTGAGGGCATGCGCCCAAAACGTCACCCCAACGGTCTGGCCTGCGGTCACCACCACCAATTGCCGGTCCCCGTACTGAGGCTCTGCAAATGCAGGTTCTTCGAAAACCCGGGAGATGACTTCGGCGGCATAGGTTCCCGGTTCCAAAAACCACTCTTTGGGCCGATCCACATACCTTCCTTGGTATACCGGCTCCTCCGGGGCATCGACCGAAGCCAAGGTCAAAATAAATTCGTTCGTATCCACCACTGGATTCGGATCCGCGGATGCCGTTCCTGTCCCAGCCCATGGCCCGGGCGACAAGTGCTCCACCGACCGGCCGTCCAATCCCAACCTCAGACAACCCTGACGGTCCCAATCCGGTCCGTCCTTGCCACAGGCCACACAGCCCAAACACGCCAACAATGCCGTCACACAGTTTCCCAAAAAGGAGTTTCTTTTTTTCATCACATCACTTTTATCATTACACCATCGGGGCAGGCCACGCCAAAATTAGTCATCCAGGAGCTACTCTCCCAACCAATACATCAAAAACTGTATTTTTTTACTAATTTTGTCTGCTACTTTTCGGTTTTTAACTAATTAGAATTGTAAAAACATGATGAAAAAACTCTTCATAGCAGCCTTGTTCCTGCTTACCAGCTTCCCCATCTGCTTCGGACAAACCGACAGCAATACCGCCCGACTCAACTTCAACCAACGCCAATACGAAGGTGACGTGGACCTTAACGTCAGCGTGTACCCGTTCGAATTGGGATTTTCCACCCTGCACGGGATCCGTTTCAACAACACACAAGATGCCGGACACCCCTCCTTTTTCCTTGGGATCAACACCGGTTATCAGCCTTGGGCAGAAGACTTCTTCATTTACTATGCCCTTCATCCCCGTTTCTACCTTCCCAGCTTCGAGAACCGCGAGTACTACCTGGCCCTTGAAATCGGAGCGAATACCGGTATTGCGAAACTGAAAAACGGCAACATGTTCTACGACCACAAATTTTACCTCGGCGCCCAAGCCGGGATCGCCTACTTCCTCGGCGAGAAATATGCCCTGGACATTGCCGTCAAACTGCAAATGGTGGAACGTCTGTACACCAAGGGAGGCATCCAATGCCCGGTCATCAGCCTGAGTGCCGGTTTCCGGTTCTAGGTCACAAGACCCGACAAACGACGAGCGAGCCTGACTCCTTAAAAAAGAGTCAGGCTCGCTACTTAACCTAAACTTAAACTATGAAAAACGTTGAATTTTCCTCGCAACATCCATGCCACGGGGTTAATTCAGTTTTCTCAATTTTGCATATTTCAAGAGCAGTGTTTTTGTTCCCACGGACTCAAATTGGACCACAGCCTTGATATTCGGTTCGATACCTTCCAAGGACAAAATACTGCCATAACCAAAACGGTCGTGTTCCACCCGTTCCCCCACCACAAAGCGTTCTCCGGAAGTGACAGCAGGGCCTGCCACGGCCGACACCGGTCTGACAGAAGCTGGAGCGGATGTCGTTGCAGGACGGCTGCCCACCGGAGTCAGACGACGGGATCCTTGCGATGACGGAGCCGGACGGCCCACCGGTGAGGTACCTGACCGGCCAAACGAACGATCCATCCCTCCGAGCGCAGGACCGGTCTCTTTCGCCAGAGGCTTGTCCAGAAAATGAGGTGGAATTTCTTTCAGGAAGCGGCTCGGTGTCGAGGAGGTATGTTCTCCCCAGCGGAAACGCTCACGGGCAAACGACAATCCCAACCCGTTCATAGCCCGGGTCATCCCGACATAAAACAAACGGCGCTCCTCTTCGATATCCATCTCGGTACTCAAGGTATTGGTTGACGGAAACAAACTTTCCTCCATCCCCACCAGGTACACATACGGGAACTCCAGGCCCTTGGACGAGTGGACCGTCATCAACTTGATCCGGTTCTCATCCTCCTCCGATTCCCCCACATCCAGATCCGAGATCAACGAAACATTGGACAGGTAGGCATTCATAGACAAGTCCTCCAGGGTCAGTTCCCGGTCTTCTTCCAAGGCACTTTCCTGCGCGTCGCTGATGAACAACGAGACACTGTTCAACAACTCCTCGGCATTCTCCACCCGGGACTGTCCTTCGATGGATTTGTCCTCTTTCAAGAACAGAATATAGGCACTCCGGTTCGCAATGGTCAGTGCCAGTTCGTATGCGTTTTTACCCTCGGCTGCTGCATGCAATTCCCGGATCATGGCAGCAAAGTCCCGGAGTTTCAACACCGCGCCCCCTTTCAGGCCGAAAGCTTCCAAATCGGCATTGGACAAATCCACCGCCCCCATGAGGGATGTCTGGTGGCTGGCTGCTGCCTGCGTCAGACGCTCCATGGTCGTATCCCCAATACCACGCGCCGGGACATTCACAATGCGTCGGAAAGCCTCGTCGTCCTGACCGTTCATGACCAATTTGAAGTAGGCCAGCATCTCCTTGATTTCCTTGCGTTCGTAGAAGGAGTGACCTGCATAGACTTTGTACGGCAGGTTGGCCCGGCGCAAACTTTCTTCGATGACCCGGGATTGGGCATTCGTCCGGTACAAAATGGCAAAATCACTGTAGGCCGACTTTTCAAGCAGGATGCGACGCTTGATAGAAGAGGCAACCAACGCCCCTTCTTCCTGCTCGGTGAACGAAGCAATGAGTTCGAGCTTCTCTCCGGCATTTCCTTCCGAAAAGCAGACTTTTTGAATGCGGTTGCTGTTGTGTTCGATGACAGCGTTCGCTGCATCCACAATGGTCTGGGTAGAACGGTAGTTCTGTTCCAGTTTGAAGGTCCGTACCGTCGGAAAATCCTTCTGGAACGTGAGGATGTTCTCCACCCGCGCCCCACGAAAGGCATAGATACTTTGCGAATCATCGCCCACCACCGTCACGTTGCGGTGAACAGCAGACAACTTCTTGACAATCAAGTATTGGGCATAGTTCGTATCTTGGTACTCATCCACCAGAATGAAACGAAACTGGTCCGCCAACGCCGCGCACACATCGGGATGGTCGCGCAGCAGGATGTTCATGTACAACAGGATGTCATCAAAATCCATAGCTCCGGCCGTTTTGCACTTGCGGGCATACAGGCCATAAATCTCGCCCAAACGGGGTTTCCGGTTGCTGCGGTCTTCCTCCATCAACTGGGCACTTTTCTGATAGGCTCCAGCCGTAATCAGGTTGTTTTTGGCACGCGAGATCCGACCGGCCACGTCCTTGGGTTTGTATAACTTGTCATCCAAATTTAGCTCCTTCACACAGGTCTTGATCATGTTGCGCGAATCGGTGGTATCGTAGATGGTAAAATTCTCCGGAAAACCGATCCGGTCCGCATATTCCCGCAGGATACGAAGGAAAATGGAGTGAAAGGTTCCCATCCAGATCCGCACACCGCTACGCCGTCCCACCAGTTCTGAAATACGTTCCTTCATCTCCCGTGCCGCCTTGTTGGTAAAGGTCAGGGCCAAAATGCTTTGCGGCGCATATCCCAGTTCCAACAGATGGGCTATCTTGTAGGTAATTACGCGCGTTTTCCCAGACCCGGCTCCAGCCACAATCAAAGAGGGGCCTTCGTTGTACAGGACAGCCTCCCTTTGCACCCGGTTCAAACCGGTCAAATCCAAATTCTTTTCATTTTCCATTTCCCCGCAAATCTACGGATTATTTTTTTATCTTTGCACCCGTTTAAATCATCACTCAAAATGACAGATTATATTAGATTAAAGAAAGGGCTGGACCTCCCGATTACGGGATCCCCGGACCCGGTAATTAAAAAGGATGTAATCTCCGATGTCATAGCCATTAAGCCTACCGACTTCAAAGGTCTTGTTCCGAAACTCCTCGTAAAAGAGGGGGATGCCGTACTGGTTGGTTCCCCGATTTTCTGCAGCAAGGTGGATTCTCGGATTCAATTTACCTCACCCGTCAGCGGTACGGTGGCTGAAGTGGTCAGAGGAGAAAAGCGCAAATTGCTCGAAATCCGAATTACCAACGACAAACAACAAACTGCAGTTCGATTCGAAGCACCTGCAGCAGAAAAAGCAACCCGTGAACAAGTTCGCGACCTGTTGCTTCAAAGCGGTCTTTGGGCTTGCCTGAAACAACGTCCGTACGGCATCCTGGCAAAACCGGAAGACGAACCGAAAGCCATCTTTGTTTCCGGTTTCAACTCCGCTCCCTTGGCAGCAGATTTGGACTTTGTAGCCAAAGAGGAACTGCAAGCCATCCAAGCGGGTATCAATGCTTTGAACAAACTCACCACTGGCGGCGTACACTTGGGACTCCACCAATCAAACCACGCCAGCACCCCGTTGCACAAATTGGACAACGTGAAGATCCACGTATTCTCAGGTCCCCACCCGAGTGGTAACGTCGGTATCCAAATCCACCACGTCGCTCCCATCCAAAAAGGAGAAGTGGTTTGGACCGTTGGTCTGCACCAATTGATCTTCATCGGCCGTCTGTTCTTGAACGGAGCTTGCGACTTCTCGCAATTGGTGGCCGTGACCGGTCCCCGTGCAAACAAACCCGCTTACGTAAAAGCCGTTGTTGGTATGCCCATGCAAGCCATCGCTGACCAAGCCACCGCGGATGCAGAAGGTCTCCAAGCCGGCTGCCCCGTACGCTTCATCAGTGGCAACGTCTTGACGGGTACCAACGTAGGAGCAAACGGATTCTTGAGCTTCTTTGACAACCAAGTAACCTTGATTACCGAAGGAAACTACTACGAAATGTTCGGTTGGGCAAAACCCTTCCGCTGCAAGAAATTCAGTTTCTCCCGCTCTTATTTCTCTTGGCTCACTCCCAAAAAACAATACGCGATGGACTCCAACCTCAACGGTGGCGAACGTGCGTTTGTATTGAGCGGCTACTACGAAAAAGTGCTTCCGATGCACATCTACCCCGTTTACTTGTTGAAAGCCATCTTGGCCGGCAACATTGACAAAATGGAGATGTTCGGTATCTACGAAGTAATCGAAGAAGATTTGGCCTTGTGCGAATACATTTGTCCCTCCAAGATCGAGGTCCAAGACATTGTGTCCAAAGGTATTGATATGATGATTAAAGAAATGGCTTAAGACTATGGGACTTAGACAACTCACAGATAAGATCAAACCGACTTTCAGCAAAGGCGGAAAACTCGGTTTCCTGCATTCTACTTTTGATGCATTCGAGTCGTTTCTCTTTGTACCGAACACCGTGACCAACAAAGGTTCTCACGTTCGGGACTGTAACGACCTCAAACGAGTGATGATTATGGTGGTAATCGCATTGGTTCCCGCCTTCTTGTTTGGTATTTACAACATCGGTTACCAACACAACCTCGCTTTCGGTGGCGAAATGGGTTTTGGTGCGATGGTATGGTACGGATTCCTGAAAATCCTTCCCCTTTACCTGGTGTCCTACATCGTCGGTTTGGGCATTGAGTTCATCTCTGCACAAATCCAAGGCCACGAAGTGAACGAAGGTTATTTGGTATCCGGTATGTTGATTCCGTTGATCGTTCCGGTAGACGTTCCGCTTTGGATGTTGGCAATTGCTGTGGCTTTTGCAGTCATCATCGGCAAAGAAGTGTTCGGTGGTACCGGTATGAACATCTGGAACCCCGCTTTGTTGGCACGTGCCTTCCTGTTCTTCTCCTACCCCAGCAAAATGTCCGGTGACTATGTTTGGGTAGCTGGTTTGAGCAACGGTGGTGCTGTGGACGGATTCTCAGGTGCAACCCCGATGGTACACGCCCAAGCCAATGGTTTGGAAGGTTTGAACCAAGCAGGTACCAGCTTGTGCGACCTAATTTGCGGTCTCATCCCCGGTGCTGTTGGTGAAACTTCTGTCATCGCCATCTTGATTGGTGCCATCATTTTGATCTGGACCGGTGTTGCCAGCTGGAAGATCATGTTGTCATCCGTAATCGGTGCATTGGCCGTTGGTTTCTTGTGCAACGCCTTGGCAACCGACGCAACTCCTTACCTCCAAATGCCGGCTTACTATCACCTCTTGTTGGGTGGTTTTGCCTTCGGTACGGTCTTCATGGCAACCGACCCCGTAACCTCTGCACAAACCGAAACCGGTAAATGGATCTATGGTTTCCTGATTGGTGCCCTGACCGTGGTGGTTCGTCTGTTCAACCCGGGTTATATGGAAGGTATGATGTTGGCCATCCTGTTGATGAACACCTTCGCACCGCTCATCGACCACTATGTAATCAGCTCTTCCTTGAAGAGACGTGCTAAAAAAGTTAAAATCGCCTAATCCTCAGAATTATGAATACAAATAGCAATACCTATACGGTAATCTACTCAACCTTGTTGGTTGTATTGGTAGCTGCGGTTCTGGCTTTTACTGCATTGGTGCTGAAAGACAAACAGGATGAAAATGTCAAAGTGGAAACCATCAGCAAAATCCTGACAGCTGCAGGCCTCTACAACGCAGAAGAAGCGGCTGCCCAAGGAAATGCCTACACCATCAAAACTTACGAAGACAACATTCAAGCTGCCATTGTCATCAATGCAAAAGGGGAACAAATCGACCAAATGAACACCCAAGGAAGCAGCATTGAATTCAAAGTAAACTTGGCAGAACAAAACAACTTGCTCAAACAAGGTTTGAACGACCAAGTGAAATTGCCGGTGTACATCTTCAACGCAAACGGTCGTACCCTCCACGTTGTACCTTGCTACGGTGCCGGTCTGTGGGGACCGATCTGGGGTTACATCGCTTTGGAAGAAGACATGAACACCATTGCAAGTGCCGTGTTTGACCACAAAGGCGAAACTCCGGGTTTGGGTGCTGAAATTGCTTCACCCAAATTCTACGACCAATTCGTTCAAAAACAAATTTTCAAAGGTGACGAGTTCGTTTCTATCGCTGTTGTGAAAGGCGGCGCTGCAGAAGGCGAACTCAACGGTGTGGACGCTATCAGCGGTGGTACCATCACTTCCCAAGCATTGGAAAAAACCATCGCAACCTGGTTGAACTGCTACCGTCCCTATTTTGAAACTGTAAAGCATGTGGAGGAGAACTAACATGAAAGGGGAAACCAATTACAAAGAATTATTGTTGAAACCCATCTTCAAAGGCAACCCGATTTCGGTGTTGGTCTTGGGCATCTGCTCTGCATTGGCGGTTACTGTCCAATTGAAAGGAGCTTTGGTAATGGCTTTGTCCGTTATCGTTGTTACCGGTCTTTCTAGCTTTGTTGTTTCGTTGATCCGAAACAGCATTCCGAACCGGATTCGTATCATCGTACAACTTGTTGTCGTGGCGATGATGGTTATTCTGGTGGATCAGATTCTGAAGGCTTATGCTTACAGCATCAGCAAAACCTTGTCGGTATACATCGGTCTGATCATCACCAACTGTATCGTAATGGGCCGTATCGAAGCCTTCGCTTTGGGCAACAAACCCCTTCCTTCGTTGTTGGACGGTTTGGCAAACGGTGCCGGTTACGGTGCGATTTTGGTCATCGTTGCTTTCTTCCGTGAATTGTTCGGATCCGGCACATTGCTCGGCATCCGCATCATCCCGGAAAGCTTCTACGAAATGGGTTACATGAACAACGGTTTGATGATCTTGCCTCCGATGGCGCTGATCCTCTTGGGTTGCATCATCTGGGTACAACGCAGCATCCAAACCGACTTGCAAGAAAAAGAATAACAGTAAACTCAAATCAATATGGATTACATTAGCTTATTCGTCAAGTCAATTTTTGTTGACAACATGATATTCGCCTATTTCTTGGGTATGTGCTCCTACTTGGCGGTATCTAAAAATGTGAAAACAGCTACCGGTTTGGGTGTTGCTGTCATCTTTGTTCTCTTGGTCACCTTGCCGATCAACTACCTGTTGAACAAATTCATTCTTCAACCGGGTGCATTGGCATGGTTGAATCCTGAATATGCAAGCGTAGATTTGAGCTTCTTGAGCTACATCCTCTTCATTGCCGTGATTGCGGGCATCGTCCAAATCGTGGAAATGGTGGTGGAAAAATTTGCGCCGGCACTCTACTCTTCCCTCGGTATCTTCTTGCCCTTGATTGCGGTAAACTGTGCCATCTTGGGAGGTTCTCTCTTTATGCAAGAACGCGGTTATGCCAACATCGGCGAAGCCACCGTATTTGCCCTTGGTTCGGGTATCGGCTGGTTCCTGGCGATCGTTGCCTTGGCTGCAATTCGTGAAAAAATGGCTTACTCACACGTTCCGAAAGCACTCCGTGGTCTCGGTATTACCTTCATTACCGTAGGTTTGATGGGTATCGCCTTCATGACGTTTATGGGTATTCAATTATAAGATTAGGAGGAAAAGATTATGAACATGATACCTACTATTGCGTCTGCAATCATTGCCACAGTGGCTTTGACCTTGATTTTAGTAGCTTTGTTGCTCTTCATCAAAACCAAACTCACTCCTTCTGGCAAAGTTAAAATCAACATCAACGAAGGCTCCAAAGAAATTGAAGTAACTCCTGGTGGCAATTTGTTGAACACCTTGGCCGAACAAAAAATCTTCCTGCCCTCCGCTTGCGGTGGTAAAGGTAGCTGCGGCCAATGCAAATGCCGCGTATTGGAAGGCGGTGGAACCATTCTTCCGACCGAAGTTGGTTTCTTCACCCGCAAACAAATCCAAAACCACTGGCGTTTGGGTTGCCAAGTGAAAGTGAAAGAAGACTTGAAAATCGAAGTTCCTGAATCCGCATTGAGCGTGAAGAAATGGGAATGCGAAGTGGTTTCCAACAACAACGTCGCAACCTTCATCAAAGAGTTTGTGGTAAAACTCCCCGAAGGAGAACACCTCAACTTCCGTTCAGGTGGTTACATCCAAGTGGACGTTCCTGCCATGACCGTGGATTACAGAAACATCGACGTGGACGAACAATACCGCGAAGACTGGGAAAAGATGGGTGTATTCGACTTGAAGATGGTCAACCCGACTCCGACCTTGCGTGCCTACAGTATGGCTTGCTACCCGGCTGAAGGAGACATCATCAAATTGAATGTCCGCATCGCAACCCCGCCGATCGACCGCGAAACCCGCAAATTCTTGCCCATCAACCCGGGTATTTGCTCATCGTACATCTACTCACTCAAACCGGGTGACAAGGTGATGATTTCAGGTCCTTATGGCGAATTCTTCCTGCCCGACAACTTGCCGGCAGAACAAGAATTGATCTTCATCGGGGGTGGTGCCGGTATGGCTCCTATGCGCAGCCACATCATGCACTTGTTCCACACCGAAAAGACCAACCGCAAAGTCAACTTCTTCTACGGTGCCCGCAGCTTGAAAGAAGCCTTCTATTTGGAAGACTACGCTGCCATCGAAAAAGAATTCCCGAATTTCAAGTTCCACTTGGCTTTGGACCGTCCGGATCCGGAAGCTGATGCAGCTGGCGTAGCTTACACCGCTGGTTTCGTTCACAACGTATTGTTCGAAACTTACTTGAAGAACCACGAGGCTCCCGAAGATGCCTTGTACTTGATGTGCGGTCCTTCGATGATGTCCGACTCCGTTGTCAAATTACTGGACAGCCTGGGCGTTCCGCCTGAAAACATCCTGTATGACAACTTTGGAGGCTAATCCTCAACCGGTTGAACAGATAAAGCACGACAATTTCTGATATGAACCCCGAAAGTTAGACAAAAAACTTTCGGGGTTTTGTTATGTCTAAAAAAAGAAAGAGACATGGCTATGCAGAACGTTTGAAGTACATGCATATGCTTGAGAATGGTTATAGCCGAGGGTACTATGAATCAAAGATTTTTGACACAATAGATGGGACAGTTGAATATGACGAATACTCAGCAAACGCATCACAATTAAGCCTTTTAGAAAATAAATACTCTTTCTGGTTCAGAATACTAACTTATTAAAAAATTATCCAACAATATTTGCTACATTTGGTCGTAATTTTAAATCTTCAAGCCATGAAAAAGCTCATTATTTTGAGCATCATTGCGATGATTGCCTTTGAACCCTCTTTACACGCCCAAAGCCACACCCGAGATTTTGGGAAAACAATGGTATATACTGGTGGTGGTATTGCTATTGTCAGTGCAGGTGTATTTGGCATCGGAATGATGCTCAACACAAACCGGACAACAGACGATGCTACCAAAGGCGTCAATGTCATCCCAGGTTTTGGCCTGGTAGGAATCGCAGCAGGAGGTGCTATTGCTCTTCTGGGCACTCCGTTTTGGATTGCTGGAGAAAGCTATCAAAACGGCTTCTGCATTCAACACGAAGAGGGATTTGAGCTTCGAATGGACCTATCCGGCAGCATTGCTCCTCCGGTTGGTGCAGACATTGTAGCTGGCTACAACCTCAATGAAAGTTGGTTCTTCGGTGGCGGTGCAGGTATTCGTTTCGCAAATGGCACATCTATTCCGATCTATGCAGATGTAAGGTACTCTTTTTCAGAAAGCAGAATATCTCCCTACATCGGTATGAGCATTGGAGGTGCATATGCTCCAAAAAATGGAGAACTGATCCCCTATTACAACCTCAATCTGGGATCACGCATCCGTCATCAATCCAATGATGGCGGCGATTGGTGGATTGCCGCAATGATGGAAATGACCCACCTTCTCCCGTATAACTTTGGGATAAAAGTCGGCTACTCCTTCTAGAATTTCCGAATCCTCAAGTGAGCAGGATAGAGGTTGTTGTGTGACAATAAAAAAGTTGTATTCCAAGGTTTTACCAAGGAATACAACTTTTTTTATTGTTGGTAATTATATATTACATTACAGTAAATCAAAAAAGGACTTTTTCGTTCAATCCATAAATGTTTGAGAAACTTTGTGTCCTATACTTAGATGCCGCAACGGTATCATTTGTGACGCATAAATTGCGATTTATGAAGGGCAAAATTATAGTGCAAGGTTCTTGTAGTTGACAATCTCAATGTCTCCGGCATTGTTCTCGAAATCACCTGTATATACTACGGCTTTCCTTCGGATTGGAGTCTTTATCCATCCTGACAGTTTCTTCAGGGTGTTTTCAAAATCCTTGTTGTATGTCATAGATGACTTTACCTCAAGGGCGGTGATTTCGCCTTCCTCCTTGATGAGTACGTCCACCTCATTCATGTTGGAGTCGCGGTAGAAGAACACGCCTCCCTCCTTGCCGGCATTCATTCTGTGCTTGACTGCTTCCATCACTACGAAGTTCTCGAATATGTTGCCGCGCATCTTATCCCTGGAAAGCTGTTTAGGACTTTCGATGTCGAGCAGGTAGCACGCCAGGCCCGGGTCGCAGAAATACAGTTTGGGACTCTTTATCAATCTCTTTGAAATGCTCTCGTAGTATGGTGGCAGCAGGTATACTACATAAGAAGCAGTCAGTACTGACATCCATGACGCAATGGTTTTGCTGTCAACCCCTACCTCGTTAGCTAGTTCGGACGCGTTGAATACGGAGCCGACTCGTGTCGCACACAGTTTCATGAACTTGAGAAACTGCATGATGTCCTTTATCTTGAGCAGGTCTCTGACATCCTTTTCCAGATAGGTCTTTACGTATGACGGATAGAGCAGTTTTGCGATATTCTTTTCGGCACAGATTGCCGGGAAGAGACCGTCATAGAGGAAGTCGTCAAGTGATTTGCTTGATGATTCAGTTCGGGTCTCATTAAGCGACATCGGCATCAGTTCGAATACGCCAGCCCTTCCTGCCAATGACTCGGACAGGTCTTTCATCAGCTCGAAGTTGGAGCTGCCTGACAGAAGGAACTTCCTGTCGGGGTTGTTGTCCACTATTCCCTGTATGTATTCGAAGAGTTCCGGTGCCTTTTGAGCCTCGTCGATGAACATCATCTCCTGTGTCTGATTCAGAAATGCAATAGGATCGTTAAGAGCAAACTCCCTGACGTTCACATCCTTCAATGAGTACTTTACGGCCTGAGGGAACATCTTTTTCAGTATGGTACTCTTTCCTGACTGTCGTGGCCCTGTAATGCAGATGACTGAAAAATATTGAGATGCTTCAATCAACAGATCCTGAATGTCTCGTGCTATGTAATCTTTATTCATTTTATGCAAATTTGGAATAACACTCCAAAAATACATAAAATTTATGAATGGCAAAATAATGTCGGGATAAGAAAGTACGAAATCTCCGAATCCTCAAATGTACAGGATAGAGGTTGTTGTGTGACAATAAAAAAGTTGTATTCCAAGGTTTTACCAAGGAATACAACTTTTTTTATTTTCCGACTTGTAGTTTAGTTCGCAAAATATACCGTTTTTAACCAGTAGGCATAAATAGGATCTTGAAACGAAATTTCCCCTGCCTTGTTGTCTAAAACGTCGTTCTTGATCAGCGCAGCCTTTGAGCGTGCGATTGAGGTGGTAGACGATATTTTGTAGCGGTGCATTACTTTGGTAGAACTGATAGCCTTTTCGCCAGCGATGAGGGCCTTCAGGTAATTCAACTGCTGAACTGTTAAGGTCTCTGTGATAGTCACAAACAGCAAACTCAACTGCTCAACCAATGCCGAATGAGCCTCACGTACAATTTCGACCGTACACACATCCCTTGTACGCAACCACGATTGCTGAGCGAGTTGTTGCGCATAGTAAGGATGATTATCAACGAGCTGCACAATCAGGTTAGCAGCATCCTCACTGATTGATTTTCCAGTATCTGCGAACCGGGTGTTAAAGAACGCCACAAGATATGGTGTACTGATTTTATTAAGAAACATGAGATCACCAAACTTGTAAAAGGGCTTGGAGGAATTGGTAAAGACTTCCATCATCATATGACGTTTGCTTCCATAAAGACAGTAAGCAACTCGCTGATGCTGCTGCCAATGCGAGCGCAACCTCTTCTGAAAATAATCCGGATCCGAAAACTCCGCTATGTTCTGGAACTCATCAATACAAATGACGATTTTAAGCTGCTTTTTCTTTGCAATTTTCTCAGCAAGGTCCAGGATCTCATCCGGGTTCTGCTTAACAGTTTCCCAATCAAAATCGATTGACACTTCGTTGGAGGGATCGATGCCAATCGAAATCTTGGGCACTAAATGCGAAAAGAAAGCCTTTGCACTCTCGACTGCCTCCTCCCATTTGGACGATGTCGCAGCAATTACCTTCTGAGCGAGCAACGAATAGAAATGCTCCTCATCGCGAACATTAAACAAGTCGATATGACAAATACGCAAGTTACTATCCTGCTCCATCGCCAACTTTGTAGCCTTGCATACTAACGAACTCTTCCCCCATCGACGAGGAGAGATAATAATTGTATTTATCTGCGATGTGAAATTTTGAACCAAATTGGCAGTTTCCTGCTCACGATCGGTAAAATTTTTCTCTGTCGCAATTTTACCAAAGATAAAGGGAGTCTCCATAATCCAAACTTTAGTATCCAACTGCGAATATAGTACAAATTATGTAATTACAAATATTGTAGTATCAATCATCGTACATATAATTTCTGTAGAATAAGTCTGTCCAGATATAAATCTTCATCTTCTCTACAATACCGTTTTTAAATCAAGAAAGATTCCAAAATTTCAAGGAACAATATTTTTTTATTTTTTATCTCATTTTTTTGCGTATTTATTTGTTTTTTTATTTTTGCTACAGGCTTAACGAATTAATACCTATTTATTATTATGAAAGCTCTATTTTCTTTATTGTTTTCGATGCTACTAATCGCATCTTCTTCAGTCTGCTTCGCTCAGATAAGCATCAACGCAGGATACAAAGCATCCATCATCGACATCACTCGAACAATAGGAGAAGACTCCCACGAGAGTGGATCAGGCATATCATTGGATGCACTATACAATATCCCTATTTCAACAAAATGTTCCCTTAATCTTGAAACGGGTCTTGGATTTCACTACCTATTCTTTAACGATAGCATGTATTACAAGTCCGATTTGAGCAATGTATATCTTCCGGTACGTGTATCCCATGACATTCCATTAAACCAATCTATTACACTAGCTCCATTCGCAGGTTTATATGCTCGTTACTTCTTACATTACAACACATACAAATACAGCACAGAGCAAGGATCATCCCCGACTGTCGTTAATGTTTTTAAAACTATCGAAGAAGGCGAAGTTATTAATAGGGGATTAGTAGGAGGACAATTAGGATTGTTAATTAAAGGGGGTGATCATTTTATCCTTGAATTAGGGTACGGATTCGATTTTACAAAATTCATAAAATCCTGGGCCTCGTATAGTCGAATCCACACTTTTTCAATAAGTATAGGCTACTCCTTCTAGAATTTCCGAATCCTCAAGTGGGCCGGATAGAGGTTGTTGCTTCGGTTGCCGAGATTCTTTACAAAGCCCAACGGGAAACCACGATAGGTCATCACAGCATAACCCTTGGGATGGGTGGACAAATCAGGGCTACCGCCCCGAAGGTAAGTCAGGGCATCCTCCAAAGAAAGTTCTATGCAAGGACAACCTGTGGCATCAAACCCCACAGACAACGCATAATCATGCTCGGGGACCCAATCCTTGCCTTTCCAACGGCCCAGGGCCACACCGGATCGCAAAATACGCAGCCGGCTTTCCAGATAGGTAACGACATCGTCCCAGGTTTGCGGAATCGCCTTGACCAACCCCTCCTTGTTGCGAAGGACAACCGGCATCGCAGCCCATCCGCAAGGCAATTTTTCCTTGACCAACGGCCAACGTTTTTCTGATTTCCTCAGACGGACGGGGGCCGTTGCTTCATTTCCATCCTTGCGCAAAATCGCCAGAAAGAAGCCTTCACCCCTTTGCTCCCCGGGATAATAGTGTTCCGAGAACAAACTGCAAGCTCCCAATTCGGAAGCAATGTATTCCACGTTCTCCTCATTTTCCAAGGCATTGAACGTACAGGTAGAATACACCAACAAGCCTCCGGGACGCAAGCTGGGCCACACATCCTCCAGAATACGGCGTTGACGGGCAGCACAGAAAAGAGGACTGTCCGCGGTCCACTCCGCACGGGCTGCGTGATCCTTGCGAAACATACCCTCTCCTGAACAAGGAGCATCCACCAGAACAACGTCAAAAAAATCATCCAGGTCCTTGAAGTCAGCCGGATCATTGCAAGCTACAACGGCCCGAGGATCACCCCAAACCACCAAATTATCGGCCAGGGTAGTCGCTCGTGAAGCGATGACCTCATTCGCCACCCATAGAAAATCAGCAATCTTCCCCTCCTCAACGAGACGTTGCATCATCGAGATCCCATGGGTAGATTTCCCACCGGGAGAGGCACACAAATCCAACATCCGGGGTTGGTCGGTGGGCTCCCAGTATTCCAACAACTTCTCGATTGCCATGGACGAGGCCTCTTGCACATAATAAGCTCCCGCATGAAAAAGCGGATCGGTCGTAAAACTGGGTTTTGAGGAAAGATAAACC
This sequence comes from Bacteroidales bacterium, assembly GCA_045638645.1. Classification (GTDB taxonomy): domain Bacteria; phylum Bacteroidota; class Bacteroidia; order Bacteroidales; family UBA932; genus JAGCJX01. The sequence goes on from JAZUBU010000002.1 coordinate 204,629, forward strand.
CCATCCCGACACCAGGTTACAGGACCGTCCGCAGGCAAACCATTTTCTTGGGCCCAACGAACGGGATCCGTTGCCTCCCTTGAGGCCGCCGCGTTGTACTTTGCGACTTTCGCAGGATTCAAACGCAACGATACGACAGGAGGCTGATCCAACGCTGCCACCAAAGCTGCAGCACGATCAACCCCCATCGATTCTTCTAACAATCGAACAAAGTCTGTATTCATATTAGCTGTATTGCGGCATGTTTTCCGGCATCTTGCCGGAAGCGGCTTGCTCAATTCCGTCGGTCAACTTATCCACCATTTCCTTGAGTTTTCCCCCAATCATCATCTTGATCATCATGTTCATCTCGGCACGCATCTCAATATGAAACAAGGTCTGATCCAAACCGACAGGTTCGAAGTGAAAAGTTACCGTAAAGGGAAACGGAGATTGTCCTTCCTCTTTGAAACGGATTTGGGAATAGGGCAACCGATCATCCACACGCACGCCCATCTTGATCCCTTGCACTTCAGCAACCAACGTATCGTACGTTACCTCCACCTTGCCTTGCATCTCAGCCGGCAGGTTGGTAGCGAAGTTCCGAAGGTCCGTGAAGGCATTGAACAAAAGATAAGGAGATTGCTTCAGCAATACCTCCTTACCTTTAATCTCTGAAACTGCCATCGCTGTTTATTTTCCCCATTTGTCCGGAGCGTAACGCCATTGACGCAACAGTTCCAATTCAGATTCTTTGATATAATTGCAAGCCAAAGCCTCTTCAATCAAGGTATCGTAGTTGGTCAAGGTATGCAACTCGACATTGGCATCTTCAAACGACTTACGAGCCTGGTCAAAGTTGTATGAGAAGATTGCAACCATACCGGTTACTTGAACACCTTGTTTGTGCAAGGCATCTACGGCAGACAAACTGCTCTTTCCGGTTGAGATCAAGTCTTCGACAACCACCACGCGGGAGCCTTCTTTGACAACGCCTTCCACTTGCGCACCCATCCCGTGATCCTTCGGTTTCGGACGTACATACACAAACGGTTTTTGCATCTTGTCCGCCACCAGGGTACCCAAGGCAATCGCTCCGGTAGCCACACCGGCAACGGTTTCTGAGGTTCCAAAATTTTCCTGTACCGATTGGGTCAAAAATTCTGCAATTTTAGATCTCATCTCAGGATAAGAAAGGATGCGACGGTTATCGCAATAAATCGGAGATTTCCATCCGGAAGCCCAAGTAAACGGATTTTCCGGGTTCAATTTAACGGCTTCAATTTCGAGCAAATATCTTGCAACGATCTTTTCAACTTCCATCATACAGTTTTTATTTTAAATTTGTACAAAGTTACTAAAGAGTTTTGATTTAGAAAATATTACCGACCCACGATCATGATACAAATATTTTACCAGCAACAAGCTGTCATTCTTTGCGAACCGGCAACCGTAAAAAACATGGGACCCAACGATGTCTGCCGTTTTGGTTCGGACATCCGCTCCTTGGGACCTTTGCCCGCCTTCTTTCAAACACACCCGAACATCCGGCGGCTGTTCATCCCCACCGACCATCCCGACCAAACCTTGGCAGAAATTGCAGCTCTGCACAAAGAAATCCATGCCGCAGGTGGTCTGGTGCAAAACGAAGACGGATCCATCCTGATGATCTTCCGCAACGGCTGCTGGGACTTGCCCAAAGGCAAACAGGAACCCGGTGAAGACATCCGGACCACGGCTATCCGGGAGGTAGAGGAAGAATGCGGCATCTCCAACCTTTGCTGCAAAGATCTCATCTGTCGGACCTACCACACCTATGAAATGTTTGGTGAGACCTGTTTCAAAACCACACACTGGTATGCCATGCAGCACTCCGGCCAAGAAACGCTCCAGCCGCAAACCGAAGAAGGAATTACCAGTCTGGCCTGGGTCGCGGAGAAAGAGATTCCGGATCGCCTAAAAAACACCTATCCCTCCATCCGGGAAGTATTCTACCGCAGATCCACCACTTCCATGGATTCGAGCAATGAAGCCTCCGGCGTAAAATAAGCCGGATCCAGCGCTGCATGCGAAGCCAAATCCAACACCTGGATGCGGTAAGACTCCCGCTCCCGGGTACAGGTCAAAGAACGGAGACGATTGGGCTCAGGACCAATGGCCACTTCCACCACCCACGGCTCCTGCCCTTCTTGCGTACGGGAAGTCATCTGAAAGACCCGGAGCTGCTTCCCCTGATCAATACGGGTCACCGGTTCGGACACGACGAATTGATCCAAAGCCTCTTCCTGCAAAACCGCCAGGGGATTTTCCAGAAAATTGTCGTAGCTGAATACCCGTTCACTCACTGTAATTTCCCCGGCCGTCGGATCCACCAGCCAGACCGCTGCCGAATCAGCATAGAAAGCAAAATACTCCCCTTCCAAACGATAGCAATCTCCCTGCAGCGTCAAGGTTGCCTGATCGTTGAAAAACTCGATTTTACGATCCATTTCGGCCAGAATGTGCAACTGGATCCTCCAGGTTCCGCCTCCCAGAAGATGCTCCCGCAGTCCCGCCAACAGTTCGGTGCCGGACTGTGCAGACATCGGCAACCAGCAACACAAGCCAACAAACAAGGCCAGTATTCTCTTGTTCATAATTTACCTAATTAATGCCCGATAAAATTGTTTCCAAAGCATCCAGGTTGGATACACGTACCTGACGGGCTTTGCTGCCTTCCGAAGGTCCGACAATGCCCAGCTCCTCCAGCTGGTCGATGATCCGGGCACAACGGGGATACCCCAGGCTCATTTTCCGTTGCAACAAAGACGCAGATCCCTGCTGTTCCCGCACAATCAGACGCGCAGCCTCCTTGATCAGCGAATCATAGCCTTGCCCCTCCCCTTCGGGTTTCATCGGCAAACCGGATCCACCATCTTCCGGAACATACTCCGGCAACAGGAAAGCACCGCCAAATCCGGCCTGACGGCTGATGAACTGGGTCAACCGTTCCACCTCAGGGGTGTCAATGAACGCACATTGGACACGGGTCAGATCACTTCCGGTATAGAACAACATATCTCCCCGGCCAATGAGTTGGTTCGCTCCTGTCTGATCCAGAATGGTCTTCGAATCGACACCCGAAATCACTCGGAAAGCAATCCGGGCCGGGAAGTTGGCCTTGATCGTACCTGTGATGATGTTGGTGGTCGGACGCTGGGTAGCAATCACCAAGTGAATACCGATGGCCCGGGCCAATTGGGCCAGGCGGGCAATGGGTTCTTCAATCTCACGACCAGCGGTCATCAACAAATCCGCAAACTCATCGATGATGACCACGATGTAGGGCATATATTCGTGTCCCTTGTAGGGATTCAGACGACGGGACAGGAATTTTTCATTGTACTCCCGCACATTCCGTACACTGGCCATTTTCAACAGGTCGTAGCGGTGATCCATCAGTTTGCACAAGGATCGAAGGGTATGAATCACTTTCTGCGTATCAGTGATGATGGCCTCATCCGCATCCGGCAACTTGGCGAGATAATGTTTCTCCAGCGGCTCGTACAACGAAAGTTCCACTTTTTTCGGATCCACCAGGACAAACTTCATTTCCGAAGGATGTTTCCGGTACAACAAAGAGGTGATGATGGCATTCAAACCCACCGACTTCCCTTGACCGGTTGCCCCGGCAACCAGCAAGTGCGGCATTTTCGCCAAGTCAAATGAGAGCGTCTCATTGGAAATCGTCCGGCCCAAGACCACCGGCAACTCATACTTGGCGCTTTGGAAACGGGGATCTTCCAAAACAGACCGCATGGAAACAATGCTCGGCTTTTCGTTGGCCACTTCAATTCCGATGGCATTGGTCCCCACCAGGGTCACCACACGCACCCCTCGAGCTGCCAACGACAACGCGATATCCTCTTCCAAGCGTTTGATCTGCGAAACACGCACACCCGGCGCCGGAACGATTTCGTACAGCGTAACTGTCGGTCCGATCCGGGCTGAAATCTTTGCGATCTCAATCTTATAGTTCTTCAGGGTGGTGACAATCTTCCGGTTGTTCATCTCCAACTCCATCTTGGATACCCGGGAGATCTGGTCCCGGTATTCTTCCAGCAAGTCAATGGGAGGCGATTGGAAATGAGACAGACTCAGACGGGGATCGTAACGCATCCGCCATTGGTCATCGGTCAATGTCACGGAAAAATCATCCCCGGAAATCACGTCAATCGGAGGAATATCCGGTGTAACGGGCGCAATCGGTTCTTCCGGACTCACCGGTTCTTCGGGAGTTACGGGTTCTTCTGGAACTGCCGGTTCTTCAGGAGCTACCGGTTCCAATGGCTCAACCGGAGCCACCGGATCCTCCGGGGTTCCCTTCTCACCGTCTCCGTCAGGGACCTCATCCGGCATGTCAATAATCTCGAATTCCGGACCATCCGAGGCTTCATCCCCATCTCCATCTTCCGGAACATCAACCTCCCTGTCATCTTCATCGTCTGCATCGCCGGAATCTCCAGATTCATCTTCATCCTCGGCTGCATCATCCCCCGGTTCCTCCTCGATCCATCCCGACGCCGGATCACCGGGTTCCTCATCATCCACTTGGGGACGTTCAAACCATTGGATCAGACGGTCAATGATCCGAGGATTCAACAAGAAAGCCCAACCGACCAGACAAACCAGCAGAATCAAGCCCGTACCCCAATTGCCAATCGCAGCACAAGCCCAGGCATTGACCGCATCCCCATACGATCCACCGGCACCACTCATCAGCCATTCTGCCTGCGGAAAGAAATGGAAAATGAATGCAAAGGTGAGCGAAAGCAGGATACAACCATACAACGACACCAGAAACAGACGCAAGATCTTCACCTTCCGGATCCGGAATAACACCGCCGATACGATACCCAGAAAAACAGGAATCAAAAAGGCCCCGAAACCGAACAAATCCGAGATCAGGAATTTTCCACAACGGAATCCCAATTTTCCTCCCTCGTTCTCCGCTTGGACGGAGGCATCCATCCACTCAGGTTGATACAGCAGACTTTGGTCATCTCCCCACGTAAAGAGGTAGGAAATCATGGAGACAAACAGATACAAAGCCAACGCTCCGGCCATGAGTCCATAACCAAAGCGGGCATATTTTGTTTTGTACCAAGGAGTCGGCCGTTTCTCCGACTGACTTTGCTTGCGACCTTTAACGGTTTTTCTGTTCGGAGACATAGCAGGCTTCTTCATCGTCTATTTATTGGGTTTCCAGCGTTTTTTGTTGTTTTTTGCAGATTTGTTGCCGTTTTGCTGCACACCTTTCTTGTTGCGGTTTTGGCCGTTCTTTTTCGGACCCATCTCGCCGGTATTCAACATGAGCATCGGTTTGTTGAACGAGTCTTTTTCCGAGATCTGGTTCAGACGCAGGTCTTCGGGAATTCGGATTTTACCATAGGACATACGTTCGATATCCCGGAAGATCAACTCATCCGAGACCGTATCCTTGTTCCAGATCAGGTACTGTTGGCGCATGTAATGTGCCAGGGAACGGACTTTGGCAAGCTTCTCTTCCCCGTCTTCCTGTTCGGCAATCGCAGCAATCATATTCTGGATATTCCGGCCGTAGTGCATTTCCTTCAACGGCTCCGTTTGGAAAGGAATGGCCTGGGGCTTGCGGTTCAAGATTTCCCGCGTCGGGAGAGGATAGGGAGAATCGATGTCCAACTGAAAATCGCTGATAATTTGCACATGGTCCCACAACTTATGCTTAAAGTCGCTCAAATCACGGAGTTGTGGATTCAGGATACCCATCACGGAAACAACGGCACGAATCTGTTCGTTCCGTTTTTCCTTGTCCGGAATCTGCATCACCTGTTCAATCATTCGCTGCACGTTTCTGCCATACTCCGGCATCAGCAATTTTTTTCGTTGGGTATTGTAATCCATTGTTAACAAAAATTTGCACAAAGATAACGAAAATAGAGGTACATTTGCGAAAAGATTTTGGGAGTTTTATGGGAAAGATTTGGGTAACCGGAGGGAACGGACAACTGGGTTCCCAACTTCGTGAATTGACCAACGGCAACAGCGACTGGATTTTCACCGATTTGCCGATCCTGGACATTTGCAACGAACAGGCTTGTCGCAAGTTTGTGGTGGAACACAACGTGGACACCATCCTTCACTGTGCCGCCTACACCGCCGTGGACCGGGCCGAATCGGAACCCGAATTGGCCTTTCGCATCAACACTCAAGCCACCCTGCAACTGGCCCAAATTGCCAAAGAAGCCAACGCCCGTTTCATTTTCATCTCCACAGACTACGTATTCGACGGCAACCGGCAGTACCCCTACACAGAATCCGATGACTGTGCACCCCTATCCGTCTATGGAAAAACCAAACGGGAAGCCGAAACCGGCATTCAACAAATCGGTGTCCGGGGCATTACCGTCCGCACAGCCTGGCTGTATTCCCGCTATGGCAACAACTTTGTCAAGACCATGTTGCGCCTGGCAGAAGAAAGACCACAGCTCCAAGTCATTGCAGACCAACTGGGAAGCCCCACCAATGCCAAAGACCTGGCACAGGCTCTGATCGGCATCATTCCCCAACTCGAAAACACCCCTTTTCGGGGCGAAATCTTCCATTTCTCCAACGAAGGAACCTGCTCCTGGTACGAACTGGCAAAAACCACGTTGGAATTCGGCCACAAAACTTGTCCGGTACAACCCATCCGTACCGAACAATACCCGACCGCGGCTGCCCGCCCGAAGTATTCCGTCTTGAGCAAGGAAAAAATACGGAACACATTTCAAGTCCGTGTCCCGGATTGGAAAGAAAGTCTAGCGGAGTTCCTGCAAACATTCCCGCAATAGCGGCGCCCGTTTGTCCTTCTCCGACAAATGGGGCTCGGTCCCATCCAACTCCCAGCGGATCCCCAAATCCGGATCATTCCAGCGCAGCGAACCTTCTGCTTCCGGATGGTAGAATTCGTCGCATTTGTATTGAAAGACCGTATCGTCCTCCAACACCAGGAAACCGTGCGCAAACCCCTTGGGTATAAAGAAACTGCGTTTGTTTTCTCCCGTGAGAATCACCGATACGTGACGACCGAAGGTAGGTGACTCCGGACGCAGATCCACCGCCACATCCTGCACCGCTCCACGAACCACACGCACGAGTTTTGCCTGTGCCGAAGTTCCTTTCTGAAAGTGCAAGCCCCGCAACACACCTTTCCCGGAAAACGACTCATTATCCTGTACAAAACGAATACCGGTCAAGCCCGTTTGCTGTTCAAAGTCACGTTGGGAGAAACTTTCAAAAAAATATCCCCGGCTATCTCCAAACACCGTCGGTTCTAGAATCACGACACCATCCAATTCGGTCTTTATCACTTGCATATCTCAATGTCTTCGGTTCAAACTTTGCAAAAATAAGCATATTTCGTTACATTTGTCCGATTGTAATTATATTTACTTGAGATCTATGAACCGATATTTTTCCCGATCCAGCTTTGCTGCTTTGCTTGCCTGCTTAACCGCATACTCTTGCTCTGAAAAAGTTGAGCCGATCTTTGGAACCGATCCCAGCCACACCGAATGGCAGGATCCCACCATCAACCAGGTCAACCGGCTGCCGATGCGCGCAGACTACTTCACGTTTGAAGACGAAGCCGCTATCAGGGCCGGTTATGAAAAGAGCAAGAATTACCTGTCCCTGGACGGAAAATGGAAATTCCACTGGGCCGAAGATGCAGACCAACGCCCCATCAATTTCTACGAACCCAACCTGGACGATTCTGACTGGGACCGCATGGAAGTACCCGGCATCTGGGAAATGAACGGCTACGGTGACCCCGTCTACGTCAATGTTGGCTATGCCTGGAGAGAAAAGTTCCGCAACGACCCTCCGAACGTGCCCGTTGCCGAAAACCACGTCGGTTCCTACCGACGGGAAATCCGCATTCCCAAGGATTGGAACGGAAAGAACCTCTACATTCATTTCGGATCGGTTACTTCCAACCTCTGGCTCTACATCAACGGCCAATTCGTCGGATACAGTGAAGACAGCAAGATGGCGGCCGAATTCGATGTAACCCCCTACCTGATTCCAGGCGAAAAGAACCTCATCGCGTTCCAAACCTTCCGTTGGTGCGACGGAACCTACCTGGAAGACCAGGATTTCTGGCGCTTCAGTGGTGTCGCCCGCGAAACCTACCTGTATGCACGCCAACCCATCCACATGGGAGACATCCGCATCGAAGGTACCTTGATCAACGGAACCACCCAAGGCCTGCTGTGTGTCACATCAGAGGTTCCGGAAGGACATCTGCTGCAAGTACGTCTGGATGACCCTGACGGAAAATCCCTGGGCGGATTGACCCTCAAACCCGGACAAAAAACCGCCAACATGTTTGCCGGACTGGTAAACACCTGGAGTGCCGAAACTCCGACCCTCTACCGTGCGACGGCCTCCCTGATCCGCAAAGACGACAACACCTTGGTGGAAGCCACCTCGTTCGACATCGGCTTCCGTCACGTTGAAATCAAGAACGGACAATACTTCATCAACGGAAAACCCATTCTGTTCAAAGGAGTTAACCGACACGAAATGGATCCGTACGGAGGTTACCTCGTCTCCAAAGAACGGATGCTCCAAGACATCCGGACCATGAAGGAATTCAACATCAACGCCGTCCGTACCTGCCACTACCCCGACGATCCGTACTTCTACAAACTCTGCGACCAATACGGTCTCTACGTAGTTGCCGAGGCCAATGTCGAATCTCACGGCATGGGATACGGACCAGAATCCCTGGCCCATGATCCGGCCTACACCCAAGCCCACATCGAACGGAACGAACGCAACGTACTGGCTTTTGCCAACCACCCGAGTATCGTATTCTGGTCCCTGGGCAACGAAGCCGGCTACGGCGAAAACTTCCGCCTGGCAGCAGAACGTGTGCGCGCCATCGACCCCACCCGACCCATCATGTACGAACGTGACACCGAATTCGAGGTGGCAGAAGTGTTCTCTCCGATGTACATTTCCCCCAGCGAGGCAAAAGCCTATCTGGAAAGCAACCCGACCCGTCCACTGATCCCCTGCGAATATGCGCATGCTATGGGTAATTCCCAAGGTGGATTCAAGGAATATTGGGACATGATCCGAACCTACGACCAGTTTCAGGGCGGTTTCATCTGGGACTTTGTGGACCAGTCCATCCATTGGACCAAGTCGGACGGCACCGACATCCTGGCCTATGCCGGCGATTTCAACGACCACGACAGCGATGGTGACAAAAATTTCTGCGACAACGGTCTGTTCAGCCCCGACCGGATTCCCAACCCGCACGCTTACGAAGTCCGTTATTACTACCAACCGGTTTGGACCACTTTGCTCAATGCAGACAACGGAACCCTCTCCGTTTACAATGAACACCTGTTCCGCGATATCCGGAATTACCGCCTGCACTGGGAACTGGTATCCGACAACCAAATCCTGGCCCAAGGCGAACAGGACCTGACCAACGCAGGCCATGCAACCGACACCCTTTGTCTGAACTACCAACGGCCTGCCGTCGAAAATGCAGACTTGCTGTTGAATATTGAATACCGGCTCATCGAAGCCGAACCCTTGTTGCCGGCAGGACACCGCGTTGCCTACCAACAGTTCGTCCTGCAGGAAATGCCCCCCGTTCCGGCCAACCCGGAAACTGTTGCCACCAACGTATCCGATAAGGGTTTTACCTGGAAGCAAGAGGACTTCGAAGTACACCTCGACGCAGCAACCGGATTGATTGACCGGTACGAATGGCAAGGCCAAAGCTTGTTGTATGCAGGCGAAAGTATCCGGCCGAACTTCTGGCGGGCTGCCACCGACAACGATTTTGGTGCCGGGCAGCAAATCCGCTTCCGTCACTGGAACAACCCCACGTATCAGGTGGAATCTATCCAACAAAATGAAGATCGCAGCGTTGTGGCCGTCCTGGCCCTTGACAGCATCCCGGCTCGCCTGGCTTTGACCTACCGGGTAGACCCGCAGGGCGGTCTGCACATCAACCAATGCCTGATTCCCAACCCGGATGCCGGCCGCGTAGCTCCGATGTACCGTTTCGGCATGCGCATGGCCCTCCCGAAAAACTTCGATCAAGTCTCCTATTACGGACGGGGTCCTTGGGAAAACTATGCGGACCGCAAGGGAAGCGCCAACCTGGCCCACTACAAAAAAACGGTGAATGAGATGTACTACCCGTACATCCGTCCCCAAGAAAGCGGCACCATGAGCGACCTGCGCTGGTGGACCGTAGAAAACAAGAAGTCCGGCATCGCCCTCACCCTCTCCAGCCCGGAATACTTCAGCGCCTCTACGTTGCCGTACAGCATCGAAAAGCTGGACGAAGGCGTAGTACGAGAAAAAGCCCAACGTCACTCTGCCGAGCTGGTTGCAGACCCTTTCAATACACTTTGCTTTGACTACAAGCAAATGGGTATGGGTGGTATCAACTCCTGGGGACACTGGCCGCTCCCGGAATACCGCATTCTGTTCGGTCCCATCAGTTTTGATATCGACATTGTTCCCACCAAATTATAAGCCGGCATTTTGTAACAAAAACCACGAAGCTACATTTATCACGCGATAAAAACACAGAACTATGAAAAAAATAGGAATTCTCCTGATCGGCTGCTTGCTTTGCACAAACCTGCTCGGTCAGAACTACAACAATTTCCGCAAACAACGGGAACAAGAACAAAAAGAGTTCAATCAAAAAGAGACAGAATTCAAGAAACAACGCGAAGAAGAATACAAAAAGTTCCGCAAAGCCTACGAAACCGAGTTCGAACGTTACAAAAAGAACTACCTGGCTTTCTTGAATGGCGAAAAAGAAGTCCTGGATTTGATGGCTTCCGATGACGGCCTCAAAATCACACCCCTCCCGAAAGACCAACGTCCCAAAGGGGTTACCAGTTCTGTTGCTGATGAAAAAAAATCGCTCCAAAACGAAATCAAATTCATCACGCGTGCCAAACCGGATGACTTGCTGCCGGACCTGTCAAAATCAAAGGATCCCGTCCAACAAGTCAAAGATGGGGCTGAACAATTGAAGCAGTGGAACGAAGAAATGGAGAAAGACGGAGCCAAACTACAAACCTTGACACCGGTGACAGCTCCAACAAACGTCGAACCCAAAAAGGAAACGCCGAAAGCCGAGATCCAGAAGAACGAACCCAAGAAAGAAGTTCCCAAGGCCGAACCTAAAAAAGAAACGCCCAAAGAGGAACCTAAAAAAGAAGCTCCCAAAGCCGAGCCCAAGAAAGAGGAACCCAAACCGGTCAACATTGCCGTTCCTGCAGGAAAGCCGACCGAATACACCCGACTTTCCTCTAAATTCGGTCCCCGGATCCACCCCATTACCAAGAAGAAAAGTAATCACAAGGGCGTGGACTTGGCAGCACCCAAGATGACACCGATTTATGCAACTGCCAACGGTACCGTCACCTTCTCCGGCAAACAGGGCGGCTATGGTAACTTCATCAAGATCAACCACGAAAACGGCTACAAAACCGCTTACGCCCACATGGAAAAACGGGTAGCACAGAAAAACGACAAAGTAAAGAAAGGAGATTTGATTGGTTATGTCGGATCTACCGGACAAAGTACCGGCAACCACCTGCACTACGAAGTGTACTACGAAGACAAACTCATCGATCCTGAAAAAACCATGTAAGGTATGAGAACTCTCCTACGTTTCCTATTTCCCACCACAAAGAGCGAGTCCAAGTACTCGCTTCTTTTGCTTGGGCTCCGCCTGATTTTTGGCAGACTCATGCTGACGCATGGCTGCGACAAGCTCGTGAGTTTTGATTTTATGAAATATACCTACCCGGACCCGATCGGCCTGGGTAGTGAATGTTCGCTGATCCTGACCATTTTCGCGGAAGTACTTTGTGCCTGCGCCATCCTGTTCGGATTGCTGACGCGATTGGCTACCATCCCCTTGATTTTCACAATGATCATTGCGATATTCGTGATTCATGCCGGTCAGATTTTCGCCATGCGCGAACTGGCAGTCCTCTACCTGCTGGGGTACTCTCTCCTGCTGATCGCCGGTCCCGGCAAGTATTCCATCGACCAATGGTTGGGAGAACGGCTTACGCCCAAAGCCTAGAAAGCCTAAAAGCACCAGCCCAAACGGACCGTAAAACTCATGGCAAGACGATCACTGCGGGTACCGAAATAATCCCATAAGGCAAAACCATGGTGATAACCGGTATCCGCCGGGGTTCCTGCCGCATACCCGGCTCCGACCCAGACATCCGCCAGGAAACGGCCTTGCACCCATTGGTAGCCCGCTGTCATCAACAACGCCGTCATCTCGGCCAGGGTCCTCTCCTTTGAAACGGCCGCATCGTAGCGATAATGGCAATAGATTAACTCCGGGCGCCAGTAAAATCCTTCCAAAGCCTCAGCCCTACGATCCCCGATGAAAAACTTATGCCCATACCGAAGGGTAAAGCCGGAGGGATTGTTCTGGTATTTGTCATACCCCGCACCAATCCAGCTGGCGCAAATTTCAGTACTCTGCTTCTGATTCGGCAGTACCCGTTCGCACGATAATTTTGTACTTCCCGTGTACCAAGACAAAAAGGTAATTTTAACAGCATTCTGGTAACCGGATACAGACGGGGACTGCGCTTGAACAGAGGTTGCAAGCAAAAACAGGGTCATCACCCGGAAGAGTGTGGCGAAACGATTCTTTTCCATGAAATTCCTACATTCTAAGCAATTTCAAAAGTAGGAACAATTCTTCTTTTCCCCAATCTTTGTTGTATCTTTGCGCCCAAATAAACTTGATTATGGCAATTCAAAAACCTTCGATCCCGAAAGGCACACGCGACTTCGGTCCGGCAGAAATGGCCGGTAGAAACTACATTTTTGACACGGTCCGTTCTGTTTTCCGCAAATACGGTTACGCGCCCATTGAAACTCCTTCAATGGAAAACCTGTCCACCTTGTTGGGAAAATACGGGGAAGAAGGTGACAAATTGCTGTTCAAAGTACTGAATTCCGGGGATGCTTTTGCCAAAGTTGATTGGGAAAAAGTACAAACCGAGAACGGCATCAACAGCAATGCAATGGCCTTGCAAGTCTGTGAAAAAGGACTGCGCTACGACTTGACCGTTCCTTTTGCCCGCTACGTAGTCCAACACCGCAACGAATTGGTATTTCCCTTCAAACGCTACCAGATCCAACCGGTATGGCGGGCAGACCGCCCCCAAAAAGGCCGGTACCGCGAATTCTACCAATGTGACGTAGATGTCATCGGCAGCCGTTCCCAACTCTACGAATTGGAACTGATCCAAATCGTGGACGACGTCTTTGCTGCCCTCGGTGTCCGTATCGTACTAAAGATCAACGACCGGAAAGTTCTCTCAGGACTGGCCGAAGTGTGTGGTCACCCGGACAAACTCATCGACATCACCGTTGCCATTGACAAAATCGACAAAATCGGACTGGAAGCCGTCAAGACAGAATTGCTGGAAAGAGGTCTCGAAAACGAAGCCATTGCCCTGATCGAACCGGTACTCACCCTTCAAGGCACCAACGAAGAAAAAATTGCGGCCATGCGTCCCATCCTGGCCAACTCCGAAATCGGGATACGCGGCTTGGACGAGTTGGAAGAACTCTTCGGTTTCGTTGCTGCTGCCGATTTCCATCAGGAAATCGAAATCGACCTTTCATTGGCACGCGGTCTGAATTACTACACCGGAGCCATCTTTGAAGTCAAAGCCAAAGATTTCCAAATTGGAAGCATCTGCGGTGGAGGACGCTACGACGACCTGACCGGCATCTTCGGACTGCCCGACACCTCCGGAGTAGGGATCTCCTTTGGTGCTGACCGGATCTACGATGTACTCAGTGGCTTGAACCTCTTCCCCGAAGGCGCAGTGCGTGGAACCCACATCCTTTTCGCCAACATGGATGCGTGTGGGGTACGCTATGTTCTGCCCGTCATGCAGGAACTTCGCCAGGCCGGTCTTGCCATCGAACTCTATCCCGAGACTGCCAAATTGAAGAAACAATTTGAATATGCAGAAAAGAAAGGCATCCGTTACCTGGTCATTGCAGGAGAAACAGAAGCTCAAAACCAAGTCATCAATTTCAAGGACCTCGTCACTGGAAAACAGGAAGTTATCGAAAGGAACCGTCTGGATCAGATACTCAGCATTGTTGCCCAAAACTAACATTTTCCATTCTTCTCAAAAGAAAAATTTGGAGAATCTGAAAAAGATACATACCTTTGCAATCCATACCGCGGAGTAGAGCAGTTGGCAGCTCGTCGGGCTCATAACCCGGAGGCCGGAGGTTCGAGTCCTCCCTCCGCTACTAAAAAGAAGGCGACTAAATCTTATTAGTCGCCTCCTTTCGTATTGTATGGATAGGACGATCGTGGCAGCAGCCCCACGCGGCATTGACTTCCGAAAAGGGAAGGGCCTACGAACAGGTCAGAATCATTTTCCGGATGATCTCATAATCGTAATCCTCGTCATAAATCGTATCGGTACATTGTATGCGATACTGATACTCAAGCGTCTCTCCAGATTGAATGCGGACAAGAGCCGGACTGCCACTTTGCGTAAACGTACCCGAAACAACCAATTCTACCTCTCCCGGACCAACGCGTTTAATCGACAAGAGAGGGTCTTCTTCCGGATAGCAAGACTTCCCGATAGGCGGGTTGTATTCAAACGTATCCTGTAAAGCATAATCTCCCGGTTCCGCAAAGAGCAAACAAACAGCCTCCCGGGTATAGTCAAACCCGGAAGCCAAAAGGCTTATCCGAAGAACCGGCAAGTCCGACCCCTCTTCCATTCGGAGGGTCGCCATGTCCGGATGATTGTTGTTCCACTGCGCAGAAAATCGCTGTCCACGAACCAGAGAACAGGTTCCTTCTCCTTGTTTTTCACCCTTCTCCCAAGCCCCCTCATAACGATCGCCGTTGGCATACAACAAGGTACCGGTCCCATGCCGGAGATCCCCCCGCCATTCTCCGATGTATTGCACCGGACCCCGCTCGGTCTGACGGGTTGAAGTTCCCCAGCCACAACGTTGATCATTTTCCCAGGATCCGACATATTCTTCTGCCGCAAACGTTCCCTTGTCCCAATGGTTCGAATAGGTCCCCTGACCATGACGGACACCGGCTCTCCACTCCCCTTCATAACGGGTGGAAGTCACGTTGCCATGATGTTCAAATACCCCATGGCCGTGAGGCAAGTCATCACACCATTGGCCTCGGTATTCGGTGGATCCATTGCCATTGGCCTGGTATTCCATCCGCCCCATCCCGGACCGCTTTCCATGTTGCCACTCTCCTTTGTATGAACGGAACGCCACTTGGCTCTCCATCCAGGAGACATAAGTTCGTTCGGCATAGATCATGGTGCCGGTTCCATGAGGAAGTCCGTTCTCATCCACGGATCCCACATAACGGTCCCCGTTCAGACAGGTGAATTGATGCTTCTTTTGTTCCATAATTTCCAAGGGATTATCGGGTTATTCCGCTTCAAAATTAACAAAAAGAAAGGCCATCTCCAAACGTCTTCGAGACGGATGAAGTTGGCCTTGATGCTACCTACAGCAATAGACTATTTATTCAATTGGGTAAAGAAGTCATTGCCTTTGTCATCTACCAGGATAAATGCCGGGAAGTTTTCCACTTCAATTTTCCAGATAGCTTCCATGCCCAATTCCGGGTACTCCAACAACTCAACCTTCTTGATGTTGTCTTGAGCCAGGATCGCTGCAGGACCCCCGATAGAACCCAAGTAGAAACCACCGTGTTTGTGGCAAGCGTCGGTTACTTGTTGGCTACGGTTACCTTTGGCAATCATAATCATGCTACCACCATTTTCTTGGAACAAGTCCACGTAGCTGTCCATACGACCTGCCGTAGTCGGACCGAATGAACCTGAAGGCATTCCTTCCGGAGTCTTCGCCGGACCTGCGTAGTAAATCGGGTGGTCTTTGATGTATTGCGGAAGACCTTCACCACGGTCAATGCGTTCTTTCAGTTTTGCGTGTGCAATGTCACGACCCACAATGATGGTACCGTTGAGCAAGAGGAAGGTGGAAACCGGGTATTGGGAAAGGTCTGCCAAAACTTCCTTCATCGGGCGGTTCAAGTCGATGCGTACACCGGATGAGTGAGCAGCACCAGTACGGAATTGTTCCGGCACCAAACGGATCGGGTTGCTGTCCAAGGTTTCAATCCAGATACCTTCCTTGTTGATTTTGGCTTTCACGTTGCGGTCTGCGCTGCAAGACACACCCATACCCACGGGGCAAGAAGCACCGTGACGCGGCAAACGGATCACGCGGATGTCGTGTGCCAGGTATTTACCACCGAACTGTGCACCCAATCCGATGTTTTGAGCTGCTTTCAACAAACGTTGCTCCATATCGGTATCGCGGAACGCACGTCCCAACTCATTACCGGTAGTCGGAATGGTATCGTAATATTTGGTAGAAGCCAGTTTCACCGTCTTCAAACACATTTCTGCCGAGGTACCTCCGATGACAAATGCAATGTGATAAGGAGGACATGCGGCAGTACCCAAGGTCTTCATCTTTTCCACCAGGAATTTTTCCAGGGTATCGGGGTTCAGCAAAGCCTTGGTTTCTTGGAAGAGGTAGGTTTTGTTGGCCGATCCACCACCTTTCGCAACGAACAGGAATTTGTATTCATCGCCGTCTGTTGCGTAAATATCCACTTGGGCCGGCAAGTTGTTACCGGAGTTCTTTTCGTTGTACATATCCAACGGCAACGTTTGCGAATAACGCAGGTTGTCCGTGGTGTAAGTATCGTACACACCGTGTTGCAAAGCTTCTTCGTCACCGCCACCGGTCCACACCCGTTGGCCTTTTTTCGCCACGATGGTTGCCGTTCCGGTATCTTGACAGAAGGGCAGTTTGCCTTTGGAGGCCACATCCGCATTCAACAACATGGTCAAGGCCACAGCCTTGTCATTTTTACTGGCTTCCGGATCGTTCAAAATTTTAGCAACCATTTCGTTGTGTTCCGGGCGAAGCATGAAAGCCACGTCGTGGAAAGCTTGGCGAGCCAAAAGGCGCAATCCTTCCGGTTCTACTTTCAACACTTCTTCACCATTAAACATTTCCGTAGAAACATACTCCTTGGTCAGGAGATGATACTGGGTGGTTTCTTTTCCCATTTGGAAAAGTTCTTGATACTTAAAGCTCATTTTGTTACTGTATTTAAGTGTGATATCATTCTTTATTGTGCGTTGTTATCTCCTTGCATCAGGAAGACCTTCATGAATTCATTCAGGTCGCCGTCCAGGACCGCTTGGGTATCGGAGGTCTCATACCCGGTACGCAGGTCCTTGACCATTTTATAGGGGTGCAGGACGTAACTCCGGATTTGGGACCCCCATTCGATTTTCTTCTTTTGACCTTCCAATTCCTCCTTCTTCTCCTGACGTTTCTTCAATTCCAGGTCGTAGAGGTGGGATTTCAAAATCCGCAAGGCATTCTGACGGTTGTCCAGTTGCGAACGGGTCTCCGTATTTTCCACCACAATGCCGGTCGGGATGTGGCGGACGCGCACGCCGGTTTCTACCTTGTTGACGTTCTGTCCACCGGCCCCGCTGGAACGGTAGGTATCCCATTCCAAATCGGCAGGATTGATCTCAATTTCTATGGTTTCATCCACAAGGGGATAGACAAAGACCGAGGAGAAAGTCGTCTGACGCTTACCCTGTGCATTGAACGGAGAAATCCGTACCAACCGGTGCACCCCGCTTTCCGCCTTCAGGTAACCGAAGCCAAAGTCCCCTTCAAATTCCAAGGTCACGGATTTGATACCGGCCTCTTCCCCATCAATCAAGTCCGAGACGTGCACTTTGTAGCCGTTGCGTTCGCCCCAACGGATGTACATCCGCATCAGCATGGCCGACCAGTCGTTGCTCTCGGTTCCTCCTGCTCCGGAGTTGATTTTCAGCAAGGCGCCCAGGTTGTCCCCCTCTTCACCCAACATGTTCCGGAGTTCGAGGGCCTCCAGATCACCGAGGTATTGTGCATATTGCTGATCCAATTCGGCCACGACGGATTCATCCTCTTTGGCAAAATCAGCCAAGACCTCCAGGTCTTCCAGGCCTTGGGCCAGACGGTCGTAGGCAGCCACCCAATAGCGGATGCCCGCAGAAGCTTTCAGATAGGCTTCTGCCTCTTTCGGATTGTCCCAGAAATCGGGTTGCTGGCTGTGCGCTTCGCGCTCGCTCAAAACAGATCGCTTTCCAGCGACGTCAAAGACACCTCCCCAGCGTAGCCAGACGCTGATGCAAATCTTTCATTTGCTCGGTAGTAATCATAACTCGGTTATTTTTTATTCTTTTCTTTCCAATAGTGTTGTACTTCTTCCCAGCCGTAGCCCCGTTGCGTCGCATAGGCAACCAGTCGCCGATACAGGTCTTCACCGGCTTTTCCTTGCCGTTCCAGAGCCGCCCACTTGGCATCCAACGCGGTCGCCATGCGTTTTTGCGCTTCCGGTTCGTCCACTTCTGCCCAAGCCTCCCGAATCACCTCGGCATCAATGCCTTTCTGACGCAAAGCGAAGGCAATCTTCCGTGCTCCCCAGGCCGACAAACGGGCCTTGTCCCTTGAGAAGGCAACAGCATAACGCAGGTCGCTCTGGTAATTTTCGCGTTGCAACTGTTCCATCACCCAAGCAATGGACTGCGGCGACAGTTCCATCTTTTGCAACTTGGCAACCAAATCGGAGGCGGCCCACTCCCGACGGGCACACAAACCCATCATCCGTACCAACGCCCGCTGACGCAGTGCCAATTGTTCCTCTTCCATCCTAAAACTGATAGCCAAAACTAAAATAATAGCCCAACGTCTGCGTCAAATCCGACCAATGCAAATCAAACATCAACGGTCCGATTGAGAAGTGGTAGGCATACTGCAAACCAACGCCCCAATGACCTCGTGCAGCCGACCATTCGGTTAGCTGCGGAGAGTCGTGCAGGAAATTTCCGACCAAAGATACATAATGTTTTTTACCCAATCGCTGACGAAGGTCCATTCTTGCAACAAAGAGGTTGTTTTCGGCCGTTTCTGCATTGGCAATGCCCACAAACGGCAACTGATGATCCACATACCGACCCGGAACCATGCCGCCGATCAAATTCACATACGAAACCGGGATGCGGTCGCCGACCAGGAAACGTCCCGACAATGCCGGTATCCAGGTCATGCCACGCCAAAGCGGCACATACATCCGCCAATCGATCAGGCACGCTGCAAAAGGTTCAAAATCCGATTGTCTCCCCGCAAAAACATAATCCAGTTCCGCCCTGAAACGGGTTCCCCGCGTCGGAAAATAATTTTGGTCCTCGGTGTTGATGTTTGCCATTAGGAAGGCACCCAGAAAATCACCAGGACTTTGTCTCGAACCCTCCTGTCCAGGATCGGCCGTCAACAAGCGGCCAAACCGATAATGATCGTACTGCAAACCGGCCTCCAGTTCGAGCTTTTTGAAATAGGAATCCGAAAGACTCACGCGGGCCGTATGGTTGTAATACAAAATGTTGGCCTGAACATCTCCGCGGTCAAACATGTTCATATCCACCTTCTTCATCCGATAGGAGAGGTTCATTTGAGCAAAACCTCGGGGCAGGTACATGGCCTTCAATTCCGCCCAGGGGTTGTAACTCAGTTCCCCCGTCAAGTCAAACTTGAATCCCCGCAGACGCCGGGCATTCCAACCCAGGTTGAGCAAAATACCAGCAGTCTCTTCCGAATCAAAACGGAATCCAATGCCCACCCGGTGAGGCGGACTGGGCACGAACGAAAAGACCAGACGGTAAGGTTCTGCCTCGCCCAGCAACTCGTACGTCACGCTGGAAAAACTGTTCGATCCATAAAAAGAACGGAGGGCCTGATCGATGTCTGTCCCACTCACCGACTGCTTGCCCTGCAGACCGGATTTTCGCATCAGCCACTGACTGTCCTTCGGATCCAACCCCGACAATTCAATGGAAGCAATGGCCACCGTGTCCTGATACAGGTCCACTGCCTTCGGATGCACACGGGGCGCAGAAATCTTTCCCACTTGCCGCAGCGAATCCCGCAAGGACAACAGGGCCTCCTGGTGCTGCAATGCTGCCTGGTAGCCCAGGGTCAAAACCGTATCAATCGTCTGGCTATCAAAACTCATCGCCGAAAAATCCAACACATCGGGACGGAGATAAATATCTGTCTTGCGAATATTTTCAGCGATCAGGTCATTGGTTACCACCTCCAACAACTGCGTTAAAATCTGCGGCAACGAACGCATTTCTTCCGCGGTCCTCAACTTACCTCCTACGTCCACACCGATGACGACGTCTGCACCCAACTGCCGGCAAACATCCACTGGATAGTTGTTGCCCATCATCCCGTCCACCAGAATCTGCTCACCCATACGGACCGGAGCAAAGACCCCCGGAATGGCCATGCTAGAACGGACCGCCAAGGGCAGACTTCCTTCCTTCATCACCACCGTCTTTCCGGAAACCAAATCAAACGAAACACAAGCAAAGGGGATCGGCAAATCCTTGATAAAATCCACAGAGTCCTGATACCCACCGCACAAGGAAGTAAAATAATTGTACACATGCTGACCGGAGATAAATCCCGACGGCAACGAACTCATCAGATCGAAGCTTCCCTTCTCCGACGACAAAGTATCGACCGAACGGATGGCATCAAAAGGCAGGGAGAATTGGTATTGCGAACCGTAGGTCTTGTTGCGGGACGACAGGTGGTCCCGGGAGATACGGTCGCTCATAAAGTACGACCAGTCCATGGCCCGGATCAGGCTGTCCAATTCCTGGGCGCTGTAGCCGAGGGCATACAAACTTCCCACGATGGAACCCATGCTGGTACCGACGACCACATCAACCGGCATTCCGATTTCTTCCAGGTACTTCAACACACCGATGTGTGCCGCACCCTTGGCTCCCCCTCCGGACAAAACCAAGCCCACACGCGGCACCCTCACCGTGTCTTGCGGCACCGGGCTTGCCCACAACATACTAGAAAGGCCCAACCAACACAGCAGGGCCCCAAGTAAAATTTTATACAACGATTTCATGTTCTTACTTTTGACTTTCCTGACGGGTACGTCCTGCCAACATGCCACAAGCAGCCAGGATATCTTCCCCCCGGGAGGCACGCAGCGTGGTCACAATACCACCGTCATTGAGGCGTTTCTGGAACCACAAGATCTGTTCCATCGGAGACGGTGCCAGGTCACTGTCCGGGATCTTGTGAAAACGGATGAGGTTGATGCGGCATTCCAGACCCCGCAACATCCGCAACAACGCATCTGCGTGACGTTTGGTATCGTTTACCCCATCAAACATAATGTATTCAAAGCTAACGCGACGTTGCCCTGTAAAGTCATATTGTTTGATCAAGGCAATCACCTCTTCAATCGGAAAGGCTTTCTGCACCGGCATCAAAGCCCGGCGTTCCTCATCGAAAGGATTGTGCAGACTCACCGCCAAATGGCAACGGGTCTCTTCCAGGTAGCGCTTCAAGGTTGGAAGAACGCCGATGGTAGACAGGGTAATGCGTTTGGGACTCCATCCGAATCCCCAATCAGCGGTCAGGATCTCAATGGTCCGCATCACCTCCGGATAATTGTCCAAAGGTTCGCCCATCCCCATAAACACCGTATTGGTCAGCTGCTCGGCTTCCTCAACGCCCAAGTATTGGGAAATGATTTCTGCCGCGGTTAGATTTCCGTGAAAACCTTGGCGACCGGTCATACAAAAACGGCAGGACATCTTGCATCCTTTCTGTGACGACACACACAAGGTGTAACGGTCATCATCCGGGATCATCACGGCCTCCACGCCTCCGAACAAGTACTTTTTCGTACCGTCGGTGGACTCGGTCACAATCGACCAGTCACTGCGTCCCACTTCGTAGCCCTCCTGAGCCAACTTTTCCCGGGCCGCCTTTGACAGGTTCGTCATCTGCGACAAATCGGTGACCTTCTTGCGATAGAGCCAATCGGCCATTTGTTTTCCGGCGAAGGCAGGCATCCCACATAGACGGGCCACCTCCTGCAACTCGGCCAGGTTTTTACCAAGCAATGTTTTTCTCATTCTGCAAAAGTAGAAAAAAGAACAGATATTTTTATCAAAATGTTACTATCTTTGTACCGATGCGGACACTCATTCTGCATCAAATTTAAATTACTAAAAACCAATACATTATGGCTAAAGAACAAGTAGAAGTAAAAAACACAGCCGAAATCAGTCCCGAAAAATTGAAAGCGTTGCAAGCCACCATCGACAAGATTGAGAAGGATTTCGGAAAAGGGACCATTATGAAGATGGGAGATAAGCCGGAGTTGGAAGTGTCCACCATCGCTTCAGGCTCGATAGCTTTGGACCACGCCCTGGGAATCGGCGGATATCCTCGGGGACGTGTCATCGAAATATATGGTCCGGAATCCAGCGGTAAAACAACCCTGGCCATCCACGCCATTGCTCAGGCACAAAAGAACGGCGGTATTGCTGCCATCATCGACGCAGAGCATGCTTTTGACATTACCTACGCCAAGAAACTCGGTGTCAACGTCGATACGTTGCTCATCTCGCAACCCGACAACGGTGAACAAGCCTTGGAAGTGGCTGACAACCTCATCCGCAGCGGCGCCATCGACATCATCGTCATCGACTCCGTAGCCGCCCTGACCCCGAAGGCCGAAATTGAAGGCGAAATGGGGGATTCCAAAATGGGTCTCCATGCCCGACTGATGAGCCAGGCCTTGCGCAAACTCACCGCCAACATCAGCCGCACCAACACCTGCTGCATCTTCATTAACCAGCTGCGCGACAAGATCGGTGTCCTGTTCGGCAATCCCGAAACCACTACCGGCGGTAATGCCCTCAAATTCTACGCATCCGTGCGGATCGATGTGCGTCGTGTTACCCAGATCAAGGATGGAGAAGAAGCCACCGGTAGCCGTACCCGCGTAAAAATCGTGAAAAACAAAATGGCTCCGCCGTTCCGTAAAGCAGAGTTTGACATCATCTTCGGAGAAGGCATTTCCCGCATTGGGGAAATTCTGGACCTGGGGGTTGAATTTGAGATCATCCGCAAGAGCGGTTCGTGGTTCAGCTACGGTGAACAACGCATCGGCCAAGGTCGTGAAGCCGTCAAACAAATCCTGATGGACAATCCCGAAATGACCGAAGAAATCGAAGCACGCATCCGCGAAGTGATGAAAGAAAACCAAGAATAATCCGGAGCAAGCATAGAAAAGATATGGAAACTGTAGTTAGTGGCATCCGCTCCACCGGACACCTGCACTTGGGCAACTATTTCGGTGCATTGCGCAACTTTGTAGCCATCCAAGAGCAATACAATTGTTATTTCTTCATCGCAGATTTGCACTCCTTGACCACTCACCCGAAACCGGCAGACTTCCATGCTTCTGTCAAAACGATTCTGGCAGAATACCTGGCCGCTGGTCTGGATCCCGAGAAATCAGCCATCTTTGTCCAAAGTGACGTACCGGAAATCAGCGAATTGTATGTGCTGCTGAATATGCTTGCCTACAAAGGGGAATTGGAACGGACCGCTTCGTTCAAAGACAAAGTCCGGAAAAATCCCGAGAATGTGAACGCCGGTCTGTTGACCTACCCAGTCCTGATGGCCTCAGACATCCTCATGCACCGGGCCAACTGGGTACCCGTCGGCAAGGATCAGGAGCAACACCTGGAAATTGCCCGTGTTCTGGCGCGCCGTTTCAACAACCTGTACAACGAAGAGGTCTTCCCGGAACCCCAAGCCCTGGTATTTGGCAAAAACCTGGTCAAAGTACCGGGTCTGGATGGAAGTGGCAAAATGGGTAAAAGCGAAGGCAACGGCATCTACCTGTATGAAGATGACAAATCCATCACCAAAAAGGTCATGAAGGCAGTTACCGACTCCGGTCCGACCGAGCCCAACAGCGAAAAACCCGAGGTCATCCAAAACCTCTTCACCCTGATGTCGTTGGTATCCACCCCGGACACCGTCCAATACTTTGACGAAAAGTGGAACGACTGCAGCATTCGCTACGGTGACTTGAAAAAACAACTGGCCGCAGACATCTGTGAATGCGTCCGCCCGATCCGGGAACGCATTGACGCCATCTACCGCGACGAAGAATATTTGAATCGTGTAACCCGCCTGGGTTGCGAAAAAGCACGGGAAAGTGCCGCCGCAACCTTGCAATTGGCCCGCAAAGCCGTCGGTTTCTCCCGATGATTGACCGTTCGACCGTTGACCGGATTATGGATGCAGCCGCCATCGCTGATGTGATCGGCGGCTTTGTTTCCCTCAAACGCAGGGGAGCCAACTACATTGCGTGCTGTCCATTCCACAACGAAAAAACCCCTTCTTTTTCCGTTTCTCCCAGCAAAGGCATCTTCAAATGCTTCGGCTGCGGCAAATCCGGAAATGTCGTAACGTTCATCATGGACCACGAGCATCTCTCCTATACCGAGGCGCTCAAATTCCTGGGACGAAAATACGGGATTGAAGTCCATGAAAAAGAAGAAACAGCCGAAGAAATTGCACAGCGGCAACGTCACGAAAGCCTATGGGCCGTATCCGAATTTGCCGCCCAATTTTTCACCGATACCCTCTTCAACGACCCGATGAGCCGCTCGGTAGGCCTGTCCTACCTGCGCGACAAGCGGGGATTCTCCGAAGAGACCATCCGAAAATTCGGTCTGGGCTTTGCACCCAGCGGCAACCGTCTCTCAGAAAAAGCTCTGACAGCAGGGTATAAAGCCGAATACCTCACAGGGGCCGGTCTGTGCATTGAACGCGACAACAAAACGATGGCCGACCGTTTCTACGAACGCGTCATCTTCCCGATCTACTCCTTGAGCGGCCGCATCATTGCCTTCGGGGGCCGTACCCTGCGCACCGATAAGTCGCTAGCCAAGTACGTCAACTCCCCCGAAACCGAAATCTACAAGAAGAGCCACTCCCTGTACGGCCTTTACCAGGCCAAGAATGCCATCAGCCGACTGGAAAAATGCTACTTGGTAGAAGGCTACACCGATGTCATTTCCTTCCATCAAGCCGGCATCGAGAACGTCGTGGCTTCTTCCGGCACCTCCTTGACCACCGGCCAGATCCGCCTCATCAAACGGTTTACCAACAAAGTAACCGTACTCTACGACGGGGATGCGGCCGGTATCAAAGCCTCCATCCGAGGAATCGATATGCTCCTGGAAGAGGGTATGGAAATCAAGGTCGTCCTTTTCCCGGATGGTGATGATCCCGATTCCTTTGCCCGGAAACATACGGCCGAGGAAATCGAAACATTCCTGCAGAACAACGAACAAGATTTCATCGGCTTCAAGTACGATCTTCTGTCAGCAGACATGGCCCGGGATCCGATGCGACGGGCGGAATTCATCCATGAAATCATCCGCACCATCTCACTGATTCCCGACCAGATTGCACGGACCGTCTATGCAGAAGATTGTGCCAACCGCTTGGGCATCAAACAGGATATCCTGATCAATGGCATCAACAAGTCCCGAAAACAATACATTGAATCCGGACTGTACCAACAAAAACAAGCCCAAGAGCAGGCCCAGCAACCGGCACCCCAACAAACCTGGGACCTCACTCCGCAAACAACGCCCGAGGCCTTTCGCAGGTCCTCACCGGTCCAACACCAGGCCACACCGATCATGGAACCGATTGAAAAAGAGGTTTTGTACTACCTGATCAAGTTTGGCAAGAACATCCTGCACTTCGAAGAAACCCAGAAATACAACGCAGAACAGCCGGTCCAACGGATCACCGTTGCCGAGTACATCGCAGCAGAACTGACCAACGATGGTCTGGAACTGACGACACCCCTGTACAAGAAAGCCTACGACCTATACTTTCAGATCCAACAGGAGGAAGCCATCGACCAGAACCGGATCCAGCACCGGCTCATCAACTGGAACGACCCGGAAATCACCACTTTGGTCACGGACCTGATTACCCAGGAGCATACGTTGACGATCAAAAAATACCAGGAGGCCCTCATTCCCGAAGAAAACGTATTGGGCACGGTCGTCCCGAAAGTCATCCTGATTTTCAAAGCGAAATTTGTAGACCATACCTACCAGGCCATGAGACAGCAACTGGCCCAGGCACAAAGCGCAGGTGACGATGCCACCATACAGGAGTTACTGGCCAACATCCGCATCCTGATGCAGATGCGCAAGGAATTCTCCAACGAACTCAACCGCTTATAACAACATCACTGCATTTTTGTTAACTTTGCAGTTTGATTATACAAAACTTAACACCCAAAGTATATCCTACTATGAAAGATTACAAACGTTACCTGATTACCTCCGCACTCCCCTATGCAAACGGAGCGGTTCACATTGGACACTTGGCCGGTGTATACGTCCCTGCCGACATCTATGTACGCTACTTGCGAATGTGCGGAAAGGACGTAATCTTCATCGGCGGATCCGACGAACACGGGGTTCCGATTACCATCAAAGCCAAACAGCTCGGCTGCACCCCGCAAGATGTGGTGGACAAATACCACAGTCTGATCCGTGATTCTTTCAAAGAATTTGGTATTTCCTTCGATATCTATTCTCGAACCTCATCCAAAACGCACCATAAGATTGCCTCTGACTTCTTCCGCAAACTCTACGAAGAAGGCAAATTCATCGAAAAGGAATCGGAACAATACTACGACGAAGCGTCCAACCAATTCTTGGCTGACCGTTACATCGTGGGCACCTGCCCCAAATGTGGAGCCGAAGGCGCCTATGGAGACCAATGCGAAAAGTGTGGCAGCACCCTCAGCCCCGAGGAACTGATCAACCCGCATTCCGCTATCAGCGGCAGCACCCCGGTGAAACGCAAAACCAAACACTGGTACCTGCCTTTGGACCAATACGAACCCTGGTTGAAAGAATGGATTCTGGAAGGACACAAAGAATGGAAAGTCAATGTGTACGGCCAATGCAAATCCTGGATTGACGGAGGCCTCCAACCGCGTGCCGTCAGCCGCGACCTGGAATGGGGTGTACCCGTACCGGTAGAAGGTGCCGAAGGAAAAGTATTGTATGTTTGGTTCGATGCCCCCATCGGCTACATCTCCAACACCGTAGAATTGCTGCCCGATTCATGGGAAACCTGGTGGAAAGACGAAGACACCAAAATGGTACACTTCATTGGCAAAGACAACATCGTCTTCCACTGCATCGTTTTCCCGTCCATGTTGAAAGCGCACGGAGACTACATTCTCCCGGAAAATGTACCGGCCAACGAATTCCTCAACCTCGAAGGAGACAAGATTTCCACTTCCCGCAACTGGGCCATCTGGTTGCACGAATACCTCCGCGAATTCCCGGACCAACAGGATGTACTGCGTTACGTACTTTGCGCCAACGCACCGGAGACCAAAGACAACGACTTTACCTGGAAAGACTTCCAAACCCGCAACAACTCCGAGCTGGTTGCCATCTTCGGAAACTTTGTCAACCGCGCCGTCGTGTTGACCCACAAATACTTCAACGGCATTGTGCCGGAAGATCTGAAACCGGAAGCCATCGATGCAGAAACATTGGCAGCCATTCCCGAATTGAAAGCAGCCATCGCAGACAATCTGGAACACTACAAATTCCGCGAAGCCTTGCGTTGTGCCATGAACCTGGCCCGTCTCGGCAACAAATACCTGACGGACACCGAACCCTGGAAGATCGCAAAAACCGACATGGACCGCGTGGCTTCCATCTTGAAGGTATCCCTGCGGATCTGTGCAGACCTGGCTGTTGCCTTTGCACCCTTCCTGCCCTTCTCGGCTGAAAAACTTCGCCGCATCCTCAACCTGCCCCAAGAAAACCTGGGCTGGGATCGTTTCTGCGACGAAACCCTCCTCCCGAGCGGCCACCAACTGAATCCGGCAGAACTGCTGTTTGCCAAAATTGAAGACGAAGTCATTGACGGTCAAATGGCCAAATTGGAAGCCATCCGCCAACAAAACCTGGCAAAACAAGCAGAGGAAGCACCGAAGGCAACCGTAGCTCCCCAAAAGGAAGCCTGCACCTTTGACGACTTCCTCAAGATGGACATCCGCACAGCAACCGTATTGGAAGCTGAGCGTGTGCCCAAAACCGACAAACTGCTCAAACTGACCATCAACACGGGTATTGATACCCGCACCATTGTTTCGGGCATTGCAGAATATTATACCCCGGAAGAAATGGTGGGCAAACAAATCTGCATCCTGGCCAACCTGGCCCCCAGAAAGATCAAGGGCATCGAGTCTCAAGGCATGATTCTGATGGCCAAAGAAGAAAACGGAAAAATGCGGATCGTGACGCCGGAAGAACGTTTGGAAAACGGAGCTCAAGTAGGCTAATCTTCCTGTACTCAATTCATATCAAAATAAAACCGGGTCAAAGTCAGTTTGATCCGGTTTTATTTTATGTTTCGCGCTGCACGTGTCCGCAGGATGAAAGACAGGTACAGCCTTCCCAGAAAGCCTCTTTGCCGCACCTAATTCCGGGAATTGATCAGGTGCAATTCTTCTTCGGAATACAACCAGCCGTCAAAAAGGGTCTCGATGGAAGGCCAGAACAAGACAAGGGTTCCTACCACCACCAGAAACACGAGGATCCAAACCAACCACAAGGCGTGACGGCGCTTGGTTTCCATCTGGGTCTCCTCATCTTCAACAACAGGTTCCGGAATCGGGGTTTCATCAATACTCGGCACCGGCACGTCTTCCTCCGGTTGCGTATTTGATTCGTCCGCCTGTTGCGCCTTTGCTTCTACCCCTGGCTGGGTGGCTTCTTTCAAGGCCGCTTCCTTCAATAAGTCCTGCATCTGACGGGCTCGTTCCCGCACGGCAGCACGATTCTGGTCCAACTCTTTGATGGGGATGACCGGCAGACCCAAACCTTCAGTATTCAGATCCAGATCCACATCCGGCACGAAATAGATATTTCCCTCTTTCGTCTCCTTCAGATCTCCGATTCCCGGTATGGTCAGGATTTTCTTCACACGGAGTTCCATCAGGAGCTGCTTGGCGTACGCTGCCATTTCCGCCTGCACCTCCGACAACTCCTTGCCTGTCTTACGCTGATGTACATAGACCAACATCCCGTCATCCCAGGACTCCTGCTGGCGAAAGGTCAATTTCCGAGACGGAGGAAACAACGTTTTCCCATCACCAGAAAAAAAAGCCGAAGAATTTTCAGCAACAAAGCTTCCAAGCCCCAAAAAGGAAACCCTATCGTTATCTACCAGAAAATCAACAAGGTATGAAGATAATTTTTGTAAATCCATGCAATCCATAGTGCTTATTCCGAATACAAAGTTAATTTTTTTTGAAAAATTTCTCAGATTTTTTTGGAGTTTAAGAAAAACTAACTACCTTTGCAATCCCAAACGAAAGGGAAATAGTTAAAGATTCCTCATTAGCTCAGTTGGTTAGAGCACCTGACTGTTAATCAGGGGGTCCTAGGTTCAAGTCCTAGATGGGGAGCAAAAGCACTGAAGAAATTCAGTGCTTTTTTCATATATTGCCCTCTCGTTACCGTCCAAAGGCCACTCATCCACAGCTCGCACGGTCCGATATGATCGGTCGCGAGGGCCGCCTATCTACAAAATAGGCTCGGTCCGTGGGTAGAACCCACTGCATAAAACTTGCACAAGCCCCACAATAAATATAAATTTGCAGATCGGTCGGTTACTTTTCCAACACCATATCAAATGAGATTACTTAGACACATTCTTATATTACTTCTGGTAATATTTGCGACAGACAATACGTTTGCCCAAAAATTCAAACTATCCATTGGCTTACAATTCAAACTCCACGAGGATTATCAACAAGTGAGTAGCAAGCATTTCCCTTTTGTGGCCAAATGCGATCAAAACTTTCTTTACATTGCTGCTGGCGACAAATTCAACATGGACAACGAATCTTTTTTTAAGATTGCCGACACAACATTCTTTAACCTTGACCGCAATTCTATCCTACAGGAAAAAAAATCCCCCATTTGGGAAATTGACAAAAAGGCACTCAAAAGATACTACCAACAAACGGACGGCTCTTACGTCGTAACCTATAGCGTAAAAACGAAAAAAAGCGAAGGTTGTGTCATCGCGGCGACATACAGGACCGAAGAAGATCTTGAAAGAATTGAGGAGATCTTTGACAGCATCGATGTCTATTACGAGCGTTATTTCGAAGGGCTCATCACAACATTCTTTAAGAATGGGGGTTGGATATTATTACTGGTCGTTACTGGTTATCTGTTTTTTATAGGCTTCTTCTATTCTATCTTACAAAAAGTTCTAAACCAGAAACTTTGCTCAAAACTCCTTACTCTTATACGTTGTGTAACAATCATAGCCTATATTTTTGCCCCAATACTCTTAGTCAACCTACCAGAGCCAAACAACTTGAAAGCAACGTTTTTTACACTATATCTAGTTCCAATTTTAATTGGACTGGCTTTGATAGAGAGCGATGGAGAAGAAAGTAGTAATGATAAAGAAAAAGGCTCATCCAGCGACGATAACAACGATGGAGGAGATGATGACGCCAACAGCAACGACAATTCCGCAATAGAAATAGACTGCACTCCTTTTATGTAAGGATCTCTCTATGAAATCAATAACAACGAAAAGATATTTTCAGACTCAACCTCACTACCCTCTGTATGAATATCGCGCACGATGTGATGGTCACCCCGTTCATCGCAAACCGGTACCCTAACACAACCGGATCGAAGTACCCTTACCTTAAAACAAGTGATTTGAGTCGGCATATAGAATCAATCATTCAATAATTTCATTACTTTTGTAAGATTGTACCAATTAAAATTAATAACAATGAGAAAAAATCTACTCTTCGTATTTTTCGCTCTGATTTCCTTGTCTCTCTTTACAGGCTGTCAGAATGATAACGAACTTTCCTACGGAAACCACGCAATGAACCAAAAATCCACCCTCGGATTTTACAGTGGCGATGCTTGGAACGCAACCTTCACCTACCAACCTTACCAAATCCAAAAGGCTTACGGTGAAAATGCAGAAGGCTACTTGTACCGCCTCAGCCACGCAACTGACCTGCAGACTTTCCAACTCAGCGGTCTGCCCAAATCAGTAACCCCGAACCAAGAGTTTGAAGCCAACCTGACCATCCAAGGTTTCTCCGGCAAGAACTTCGATGGCAAAGTAAAATGCGCGGTTACCAAAGTTGAAGGTGGTAAAGTGTGGATTTTGGATACCGATCACAATTACGGTTTCATCATTGAATACAAATAGACATGAAGAAATATTTTGTTGGACTCTTTGCAGCCCTCCTAGGACTGCTGTTCGCCGATATTGCCATGGCGATTCCGGCGAACAAAAAAGCGGTGCGTGTTACCCAACCCGATGGCACCACGCTTGAAATCCGCATCCACGGAGATGAATTCCTAAACTGGAGAACCTACAACAACCGCCTCATCAGCCAAGGCAAAGACGGGTTCTACTACTACGCAGACTTCGCTGCAGACGGCACCATTGTGCGGACCGAAACACGCGTCACCTCCCAACAAGTCTCCCTGCAATCCCTTGGCGACAATGCAGTCGTTCCTCCGCAAGCGGCCATCCAAAGAGCCATGCAACGCCGGCAAGCCGCTGCTGAAAAAGCAAGCCAGATGATGATGCCGCCGCTGGACAACCCGTTCACCCACGGAAAATTCAAATTCCTGTGCGTCCTGGTCAACTTCAAAGACACAAAGTTTGTCACCCCTGATGCCAACACCAAATTCCACAACCTGTTGAACCAAGTAGGTTACAGCGAAAACGGTGGTACGGGCTCCTGCTACGATTTCTACTATGAAAACTCGAGTGGAGTCTTTGATCCGTCCTTCGATGTATACGGCCCTGTGGATTTGAACCGCGACATGGCTTATTACGGCGAAAATACAGGAGACTCCTACGACAAAAACCCCTTCGCTATGCCTCAAGATGCCATCCGCGCAGCCATTGAACAATGCGGTTTGGATCTCACCCAATACGACAACAACAACGACGGTGTTCTGGACAACGTCTTTTTCTTCTACGCTGGCTACAGCGAAGCGGAAGGGGGACCTTCGGATGCGCTTTGGCCGCACAAATCCACTGGCTACGGCAACTTCCAGGGCATCTCCATCAATACTTATGCCTGCGCCTCTGAATTGCGGGGCACCTCCGGCACCCGGATGGCCGGGATCGGAACATTTGCCCATGAATTCGGTCACGTGTTGGGTTTGCCGGACTTCTACGATACCGACTACCAAGCCAATGGTGCAGCACTCGGTCTGGGAAACTACTCCTTGATGTCTACCGGTTGCTACAACAACGATCTCAACACCCCTCCCTACCTGACCTTCATGGAACGCTACATGCTCTCCTGGGCAGAAGCTCCGACCGAATTGACAGAAAGCGGCAACTACCAACTGGACCCCGTCCACGAAAATGTTGCCTTCATGACGCCGACCAGCAATGAAAACGAGTATTTCATTTACGAATACCGCGACAAAACCGGTTGGGACTCCCACATCGCCTCGGAAGGCATCTTGATTTACCATGTGGACCAATCCAAGAATGTCATCCACAGCGGACGTACGGCCGAAATGAAATGGTATTCTGGAGACATCAACAACTATGCAGCACACCAATGCTTGGATTTGGAAGAAGCAGTTGGCGAAAGCCACGTGCAAAAAGACTCCCAAATTCCTTTCCCGGGTTCTGCCAACATTACCCGTTTTGATGCCGGTTCGGATCCCGGAGCCATCGCATGGAATGGTGAACCCACCAACTACAACCTGACCAACATCCGCGAAGACGGAAGTTTCACCCTCCGCATTTACGAAGGTATGACCATTGCGGGTACCATTAAAAATGAGAGCAACCAGGCATTGGAAGGAGTGAAAGTCGGCTTGACCAGCCTCAGCTCCGATGAAACCATCCAGGCCACCACCAATACCGATGGATATTATTCTCTCTATGGAGACCAGACCCAATCCTTGCTGGATATCAAAGAATCCCGCAGAAACTCAGACAACAGCGGCTACAACCGCTATGTAGCTTGGATTGACGGCTCAAAAAAGGAAGAAAAGCGCAATGTCAACCTGAAGAAAATCATGGATCTTCCTGCCATCACATTGACAAAATCACACGTGGAAGCAGCCAATACCCAAGCGGTGGGATCTTCTGCCTACGTCGGCGTCCATTACTCCCCGGAGGAACTCACCTACTACCATGAAACCACCATCGGCGGCATTGAATTCAACCTCACCCCCGGCATTACTGCTCCGGATGAATTGGGTGCATTTGTATACGATGTCACCGATCAAGCCCTACTCGTAGAGAAGAAACTGGAATCCAAACCCACTCGTTTTGAACACAGCATCTGGGTAGATTTGAGCCAACACATGATTCTCCTGGACAAAACCCATGAGTACGTCTTCGGCTACTATTTCAAGGGAGCAAAAGACCAAGCTGTGGTCATGACAGACCGGGGTCAACAAATCAGCGGAGGGGCTGTTTATTCCACCGATTGCAACCAATGGAACCCGGTATCCAAGGGAAACCTCATCACCAACGTCTACCTGTACAACGCAGAACAAATGGCTCCCATGCCGATGATCTTTGTTGAAAAGACGTTGTACGAAACAGGAGACCGCTTCCAATTCCGCTTGCGCAGATGCGAAATTCAACCGACCTCAGTCAAATGGACGATGAATGGAAAGAACTACCAAACGGGTGAAGCCATTACGCTGAGCACCGGTTCTCACATCGTTCAAGCGGTACTGACCTTCTCAGACGGCAGCACCCAAACATTGGTACAAGAAATCGGTGTGCTATAGCAAATCCAACTGGTTGCGGATTTCCCGCACCACGGAAGCATCAGACCAACCGGTCCAGCCATCCTCGGCGGGCCGGTTTTTTCGTGCAGAAGAGTGAATAAAGCGCGCTCCTGTCTCACGAATAATCGCCGCTGCATTCTCGGGATTGACTCCAGAACCAGGCATGATGACAATACGACCCCTGGCCGCTTGCACCATCTGCTTGAGTACAGCAACACCTTCCGGCGCTGTGCCATACCCTCCTGAAGTCAACACACAATCGCAACCCAAATCAATGGCATCTTCCAGGGTCTGAAAGACATCCCGGCTCACATCGATAGCCCGATGAAAAGTAACCGACAAACGAGCATCTTTGGCTACCCGGATCCAACGCTCCATGGCAGAACGGTCGACGTTTCCCATGAAGTCCAAAGCTCCCAAGACGACGCCATTGACACCGAGATCAGCACACGCGCGGATGTCCTCTTCGACCTCGCTCACCTCGACCTCGTTGTACACAAAATTACCTTCTCGGGGACGGAGCAAAACATTCAAATCAATCGAGAGGGCACGACGGGCTGAACGGATAGCCCCGTAGGACGGAGTAACCCCTCCAACTCCCAAAACCGAACATAGTTCAACACGTTGGGCGCCGCCTTCCTGAGCAGCCAATGCACTCATGACAGAGTTTGCACATACTTCTAGATTACAATTCATGGTCTTTCGCTTAAAAATGAACTACAAATGTACAAAAAAGCACAATTTGTTTTTGTAACAATAAAAAAAACACTACATTTGCAGTCCCTTGAAACGCCCAGATGGTGGAATGGTAGACACGCTAGTTTCAGGGACTAGTGGCCGCAAGGCTGTGCAAGTTCGAGTCTTGTTCTGGGCACAAAAGCTGATCCGTTCGGACCAGCTTTTTTGTTATGCGCGGGTATCTACGCATAGCGGTGCGGATAAAGAATGCGATGATAATCCGAATACAACTGCGAAGATACCTCCCAGACATACTCAGAAGGAGAACTCGTCAGACATCGCATCCCCGACAAAGCGCGATCCACATAAGGACGCAACGTAGGATCATCAAAAGATCTGAAAACAACCTGACGGAGGAGATAGGTATAAACATCCAAGGCAAGGGACTCCAAACCCAATTTAAGGGCATTCTCAGCCAAAGACAACAACTCTTGGTACTGGAAGACACCAGAAGGCAACTGGAGCAAATCAGAGAAAATTCCGGGCACATAGTCCTCGGCATAAAGGACACGGCCATTGGCATCGCAACTGGCCACAGGAGAAAGATAAAAAGCTGCCATACGCATCGATACAATAAAAAAATCCACTCAGAAAAAACTTCTAAGTGGATTTTTAGTGGAGATAGTCGGAGTCGAACCGACGACCCCCTGCTTGCAAAGCAGGTGCTCTAGCCAACTGAGCTATACCCCCATCTTCTGGCAGCAAAGTTAATAACTTTTGCTTAAAACTCAAAAAAAAATTTAAAAGAACTACTTTTTTGTAGTCCCGAGCGGACTTGAACCGCTGACCCCTACATTATCAGTGTAGTGCTCTAACCAACTGAGCTACGGGACTATAATAAACATTGATGAGGAAAAGGACACCTTTGTCCAGCTCCAAAAAGGAGGTGTTCCAGCCACACCTTCCGGTACGGCTACCTTGTTACGACTTAGCCCCAGTCACCGGTTTTGCCCTAGGTCGATCCTTGCGGTCTCGAACTTCAGGCACCCCCAGCTCCCATGGCTTGACGGG
>JAZUBU010000003.1:0-23135 GCA_045638645.1 Bacteroidales bacterium
GTTCAAAAAATCGATCAGTACCTGCTTGTTGTTCTGATCACCGAATACAGCCTTGAAACCGGCATTGGAGAGCAGGTCCACCTTCCGTGGCCGCTTCTCAGAAGAATGAAAGAAATTGTCCATGCGGCAAGGTTCGGAAAACTGTCGGAGACAGGCGAACCAATACGTAAAAACCGTTTGCCAAAACGACAAATTGTGAAGGATCGCTTTGAGCCTGACCGTTCAGGCTGGCAATTACGAAACAAAAAAGGCCACGACATTACGTCGTAGCCTCGCCTTTACAGATGACTCTTCCGGTTTCTAGCCTTACAGAGTAACCATTCCCTTATTCAGCAGTAGTGGCCAACGGACTGGCTTGGGTATAGGTACGTGTAGCCAGTTCTTTGTCCAGTTGGTACATGCCGTATTTGTTTCCGTCAACCGCTTCGGTCGCAAAAATCATGTCGCGAGCAGATTCTTCTTCTTCCACTTGTTCGTTGATGAACCATACGAGCATGTTGGAGGAAGCAAAGTCTTTGTCTTCTGCTGCGATGGCGGCCAGGTTGTTGATTCTTGCGGTTACGATTTTTTCATGACGCAAGGTTTCCTGGAACATTTCCAAAACGGAGGTCCATTCGGTGCGGACTTCTGCGATGGGTTGGAGTTCTACTTTGCAATCGCGGGAATTGAGGTAATTCATAAAGATGCGTGCGTGGTCTTGTTCTTCCAGCCACTGGACGTAGAACCAGTTGGCAACACCTTTGAAACCTTTTGCTTCTGCATCCAAGGACATGGCCAGGTACAGATAAGCCGACCAAAGTTCGGCGTTGATTTGGTCGTTGATAGCAGCTTGTAATTTTTCGCTTAACATATTTGAAACGTGTTAGTGAATTATTTTGTATGTTCTTTCTTGTATTGGAGGGGTGTTTGACCGACGATGATCCGGAACCAGCGGCTGAAGTTGTAGGATTGTGGGATGCCTACCCGGAGGCTGATCTCCTCAATGCTCATCTTTTCGCCGGAGGTGAGGTATGTTTTGCTTTCTTCGATCCGTAGGGTGTTCAGCCAGGTTTGGAAGTTGATGTTCAGTGACTTGTTCAGGTAGGTAGACAAGTAGTTGTGGTTGGTACCCATTTCCAGAGCCACGTCTTTGATGGTCAGTTCGGGTCGGCAGAATTTCTTTTCCGAGACCCAGGCATCCACCCGAGAGCCGATCTTTTCTTTTAACTCCACCGCTTTTGTGTCTTCTTCTTCTTTTCTGCGTTCCTCCTCTTTGGCTTCCAGATACAAATTCCTTGCCCGGATATTCTCAATCTTCGTAGGCAAGAAGTTGATGATCTTTATGGCGATATAGGAGTAGATTACCGGGATAGACAAGTAATAATAGGGGTGGAAGGCTTTGAAATAGAAGGCAAACAGCGTTGCGACCGACATGACCAATGAAATGATGAGCAAGTTGCGGATCCACATGATGTTGGGTTCTTCATCATAGTAGTCATCCAGTTCCGTTTTGCATTTCCGGTATTCCCTGTAGCAGACACTGATCATTCGGATACTTTTCAGTGCGAAGATGCAGCCGAAGATGATGGAGACGGTCTCTTGTGATTTGGGAAAGAAGACTCCGATAAAACCGGCAATCATAAGGAAAAGAGACGGTGTCAGTCCGTCGATCAAAAAATGCCGCATTAGGTACCTGGGAGTTTCCATTAACGAGAGGAAGGACGAATAAGCCAGCCAGGAGTGCAACAGGGTGGCGGTCACCAACAGCCAAAATTCAATGTAGTCGGTGAGAACTGGGGTCAGCACCAAGTGAAGAATGGCGAACAATGCAATGACCAGAAACGCGGTACCCAGGAGTCTGCGTGCCCGAATGTAGGCGATGATCCCTTTTTCTTTGGGAACGGTGACCACAAACAATGCGATACCCCACAGCAAAAAGATCAAACCGTACCCGAAATTTAATGTCAGGTAGGTGAACATTTCTTTTGTGAGGATAAAACTCTGCATTGAGTTGGAATTTTAAGACGCAAAAATAGTGAATTTATTCTCAGACAATTAATTTTTTTTGTGTTTGCACCAATAATTTGCCAGCAAAATTGTGTATGCATCAAATAATGCATAAATAAGAAAAATTTTTGTACGAAAAGCAAAAGTGCTGTGCAAAATTTGAAATGTTCTAAATACGACCCTACCTTTGCAAACGCTGAACGAAAAAAGACATAAAATGTTATGAAATCAATAATTCAAAACTAACATTTTTTTGTCTCATGTTCGGCATATTTATGAAGAAATTAATCAAGATATGCTGATGAAACGCTTTCTTACTTTAGTCCTTATTTCATTTCTTGCGTGTGCAGGTACCGCTTCGGCCCAAAAATTTGTGGCGAAGACGAATACCCTTTATTGGTTGACCACGACTCCCAACGCGGGTCTGGAACTGGCCATGGCTGATCGATGGACCTTTGAACTGGCAGCCGGTTACAATCCCTGGACCTTATCTTCAAAAGAGAACATCAAGGTAAAACACTTTCTGGTCACTCCAGAAGTGCGTTACTGGTTCTGTGAGGCGTTTCTCGGTCACTTCATCGGCTTGAACGGTAACTATACGCAATTCAATGTTGGCGGTGTACATGTGCCCACACTCTTTTATAAAGTGGACTCCCACGGAATTTTCATGGACGATCTCCAATATGCCCGCAGTCAGGGGTGGGCCGCCGGTGCTGGCTTGACCTACGGATACAGCTGGCCGATTGCCCGTCGCTGGAATATGGAATTTACCGTTGGTTTGGGCTGGTGGTACACTGAGTATGACAAATTCGAAAGCCGACGCTGCGGTATGTTCTTGAGTCAAGTCAACCGCCACGTTGTGGGTTTGACCGACCTGGGTCTTTCATTCATCTATTTGATTAAATAAGGAGGAAACCGATATGAAAAAAATAGCAGCAATTGCCTGTGTAGTGCTAGGAATGGGCCTGAATGCCTCTGCACAAACCCTCATTTCCAACCAGAGTCTGGTGCACGATTCTACTGATGTAACCGTGTCATTTGAGGTGATGACCGATGTCAAGGAACTGAAATCCAATCGGAAAGAAGTGATCAAACCCTATTTGTACAACGGAACCGATACCCTCTGGTTTGATACCATCGAAGTCTATGGCAAGGACCGTTACAAAAGAGAACGTCAGACCCGTCATATCCAAGGAGATAAAGACTGGGAATTGGGACAAAATCAAGTATTGAAAGGTGATGTCTTCTTCTACAGTTCTCAAGTGCCGTTGAAGCGTTGGATGACCTCTGCCAACCTGGGTGTGCGCAGACAATTGGTCGGATGTGCTTGTGAAGACGATCTTCAAGAAGAAAGCCTCGCTTCAGCTGTACCCCTCTTTGAAGAACCGGTCCTTCCTGCCAGAAGAATGCCTGAATATGTATTGGCTGAAGCGACTCGTGCTTGGGATTTTGGACAAGATGAGCTGGAAGTAATTTTTAAGGTTTCGAAAATCGACATTGATACCACCATTTTTAACAACCGTGAAACCTTTGCGAAGATTTTGAATGCGGTGGATAAGATTTACAGCGACCCGCGTTATCAGATTGAGAAAATTGAAGTGTTCGGTTATGCGTCCCCGGAAGGACCCCGCCAGTTCAACAAATGGTTGGGAGAGAACCGTGCCAAAGCATTGATCGACTACATCATCGCACAACGTCCGCAGTACAATCTCACCCGTGACAATTTCCAAGTGGTGAATGGGGATGAGAACTGGACAGGTCTCCACAAGGTCCTGGCTGATACTGAAATCGAACACCGCGATACCCTCCTGGCCATCATTGACCGCACGGATCTGACCAACAATCAGAAGAAAAACCAAATCCGCTCGCTGGACAATGGAAAGACTTGGACGAAGTTGGTCCGCGAAATCTATCCCCGTTTGCGTAGTTCGAAATATGTGTCGGTGTACTACGATTCCAGCAACGATCACGCGATTCAAACCATCAACGAGGCCAATGAGATGATCCGTCAGGGCAATTATGCCGAAGCGATGGCCCACGTAGAGCCGGTGAAGGACGATGCCCGTGCACACAACACCTATGGAGTAGCCCTGATGATGCAAGGAAAGTTTGAGGACGCCATGCCTTGGTTCGAGAAAGCCCGTGAATTCAATTGTGAAAAGGCCGCTGCAAACATGCAAGCCATTCAGTTGGAGTACGAATTCGAAGAACAACAACGCAAGGCGCGCGAAGAATTCCTGAAGCGCTATGAATAGTCGGTATAAACGAAAGTAAACGAATATAAACGAATAACAAACAACAAATTAATTTCTAATCTTTAATCTAACAGTTATGAAAATTTCAAAATTGATGCTTGCTGCTTGTGTGGCTGCGTTGCCCCTGATGTCTTGCAACATGGAAGAGGCTCCTGAAACTCCCACCCGTTTGAAATCAATCGAAGTGAACATTGAAAATGCAGCCATGACCAAAGGTTTGGCTGGCGACAAGATCGAAAGTGGCGATGCAGTCTATGTGAGCGACTTCAAGATCTTCTTGACCGATGCCTTGGGCAATGAGTACACTGCAAAACAAGTCGATGGTACCAACGCGGCAAAAACTTATTGGAATTCCGTAGATTTGGCTGCAGGCCCCATTCAAGCAGAATTCCACTATGTGGATCCTAACTGTACCCACGTGATTGCAATTGCAAACGTAGGCAAAGATCTTACTTACGCTGAATACAAAGCGATTGAAAACTTGAAAATTGAAAACCAACAAGATCAGAAGAACTTGCTCCTGCACGATATGAAAGAATTGCAAGCAACTTCCGAAGAACATGCCGATGACCAAGGTAATGGTAATGTGGTGGTTTCTCAAGTGTACACAGCAGATATCGTGTTGTCTCCCCGCGTATCCCGTTTCGAAGTGGATGGTTTCTCCATTAAATTTGATGCAACCAACCCCAAATACAACGAAATCAACGTGACCCAATTGGCGATTCAAAACTACTTCCCGGAAACCAACCCGATCACCGGCGACGAAGCTGGTGCCTTGGTTAATCCCATCACCAACTTTGCTGACCAAGGTGAAGTGTATGGTTGGTTGGACGACGCATCCAAACCGGTTGTATGGTCAAGAGACTATTTTGACATCACCCTCACTCCTGCCAATCCGACTGTGGATACTCCCAATCCGTTGGCATACCATGTATTCTCTTCTAATGAAACTCCGATTTTTGTGATCAAACTGACGGCTGATGGCCAACCTGCATTCTTGTACTCAAAAGGTTTCTACAAAACAGACGGTACCCCGATCACAAACTTTGAAGAAGGTTATATCTACCGTATGAGTGCACAAGGTCAAGTTGAAAAAGACGGTTCTATTCCGTTCGAAGAAGATGACATTGATCCCATGGACCGTTGCCTCGAAATTACCGTAGACGTGAAGAAATGGGCTGTTGACCTCGTTTATCCTGAATTTTAATCTCACTTGATATGTACCCGGAGGGGTTCAATTTCAAACCCAGAACCCCTCTTTCTTAAAAACTTACTATTGACTTCCTATAAAAAATACATACAGATATGAAACTTAGATCTCTTGCTTTATCCTTGCTGCTGATCGGAGGACTCTCCACTTCCTGCATCCAGGAGGACTATAGCGACTGTAACAACATTTATCGCCTGGCTTTCAGTTACCAGGGCGACGGCGATACCGAACTCTTTCCCGAGAAAATCGGTCGTGTCCATCTGTATGTTTTTGATGACCAAAACAAATGTGTGGTCTCCGAGCAACTTTCGGATGCGGATGTACAGGCACGCATGACCACCTTGCCGGAACTCAAACCCGGTGATTATACCATCGTATGCCTGGGAAATGCCATTGAGACAGAAGTGGAGGGGCTGTCTTCGGGCAATTTTGAACAAGTAGTTTTTGCAGACAAAGATTACAATGCAGGTAACACCGTCAGCACCAACGACGCGCTTTATTGGTCTTCGATCGAGTACACCATCGCTCCGTTCGATGAATACAAAACGATTGAAACCCGTACCACTTATTTTGCCAGCTCACACTTCGACATCTATGTAGAGGTTGCAGGTGTGCCGGCCCTGATCCAAGACTCGGGCTACCCCTCCATTGAATTGGTGGGCGTATCGCCTCAGACCGATTTTAACAACACCGCCAAGGGTCAGTCAACGACTTACGTGATGGATGCTCAGCACGATGGAGGGGAACTTCTCACCGC
The DNA here is from genome assembly GCA_045638645.1 of Bacteroidales bacterium. Lineage (GTDB taxonomy): Bacteria > Bacteroidota > Bacteroidia > Bacteroidales > UBA932 > JAGCJX01. Next base: position 6,209 of record JAZUBU010000003.1, read on the forward strand.
GACCAGCAACATCATGCGCCACCAACAACAAGAAGCCGTCTATTTGAAGGTCGCAGGCTCCACTGGAGAGTCTCTTGCAGAAGTGAATTTTGCGCAGCACATCGCCAAATACCAGATTGATGTGACAAAACACGAATGTGTGATTCCGTTCCGTATCGAATTCATTTCCGGAAAGGTCACCATCACGGTTCCTTCTTGGTTCATTGAAAACGTAACCCCTGAATTCTAATCTTTATGAATACACGATTCAACTTCAGATCCTTGCTGAATACAGCATTTGGCCTGCTTGCTACTTGTCTCTTTGTGAGTTGCAGCTGGGTAGAAGAACTTCGTCCCGATGAGATCCGCAGTTCCATGATCGAAATCTCCGTGGCTTCGGCAGACCTGACCAAAGCAACTCCGACCGACGGCGAATCAGCCATCAACTCCTTGTATGTATATGCGTTCCAGGGTGATAAGAAGGTCGGCTTCCTTCAAAGAAGCTCGGTTGTTCCCGGAGAACCCTTCTACATGGATTTGCAGTTGCCGGAGAAAGGAACCCACTCCGTGGATTTCTTCCTGGTAGCGAATGCAGAAGAAATGGATTATTTGGGACAATACATTACCCTGTCCGAAACGACCAGCCGGGCACAGCTCCTGGACCTCAAGTTTTCAGGCTTGGATGCCAATCCCCACGATCCGGTTTACTTGCCGATGTACGCACAACTGTTGGCACAAAGCATCAATGTGGAGAACATCCTCGGGGATGCCAATGTGGCTGCAGGTCATGAGGGGCATGTGGTTCTGAACCAGAAACTGATGTTTGAACTCAGCCGCTCTTTGGCGAAGATTTCCCTCTATGCTGCGTCCGAAACGGGCAATGCTCATACCCCTCAGATTGTTTCTGTGGATATGTTGGCAGATGGTACCCGTCAGTTCAGTTACCTGTTCCCGCAGGAGGATGCTGTGTTGAATGCAATTACCTCTCGACCGAACGACCGTTCTTTGTTCGTCGGTCTGGCCAATGTGACCCGACAAGTTACCAAAGGTTCCTCGGAGCAAGCCGATCCGGCCAATTACAATACTATTTTCGGAAATGCCTATTTGCCGGAAGTGACCTACGGTAGTGAACCTTGGAATCTCTCATCCGGTAACAATCGTGAGGTGGTACTGCACGTACGCTTTACTCCGGAGCAGGGCGGGGCGGTACAAAATGCATACATCTATATGCCTCCGATTGTACGCAACACCCATTACAAAGTCTGCATCCTGATTGGTGCTGAAGGACAAATCATTGTAAATTACGAGGTGGATAACTGGATTGACAACAATACATCGTCCATTACTTTTGACTATCCTACTCACAGTTATTTGTTGGATTTTGTACCGGCAAGCATTGAGGAGATGGGGCGTAAGCCGGTTGCACCTGCCAGCATGACGGAGACCCAACCCTTTGTAGGATACTTCCAAATGTCTTATCCCCAAAACGACCGTTGGGTTCCGACACTCACGGGTTTGAATGCCAGCAATGCCACGGTGAGAGTTTTTGAGGATGCTACCCATATTGAAGTGCCGCAAAGCGAATGGCCGATTCAGGCTTCTGAAAAATGGTACCGGATTGAAGTGAGTCCGAAATATGGCAAAATGACAGAGGATGAAGAAGTTCGTCTATCCATTACCTATACGCCCATTGGGTTCGAAACCCCGGAATACCTCCTGATCAACGGTGCGCACGACGAGTACCACTGGCCCTACCACGGTACGAGTGAGCAAGATGCCGAGTACGTAATCATCACCCTGGAAGAATAACAACGCTATGAAGAAGATCATCCATACATTTGCCCTTTCCCTTTTCGCAATGCTTGCTTTCTCAGCTTGCGAGATGAACGAAGAAATCACCTTGCCGGGGAATGATACCATCGTCCTCGACTTGTCAGCCGGACAGACCAAACTGGAGGATACTCCGGCAGAAGCTTATGTACACCACATCGATGTGTTTATTTTCCGTGAGGAAAGTGCGGTCCCGGCCACCCGTGTCCATTATGGCCGTTACATCGTGAACAATGCCAGTTCATTGACCTTGAATGAGAAAAAAAGCTTCTTTCCAGAAACAGAGTCGTATTATGTATACCTGGTGGCCAATAGTCACTTGGACGAGGCGAAGCTGAGAACCGACATCCTCACCTACGAAGATTTGTTGAACCAGAAACAAGAGGACCTCAACCTCCATGTGACAGCGTTGTCGTCGTTCAACGGTGCTCCGGAATACTTTCTGATGGATGCCGTTGCCCGCGATGCAGCGAGTCAGTCTCCGGTGAAACTCAATACCCAGAATCCTACGGAAAATATCGTCCTGCAAGCCCGTCTGAAACGAGCTGCCGCGAAAGTGGTGATCAACATCGAAGCTACGGATGAGATTGAATTCAAGTCATATAGTATTGCAGACGGATCGGATGGCGGTTTGTACTATATCCGAAATCTCCCTGTGAATACCTATTTGCTGGAAGAAGCCAAATCCGCGGATAATATTGTCGCCAACCGGCGAACCACCCCACACAGTGTCAATGCATATTTTACTTGGAATCCCGAGAATTCGAGCAAAAAGGTTTCTTTAACAACCTATGTTTATCCCCATCACTGGGACAATGAGAGTATCCTGGAACACGAGACCAGCGTCATCATGAACCTGCCGATGGACTACATTTCTGAGGATGAAAGAATCGCATACCACAACTCATGGTACAAGATTCCGATGACCGATGACCAAAAGTTTGAACGCAATAACTACTACGAAGTCAACATCCAGCTCAACCGTCCGGGTGCGATTACCGAAGTGACTCCCGTTACAGTAGATGATATCCATTACGATGTGCAAGATTGGACAGACGTGTCGGTGAGAATCGATGGTGAGGACCGTCCGAAATACTTGATGGTCAGCCGAGATACGTTGGAAATGCACAACATCGCTCAAGATGCTACCTCTTTGGAATTCGCTTCCTCTTCTCCGGTTAAGATTACGGTCAAGGACGTGCATTATTACAACAAATTCAGTCAGAAGACGGATGGATCGGCCCGCAATATCTCCGGAACCACTCCTGCAGGCAGCATTTCCGGTAACATCACGGTCAACAGCCCGGTGCCGACCAACAATGCGATCCGTTACTTTACCTTGGTGGTTACCAACGAAGAAGGCCTGACCCGCGAAGTATTCGTGATCCAATATCCTTTGGAGTACATTACCAACCTGGCTGGCTGGTATTCTTATCGCGAGGACTTTTACTATCGCCCTAACCACAACAATGACAAGGACAATCAGGCTGTTCCGACAACCTGGGAAGTGCCCGGTGACTATATCACCACAGCATCCTTCCGGAATTCGCAGTGGGATTATACCCAAAGTTCTACCGGAGGCGCATTCACTTCCAAGGTGGCCCAATCCATCAAATCTTCCGGTCTGGCTGATATTGACTATTATTATTATACCTACAACAACTGGTATGGATTGTCACAATCGACAACCCGAGCGTTGACCAACGGTAATCCGCGGATGTACCATGTGCAAATCAAGTCAACATCCAGCACCTACACGGTTGCTATTCCCCAAATGGATGCGGATGGTTACACGGACAACAGCAGTGACAATGCAAGACTCGTATCCCCTTCATTCATGATTGCATCGCAGCTGGGTGCCGTATCATCAGGTGCGTTCAACAATTTCACAATGGCAGCAAGCCACTGTCGCGACTATGTGGAAGTGTATAAAGATCCGGTTACAGGGGAGGTCATTCACTTGGATAACTGGCGTTTGCCTACCCGTGCCGAAGTGGAAATCATCATCAAATTCCAAAATGATTCAGAGGTGATGGACGAGGTCCTGGCAGGTCGCTATTACTGGTGTGCCGATACGGGTAGAACCGATAATTATGTCGAGAACACGGATTATACCCAAAATGGTATTGGATTGCGTTGCATTCGCGATGCTTATTAATAGAGAACGTTTATAGAAGATAGAGTATGAAAACTTACATGAAATTTACTTGCCTCTTTTTGGTATCCTTGTTGGGCTTGACAGCTTGTCAGGAGGAGCCGTTTACTCCCGTGGATCTGGTTCCGGAGGGATACGTGGCTGTGGAGTTTGTGGCTTCTGTTCCTCAGATGAGTGAGGTCCAGACCAAGGCGGTCGATCCCGATGGGGCCGGTGTACAACAGATGACTGTTTTCTGTTTTGATGAAAACGGATTGTTCCTTACGACTGTGAACGCCGAAATGACTCCGACGCCGGGCAATCCTTCGCTCACCGGAAAAATGCTGTTGTATGTGCCCGAACAGACCTACATTCTCCAATTGGTGGGAAACCAGAACCTGACTTATTTCCGGGAAGACAATTACCGGGGTATGTCTGAAGTGGATGTAATGGCAGCCCTCGAGGCCTCCGCCGGTCGTATGATTTACTGGGCACGCAAGACCATGGACGAAATCCATGGCTACAACAGTACATCCAATCCCGTCCATCTCTTGCGCAACCAGGCGAAGATTACCTTGAACGTAAACCCTTCGGTAAACTTCCGTACAGACGGCTGGGTGGTTGTCAAATCCAATGCCTTTGGTACCGTGGCTCCGTATAATTCAGATCAAGGTTTTGTGGCTCCTCATTACCAGACCAATCCGTTTGTGACCCTGCCCCTGAATACCTCAAAACTGACCAACTATGTAGATGTTCGCCAAGTGGAGGAGGAGTACATTTTTGAGACTGAGAACACGGCAGATTCACCGATTGACTTCATTCTAAAAGGTTCCTTGAACGGCGGTCCTTCGTTGTATTACCGTATTTCTTTCCTGGATGTAAACCGGGAATACCTGCCGGTGTTGCGTAACCACCATTATACGGTTGAAATCAATGGTCCGCTGTACTATGGACAAACGACCTTTGCCGCAGCACTCGAAGCTCCGGCAACCAACAACGTCTGGGTTTCGATTTCCGACGATATCAAAGAAATTACGGACGGTGACCGCACCTTAGCGGTAAAGGAAACCTTTGTGATGATTGGTGAAAACGAGTTTCAGACGCCGACCAACTTGTACTATTTGCATTATACGTTGAAGAATGACGGCAGTACCCCCTTGACCCAAGCCGAAGTGGCCTGGGCAGAGGGCAACAATGTGGCCAAATCCAGATTTACCCATACCTTTGATGCGGCTACAGGCGAAGGTCTGATCTGCATTGAGCTCAATGATATGGGCGGTCTGGCCAAGCGGGAAGGTAACCTGATGGTCAAATGGGGCAACCTGGTCCGTTCCATCAAAGTGGTGACGGTTAAGGAACAAAACTTTGAGCCCGCTTGGATTACGACCAACGTCTATGGTACCGGCACCGGAGAACACATCACCATGATGTTTACGATTCCGGAGGATTGTCTGGCAGAACTCTTCCCGATGGAAGTACTTGTTTCTGTGAACGACATTGACGTGCGCAACGAATCCGGTATGGCGTTGCCCATCATTACCCCCGAAGATCCCCGCTACGGTGCAGACAATGGTATCGGTTACAAATACCTGTTGCGCGTGGATGGTGTTGGCAAACAACGTCTCTACCTGGAGACCATCCAAAATCACTTGGATGCGGACCACGTGGACCTGACGATTGAAGCCCGCTACTTCCGTCCTTTGACCAAGGTGGCCACCTTCCGCGAAGATACAGACTACAGCATCATCCTGGACAATCTCTACAATTACAGTGTGGAAATCCCGCGCGATGAAGTTTTGTTCTTCTACCTGGTTCCCCAAAAGGTCAATGCCCCCGTTTCCATTGAAACCCACTTGGCAGAAGGGGCAATCTGGAATCCTGTTACCCAACGGTATGATTACACGGCGGTGGATGCGCACCCGAATGATGAGTTCCTGTTCTACTCCACATACCTGGATCATAACGAAGATCCTTCCATGACGCATTACTTCGATTTTACGGAAATCAGCTCGGAAGATTGGAGCACGGGAGGACGGGTGCACCTCTTTACCCGGACCAGTGAAATGCCGACCGAAAATCATGGTGCCGTATTCCACCTGCTCACCAATGCACCAAAGAGTGCAGAAGTGGTTCGGATTGCATCCAACCCCAGCAGCACCGGAAACCAATACCGTTCGGCCATCTTCGAACTCGCCAATTTCCATCCCTTCCATTTTGCTGCACAAATCAACGGGCAAGGTACCTTGGTTAGCGGTGAAAAAGAAGAAGCCATTGATGACATCCGTTTTGATTATGAACCCAACCAACCCGTCCTTATCGACTTGGATATCACAAGCTTCAAATCGGCCATCCGTAAGTCGGAACAAGCCCTTCTGCCGGATGCACAACAAGTATCGGTGGATCCGTTCGGAACCGAATTTGATATCTACATCGATGCTCCCATGTTGAAACTGGACGAAGATGATGCCCATGTGCTCGAGGGCCGTCTGTTCAAAGACGAACATGTACCGGGCCGTTTCATCTACCGTGTCAAGGCGGATCGCGAAGCAGAACGAGCTAGCGGTTTTGCTCCCGCCGCGTTGGCGGATGACAAGGCCCAAGATCAGTCCGGTGAACGGAAACGCCTGGCCTTCCTGACCCAAGACATCGTTTCAGCCGGTGATATCGTCATCTCTTCTGACCAAACGAAAGTCATTTTCTATGAAAAGAAATTCCGAGTACAAAACAATTCCTTGACGGGCGTTTTGCACTACCGCCGCGAAAGTGACGGTGCAGTCCTTCCTGTGCCGGCCGGATCATTCGTGCCTTTTGAAGTTCTTCCGACATACAACCGAATCGGTTCGATCTCTGTGGGAGAAGGCGGTCACTTTGAACTGCGTCTGCGCAGCGAGTACGAATACGACTGGAATACCGACGATGTGAAATTCCAGTTCGTAGGCGAAGATGGCGAGATCTATGAAAAGACCTTTGGCAGTCTGAGCTACTTGAACGGAGCGTTGGGAGGACCGATTATTCTGGAATAACAGCCAGCATACTCTATATAACGTTCAGCACGACCACCCCCTTGGCTGTAATCCATCTGGATAGGGGGTGGTTTTTTATGTTTTGTTTCGAAGAAACGTTAATTTTGTGGAAACATAATACCGGAAGTTGTATGGGTACTCGTATAAACTCGTTTCATGCAGTATTAGGGCCCTTGGCCCGTATTCTTAAGGCAGTCGTGTTGGCGGTATTTTCCGGAGGACTGTCTGTCGCTTGTATTCAGGAGGAACCTGGCGTTGCCAAGGATCTGCAAGTCGGCGATCTTTTGCCTGATTTTACGGTACGCATGGACGATGGGCGGGTTGTGACCGGGGCAGAACTTCGTGAGCAACCTTCGTGTGTTGTCTTTTTTCATACCGGCTGTCCGGATTGTCAGCAGGCCTTGCCTTTGCTGCAACGTATCCATGACCAGTACGGCGAAAACCTGGCGATGGTGCTCATCGGTCGGGAACAAACGGCCGAAGAAGTACGTGCGTACTGGCAGGAAAATGGATATACCATGCCTTTCTCGCCCCAGGAAACCCGGGAAATCTTTGAAATGTTTGCCCAGGAACGCGTGCCACGTATCTACCTCAGTCCCATCGGGGGGCGTATTGCCGCCATTTTTACCGATGATCCCGTTCCCGATTACGAGACATTGCTGACCGCGGTGATGGCGCTCAATCCCTGATCGCCACCCAGACCTGTTTCCAGTTGATTCCACATCATTTTTCCAAGGGAACGCTGGTGCTGGTACAGAATGACTAATTTTGGTTTGGCTTATACAAATACTCTCAGAAATAGATCGTATGAAAGAATTGAAATGTCCCCAATGTGGCAGTGTGTTTTCTGTGGATGAGGCAGATTATGCTTCCCTCGTGAATCAGGTTCGTAATCAAGAATTTGAGGCGGAGTTGAAGGCACGGATGAACTTGGTTGAACGGCAACAGTCCATCAAACAGGAAGCGGAAGCTTTGAAACTTACGCAATCGTTTCAGAACCAGCTTTCCGCCAAAGAGATGGAACTTTCCAAAAAAGAGAGCGAACTGATCAAGCTACAGACACAACTGCAAGGTTTTAACCAGTCTAAGCAATTGGAACTGGCGGCAGAACGCTCCCGGAGTAATGAGGAGATCGCTCGCCTGAAAGCCTTGTTGGAACAGCAGGAGAGCAAGGTTCAGGTGGCGGTTTTGCAGGAACAGAACAAGGCAAAAGACCTGATCCAGGCCAAGGAGAACAGCCTCCTGCAATTGCGCAGCAAAATGGATGTACAACAACGGGAAGCGACCATCCGCGAGGCCAATCTGAAGGACGATTACGAGCGCCAACTTAAACAAAAGCAGGAACTGGTTGATTACTATAAAGACCTGAAGGCAAAACTCTCCACGAAGATGATCGGAGAGTCTCTGGAAACTCACTGCAGCAACGAATTCAACCGGGTCCGTACCACCATGTATCCGGCAGCCTATTTTGAAAAAGATAACGATGCGAGCCGAGGATCCAAGGGAGACTTTATTTTTCGGGATTATGCCGATGGCATGGAATATATTTCCATCATGTTTGAAATGAAAAACGAGATGGACGAGACGGCCACCAAACACAAAAATGAAGATTTCCTGGCCAAACTGGACAAGGACCGTCGGGACAAGGATTGTGAATATGCCGTTCTGGTCTCCCTCCTGGAGCCGGATAACGACTTCTACAACGAAGGCATTGTGGATGTCTCCTACCGTTACCCGAAGATGTTCGTCATCCGTCCCCAGTTTTTCATGCCGATGATTGCCCTTCTGACCCAGGCTTCAAGGAAGAGTGTTGAGTACCAGCGGGAACTCATTCTGGCCCGTCAGCAGACGATTGATGTTACAAATTTTGAGAACAAACTCATGGATTTCAAGACCAAATTCGGCAACCATTACCAACGGGCTAGCGATAAATTCTTCAAAGCGATCGATGAGATTGACAAAACCATCCGATCGTTGCAAAAGATGAAGGAAGACCTGCTCAGTTCGGAAAATTACCTGCGCTTGGCGAACAACGATACCGAGGACCTGTCCATCAAACGCCTGACCCGTGGCAATCCCACGATGAAGCAAAAGTTTGAGGAAGCCCGTGCCCAAGAAGCGGATTCGTTGTTGAATAGAACCGAGTAAGTATTTATTGTGTTCGCAAATGTTTGTAGGAAATAAGCTGGAGTAAATATGAGTAAAGGATTGTCTTATTTTTTAGGTCTTATTACTGGAGTCTTGTTAGCAGTAGTCGGAATAGTATTACTCGGTCTTACGCAAAGTCATCAAGACGAAATGCAGAAAGTATATTTCGATAAGCCTGGTAAGTGTATTTCTTCAAGTGAACTCAATGTGATGCAGGTAATAGATGATTACTCTGCCATAGCAATGGAAGATTTCATGACCTTGATGCTGATTGAAAACCCCAAAGGGGAATATTTTTATGATGGTCAGACAATCAAGTGTCCCAAAGGTTATTGTATGAGACAAGTGGGTGTCTTTAAGTATCTTACTGTGGAGAATCATCTTAAGACAATACCCATTGTCCGAATCTCTAAGAAATAGTTATGAAGGGGAATTTGGGGATGACTGGAAATAGCTTTTTACGGGTACTGCAGGGGGGACTCTTGTTCCTGGTGTCCTCGTGGGCGAGTGTGGGGATGGCCTGTGCCCAGTCGTTCAGGAGTGCGGAGGTGAAACAGCCCCTACAAATCTGGTTTGACCAGCCAACTCCGAGCGATACCACCCTTTCGTTGTATGACTATGGGGCGGACCGCCATTGGGAGCAGCGTTCTTTGCCCATTGGCAACGGTGCCTTGGGTGCCAATATTCTGGGATCTGTCGCCATTGAACGGATCACTTTGAATGAAAAGACCCTATGGACAGGAGGTCCCAACACGGCCGGCGGAGCAGACTATTATTGGGACGTCAACAAATCATCCGCACAATACCTGCCTCAGATCCGTCAGGCTTTTCTAGAGGGGGATGCTGCAACAGCGTCCCGATTGACCCGTCAACATTTCAACGGTCGGGCCGGATACGAGCCCTGGAGCGAGGAGCCTTTCCGTTTTGGTTCCTATACCACGATGGGAGAAATTTATGTGGAAACCGGTGCTGATGAAACGGATATAAACGATTATAAACGTTTATTGTCGCTGGATTCGGCGGAAGTCTGCGTATCTTTCGTCTCGAAAGGCATCCAGTACCGTCGGGAGTATTTTGCTTCCTATCCAGACAGTGTGATGGTCTGGCGTTTTCTGAAAGAGGGTGGGGAACCTGCTTCCCTGAAATTGCGTTACCGCCCCAATCCGGAAGCGGACGGGCAGTGGAGCAAGGTACAGGAGAACGAATGGTTGTTTCAAGGCCGGTTGCGGAACAATGGAATGGCATTCGCCCTGCGTTTCTATCTGGAGGGGGTGCAGTCAAGTCATTTCCTGTCCGACGGATGCTTGGAAATCAGTCCTTTGGAGCATGAAGGCCCAGCAGGGGAGTCCTCTCAGGAGGTGGTCCTGGTGCTGGCTGCCGATACGGACTACCGGATGAATTTTGATCCGGATTTTTCAGATCCCAAAGCTTATGTTGGGGTAGATCCTGTTCAGTCAACTGCCTTGCGGATAGCGGGGGCTAAGGCTTTGGGGATTGAAGCTTTGCGTGAGCGTCATCGGGCCGATTACCGGGCGTTGTTCAGCCGCGTTTCCTTGGACTTGGATCCTGTGTCCATGGCAGCCCCGGTTACTCCGGTTGCTTCGTCAGCTTCGACCGCTCCGGCGGCCCCTGCGGCCCCTGCGGTTTCGGCGACCTCGACATCTTTGACTACCCCGGTTACCCCGGTCGCACGGGCATCTTCGGTAACCCCGGTCGCACGGGCATCTTCGGATTCCTTGTGGCAATTGCCGACGGATCGGCGTTTGGAACGTTACCGCAAGGGCGAGGCAGATCCGCACCTGGAGGAAACGTATTTCCAGTACGGCCGTTACCTGATGATAGCCTCTTCCCGAGCGGGCACGATGCCGGCCAATTTGCAAGGTTTGTGGGCAAAAGGAGTGGACGGCCCCTGGCGTGTGGATTACCACAACAACATCAATGTCCAGATGAACTACTGGCCCGCAACCGCTACCAATTTGCTGGAGTGTTACCAGCCGTTGGTGGATTACATCCGCAGCCTGGTGAAACCCGGTGAGGAGACCGCTCAAGCCTACTACAGTGCCCGTGGGTGGACGGCCTCCATTTCATCGAACATTTTTGGTTTTACAGCTCCGCTTTCGAGTGAGGATATGTCGTGGAACTTTTCTCCGATGGCTGGACCGTGGTTGGCGACGCATCTGTGGGAGTATTATGCGTATTCCTTGGATGAAACCTTCTTACGGGAGGTTGCATTTGGGATCTTGGCTGCCAGTGCCAATTTTGTTGTTGATTATCTGTGGGAACATCCCGATGGTTATTATACGGCAGCCCCTTCGACTTCGCCGGAACACGGGCCCATCGATGCCGGTGCGACTTTTGTGCATGGCGTGATTCGCGAGGTGCTGTTGAATGCCATTGAGGCCTACGAGGTCTTGGCTGCAGGAAGTGATGAGACTGGAACCGAGAAGGGGGTTCCTGCCGCTTCTGGATTGGGGGTAGGGGCCGAGGAAAGAGCCTCTGCAGCATCGGACTTTGGGTTTGATGTGGTGAAGAACGCCGAAGACTATGCCCAATGGAAGCATGTGCTGGCTCACATAGCTCCTTATGAAGTAGGCCGCTATGGCCAGTTGATGGAGTGGTCCCAAGACATTGATGATCCCAAGGACGATCATCGCCATGTCAATCATCTTTTTGGCTTGCACCCGGGGCACACCCTGTCGCCGATTACCACTCCCGCCTTGGCGGAGGCTTGCAAAGTGGTTCTGAACCATCGGGGGGACGGTGCAACCGGCTGGAGCATGGGATGGAAACTCAACCAGTGGGCCCGTCTGCACGACGGTGACCGGGCTTATTTGCTCTTTGGTAATTTATTGAAGTATGGTACATTGGACAACCTCTGGGATACGCATCCACCGTTTCAAATTGACGGAAATTTTGGTGGAACAGCGGGTATAACAGAAATGTTATTGCAAAGTCACATGGGATTTGTTCATTTGTTGCCGGCATTGCCCCATGCTTGGCCGCAAGGACGGGTTCGTGGACTGCTGGCGCGAGGCCGATTTGAGGTGGATGTGGAGTGGCAGGATCATGAATTGCTCGTTGCAAGGATTTATGCGCCGCCTGTCTCACCGGTGCGGGCTGCCGGGGGGGCGGCTCAGATACAGGAGCCCTCGAGGCTATGCCGCGTTCGTTATGGGGATCAGTGTCTGGAATTCTGGGCTGAGCCAGGAGGTGTGTACGAAATCCGTTCGGAAGGAAATTCTCTACAAGTAGAAACCGTTTTTTTACCGGATTCGGACAACGGTAACGGCAGGATCGCCGACTGAGTACGTGCAGCGTTGGGCATAGACCTCGTCCAATTCCTTGCGGATGGCAGCTTTAAGAATACCGTCTCCGTGGCCGTGCACGAAACAGATCTGGCGGCCCCGGTGAGGGAGATTTTCACGCAGGACTCTGCGGAAGACTTCAAGCTGGAAGGGTAAGCGTTTGTTCTGGGGGATGTTTCGTCCACCAGGCAGTTTTTCTATGTGCAGATCGATTGTGATTGCTTTGGGGACATTGGTGTGTATGCCAGCAGTCGGACCGCGTTGCTCCATGGTGGATCCTTTGGTCGCGATCGCTGTATTGAGCAGGGCATTGATTTCTGCCGTATCAGTGACAGTGAATTCTCCGTAGGCAGCTTCCAGGACCATTCCGTCTTCGAGTTCGATGGAGACACGCCGCCCGATGGCGACGATCTTTCCCCGCAGGTTGCTGTCCATCAGAACGACGGATTGTCCTATCTTGAGCTGCTTCATGCAACAAAGATACGCCTTGTCGCAAGGTTTTCCAAGCGGAATGCTGTATCTTTGCCCAAAACGAAAATGATGATACGATTCGATACCGATTATTTGGCCGGGGCTCATCCGGAAGTCCTGCAACGGCTGGTGGATACCAATTCGGAGCGGACCGCCGGTTATGGTTCAGATCCTTATACCCAGCGTGCGGCAGCGCTCATCCGCGAGGCTTGTGGGGCTCCTGATGCGCGTGTATATTTTATGGTGGGAGGTACCCAGACCAATACGACTGTGATTGATGGTCTGTTGGCGCACCACGAAGGGGTGATGGCCGCAGAAAGCGGACACATCAATGTTCACGAGACCGGTGCGATTGAGGCGACCGGGCACAAGGTGCTGGTCTTGCCGACCCAGGAAGGGAAAGTGCAAGCCGCAGATGTTGCAGCCTACATCGATTCGTTTTATGCCGATGATACCTACGAACACATGGTCGCTCCCGGGATGTTGTACATTTCGTTGCCAACGGAATACGGAACGATGTACCGTTTGTCGGAACTGGAGGAATTGTCCGCCGTCTGCCGTCGTCACGAGATCCCTTTGTACGTGGATGGAGCTCGTTTAGGCTTCGGATTGGCTGCAGCCCGGGGTGAGATTACCCTATCGGATGTAGCCCGTTTGTGCGACGTCTTCTACATCGGGGGGACCAAGATGGGGACCTTGTTCGGGGAAGCAGTCGTGGTGACCAACCCCAAACTGTTGAGACATTTTGTGCCCTTGATGAAGCAGCATGGTGGACTTTTGGCCAAAGGCCGGCTTTTGGGCCTTCAGTTTGAGGCATTGTTCCAGAACCAGCTCTTTGAACGTATTGGCGAAAAGGCGGTCCGACTGGCCTTGCGCATCCGGGAAGGATTTTGCGAGAAGGGATATCCGGTTGTAGTAGATTCCCCGACGAACCAGCAATTTTTCCGTTTGCCCAATACCTTGATTGACCGTTTGTCACCCCATGTCGGTTTTGAACTTTGGGGCCCTCGGGGAACCGAGGAAAGTCTGGTCCGCTTTGTGACGGGCTGGCATACGACGGACGAGGACGTGGATCAATTGATTACTTATTTAAAACCTGATAGATAGACTATGAACAACATTCCCCAATGCCCGAAATGTGGCAGTGAATTTACGTATTTTGATGGCTCTCTGTATGTTTGTCCGGATTGTGGACACGAGTTCCACGGCTCCGATGAGGCTGAGGTACAAGATGATGTAGCCCGCGACAGCAACGGTGCCGAATTGTTTGACGGTGATGCCGTGACCGTGATCAAAGATTTGAAGGTGAAAGGTTCCTCCATGGTGATCAAACGCGGAACAAAGGTGAAAAGCATCCGTCTGACAGAGAATCCGGAAGAAGTGGATTGTAAAATCGAAGGCAGCAGCATCGTGCTGAAGACTTGCTTCCTGAAAAAATAGGTTCAAACGGGAACTTTAACGCCAGGATTTCGGGAATCAGAGGCTGTGGAGTTCGAAGGTCGTGGCTTCGAAGCGCAGTTCTTGGAGGGCGTTGGGTGCAATCATGAAATTCACCATGCCACAGTCGAAAAATCGTAACTGGCTGTCCTCGTCTTCGTCCACTTGCAGCAGGGAGATGTCTTCCCGCCATTCGTCTTCTTCGTATCCTTCGGTCATGGCCGGTTTTCCCAAGAGCTTGGTACCATATTCCTCCGCTTCTGCCGGCGAGAAAAGGATGGCTTGGGCCGGTAGGGTAGCTGGGGTTCCGTCTTCCCAGGTGTAGGAATGCCGGTGCAAGTCTGACAGGTCCTTTGCATACAGCACACGGAACGCATCCGGAGGCCATGGACCCATGCCTTCGCAGGGTGCATCCAGATCGCCCAGGAAGTAATCCAGGTCGGCAAAGAACCAGAGCATTCCTTCAGGAGGGAGCAAACCTTCGCTATCCAGGTGCGCAATGTCTTCCAGTCGGATCTGACAGAGGAAGGTCAGCAGGTATTCGTCTTCTTCGACGGGCCGGTTCTTTTCGTCGTAGGTCGTGATGGTCCGCATGGGCCATACCATGTCTTTTGGGAGGTCCGGACATCCCCACCAGTGACTTTGTCCGACGCTCACTTCTGCTTGTTGGGTTGTGATTTTAATTGCCATAACGAAACAAAATTACGAAAAACTACGGGTGTATTTGAATTTTAAGAATAGAAATTTTAACTTTGTCGATGTTCAATTAAAATAGCAGGACTGATGGTTACGATTCTTATCGTTGTCACGCTGGTTGCAGCGCTGCGTAGGGCATTCAAAAAGAAATAGCCCTTTTTGTGTGGTGAGCCTGCTTCTGGAAACGATTCCATTGATTGCCAATGAAAAAGCAACTGATTTTTATATCATCGGCTCCGGTTTTGGTGCCAGTTTTTTCATTTTTTAGTCAGGTCTGATTCCATCACACGCGTAAAGATGCGTTTCATTTGTAGAGTATTAGGTTGCAATAGCGACTTGAACCGATCTTTGTCTTGTATGGTTGACCATATTTGTAATGTGTATGCCGAAGAAGATCCGCATAATCTCTGTCGATTTTATCCTCGTCGCTATCTTTCGAAGTCTGTAGTGTTTTTTCAGTGTTCAGAGTGAATCTTTGATTACCCTCTCTCTAGCAAGCTCTCTCCTGGTTGTGATTTTTACTTCGTTCTTGCAAGCTCTTCATTTCTAGGTAGACGTGGTTTTGGGCGGGTTGGACATTCTGGGTGATAAAACCGATGCAATAAATTGGAATTTACAGGTTCTCCTTCAAGAATAACATAGACTTGCTTAAGTCAATAATGACGGTAAAATGCTGCCATATTTCATTTCCTAGGACAGCAATATACTCATCACTTGCCATCGCGCCTGAATGGTCTGTGCTATATCGGGCTTTACCTTGGAAGAGCAGGAGATTGCCCGTCGTAACTTTATCGATGCCAAACTCGTAACCGGCTGATTCTCCGCCGACACCGCCATGCTCATGGTGAAAATAAACTTTGTCCTGAATCTTGTCCAATTCATATTTGGCAGCGGCCTTGCTGGTAAAATGGAGGCCCTGGCCTGAGCCAATATCCAGCAACGCTTTACCAGAAATAACCTTACCCGGAGCAACTGTAACCTCAATGGCAAATAGGATTCGCCCCGGATGATTTGTATCAGTCTCTATCGGAATGCGTGTAAAGCCTTCTGCCGGGTCTATCGTAAGCTTATCCGACAGTGTTAATTTACTATTTTTGTAGTCAATAGTAATCACTTTCCCCTTCAAGTCTTTAAGGCCGAAGATTCCATCGGCCTTATCACCAAGAATGACACGCAAATCAATGATAGGAACCATCATGGGAGAGTATTCCTTTCCATTCATCGAAATATTAACTCCGGAGAATATAAGCTTTGTTTTCTTAGCCTCATTTCCTGCTCCTCGCACCATGGCGTTTCCCATCCGTGCATACTTGATTCCACTTTCAGAAAGCCATGTGCTATCCAAATACACATCGGCAGAACCCGTATCGAAAACCAGCCGTGCGGGCTTCCCGTTCACCTCCGCATTCAGATAGATGTGATTGGAAATAAACTCAAAATTGTGTTCCTGAGCGTGGAGGAGAGCACCCAGAAGCAGAATAAAGAAAGTTGAGAATAAGTGTTTCATATCAGTATATGCTGGCAAATCCCGATTTGTGAGTGTAAAATTACAAAATAGGAGTGAGAAATAAAAGTCTATCTCGGCTTCACTCATTTATGTCTGCAAATGTAGATTCCTCTTCCGGACACATTCAAGAACCTCATGCTGCTAATCAGTCAGAATCTCCACACTATGGCTCTTTCTTTTGGAATAAGTGTATAAATTCCTTGCAATATTTTTGGAATAAGTGTATTTTTGAGGTGTCAAAATAGTGGAATAAGTGTATGCTAAGGAGAAAAGTTCAAAGAATCCTTCAGGATTATTATCAGAATGGTTCAAATAAGGTCCTGGTAATAGATGGTGCCAGACAGATAGGTAAGTCATATATAATCAGGCATGAAGGACAGAAATACTTCAAAAACTA
>JAZUBU010000004.1:0-62467 GCA_045638645.1 Bacteroidales bacterium
TATTGTGAAAGGAATCCTTCTCTGACGTATAACTGTCTTAACATATATATTGAATGCTGTATTGGCACTCATGCCAAATTCTTCGCACAGTTTATCAAACTCTGCCTTCAATTTTGCATCCATTCTGATGGTTGTTGCTATCTGTCCCATAGTTTTATTCTTTTTTACAAAGATATTCAAAGTGATGTCATAATGCAATAGATTTGACGTCAAATCTATAAGAAATCATCTCACTCCACATACGCGAGCGTGGCAATGCTCACCCTGCACCCCAGTTGTTCCACCAGAATTGAGGCGCAGGCGGCCAGGGTAGAGCCGGTAGTCAGAACATCATCGACGATAATCAGGTGTTGGGGGCCTTCTGGGAGATGGTTGTGTTGGAGAACGAAGGCATTGGCAACGTTGGTCCATTTGTTTTGGGGATCTATTTGGGTTTGGGTGCGGGTGTAGCGTCTGCGCCGGAGCAGATGGGGATAGACGGGCAGTCCGAGAACCTCCCCCAGCCCTCGGGCGATCCATTCGGCCTGGTTGTAGCCCCGTTTCCAATGTTTTCGCCAATGTAGGGGCACCGGGACAAGGCCGGTCCATCCGTTTTGTTGGGCGTAGGGTCGTAAGTAGTTGCCCAGCCTCCGGCCAGCGAGGCGGGCCAGTTTTTGGGCTCCCCCGTATTTGATGCGGTAGATGAGTTTCGGGTAGGGGTTGCTGTGGTCAAAGTAAAACAGACAGCATGCCGCGTGGACAGGCATCCGGCTCCAAAGTCTTCTTTCTGCGGGGTTGTTCCGCCAGTCCCAGAAATGTGTCAGGGGCATATCCCGGTCGCATAGCAAGCACCAGCCGCTCTCGTCAGGCAGGAGTTGTCGTTGGCAGATGGGGCAGGTGCGGGGAAATACGGTTTCCCAGAGGGAGGTCCATCGTTTCTTCATGGGTTTCATACGATGGGGCAGGGGTGTCACGTTCGGCTTTATAAAAAAAGCGGCCATGATTTCCATAGCCGCCCTATCCGTTTGGGGTACTGTTCCGATGTTAGAAGAATGCTTTCTTCAATTCTTCGACAGCATCCAGTTTTTCCCATCCGAAGAATTGAACGGTCTCAGTTTGTTCCTTACCATTGCGGACCAACTGCATGGGTTGGGAGTAAGGGGTGCGGCCAAAGTGACCGTAACTTGCGGTGGGTTGGAAAATCGGGTTCTTCAATCCGAAGCGTTCCACGATCTTCGCGGGGCGAAGATCAAACAGTCCGCGGATGATGTCCGCAATTTCTCCGTCGGTTTTGTCAACAAAAGCTGTGCCGTAGGTGTTGATGTACAAGCTGACAGGTTCTGCTACACCGATGGCGTAGGCCACTTGAACGAGTACTTCGCGGGCAATGCCGGCTGCAACCATGTTCTTCGCGATGTGGCGGGCAGCGTATGCCGCTGAACGGTCCACTTTGCTGGAGTCTTTGCCGGAGAACGCACCGCCCCCGTGAGCACCACGTCCGCCGTAGGTATCCACGATGATTTTGCGGCCGGTCAGACCGGTATCACCGTGAGGACCTCCGATGACAAATTTGCCGGTCGGGTTGACCAGCAGGCGGTAGTCCGCATCAAACAAGGCTGCGGTCTTTTCGGAGAGTTTCGCTTTCAGGCGGGGCAGGAGGATGGTTTCGATGTCGTGACGGATCCGGTTTTGCATCGCTTCGTCGGTGTCGAACTCGTCGTGTTGGGTTGAAACGACAATGGTGTGGATGCGCAACGGCTGGTGGTCGTCACTGTATTCAATGGTGATTTGGGATTTGGCATCCGGACGCAAATACGTCATTTCCTGGCCGGCTTTGCGGATTTCTGCCAGTTCTTCGAGGATTCTGTGTGCCAGAACCAAAGGAAGGGGCATGTACTCCGGGGTGTCGGAGCAGGCATAACCGAACATCATACCTTGGTCACCGGCGCCTTGTTCTTCGACTTTTTCGTTGACCACTCCCCGGTTGATGTCCGGAGATTGTTCGTGTACGGCAGACAGGATGCCGCAGGATTTGGCGTCGAACATGTATTCCGCCTTGGTGTAACCAATCTTTTCAATGACGTTGCGGGCAATTTGTTGGATATCTACGTACGCTTCGGCGCGGACTTCTCCACCGACAACGACCAGTCCGGTGCTGACAAAGGTTTCGCAAGCCACCTTCGCATCGGGGTCTTGGCGCAAAAAGTCGTCCAGGATGGCATCGGAAATTTGGTCTGCCACTTTATCGGGGTGTCCTTCGGATACGGATTCAGATGAGAATAAATAAGCCATAGTAATTCGTTGTGTTTAAATAATAAAAAAAATCTCTTTTGAGGAAGAGATTTGACGATGTTGAACACGGGCTAAAAAACCTTTTAGCATTTTTTTGTGTGGTTGCAAGCGAGTCAAATCCGTCCACATTTCTAATTTCGGCGGCAAAGATAATACTTTCTTCCAAATTGCAATAAATTTAATACCTTTGCCGGTTAGAAAACGAACCAATCATCAAATTTTTATGAAACAATTATTTAAAGCTTTGTGCCTGATCGTTGTAGCGATGTTGTCTGCTACAGCGATGTTTGCTCAGGTGACTACCTCTTCCATGAGTGGTAAGGTAGTTGATCCTTCGGGAGAAGCCGTGGTTGGTGCAACGGTTGTTGCAACCCACACTCCCTCCGGAACTCAGTATTACGCTCTCGCGGACGAAAGCGGCTTGTTCCGTATCTTGAACATCCGTCCCGGTGGACCCTACACCGTTTCGGTTCAAATGTTGGGTTATGTAACTCTTGAACAAACCGGTATCAGCGTGGCTTTGTCAGACAATTATGTCTTGAATGCTACGTTGCAAGAAGAATCCATGACGTTGGATGCAGCCGTGGTTGTCGTAGAAGGTAAAAACTCCAACATGCGTTCTGACCGCTCTGGCGCGATGACCAACTTGGACGTAAACCAACTTTCTGCATTGCCGGTGTTGAGCCGTAGTGTTTCTGATGTTGTGAAATTGACCCCTCAATCTTACGACTCGGGTAACGGTCCTCAAATCGGTGGTGGTACCTACCGTCAAAACTTCTTTACCATTGACGGTGCTGCTGCCAACAATGCTTTCGGTATCGGTGAAAGTATGCCCGTGGGCGGTAGCGTGATCTCCATGGATGCGATTGAACAAATCTCTGTGAGCGTGACTCCTTTCGACGTACGCCAAAGTGGTTTCTTGGGCGGTTCCATGGCTGCAGTAACCCGTTCCGGTAGCAACCAGTTTGAAGCTTCTGCCTACACCTATTTCTACAACCAGGATTTCCGTGGTAAAAGAGTAGGGGAACACGATCTCACCATCAACGATGAAACCAACCTGATCTACGGTGCACGTATCGGTGGTCCCATCATCAAGAACAAGTTGTTCTTCTTTGCCAACTTCGAAGTGGAAAACAACACCACTCCGGGTCCCAGCCGCGTAGCTGCTACCGCAGAAAATCCTTATACTACCGGTGATGATGGCATCGCTCGTCCGAGCGCTTCTGTGATGGATGCTTTGTCCAATTTGTTGAAGAATACCTACGGATACAACCCGGGTCTGTACCAAGGTTACTCTTCTGAAACTCCCGGCTGGAAACTTTTGGCCCGTTTGGACTGGAACATCAACAACAACCACAAGTTCAACATCCGTTACAGCAACACCAAATCAAAATACGTTTCTGCTCCCTCGACTTCAACCTCCGGTTTGGGTGACCGTGGATTTACCAGCAAGAACCGTACTGCGATGACTGCCATGTATTTCCAAAATGCACGTTACTATCAGGAACAAAACTTCTCATCCATTGCGGCTGAATTGAACTCACGCTTCCTGGATGGTCGTTTGAACAACATGTTGCGTGCAACCTATTCTCACCAATACGAACCCCGTAGTACCGAAGGTGGTTTCTTCCCCTTTGTGGACATCGCGGTAGAAGGTGATATCTATACTTCTTTCGGTACTGAGTTGTTCTCCTACGGTAACTTGCGTGATGTGACTACCTTCAATGTGACCGACGAAGTTTCGTTCTCAGCCGGTATGCACAACCTCTTTGCCGGGGTGCAATTTGAATCCAACGAAACCAAGAACGGTTTCCAACGTTTCGGTGCAGGTTATTATACCTTCTTGTTTGATTCTGAGTCTGCTTTGATGGATGCAATCAACAACAACACCGTATTCAACAACCCTCACCAATTTGCGATTACCCACTCGTTGGAAAATCCTAACGGACAATCTTATCCTCGTTTCACTTTCAACCAGTTGTCTTTCTACTTGCAAGACGAAATGGCGATCAGTGACCGTTTCAAATTGACTGCCGGTTTGCGTTTGGAATTGCCGATGTATCCCGACTTGTCCTACAACTACAGCCAACAAGTGGCCAACGCAACGTTTGCTGACTACAAAGGAAACGGTGGTAAATACGATACCCGTCAATTGCCTTCTACCAAGGTGATGTTCTCTCCTCGCGTAGGTTTCAACTGGGATCTTACAGGTGACCGTACCTACGTATTGCGCGGAGGTTCCGGTTTGTTCACCGGTCGTTTGCCTTTCGTTTGGATCGTTGCTCAAGCAGGTGATGCCGGTGTTATCCAAACAACCTATACGGCTGTCAATGGAGAAAAAGACAAAGTGTTGCCGGGCTTCACTACAGACCGTGGCGAAATGATCGACCAAGTATACGATCCCAATGCAACCGCACTGCCCATCAGCTCCATTACCTTGATGGCAGACGATTTGCGCATGCCGCAAACCTGGAAGAGCTCTTTGGCGTTGGATGTTCGTTTGCCGGGTGATGTAATGGCGAGTGTGGAAGGTATCTTCAACTACGATATCGATCCCGTAACCATTACCAACATTGGTCTGACCGATCCGATCTCCTCAAACATCAACAACTATGCAGACAACCGTATGGTTTGGGGTGGCCGCTACGACAGCAAGATCTCCAATGCATACCTTTTGCACAATACCGACATGAACGGTTATTACTATTCTGTGACTGCGAAACTCGAAAAGAACAACTGGCATGGTCTCAGCGGTATGATTGCTTATACTTACAGCAACGCACAAAGCTTGAGCGACGGTTTCGGTGACCAAGTTTACTCTGCTTGGAACAGCGCCAATACCGTGAACGGTCAGAACCTGGTAGATTTGGGTTATGCAAGTTATGTAATGCCCCACCGCTTGATTGCTTCTTTGGGTTACAAAGTAAACTATGGCAAGAACTTCGCTACTTCTGTGAACCTGTTGTACGACGGTGGTCCGAGAGGTCGCGCTTCTTACACCTACACAACCAACGTAGTGGGTGACGGTGGTGCTTACAACTTGATTTATGTGCCGAAGACCAAAGACGAGTTGCAATTTGCCGATTACGAATACACCGATGCTGACAAAAACAAGGTGGTGTACACAGCTGACCAACAACGCGAAGATTTCTGGAACTATGTTGAGCAAGACGACTACTTGAAGACCCGCAAAGGCCAATATGCAGAACGCAACGGTCTTGTATTCCCTTGGGTTCACCAATTTGACTTGCGCATCACCCAAGATTTCTATCTGCAAATGAAGAACGGTCAACGCAATACCCTCCAATTGGGCTTGGATATCCGCAACTTGGGTGCCTTGTTGAATCCCAACTGGGGTCAATTCATGACCATGAACCGCAGTGCAATCTTGAAGGTTGCCAAGAACGGTTGGTCTCAAGGTGGTGACAGCCAAGCGGCAGAACCGGTTTACAACTTCCAACGTAACGGTACTGAAGTGTTGAAGAACACCTTCACTCCGTCCATCGGAACCGGCTCTACCTACTTGCTCCAATTGAGCGTCCGCTACATTTTCCAATAGCAGACAGGTCAGACGACCCATATCCATTTATGCAAGAGCGTGATTCAAGTAACTTTGGGTCACGCTCTTTCTTTTTATTTACGAAGAATTGACTATCTTTGTAAAATTTTGTGCAGCAGAGGAGAATGATGTGTGGCAGGACGACCGTGGTAATCGGAAAAGAGGGAGAAGAGCTGGCTTTGGAATACTTATTGCAGCGGGGTCTTCGGTTACAGACCCGCAATTGGCGGTTCGGCAGGTGGGAGTTGGATCTGGTGATGGAGGATGACTGTTGCCTTCGCATCGTGGAGGTACGGAGCCGTAAGGAGCCCGCAGCGGTATCACCTCAGGATACCGTTTCCCGACACAAACAAACTTGCTTGCGCAAGGCTGCAGCGGCCTATGCACGTTGCTACTGTATTCAGAAGGAAGTTGTTTTTGATGTGGTGGCCGTGCTGATGCGGGAGGATGGGACTGTTTTGATAGAATATTTCCCGGAAGCGTTTTATCCTTTCGTGTGGATTTGATTAGAAAAAATTGACATATGAATTCGAACAAGTATTGTGTGATTATGGCCGGTGGCGTCGGTAGTCGTTTTTGGCCGATCAGCCGGAACGGGAGACCGAAGCAATTTCTGGATATCCTGGGTGTGGGCCGGACTTTTCTGCAACAGACGTACGACCGTTTTGTGCAGATTGTTCCGGCAGAAAATATCCTGGTGGTCACCGCAGAATCCTATCGGGATCTGGTAGCTGCCCAGCTGCCGGAATTGCAGCCCGAGAACATCCTTTGTGAACCGTTCCGCCGCAACACCGCTCCGTGCATTGCGTATGCCGTGTACAAACTCTGGAAGAAGAATCCGGATGCGACCTTGGTGGTGGCACCTTCCGATCATTACATTACCAACGAATCCCTGTTTCTTTCCACCATCCGCAGTGCAATGGCCTATGCGGATACACACGACAAATTATTGACTTTGGGCATTGAACCGACCCGTCCGGAAACCGGTTATGGTTATATCCAGGCCAGCATCCGCAACTTTGAGAGTGTGGGCGGTCATCTTTTCCATTCGGTCAAGACTTTTACCGAGAAGCCGGATCGATCTTTGGCGGAAGTCTTCATCAAGAGTGGTGAGTTTTTGTGGAATTCCGGGATTTTTATTTGGAATCTCCGTACCATCCGCGCAGAATTGGAGCGTTGGTTGCCGGCAGTTACCGACCTGTTTGCCCGAGGCATGGATGTATACGATACCCCGGAGGAACGACGCTACATCCAGCAGGCTTATGCGGATTGTACCAGCATCTCGATTGATTACGGTGTGATGGAGAAGACGCAGTCTGCGTGGGTGTTGAAGGCCGGTTTTGGTTGGTCAGACCTGGGAACCTGGGAATCGTTGTTCATTCATGCCCAAAAAGACGAGCATCAAAACCTGATTCATTGCGAAGAACTGATGATGGACAAGATGAAAGGTTCGATCATCTACTCGACCGAAGAAGGAAAACTCTTGGCTGTGAAAGGTTTGGAAAATTATATGATCATCAATACCGACGATGTGCTGATGATTTGCCCCCGAGATGAGGTCCGCTTCAAGAATATGCTGACCGATCTGGCCGTCCATGAAAAAAGTAAATTTCAATAGCAGAATAAAAATTACAACCATATGAATCAACAACCCTTGAAGATTAACATCCAGTCAGAAATCGGAAAACTCAATGCCGTTTTGCTGCATACTCCCGGAGCCGAAGTTGAAAACATGACCCCGCGCAATGCACAGCGGGCATTGTACAGCGATATCCTGAACCTTTCCATTGCTCAGCGTGAGTACGAGCAACTTTACGGGGTTCTTTCCAAAGTGGCCCAAATCTACGATGTGAAGACCTTGTTGGCGAAGGTGCTGGACAATCCGCAAGAACGGGAGGCTCTCCTTGGAAAGATCTGTGTTTCGGAGGATGTGACCGATTATTTTGATGCCTTGATGTGCATGAACTCGAAAGAACTGGCTCGAGTTCTGATCGAAGGTCTTCCGGCCCGCATCAACACCTTGACATCTTACTTGCAAAACGAATACTATGCCTTGTATCCGTTGTACAACTTCTATTTTACCCGGGACTCTTCTGTGACGATTGGCAACAGTGCGTTGATTTGCCGCATGGCCAACAAAGTGCGTATGCGCGAGTCCCTGATCATGGAAGCCATTTACAAAGGCAGTGGCATGTTTGAATGTGACATCATCAATTCGCATGAGTTCCAGCCCAACAGCCGGGATATCTTCATGGAAGGTGGGGACATTCTCATTGCCCGGGAAGACATCCTGCTGATCGGAAACGGTGTGCGTACCAGTACCCAAGGTATCGACCTGCTGGTGGAACGTATGTGCCGCAGCAACTTTGAGGGCAAGCGTCACGTCATTGTACAGCAATTGCCGGCTACCCCTGAATCGTTCATTCACCTGGATATGGTATTCACGTTGTTGGACAAGGATAAATGCATGGTCTTCGAACCCCTTATCCTCGGTGATAACCAATACCAAACCGTACACATGACCATCGACAACGGCAAAGTGACCAAGATCAAATCCGTAGCCAACATCCCGTCGGTGTTGCGCCGTTTGGGAATGGACCTGGAACCCATCGTTTGTGGTGGACAGGCGGATGACTGGGATCAGGAACGCGAACAATGGCACAGTGGAGCGAACTTCTTCGCATTTGCTCCCGGCAAGGTGCTTTCGTATGCCCGGAACATCCATACCTTGAATGAGTTGGCCAACAAAGGCTTTGAAATCATTCCGGCATGGGATGTCATTCATGGAAAAGCAGACATTACCGGCGACAAGTTGTGTGTCGTTACCATCGATGGTTCTGAATTGCCGCGCGGTGGAGGTGGAGCCCGTTGCATGACGATGCCTTTGTCGCGAAATGCGGTAGAATGGTAACAACATACGAAGAAAAAACGTACCTTTGCAGACCATTATAATTGGAGAGAAGATGAACGCTAAGATTGAACAATTGTTGGAAGAGATTGCTGGCCTGAAGGCGCAGAAAGCTCAGGATTTGGAAGAAATTCGCACCCGTCTGTTGGGAAAGAAAGGGGATATTACCCGTTTGTTTGAAGATTTCCGCACCGTATCACCGGAGCAAAAACGGGAGTTTGGCCAAAAACTGAATGCACTCAAACAGGCCGCAGCGCAGAAGATCGAAGAGCTTCGTACGGCTTTGGAAGAGACGGCCGGTGCAGCTTCTTCTTCGTTTGATCCGACCAAACCGGGGGATGTGCAGGAGTTGGGTACCCGTCATCCCATTTCCATCACCCGGGAGGAAATCATCTCCATCTTCAAGAAGTTTGGTTACGCACTGGCGGAAGGTCCTGAAATCGAAGATGACTGGCATGTGTTCGGTGCGTTGAATTTCCCGCCGGAGCACCCGGCCCGGGATATGCAGGACACTTTCTTTGTTTCTCCGGGTGGATCCAATCCGATCCTGCTCCGTACGCATACCAGTTCGGTACAGGTTCGTGCGATGGAAAAGATGCCGCTCCCGATCCGCATCGTTTGTCCGGGCCGCGTTTTCCGGAACGAAGCCATTTCGGCACGTGCTCACTGTATCTTCCACCAAGTCGAAGGATTGTATATCGACAAAGGAGTCTCGTTTGCCGACATGAAACAAGCCATCCTGCTTTTTGCGAAGGAAATGTTCGGGGAACAAACCCAGATTCGGATGCGTCCTTCCTACTTCCCCTTCACCGAGCCCAGTGCTGAAGTGGATGTCAGTTGCAACATCTGCGGCGGCAAGGGCTGCAACATTTGCAAAGGTACCGGATGGTTGGAAATCATGGGTTGCGGAATGGTGGACCCGAATGTATTGGAAGCTTGCGGTATCGACAGCAAAGAATACAGCGGTTTTGCCTTCGGTATGGGTGTGGAACGGATTGCTATGTTGAAATGGCAGGTCAAAGATTTGCGTCATTACTTCGAGAATGATGTGAGATTTTTGCGGGAATTTGAGACATCGATGTAGATTTTTGCCCCAAAACGCACTTTTTTCAAAAAATTTTCAAAAAAAGTGCGAAAAAATTTGGAGAGTAAAAAATAATACCTACCTTTGTAATCCCAACGCGGAAATAGCTCAGTTGGTAGAGCATAACCTTGCCAAGGTTAGGGTCGCGAGTTCGAGCCTCGTTTTCCGCTCCAAGGAAGAGAGATGAGCAATCATCTCTCTTCCTTTTGAAAATACAACCAGACGTGGTTTCTCTATATGCAGTCGTTTTCCCTTGGAGACGACTTTTTTGTTTGGGCTCCCCCTACCATCTTTGTAAAACTTTTTGTACATTTGCGAAATTAACAGTACATACTAAACTCTTAAATTCAATATCATTATGGAACTCCCTTTTGCAGAATCCTACAAGATTAAAATGGTAGAACCGCTTCGCAAATCTACCCGTGCAGAACGCGAAGAATGGATCAAAAATGCACACTACAACCTCTTTGGTTTGAAATCCAATCAAGTATACATTGACTGTATTACCGACTCGGGTACAGGAGCGATGAGCGACCGTCAATGGGCAGCCATGATGATGGGTGACGAAAGCTATGCCGGTGCTTCTTCTTTCTTCCATTTGAAAGAAACCATTACCCGCATTACCGGTTTTGAACATGTGATTCCGACTCACCAAGGCCGTGCTGCGGAAAACGTATTGTTCAGCTATCTGGTGAATGCCGGTGACATCGTTCCGGGTAACTCCCACTTCGATACAACCAAAGGTCACATCGAAGGCCGTGCCGCTTTTGCTGTGGACTGCACCATCGATGAAGCAAAAGACACCCAATTGGAATTGCCCTTCAAAGGTAATGTGGACCTGAACAAATTGGACAAAGTGTTGGCTGAACAAGGTGACAAGGTTCCTTTCATCATCGTGACCATTACCAACAACACCGCAGGTGGACAACCCGTATCTATGGAAAACCTCCGCGGCGTACGCGAATTGGCTGACAAATACAACAAACGCGTGGTATTTGACTCGGCTCGTTTCGTTGAAAATGCTTACTTCATCAAAACCCGTGAAGCCGGTTACGCAGACAAGACCATCAAGGAAATCTGCCGTGAAATGTTCTCTTACGCAGATGGTATGACCATGTCTTCTAAGAAAGACGGTTTGGTGAACATGGGTGGTTTCATTGCAACTCGCCACGAAGAATGGTACGAAGGTGCAAAAGGATTCTGTATCCGTTACGAAGGTTTCTTGACCTACGGTGGTATGAACGGTCGTGATATGGATGCATTGGCAGTTGGTTTGGATGAAAATACCGAACTGGACACCATTGAAACCCGTATCAAACAAGTTCAATACTTGGCTGCCCGTTTGGATGAATTTGGAATTCCTTACCAACGTCCGGTAGGTGGTCACGCTTTGTTCGTGGACGCTTCTTTGGTTTTGACCAACGTTCCGAAAGAAGAATTCCCGGCACAAACTTTGGCCATCGAATTGTACAAAGAAGCAGGTGTTCGCGGTTGCGAAATCGGTTACATCTTGGCTGACCGCGATCCGGTTACCCGTGAAAACCGTTTCGGTGGTTTGGATCTGTTGCGTTTGTGCATCGCTCGTCGTACCTACACCAACAACCACATGGACGTGATTGCAGTAGCTTTGAAAAACGTATTCGACCGTCGTAACGAAATCAAACACGGTTACAAGATCGTTTGGGAAGCTCCCTTGCTCCGTCACTTCACCGTGAAATTGGCTCCCGTAGAAGAATAGTCTTTTACAGGAATCATCATAGAAGGGCCCGACCGCGAGGATCGGGTCCTTTTTGTATAAACACCTCTGAAAGACAGGATTGAGGGCTGGTCGGCCTGTTTACTGTGACCGTGAAGCAGAGGATGTCAATTCCGTAAGGGGAGGACCGGGTATAAAAAACCTCTCAGAAAAAATTCCGAGAGGGTTGATGTGCTCCGGACGGGAACATCAACTAATTTTTAGTATCTTTGAAAAATTCTTAACTTTTAAACCACGATGCTATGAAAAAGAGATTCTATTCAAAAGGCGCAAAAATTCATTTTTACACCTGCTTTATTGCTCTAGTGGTAACCATAGGGATACTTTTGGCAAATTGGATCGTCAACGATAACAGTGTCCCTAGTAATCCGCATATAGTCAAGCTTGAAAAATCAGCGACATTGCGAGGAAGAGTTGATAATGAGGATTTTGAAGTCAATGTAAAGAAGGGAAGTGAGATCAAGATTCTGGGTGTCAGAAAGGGAACTATGTTGATTCCTGAACAAGTTTGGGTGGAGCTTGAAGATGGTTCGAGAGGTTATATCTATTGTACTGATTTTGACCTTGAATACACAGCTTTGGTCAAAGATGAGAAAGCGCCTGTTCCTGTCAAGGTAAAGGGTTTTGAGAAAGATAAAATGGTGTGCGAGCTCGAGGATGGAACTGTTAAGAATTTACATTGTGATGATGTTATTCCTCAGTGGCCCGATTCCTGGAAATTTGAGTATTTGAGTACCGATTCTTATAGCTCGTACATGTCTAGAGAAAAATTCGAGCGAAAGTTTATCGGATCAACGTTGGAGCAGAACGATAGGAGAATGGTTCCTGCACGTTATGTTGTCAAAAAAGGCAATCTGACATATGCGTTCTATCCTATGTATATTCTTAATACGACCGATGGGATGAGGTATACTCCTACCGTCGTGTATGATGAGTCGGGTGAGGCTACGTCTTACATTAACGAGGATTCCAAGAAGAGAGCCAAGTTCTTTTTGAAGATAATGCCATTGGTGGGTGCTACGGTAGATAATCCTTTCTGTCACAGCCTCATTCAGGGCTCTATGTATGAGTCGTTGCCTGCAACGAAGAACAATCCTACGATTGCGAAAAAAATCTTGGGCCTCTTGGTTACTCTGATTTATCTGGTGTTTGTTGCCATCTGGTTGTATGTTACTCCGATGATTCCTGTTTTTCTGATAGGTGCGCTGATGCATTATCCAAAGGTGTTGTATGTTTTTAGCAATAAGGCTTTGTCTGTATTGATGCTTGTACTTACTGTGGTTTGTGCTTATTTGTGGGGCGTCCTGCTTTTGGGATGGGGTATTATGTGGTTGTTCTTACTTCCTCTTCCGTTTGTTGCGTTGTTCTTCTACGGTTTTGCAAGTGCTCCGTTGGCTTCGTACATTCCCAGTGGAAGATGTCCCCAGTGTCGCCATATCGAATCAGTGCAATTTGTGGATTCTGTTTATGACCATGAATATAAGCAGTGGAGTCAGGAGAAAGAATTTGCCAAGACATTAAGTTCGAAGACCAATCGTTGGCAGACCTGGACGCAAGTTACCAGAACCTATTCGGATGGAAGTAAAAAAAGTTGGAAGGAGAATGTGCAGGATCATCAATCCACTACAGAGACAAACCTCTATAATGATTACAACGTTCTTTACAATGTAACGGTGTATAAAAATAACTATACATGCTGTGTTTGTGGCCAACATGAGCACAATATGTCGAACAAGTACACGGAACTTGAAAGAAAGTACCTGGGTTCTCACACGGAGACTCACACGTATTAATAAGACATATTCGAAAATAAAACAAAGCCTGATAAAAGCATTGCTTGTTATCAGGCTTTCTTGTAATTAGACAATTTATGAAAATTGTCCGGGGTGCTCCGGACGGGAATCGAACCCGTACGGGCATTGCTGCCCACAGGATTTTAAGTCCTGCGTGTCTACCTATTCCACCACCAGAGCGCCAAAAGGTGTGCAAATTTAGGGAATATTCGCGGAAATTCAAAAAATCAGTACTTTTGTGAAAAAAGAAACACGATGAGCGCAATGAATCCGAAACCGTACCGAGTGTTGTTTGTCTGCCTGGGGAACATCTGCCGGTCTCCTGCCGCGGAAGAGGTGTTGCGGGTGCGTGCCGCTGCATTTGCCCCCACCATGCCGCTGGAAATTGATTCCGCTGGTACGTACAGTGGACACCGGGGAGAATTGCCCGATCCCCGCATGCGCCGTTGTGGTCAGGCGCGTGGCTATTGCATGACCCACCGGGCCCGTCCATTGCAGGTGCGGGATTTTTCACTTTTTGATGCGATTCTGGTCATGGACGACAACAATTATGATACCGTTTGTCGGATGGCTCCGGATGCCGAGGCTCGTGAGAAAGTGCTTCGTACAGCCGATTTTTTGACGGGGGAATATGCAACAAAGTCCACCATTCCCGATCCGTATTATGGGGACATGGCAGACTTTGAGTACGTCTTGGATCTCTTGGAGAATGCGACGGATGAGTTTTTGCGCCGTCTTACAACTTGCTCATGAATTTGACGCGGTTCACGACAAAGCGTTCGTGAATGCCTTCTCCAATCAAACCTTTTTCGTCTTCAGCCCTTACTTCAAAGGTAAGTTTACGACCGGCTACGCCAATGAGTTTGGCCGTGGCGGTGATGGTGGCGCCCAGGGGGGATGCTTTGACGTGTGCCACGTTCATTTGTGTTCCCACGGTGGCTGAGGCTTCGTCCAAGTTCGCTGCGGCCAGTTTTAAGGCGGCATTTTCCATGAGGCCGATCATGGCAGGAGTTGCGAATACGTGCATGTCACCGGAACCGTAGGTGGCAGCAGTGTTGCTGTTGTCCACGACCGTGGTGCTGGTATGGGTTTGTCCGATGCTCAGTTCCAGACCTTTGTTGGTGATGAATTCTTCAATTACGCGGGGGAAGTGGGCTTGTTCCAATTCGTGGATTTTGGCCGCCAATGTTTCCGGGGTGTCTTCGGGGGTTATGTTGCATTTGGCTTGGAAAAGGTTCTCTCCGCAGTCGTAGCGTTCGTCGATCACGTGGATGGTGATTCCGGATTCGGTCTCTTTGGCTTGGATGACTGCTTGGTGTACGTGTTCTCCGTACATGCCTTTGCCACCATAGGCGGGGAGCAGTGCCGGGTGGATGTTGATGATGCGGTTCGGGTAGGCTGCCAACAGGTATTCGGGGACCCGAAGCAGGAAACCGGCCAGGATGATCAGGTCGGCGTTGCACGCTTGCAGGGCGGTCATGATTTTGTGCTCTTGTCCTGCAGCGGCGGCTTCTTCCGGTGTCTGACGGAACTCTGCGGCGGTAAAGGTCGTGTGCGGAACGTTCAGATTCTGAGCTCGGGTCAGTACATAAGCATCGGGTTTGTTGGCCATAACCAATTGAACCCGTGCGATGGGGCTGTCTTGGAAGTGTCGGATGATATTTTCTGCATTGGTGCCTGAACCGGAGGCGAGGATGACGATGTTTCTCATATCTTGTCTTTTTTTGCAATATAGTTGTTTTTTATAACTTGCAAAAGCAATTTTTATCATAAATGTCCATCGTCGTGGAATTAGCGACAAAGAATAAGATTTTGTTGCTTCTGGTCTGCGTAAGTTCTATTATTAAGTTGCGATCTTGAAAATGGCCCGGGTACTTTCCGGACCTACGTGAGTACGGGTTGTATCGGTTTATTCAGAGTGGGTATCAGGATGTGTGCGATTATTCGATGTCGTTGACACCTTAAATTTCATTCCGAGCCAGCTCTAAAGCAAGGTGAGCTATCTGTTGAAATAGAGTTTGTTGATGGGACAAGATTGGAAGCCAGTTCGGCTCTTGTGGACTTGTTTTGGTAGAGGGGTGCGAAGAATTATTTCATAAATTCAAAAATTTTTTCTTAATTTGCATCATATTTTTGATTTATTAACAAACTAAAATTTTAAACCATGGCAGACGTTGCTTCAAAAGTAAAAGCTATCATCGTTGACAAATTGGGCGTTGACGAAAGCGAAGTTACTCCTAACGCTAGTTTCACCAACGATTTGGGTGCTGACTCTTTGGATACCGTTGAATTGATTATGGAATTCGAAAGAGCTTTCGGCATTAGCATTCCGGATACCGATGCAGAAAA
Organism: Bacteroidales bacterium; assembly: GCA_045638645.1. GTDB lineage: Bacteria > Bacteroidota > Bacteroidia > Bacteroidales > UBA932 > JAGCJX01. The sequence continues at coordinate 15,721 of JAZUBU010000004.1, forward strand.
AATTGGTACCGTAGGTGACGCTATCAGCTACATCGAAGGAAAATAATTCGGATTTTGATAGATCAAAAAAAGGGCGACAGCGATGTCGTCCTTTTTTTATGCTTTTCATTCTTGCCGGATGCGCCGGTCTATTCCAGTACCAGTGTGTAGGCAAGGGTCAGTGTCGGCGGGTTGTCGGACAACGGACCATTCAGTTCAACGTAACGGTATATCGTCGGGTTGCAGGTGTAGTGGGTGTTGGCATGGTTGTCCTGACTGATGAGCAACGGCATCAACCACAAATCGTCATTTGCTGTCAGTTCCTCTTCTGATTTGTTGATCATGTCCTGTATGTAGGAGGTAATGTCGCAGGTGTATTTGTGTAAAGAGGGATTACGGGCACCGATGTTGACGTTGTAATAGACTTCCGGCAGGGGATAGAAGTATTGGGTCGAGTCTGTCCGGGATTCCCGGTAGGAGGCCGTCAGGGCTCCGGGGAAGAAGTCGAATTCGTCGTAATTTTCGGGTACGTTGTAGTGGAAATCCAGGCTGGCGCGGGTCAGGGCAATGGTGGTACCCGGGTCCAGATCCATGCTGTCGATCCATTGGTTGAGCATGGTTTTGATGGATTGGGCCGAGCAATAGGGTTTTACACCGCACAAGGATTCAAAATGCAAGGTTTCGGTCGGTTGTTGATCTCCCAACCGGTCACCCGAAGTGGATTCGTAGAAATTCAGGCAGTAGTTGTATGCATAATAGAAATAGGCGGTTGTATCGGTATCTTTGATGCCCATTTCTTCGTGATTCATCGTGTAATTCAACACAATGTTCGATCCTCCGACCGGAAGGTAATTGAGCCGGCCACCAGCCGTTCCGTCCGGGGCATCGGTGACGATGCCAATCCCAGGGATTCGTTCTACAAACAAGGCTGTTGAGTCGGCCTCTTCCGGTGTCAGGGCCATCAGCTCCCGGGCAAATTCGTCCTTGAGGTAGATCTTGATGGAGTCATTTCCAAACAGAACAGGAGCGCCTACGCTGATGGGCGTCGGATCAAAGTCGTCCAAGGTAATGGAATTGTTGTACAAGCGGAGGGAGTCCAACTTGCTGTTGAGTCGTAACAGATAGACGTTTTGGGCAATCCCTTCTTGGCTGGCATCCAGGAAGAGGGTGGAGTCAATCTTCAATTGCAGGTATGCATTGATCAATTGGGGGTCTTGTCCCAGGTCCAGGGTGTCGGAGGACGGGATGATTTGGGCTACGGTTCCCACGCGGGTTGTTCCGTAATCTTCGTTGGTCAGATTGCCGAAAATCATCGCATTGTAGGAAATGGCCTGGATGCTGTCCGGTTTGTTGTTGACAAACTCCGGCTTCAAGACCGCTTGTTTTACTTTCAAAAGCTGTTCTTCCGGGAGAAAGCCAGTTCCGACAGTCCTGTCTGATTGGATGCAGGAGGAGAGGGTCAGTGCCAACAGCAAGGTCAACACCGGGAGGACAAGATTCTTATTTGCCATCAATACCTAAAATTTGGTCGTAAAATTGATTGTATTCCTCAACGTAAACGGTTTCTTCCTGGCCGATGACTTGGTAGTCAAGTATGGGTAATCCACTTGCTTGGGCAGCTTGTGTCAGTGCTTCCGGGAGGGATTCGTCTCCGTACACCAGTGCGTCTGCGTGTTGGATGGCCAATTTTGCAAGATTGATGCCAGTCGGCTCTTCCAGCAACCGGGTGTCCTCGCAGGAAACGTTGTTCATGCATACTTTCTTGCTGGCGTCGTCAGAGAAACGCTCGTCCAGGAATTCGTCATACAAGGATACGACGACTTTGGTGTTTTCGAACAAGGGGTCGTCCGAATAAGCTTTCTTGAGGTAGATGGGCAGCAAGTGAGAAATCCATCCTTGGCAGTGGATGATATCGGGTTTCCACCGGAGTTTTTTGACAGTTTCCAAAACACCGCGGGCAAAGAATGCTGCGCGTTCGTCGTTGTCTGCAATGAATTTTCCGTCCGCATCGGTGAAGACCAGTTTTCGGTGGAAGTAGTCCTCGTTGTCAATGAAATAGACCTGCATCCGGGCAGAAGGGATGGAGGAAACCTTGATGACGAGTGGACGGTCGATATCGTTGACGATGATGTTCATGCCGGAGAGCCTGATCACCTCGTGCAATTGGTTTTTGCGTTCGTTGATGCACCCGAATCGGGGCATGAATGAGCGGATTTCCTTGCCTCTCTCCTGGATGCCTTGGGGTAAGAAACGACCGAGGATTGCCCGGGGAGTTTCCGGGAGGTAAGGGAAAATCTCGGAGTTGACGAAAAGTACTCTTTTGGGATCTTTCATCTTGTCAATAATTTGGGTAATTTGTTTACAAAGGTACGAAAAATTTTTTAGATAATTAGTTTTAACTATCTTTGAAACCTATTTTTCAGGGCTTTTATGAGCAAAGGAGATCCTCATATTTTATTCAGAAGACTGTTCCAATCCTTCCTGTCATCCGTCATCAGCATCAGCCTGGTCTTGTTTATGGTTGGGGTGGCTGCTCTGATGGTATTCAATGCAGGGGCTGTATCTGATTATTTCAAGGAAAACATGACGATCTCTGCGGTTCTATCGGTGGAAGCCAGCGATCAGCAGGCACAGCAGTTGGCCCAGGAAGTGGAGCATTTGCCTTTTATCAAGTCGGTAGTTTGTGTGACCAAAGAACAGGGGGTTCGGGAAATGAAGGAACTTTTGGGAGAGGACTTTCTGGTCGCTTTCGGTTCCGCTCCCATTCCGACTTCGTTGGATATCCAGTTGCAGGCCGATTATCTGATTACGGATAGCCTGAAACAGGTTGAGGTCCGTTTGAAGGAATTTCCTCTGGTAGATGAGATTGTATACCAGGAGTCCTTGGTGGATCTGCTCAATGCCAATCTGGAGAAGATTGGTTATTTTCTTTTGATACTCATTGTATTACTGCTTTTTATTTCTTTTGTGCTCATCAACAACACGGTGCGTTTGAATGTGTATGCCAAACGCTTTTCCATCCACACGATGCGTCTGGTTGGAGCAACGAAAGCGTTCATCATGCGCCCCTTCGTGGTGCAGGCTTTTTACCAGGGCCTGATTTCCGGTCTGTTTGCAGTGCTGGGTTTGTTGGGAGTTCTTTCCCTGGTGCGGAATGAGTTTACCCAGCTCTTTCTGTTGTTTGAGTTCCGGATTTTGCTGGAGGTGATGGGCATTGTGGTCTTCAGTGGGGTGTTGATTTGTGTACTTTGTACGGCCTGGGTGGTACGAAGATTGGTTAATTTGAACAAGGACGAATTGTATTATTAGCGTATGGATAAAAAATTTGCATTGCCCGAAAAGAACCTGTGGTATCTGTTGTTGGGGTTGGGTGTGATGGCTCTGGGTTTTATTTTGTTGGCTGGAGGGGGATCGGATGATCCGCAGGTGTTCAATCCCGAGATCTTTAATTTCAGACGGATGTATGTGGCACCTTTCCTGATTGTAGCCGGGATCGTTGTTGAGATCGTGGCCATCATGTACAAAGGTAAGGACAATACAAAAAAGAGTTAGCAGATGAGTGAGCTGGAAGCGATACTCCTGGGGCTTCTTCAGGGTTTGACCGAGTTTTTGCCTGTAAGCAGCAGCGGACACCTGGCTTTGGGAAAGGAACTGTTTGGAATTGAGGTACAAGGGCTTACGTTCGAGATAGCCGTTCATGCGGCTACGGTACTGAGTACCCTCGTGGCTTTCCGAAGCGAAATTGCGAAGTTGTTCGCCGGTCTTTTTTGCTTCAAGTGGAATCCGGAAACGGACTATGTCATGAAGATTGCAGTTTCAATGCTTCCGATTCTGGTCGTCGGACTTTTCTTCAAGGATAGCATTGAGTCGGTCTTTGGCTCCGGTCCTCTGCTGGTTGGCATTCTCCTGTGGGTAACGGCTGCTTTGTTGTTTCTGAGTGAGCGTGTGACCCGGCATCAGGAAGAGAGAGGGATTCGCGGAAAGGCAATCGGATACAAGGAAGCCTTTCTCATTGGCTTGAGTCAGGCTTGTGCGGTCTTGCCTGGACTTTCCCGTTCCGGTACGACCATTTCAACGGGTTTGTTGCTGGGGGTCAAAAAATCCGATGTGGCCCAGTTCTCGTTTCTGATGGTGCTGGTGCCGATTTTGGGAGAAGCCTTTCTTGAACTGGTGGGAGGTGGCTTTTCCATGGAGGCCTCCGGTATTTCGCCCTTGGCTTTGGGATTGGGTTTTGTATCGGCTTTTGTTTCCGGTTTTATTGCGTGCAATTGGATGATTCGCCTTGTCCGGAACTCCAGACTCGTTTATTTTTCTATTTATTGTATGATCATTGGAGCCATTGCAGTGGTGTGTGGTCTGTTCTAATCGTTCTACCTGTTAAACATGTATGGAAATGGCAGCGAAAAAACCCTTGTCTTACTTTGTGTCGGATATCCATTTGGGCCTGAAGGCGGGTGGTGCGGATATCGTGGAGCGTCGTTTTCTGGCCTTTCTGGATTCGTTACCAGAGGAGACGGAATCGCTGTTCCTGTTGGGGGATATCTTTGATTTCTGGTACGAATACAAGTATGTCATCCCATCGGGCCATACCCGCGTATTGGGTCGTTTGGCGATGTTGGTGGACCGCGGGGTCAAGGTCTATTTTTCAATCGGAAACCACGATGTGTGGGCTTACCGCTATTTTGAGCAGGAGTTGGGTATGATCCGTTTGGAGCAGCCGGCGGTGGTGACCATAGCGGGCAAGCGCTTTTGTGTGGGTCATGGCGATGGGTTGGGACCCGTCCCGAGAGGCTACCGTATCTTGCGCAGTATCTTTCATTGCCGTTTCTTGCAGCGATTGTTCAGTGCGCTCCATCCCCGTTGGGCACTGGGTTTCGGTTATGCCTGGTCCCGTCACTCCCGATTGTCGAAAACAGAGGATTGGGTCCAATACCATTTCCGGGGTTCTGAGGAACCCTTGTGGAAGTTTGCAGTGGAGTTTTCCAAACAGCAGCCGGTGGATTTCTTCGTCTTTGGCCATTACCATACCCCGACACAGGAGGAGTTGCCCGATGGCGCGAAGCTTTGTGTCTTGGGCGATTGGGCACACAAGGCCGACTACTTGTGTTTCGATGGCGAGTCCCTTACTTGGGGTTATGGCCAATTGTAATCCGTTTGCCTTGTTGCTGGTACGACCATTCAAAGCATTCGTAAATTGTCTGGAATCCTTTGCGGTGTTGTGCCGTATGGTATTCAAAGCAAAATCCGGCCGACAGCAGTTCTTCCCGGTCACAAATTCCTTTCTTTTCGTTCCAGAACTTTTCAAGAATCCCTCGGTTTTGTAAGAGAATGCGCAGGATCCGTTGTGTGCTGGCCAGTTGGATGCGTCTTTTTCGGTTGTGGTAGAAGACACGGCATTCGTCTGAGCAGAACTTCTTGTCGCTTCGTCCAACCAGGGGGACCTGACATTCCATGCAGTGTTTAGTTTCCATGTGCCAAAATTAGGGGGCATTCCCAGGGATTCCAAGTCATTGCGTACAAATTGGATCATTTGCGGTAAATAAACGTTTATAAACGTATAAGTTTCGTCTGTAGGCAGGCTCGTGTCTTTACTTTGTCGCTGTCTAAAATTTTTGGTTATGGAACAGTCAATGAACAGAATTGAACTACGGGGTCATGTCGGACAGGAACCCCGTATCACGGAAGTGGGAGGAAACAGTGTGATTAATTTTACGTTGGCCACCAATGAAATTCTCAAGGATCGGAATGGGAATGTGCGGGAGGTTACGACCTGGCACAACATCGTTGCCTGGGCAGGAAAAGGCATGCCGTTTTTTGAGGATATCAGGAAGGGGAGCTGTGTGTATCTGGTCGGAAAAGTCCGCAATCAGAAGTACAAGGCGACGGATGGGACGGAGCGTCATTACAACGACGTGTTGGCTTCTCGGATGGTATTGGAATCGAAAGATGCTTCCCCGCAATAGCGGTAGGTAATTGCGTAAAAATTTGTACCTTTGTCGGATTAAAATCATACGATTATGACAAGGGAATTCTATTTATATAACAGTCTTTCTCGCAAGAAAGAACTCTTTGTCCCGATTCATCCCGGTATGGTAGGTTTGTATGTTTGCGGACCGACTGTGTATGGTGATGCTCACTTGGGACATGCCCGTCCGGCAATTACGTACGATGTGTTGACCCGTCTCTTTCGTCATTTGGGATACAAAGTCCGTTATGTCCGAAATATTACCGATGTGGGTCACTTGGAAAACGATGCGGACGAGGGGGAAGATAAAATTGCCAAGAAAGCCAAGCTGGAGCAATTGGAACCGATGGAAGTGGTGCAAACGTACACTTTGTTGTTCCACGAGGCCATGCGCAAGTTGAATACCTGTCCTCCGAGCATTGAACCCCGCGCTTCCGGACACATCATTGAGCAAATCGACTTGGTTCGGCAGTTGCTGGAGAATGGGTTTGCTTACGAAAGCAACGGATCGGTGTATTTTGATGTGGAAGCATACAACCGCAAGCATCATTATGGCATCCTGTCGGGCCGTACTTTGGACGACGTGAAAGAAAATACCCGCGAATTGGACGGTCAGTCCGACAAACGCAATTCCTATGACTTTGCTTTGTGGAAGAAAGCCTCCCCGGAACACATCATGCGTTGGCCTTCTCCCTGGAGTGATGGCTTCCCGGGTTGGCACCTGGAGTGTTCAGCGATGAGTGCAAAGTATTTGGGTGAAGAGTTTGATATTCACGGTGGCGGTATGGACTTGTTGTTCCCCCACCACGAATGCGAATTGGCTCAAAATACCGCTTCCCGAGGCAAAGGCGGGGTGAAGTATTGGATGCACAACAACATGATTACCATTAACGGTCAGAAGATGGCGAAATCCAAGAACAATTTCATCTCCCTGGAGCAATTGTTCTCCGGTGAAAATCCCGTACTCGAGCAGGCTTATTCTCCGATGACGGTCCGTTTCTTTATTTTGCAGGCTCATTATCGCAGCACCCTGGATTTTAGCAACGAAGCATTGCAGGCTGCAGAGAAAGGCCTTTCAAAACTGATGCAGGCGGCACGTGATCTCGAAGCCATTGCTGCGAAGGGCGCCGAGACTCATGAGGAACTGGTTGCGTTGCGAGAAAAGGTTTACGAGGCTTTGTGTGATGACTTGAATACACCGATCGCCTTGTCGCATCTGTTCGAAGCGGTTCGCTGGATCAATTTGGCAAAAGATGGTCAGGTTGCGTTGAGTGCTGAGGATATTGCCCTTCTCAAAGAATTGATGGCGGGCGTGTTGTCCGACGTTTTGGGCTTGGTTCAGGAAGGTACATCCGAAGGCAATGAAGAACTGTTGGATGGTTTGATCGAGATGGTTTTGGCTGAGCGGAAAGAAGCCAAGGCACGCAAGGATTTTGCTACCAGTGATGCCATTCGTGATCGGCTGAAAGAGTTGGGTATCCAGATCAAGGATACACGCGAAGGTACAGAGTGGACCAAGATTAAGTAAGTGGGTCCAGGTAAGTAAGAAAAAAGGTGGTTGAGCAAGACTCAGCCACCTTTTTTCCGTCATTCCGGATGGATGCTATTCTTCAATTTTTTTTCCGTAGGAGATGAACAAGTAGCGGCAGGTACCTACACCCACTTCGTGTTCGTATTTGAAGTGACCTTGGGGATTGAGCACCTTCAGAATTGAGTTGGAGGAGAAGCTGGTTTCGGCGGTGTAGATGTTTCCGGTAAAAGGACTGACACCGACACTGTAGAAATAGTTTCCTTCCAACAAGGTTTCTACGGTTTTGGAAGCAATGCTGAAGGAATTGAGCTTTGCACTCGAGTTCCAGTTTTCGTCGTAGGAGTTGACGAAATACAAGATGTTGCCACCGGTACGGTCTGTGGTGATGACGCCATCGTAGTCCAGCTCAATTTCGTGAACATCTATCACGGTTTGTGAGTAGGGGTCGATCTCAACCAAACCGGTCTCGGGGAACGATACATAGATGTGCTCGTTGTTTCCGTAGGCAAGGTTGCGGGCAGGACCATAGGCTTGGGTGTCGATGGTTTTGATCACAGACGAACCATTTCCGGCGCTCAGGATGACACTGATACCATCCCGGTGTGCGACAAAGACATATCCCATCCAGCAAAGAACCCCTTCTGCGTCGCGGCCAATGTTGATAGTTTTGACCACTTCTCCGGACAGCATGCTGATGATGAGCAATTTGCTGTCTGTGTATGAGTCCATGCCATCCGGCAGCGTTTCGTGTTGGTTGCCCGAAACGGTGACATAGAGGTATTGGCCATCGTTGGTGATGTTTCTGGGTGTGATCAGGTCCGGATGTCCGTTGAGCATGTCTTCCATATAGCATTCAGTGGTGGCTCCGTCCAGGATCATGATCTTGTCGGGGTTTGAACAGATCATGTACATGGTGCCGTAAATGTCCATGGTGGCTCCCATGATGGTGCCACCGATGTTGAAACCATTCTTGAATTTGAAGGCTCTGTTCTGAACCGTGTTGTTGATTTCGCTGTAGAGTGAGATACTGCTGTTCTGTTCGGTGTAATTTCCCTGATTCAGGATGACGACTTGGATATCGTTCTCGTACTTCGGGCCTTCCGAAGATTTTTCGGAGCAGGAGACAAGGGATAATGTCGCCAGGAGGGAAACGAGGAGGAATGATTTTTTGTTCATAGGAATTAATTTGGTTGCGAATTTATAAATTTTACTTCATTCATCAAGGTTTAGAATCGGAACATCCAAGCAATTTGGAGGTTGATACCCGGCATGGCGTAGAACAATACGTTTTGGTAGTGGGTATTCAACAGGTTGTTGACAGACAGGCTCAAGTCGCTGGGTTGTCCAAAACAGTGCAGGCGGTACCGCAGGGTGGCGTTCAGCAGGAAATAGGGGCTGAGAATTTCAAAGCGGTCCGTGGTTGTCCGGCTTCCGATAAAATGCCCGTTCAGTTGTACGAGCCAATTTCGGAGGTTGGCTTCGATGCTTGTGTTGAGCGTATGCTGCGGTTGATAGGCCAGTTGGTGGTTGAGGCTGGGGTCGTTGGGCCGGGTTGAGGCGGTTTGGCAGACTCGGGTATAGGCGTAGTCTGCATTCCAGGCCAAATGCCCCCAGGTGAATTCCCTGCGCAGGTGGGCGTTGGCTTCCAGGCCACGGGAGCGGACTTGGGCCAGGTTTTGTGGCCTCCAGATCTCTCCGACGGGTAGCCATCGGATCCAGTTTTTGACCAGGGTTTCGTAGACAGACATGCTGACTCCCCATTCCCATTGTTTATACTCATAGTCATATTCCAATCCGATTTCCAGGTTGTTGGAGAGTTCGGGCAGGAGGTGTACCGTGTTTCCTCCCCAATAGCGGTCATTGAGGGTAGGGATTTTGGAACTGCGTGCCCAGGCACCCCGGACGCGGATTCGGTGGCGGGTGTGGTTCCATTCGTATTGAAGGCTGGCGGACGGAAGCCAGGGAACGGTCACATCGGTGACGTGGATGTACCGGGCGCCCGCACAGAATATCAGACCCGGAATCGGGACGATTCGGGTGGTTGCATAGTATTCATTTCGCCATTCGTGGATGCCCTCTCCGTAGGCGTGTACTTGAGGAAGGGTGTAAATGGCCAGAGCCCCGGTTTTTAGTGAGAAACGGCGTCTTCTGTATTCAGCTTCGAGGTTGGCTTGTCCCCGGTGGGCTGCAATGATATCCCCTTCGTATCGTTCATGGTCGTAGCTGTAGGAGGCGCGTGCGTTGTAATGCAGGGTCTGCGAGAAGGAACTTCCCTGGAAATTCAGGTAAGCCTTGGTGTTGTTGTCGTAGATGGACGTGTGGGTCTTCGGGTGGGCGTTGTTGGCAACGGAGGGTTGTATTTCCCGGTCAAAATCCAGGTAGTAGATGCCGGAGGAAAGCAGGTGCCGGTCACCGATCCGGTAGAATAGCTCCTGCAGGAAGCCGTAATTCCGGTAAGCAGCGTTGTTGACTGTTTCCAGTGGAAGACCGGGGCGGGTATTGTTCTGGAATTGGAAGTTGTTCTTGGCTCGGGTGTAAAAGAGGGCTGTTTTGGTTTCCCAATTGCCGGTGTGGTAGCGAAGGGTGGTACCCAGGAAATTGTGTTGGAAGCTGCCTCCTCGGAGCAGGATGTTTCCGGAAAATCCTGGCTTCCATTGGGGTGCGGTACGGAGCTGAAGGGAGCCTCCGATGGATCCGTTTCCGTAGAGTGCGGAATTTCCTCCCATGTGGATTTCAAGGCCGTCGAAGAAGTAGAGGGGAATGTGGCTGAGGTCGGTTTGTCCCAGGGTTGGCAGGCTCAAGTCCTGGCCGTTCCAGTCGATGCTGGTATGGGAAGAGGAGGTGCCTCTCAGGGATAAGTAAGCACTGGCTCCGTTTCCGTATTCTTTGATGTAGAGGGAGGTTCTGGATTTGAGAAAGTCCGAAAGGGATTGGGTACGGTGGTTGTCGATGACTTTCTCGTTGAAGGAAAGGTTGCGTTGGCCGATGCTATAACGGCTGTTGTCGGAGGTGCCGACGTTGCGGAAGGCGGTAATGGTGCCGGCTTCCAAATACAAGGTATCTTGCTCGGACAATGGCGGAATGTGGTTGTCCATCGTCGGCATACCCCATGCAAGCAATGCAAGGAGACATGTTAAAATCATACTCTATTTCCCGAAAGTATGGTTAACCTTGATTTGGACGCAGGTTTTCTGACTTTGCCTGCCCGACCTTCCCATCCCGAAGGACAGTGGTTTATCCGGTAAAATCGCGAAGGATTGGCATTACAGCAGCGGGTACTGTTCCCGACTTTCACGGGATTCCCTCACGCCCAAATCCAGGTACTTGATTAATAATTGAATTTGATGGTCTTGATGATATCCGGGTGCAGGCTGTTGGCTACAGGGCAGGTTCTTGCAGCGGATTCGATGAAGCGTTTTTCACGGTCGGAGTAGTTGCTTCCTTCCGGGAAGGTGAAGGTAACAATGATTTCAGCAACGCGGCGCGGGTTGGCTGCCATGATTTTTTCTGTTTCCACAACGGTGCCATCGATGTTGAATCCATGTGCATCGGCTGCTTGACCCATGATGGTCAGCATGCAGGATGCCAACGAGGAGGAGAACAAGTCGGTCGGTGAGAAGTATTCTCCCTTACCTTTGTTGTCCAGGGGTGCATCGGTGATTACTTTATTTCCGGATTGGAGGTGTTCGATCTCGGTTCTATAGCCACCGAGATATACGGTTTTCATTTTTGTCATAGCAATGTACTTTTAATAGGATTTAATTTTATTCGTTGACGAGTTCACAAATCAAAGTGGCCGAAGAACATTCCAGAACGCGGACTTTGGCAAGGTCACCGGTCTTTTTGTCTTTGGCTGTGAATACACAGACTTTGTTGTGCGGGGTTCGTCCGACCCATTGTTCGTCCGACCGTTTGGACGGACCTTCGATCAGCACTTCAAAAATCTTGCCGATTTCGCGTTGGTTGCTTTCAAGCGACTTGCGATTTTGTAGTGCGATGATTTCGTTGAGGCGTCTGGTCTTGGTTTCCAAGGGTACGTCGTCCTCAAAATGACGGGCTGCCTTGGTGTTGGGACGCATCGAATATTGGAACATGAAGGCACTGTCAAATCCCACGGTTTCCATGAGGGAGAGGGTGTCTTGGTGCTCTTCTTCGGTTTCGCTGCAGAAACCGGCGATGACGTCGGTGGAGATACCGGCTCCGGGGATGATTTCCCGGATTTTCCGGATGCGTTCCAGGTACGTCGCCCGGTTGTACTTGCGGTTCATTTTTTCCAGCATCCGGTCATTGCCCGATTGGACAGGCAGGTGGATGTGGGGGCAGATGTTGGCGTGACGGGCCATGGTATGAAGGACATCGTCGTTCATGTCCTTGGGATGGGACGTGGCAAAACGGATGCGGATGGAGGGGTCCACCAGGGCTACTTGTTCCAGCAACTGGGCGAAGGTGAGTACATCTTCTTTGTTTTCCGGATTTTTCCATCGGTAGGAGTCCACATTTTGTCCCAGCAGGTTGATCTCACGGTATCCGTTGGCAATGACCTCGCGGGCCTCGCGCAGGATGCTTTTCGGGTCGCGGCTGCGTTCTGCGCCCCGAACGTAGGGAACCACACAGTAGGTACACATGTTGTTGCATCCCCGCATGATGGAGATGTAGGCCGATACGCCGTTTTTGTCCATGCGTACGGGCGAAATCTCAGCATACGTCTCTTCGTGGGAGAGTTTGGTGTTGATCTGTTTGCCGGAGTCGTTGAGCAACATCAACAGGCGGGGCAGGTCTCGGTAAGCGTCAGGGCCAACGACCAGATCAACCGCTTTGTGTTCCAGCAATTGCTCTTTCAGACGTTCAGCCATGCAGCCCAGGATGCCGACGAGCAGGTCCGGACGTTTTTTCTTCTCTTGCAGGAAGTGATTCAGCCGTCCCCAGATGCGTTGTTCGGCATTGTCCCGGATGGAGCAGGTGTTGACCAGAATCAGATCTGCAGTTTCCAGACTTTCGCAGAGGGTGTAGCCGGCTCCCTGAAGGATGGACAACACGACTTCGCTGTCGTTGAAATTCATTTGACAGCCGTATGTTTCAATGAAGACATGCTTTGTCTGCGGGTCAAAGACAGGTCTTACGGAGTGAAAATTGTTCTCAATCATTCTGCAAAGATAACTTTTTATATCTTTGCGTAATCAAGTTTTGATGATTATGAAAAAAATTGGCTTGACTTGTCTGGTCCTCCTTTTTGTGTTGACCGGTTGCAATTGGGTACAGGAAGTTTCATTGGGGAACATGGAAGTCTCAAAGGTCCGGATGGAAATGAGTACCAAGAGTGTTCTGCTTGAACTGAGTGCGCAGGTCAACAATGGCAGCAGCCGTTATTTGGCCTTGACGGATGTGGATGGGGAGATCTATACGGAGGAAGGAGTCGTTGCCCGGATCGCTTTGGTGGATACCTGCCGGATAGCAGCTTACACCGAGGAGGTGGTTCTGATTCCGGTGAATGTGCAGTTGTCGGATCCGCTGCTGTTGCTCAAGATCGGGCTGAATCTTTCTCCGGAGGTGCTGGAAGGCTTTTATGTGAAAGGAACTGCCGAAATTCAGGTGGCACGGCGCCTGGGCCGACAAGGACAGAAGCATCAGCTTGCACTGGAAGAACGTCCGTTGATGGATGTGGTGAGACAGATAAACCTATTGTAGAAATTATATGAAAAAGATACTGTTTTCAATCGTTGTTTTGTTTGTAGCGGTACTGTCTGGTTCGGCTCAATCCGTCGAACGGGTCCGTTTGTCAGCGGATTCCCTGTCATTGGTTGTGGACAGCTTGGTCGTCGCCACGGACAGCATCTCCAAGTTTGATGTTCTGATGCATCAGTTGGGGGGACGTATCAACATGACGCCTGCCGTGGAGAACCAGTTGCAGAAGCAGATTGAAGAAAATGCCAACCGGCAGTTGAGCGGATACCGTCTTCGGATATATTTTGACAACAAACAAACTGCCCGGAAGGAATCCGAAGCAGTTGCCATTGAGTTCTTGATGCGTTATCCGGATGTTCCGGTGTACCGATCGTATGTGAATCCTTATTTCAAGGTAACGGTGGGCGATTTCCGGACCAAATCCGATGCCCTTCAATTCATGGAACGGATCCGGTCCGTCTATCCGGCTGCTTTCCTGGTTCGGGAAGCGATCGTTACCCAGGAGTAAGTCCTGTTCTTATCCTTTTTGGTTGTTTTGTCTCCACCATTTCGGCAGGAAACGTTGAGCCATGGCCTGACGAATGAAACGGATGGGATTGAGATGCCGTCCGATTTTTTCTTCGTATACGTCCGGAATGTAGATCAGGATACCGGTTTCTTCTACGCCTCCGAAGCCGTGGTTTTTGGATGTGCCGAAGACGCGCATGGAGGGAGAGATGTTCATGTAGGAATTGATGAGCGGAGGAATGAACTCGCCCCGTTCTTTCAGCAGACGTTGTAATTTTCGGTAGGCGTCCTTGTATTCCATCCCATCAAACAAGTGCAGGTATTCAAAGTTGTTGTTCTCGTATTCAATTGCCTGAATGGGGCGAACCAGGGCATCCGGATCTTCAAAAAAGTGATGGAGGAAGTGCAACAGGATGTTGCGTGCCTTGACATTGTAAGTGGAGTACATGGTCACCTTGCCAAAGAAGTATTCGCATTCTTCGTATCGGACCATGAGGGCTCCCAGGCCATCCCAGAGGTTATCCAGGGAGAACAGACCTTTGCGGCGGGTACTCGTTCCCTGATATCCCGGCTGGATGAAAGAGCGTCCCAGCTCGATGGTTTTCGGCAAGTAATCTTTGACGAAAGATTCTGAGAATTGGAAAAGTTCCCGGGTGGCCAGTTGTTCGGGGATGATTTCTGTGCCCAGCAGGTAGCGGTATCCTCCAATGATCTCCTGGTCATTCGGATCCCAGACGATGAGTTGCCGGTAGGGATTCTTGGGGTCCAGATCGAATTCGTCAATGTCCAATGCTTTTCCGGTTCCGCCGCCGGCTGCGCGGAAGGAAAGTTCACGTAACCGTCCGATTTCTCTCATAACATTCGGAGAGTTGGCCGCCGTGACTTCGTATATTTCATTACCGCCTTTTCTCGTGTTACGGATGTATTTGTCCTGCGTCAGTTCGGCCAGGAGCAGTTCTCGGTTTACAGGGGGAATGATGGTTTCCATATTATTTGTTAGGTTTTAGTGCGTAGGTTTGGTTTCGGAAGTAAGTTACCCATTCTTTCAAATTTTGTTCCGTGGTGAGTTGCTCGTGGGCGAACGGCTGTCCGATGTACAGGTCAAAACTCTTGTCACGTTTGTTGAACATTTCGTGCGGTAGCAGGACCATGCCGATGTTGAATCGGATACCCAGTCGGCTTCTCCATTTTTCAATGCGGTAGAACCAGCTGGAGTTCTTGCCATCAAAATAGAGGGGAACAATGTCCCGTTGACTCTCCCGGGCTTTGGTAACAAAGGTTTTTTTCCATTCCAGGTCTTTTATTTCCTTTCCGATAAGTCGGGAGCAGAGTCCGGCAGGAAAATACAGGATTTGGGCATCTGAGTCGAAGGCCTGTTGGATTTGTTCCGCATAATCTTGCTTCATCTTACCGAATTTGTTGACGGGGATGAACAGGTTGCGCAGGGGGGCAATGAACATCAGCAAGTCATTGACAACGAAGCGGATTTCAGGGAACCGCTGGCCGAAGGTGGAAATCAGAATGATGCCGTCCAGTCCGCCGAGCGGGTGGTTGCAGACAAAGATGTATCGCTTTTTGGGGTCCAATTGTTCTCCGCCGTGAATGCGGCAACGGACGTTGATCCATTCGAGCGCGCCGGTAGCAAATTCCACGCCTTCCTTTCCGGCCAGGTCATCCAGCGCCTGATTGAGTTCATCTTGGTGTATGATCTTCTCAATCAGACGGATCAGGAATTTAGGGAGTCCCTTTTTGTCTGCCGGACGTTTGCTTGCAATCACTTGTCCGATGTCAACATGTAATTTTTTTTCAGCAGTCATCTGGGTTCGGTCTGCATTTTGCTATGGGTTAAACACACGACAAAGTTAAATAAAAATCATATCTTTGTACATATGATTAAGCAAGTAGCTCAACTGAAAATGCAGCAGGGACTGTCGCCCTTGCAGATTCAAACCATCAAATTGTTGGAATTGCCGACGTTGGAATTGGAACAACGGATTCGTAAGGAACTGGAAGAAAATCCAGTTCTGGATGAAGTGCAGGAAGAGGATGGCGATGATGCGGCTCCGAAGAATGTTTCCTTAAGTGATTACCAGCAAGAGGAATCGACGGCTTCCTACAAGACCTACATCAACAACCAGGGTAAGGATATGAAACCCCAATACACGGTCTTTCCTGTGAAAGAAAGCTTTCATCAGAGTCTGGAGATGCAATTGGGATACAGTCCTTTGGATGCCCATCAGCGCGAGATTGCATCGTATCTCATCGGCAGTCTGGATGATGACGGCTACTTGCGTACGGATCTGGAATCCCTGGTAGACAACCTGGCTTTCAAGTTGAACATCGAGTCCTCTGTGGAAGAACTGGAGCAGGTTTTACGTGTGGTGCAGGAATTGGAACCGGTGGGCATCGGTGCCCGGGACTTGCAAGAGTGCCTGCTGTTGCAAATCCGATCCAAGCAACCGAATCCGGTACGGAAGACTGCAGAACGTATTCTGAAGGATTTCTTCAATGAGTTCACCAAGCGCCATTACCAGAAAATCATACTCCGTCTGCAGATAACGGAAGATGAACTGAAGGCCGCCATCGATGAAATTGTCCGTTTGAATCCGAGACCCGGTGGCCAGGTGGATGATTCGTATTCAGAACAGACCCAGCAGGTTGTTCCGGACTTTGTCCTGGAGGTTCAAGACGGAGAGATGATCCTGTCCATGCCCAAATTTTCCATTCCTGAGTTACGGGTAAACAAACGCTATGCCGACATCCTCATGCAGTCAGCCCAGTCGCATACCCGTTCCGGTCGTGAAACGGCTTCCTTTGTCAAACAGAAGCTGGATTCGGCCAAGTGGTTTGTGGAGGCCATCAAGCAGCGTCAGAATACCTTGATGAATACGATGAATGCGATCCTGGATTTTCAAAAAGAATTCTTCATGGAGGGGGAAGAAACGAAGTTGCGTCCAATGGTATTGAAGAACATCGCTGAAAAAACCGGTCTGGATATCTCGACCATTTCCCGGGTGGTGAACTGCAAATACATTCAGACTCATTTTGGTATTTATCCCCTGAAGTACTTTTTCTCTGAAGGTCTGATGACCGAGTCCGGGGAGGAGGTTTCTACCCGTGAAATTAAAAATGTGCTCGCGGCACAGGTAGAGGCAGAGGATAAAAGAAAGCCCCTCACGGATGAGGAGCTTGTGGTGTTGCTTGCCGACAAAGGGTACAAGGTGGCTCGCAGAACGGTCGCCAAGTACCGGGAGCAATTGAATATTCCGATTGCCCGTCTTCGCAAGGAATTATAATTTGTCTCCGAATGCCAAATCACCGGCATCGCCCA
The DNA here is from genome assembly GCA_045638645.1 of Bacteroidales bacterium. Lineage (GTDB taxonomy): Bacteria > Bacteroidota > Bacteroidia > Bacteroidales > UBA932 > JAGCJX01. The sequence goes on from JAZUBU010000004.1 coordinate 32,716, forward strand.
ATCCGGGAACAATGTAGGATTTGTTGGTGAGTTCTTCGTCAATGGCACCGACCCATAAGGTGGTTTTCTTGTGGGAGAGGTGTTTGGACAGGTATTCTACTCCGAAACGGCTGGCAATCGGGCAGATGATGTGGGTGTGTTCCGGTTCTCCGTCTTTGCAGAGACGTTCGTGCGCCAGGACGATGGAGGAGCCAGTTGCCAGCATGGTGTCCGCTAACAGCAGGGTTTTTCCTTCGATGGACGGGTTGCTGGAGTATTCGATCTGAATGGTGAATTTGTTGTCCTTTCCGTATTTTCTGTAAGCTGCAATGAATGCGTTTTGCGCTTTGTCAAAGTAATGCAGCAGTCCTTCGTGAAGGGGAAGACCGGCGCGCAGGATGCTGGCAATGACAATCGGATTGGCCACCAGGTTGGTTTGGGCAATGCCGAGGGGGGTGCAGACTTCGGTTTGGGCATAATCCAGCGTTTTGCTGATTTCGTAGGCGAAGATTTCTCCGATGCGTTCCAGGTTGCGGCGGAAGCGCATGGCGTCTTTTTGAATGACTTGGTCACGCAGTTCTGCTATAAAGTGATTGAAGACCGAATTCTGTTCGCTCAGGTTGATGATTTTCATAACGGAGTTGGGTTTAACGGTTAAAGGACTCAATGATGCTTCGTGTTTCTTCTATTTTTTGTGCAAGCAGTTCGTGGCTGTCGGCTTCGCACAAGAAACGCAGGTAGGGTTCTGTATTGGAAGGGCGGATGTTGAACCACCAGTGCGGGAATTCAACCCGGTAGCCGTCAAAGTCCATTTGTCGGGTCGGGGTTTCCTGTCCGGTGAAGTGGGCCCTTACGGCATCCATGGCTTCTTGTTTGCGTTCCAGCCGGAAGTTGATTTCACCGGAGTTCTCGTAACGTTCAATGGCACCGATGAGTTGAGAAAAGCTCTTGCCTTCGCGTTTGGCCGTGGCGACCAGATCCAGGACAATCAGGGAGGCCATGATGCCACTGTCTGAGTAGAAGAAGTCTTTGAAATAATAGTGTCCGGCCAATTCTCCTCCGAAGAGACCGTCTATTTCGCGCAGTTTCAAGGCGGCAAATGCTCGTCCGACTTTCCAGGTGTGAACTTCGGCCCCGAAGGGTTGCAGGTACTCTGCGATGGCTTTGGAACTGCGGATGTCCTGCAGAACACGGACAGGAGTTGCAGGAGGAGTGGTGCGTTGTCGCAGGGCTGCCGGGCTGCTGCCTTTCCCTTCGATGAAGAAGGTACCCAGAAGGCCGATGATTAAATCGGGAGAGACAAAACGTCCGGTTTCGTCCACAAACATCACCCGGTCGGCATCCCCGTCGTAGATAACACCGATGTCGCATTTTTTCTGTTGGACACATTGACGCAGGTCTTTTGTGTTTTCGGGAACCAGCGGGTTGGGTTCGTGGTTCGGGAAACGGCCGTCCATTTCCTTGTACAAGTACGTGGGATGATTGCCAAACAGGTCATCGGCAAACAACGAGGCCATGCCGTTGGAAATATCCATCGCGATGTTCAGGTTGGAGAGGTCTCCCAAATATTGTCGTTGGAAATTCAGGTATTCCTCGTGCACGTTGATTTCAATGATTTTTCCGCGTTCCTGTGTGGGGACGGGTTGGGTGGCGCGGTCGGAGAGGACCCATTGCTCCAGGGTTCCCAATCCGGTATTGTAGCCGACCGGGAGTGCGTTTTCCCGGGAAACTTTCAATCCGTTGTATTCCGCCGGATTGTGGGAGGCTGTGATTTGGACAGATGCCTTGAATCCGCGGTTGGCGGTGGTAAAATAGACCATGGGCGTGGTACTCAGTCCCATGTTATAAACGTCTGCTCCGGCATCGTTGATGCCTTTGGCCAGCCATTCGTAAATCTCCGGGGAGGAGGTCCGGTCGTCCCGGCCTACCAGGATGGCCTTGGTTTGCAACAATTCGGGCAGGAAATAGCCGATGCGGTAGACGGTTTCTTTGTTAAAATCCTGGTTGTAAATGCCCCGGATGTCATAGGCATGAAAAGCTCCCATATTATTTGTCGTATTTGGCGCGGTAGTGCGTTCTTACTTTTCCTTTTGAGATGTTGTGTAATTTGCTGCAGATCATTTTTTTACGGATTGGAGCAGCTTTGTCGGTAAAGACGATGCCGGCCAGGTGGTCCATTTCGTGCTGCACCATACGGCAGGCAAAACCTTCAAATTTTTCTTCGCGGGCTTCCAGATTTTCGTCCAGGTAGGCGACGCGCATCCAGCTCGGGCGGACGATGTCGCAGTGGATGTCGGGAATGCTCAGGCATCCTTCGCTGTAGGTGGCGGTTTCTTCCGAAGCTTCCAGGATGGTGGGGTTGATCATGACCCGCTTGAAGTTACGCAGGTTCGGGTAGGCATCGGTCAGGTCGCTGCCGTCTACGACCAGGATTTGTTGGCTCAGTCCGATTTGTGGTGCGGCCAATCCGACGCCGTCAGCGTTGCGCATGGTTTCAAACATGTTTTCAATCAATGCTTTCAGTTCTTCCCGGTTGATCTCTTCGGGGTTGATGGGAGAGGCTTCGGCTTTCAATACGTCCGAGCCGTACAAGTAAATCGGTAAAATCATGGGTTATTTTGTTCTGTCCAAATAAGTTTGCAAAATCAAGGCCGCACTGACCTTGTCAATGGCGCTTTTGTCCCGGCGGTCCATTTTCTTGACCCCGCTGTCAATGAGGGAGCGGAAAGCCAGCACGGAGGTGAATCGTTCGTCTTCCAGGGTTACGGGAATGTCCGGGAAATGTTTGGCCAGTTGTTTCAGGAACACATCCACATAGGCAGCTGCTTCTGCCGGCTTGTTGTTCAGGTTCATCGGGTAACCTACGACAAATCTCGAAACGGGCTGATTTTGGGTATAATTTTTGAGATATTTCACTATCTTTGCGGACGGTATTGTCTCCAAAGGAGAAGCGAAGATTCCGAGAGGGTCGCTGACGGCAACACCCACCCGTTTCTTTCCGTAATCAATGCCAAGAATACGATTCATACGACAAAGGTAGGTTTTTATACGAAATGAGTAAAGATAATGCTGAAAAAAAAAGGGATTTGTTCCGGAAATACCGCATCGCGGTGATGGACGACGAATCCCATCGTAACTTGTTCGCCTTTCATGGGACCAAGTGGAAAATCCTGGCAGTGTTGGGTGTTTCTTCGCTCGTCTTTGTCTTTTGTATTGCTGCGCTGGTGATGTATACGCCCATCCGTCGGGTTATTCCGGGCTATCCTTCTGCTCAGACCCGTCACTTGGCGGCACAGAATGCCCGCAAAGTGGATTCCTTGGAACGTGAAATGTGGATCTGGTCTTTGCAATTCAATAATTTGCAGCGGATTCTGAGTGGGTCCGAACCCCTGAAGATGGACAGTCTGTTGCAGGATCGTGCTCACCTGGAGGAGTATAGTTTTTCGGATTTGTACCAATACGAAGATTCTTTGCTGCGGGACAAAATTGATCGCGTGGAACGTTTTAATTTGTCGGAGTCCCGGAGTCGGGATCTGGGGCTGGAGGCCTTGGTGCTTTTCCCTCCGGTCAAAGGGGTGATTTCAGCTCCTTACGAGGAGTCCCGGCATCCCTATATTGACTTGGCGGTGGAAGAGAATTCGGTGGTTTCTTCGGTGTTGGAGGGAACCGTGATCTTTGCCGCCTGGCAGGATGAAACGGGATACACGATGTATATTCAGCATCGTGATGATCTGATCTCGGTGTACAAGCACAATGCCAAACTCCTGCGTCAGGTGGGAGATAAAGTGACTGTGGGCATGCCCGTGGCCATGTCGGGAAATACGGGCCGGTTGACTACCGGACCCCATTTGCATTTTGAATTGTGGTACCGAGGGGTTCCGATCGATCCGATCAAGTACATGAAATTATAGCAGGTTATGAACAGAAGAAAGATCGCCATATTGGGTTCGACGGGTTCGATCGGCCGTCAGGCATTGGAAGTCGTGGCAGCGCATCCCGACCTGTTCGAGGTGGAACTTCTGACGGCGAACACCAGTGCCGAGTTGCTGGTGGAGCAGGCTCTCCGCTTTGATGCGAACCAAGTGGTGTTGCACGATGAGGTGGCTTACCGTCGGGCGAAAGAATTGCTGGCCGGTTCCCCGGTCAAAGTTTTTGCAGGCAAGGATTCGGTTGTGGGCCTGATGGAGACCATGGATGTGGACGTGGTTCTGTCGGCACAGGTGGGCTTCAGTGGTCTGGAACCTACTTTGGCGGCCTTGCGGAATGGACGGGTCGTGGCCTTGTCCAACAAGGAGTCGCTGGTTGCAGCCGGTTCGCTGGTCATGCGTTTGGCTCGAGAGACAGGTACTCCGATACTGCCGGTGGATTCCGAACACTCAGCTATTTTTCAATGTTTGCAAGGACAGCGCGGTCGGATCGAAAAGTTGCTGCTGACCGCTTCAGGAGGTCCCTTTCTTTACCATACGCCGGCCCAGATGGCCGACATTACCCGGGCAGAGGCTTTGCGTCACCCGCGGTGGAACATGGGGGCCAAGATCACCATCGATTGCGCAACCATGATGAACAAGGGTCTGGAGATGATCGAGGCAAGATGGTTGTTTGACGTAGCACCGGAGGATATTCAGATTGTGGTCCATCCGCAATCCATCATTCATTCCATGGTGCAGTTCACCGATGGGACTGTGCTGGGACAAATGAGCAATCCGGACATGCGCATTCCGATTCAGTTTGCCTTGGCGTACCCGGAGCGTCCGGCCTTGCCGATTCCGCGTCTGGATTTTGCCAAGATGGGACAGTTTACGTTCCTGGCTCCGGATTTGGACCGTTTCCCGTGCATTCGTCTGGCCTACGAGGCCATTGCGCAGGGAGGAACCCTGCCTTGTGCCATGAATGCTGCCAACGAGGAGGCTGTGTATGCCTTCTTGCGGGATGAGATTCCTTTTACGACCATTGCCCGGGCGGTTGAATCAACCATGCAGGTGATGCCGGTGGTGCAGGATCCTTCGCTCGAGGACATCATTGCAACGGACCGGGAAGCCCGGTTGCGCGTACGAGACTTTTTGAAATGATAATAAACAGATACCAATCAAGATAGAAGAAACTACAAAAGAACATGGATATTCTAATAAAAGTAATTCAATTGATCCTGGCCTTGTCCCTGTTGGTGCTTATCCACGAGTTTGGCCACTATATTTTTGCACGTCTTTTCAAGATTCGTGTGGAACAGTTTTATTTGTTCTTTCCGCCCGCAATCTTCAAATACAAACCGAAGAACAGTGATACCGAATTCGGTATAGGCTGTATCCCGTTGGGAGGCTTCTGTAAAATTTCCGGGATGATCGATGAGTCCATGGACAAGGAGGCCATGGCGCAGGAACCGCAACCGTGGGAATTCCGGACCCGTCCTGCCTGGCAACGTTTCTTTGTCATGATTGGCGGGGTGCTTTTCAATTTTATTTTTGCCATCCTGCTTTATTGTACCATCCTGTTTGTTTGGGGCAAGGAGTATTTGCGCAACGAAGATGCTGTTTATGGAATCCAAGTCAATGAACTGTCGGAGCGGATGGGCTTCTGCAATGGGGACCGGATACTGGCCTTTGATGACGAGCCGGTAGAGGACTTCTTCAAGTTGCAGGCGGATCTGTTGCGTTCACAGGCATCAACGGCAACCGTGCTCCGAGGTGGGGATACGCTGGTGCTTCCCATTGATACGGAGTTGTTGCCGGAGATGATGAATACACCTGGCATCTTTGGGCTGGCAGCCCCGATTGCGGTGGGTTCAGTGCCGGATACCTCGATCAATGCGGCGGCAGACTTGCAAAAGGGAGACCGTTTCCTGCAGGTGGGAACACACCCCGTGTTTTATTATAAGGATTTGCAAGCGGCATTGGAAACCTATAAAAACACGACGGTGGATGTTCTGTTCTTGCGGGGTGCGGATACGGTTTCGGTGCCCTTGGTGGTGAATGATTTGGGTAAGATTCAGGTCGGTTTGGGCAGTGATGTCCGTGCTGTGCAATGGACCCGCAAGGAGTATTCCTTCCTGGAAGCCATTCCGGCAGGTTTTCAGTTGACCTTTGCCACCATCGGGGATTATTTGAAAGAGTTGAAACTCATCTTTACTCCGAAAACGGAGGCATACAAGTCTTTGGGCAGTTTTATAGCCATTGGCAGCATCTTCCCTTCTTCGTGGGATTGGCAGTCCTTCTGGAACATTACGGCGTGGTTGTCCATCATGTTGGCCGTGCTGAATCTTTTGCCGATTCCGGCTTTGGACGGTGGACACGTATTGTTTGTCTTGTACGAAATGATTACCCGCAGAAAGCCCTCCGATAAATTCTTGGAGTATGCGCAAATGGTCGGCATGTTCCTCTTGTTGGCTTTGGTAGTGTTTGCATTGTCCAATGATTTTATCCGATATGTATTTTAACTGTTAATTAAATAAGGAATGACTATGAAGTGGATTGGTAGAATCCTTTCCCTGTTGGCTTTGTTGGCTGTCGTGGCCTGTGGACAGGGGAAACAACCCGAAAAAGAATCGGATACAGCCAAAACCTATTTGCCCAAGGTCAGTGGCAAGCCGGGTGACTTGCTGATTGTGATTGATCACGAGAGTTGGAATTCTGAGGTGGGAACCTTGTTGCGGGATGTACTGGCCGCAGATTATCCGTTGTTGCCCCAGCGGGAACCTTATTTTACCTTGTACAATGTGCCTCACAATGCCTTTTCGGGTTCTTTTTACCTGCATCGGAACATCCTGGTGCTCAACCTGGGTAAAAAAGAATCGACCGTGCAATGCCAGCAAAATACGTGGGCGGCGCCCCAGGCGGTGGTGCAGGTGAATGCCCGGGATCGGGAAGATGCCTTGTCGTTGCTGCAGGAGGAAGGGAAGAAGATCCTGGATTTCTTTGAAAGCTTTGAACGTAACCGCGCCATTGCGTCGAACCGCAAGTTCAACGATGTGTCGGTTCAAACCGAAGTGATGGGTCGCCTGGGAGGAGCTCCGGTTTATCCGAATGGTTTCAGTTTGAAGAGTCTGCGGGAAGATTTTGCTTGGGTTTCCCAAGAATCGACTTATGTAAACCAAAGTATCCTGGTGTATTCGTATCCGGTCGGCCCGGATTATGCCATGACCTTGGCGGATTTGATTGCCCGTCGGGACAGCGTCTTGCGGGTAAACGTGCCGGGCAAACGAGAGGGAAGCTATATGTATACCGCGAGAACACTGGCGGAGCCGACGATGCGATGGGTAAAGAATGGTAAGAAGTCGTTTGTCGAGGTGCGTGGTTTGTGGGAACTCCACAATGATTTTATGGGAGGCCCGTTTATTTTTCACGCCTATTTGGACCAGCTTCGTGGAAGAGTTGTTGTGGTGGAAGGATTTGTTTATGCGCCGAAGTACGATAAGAGAAATTACATAAGAAACGTAGAATCAATTATTTATACTTTTGATTGGGCAAAATGAGAAAAAATATTTTAAAAATTTTTTCAAAAAAATTTGCAGAATGAAAAAAAGTGTCTACCTTTGCAATCCCAATCACAAAGAGCGGTGCTCGAGAGGGTAACATGGTGGATTCGTCTAACGGTTAGGACTCAAGATTTTCATTCTTGCAATAGGGGTTCGATTCCCCTATCCACTACGAATAAAAAAAGAATATAATGGCAAATCACGCATCAGCAGACAAACGTCACCGTCAAAGCGAAAGACGTAGATTGCATAACAAATATTATGCAAAGACGACACGCAATGCAATCAGAGCTTTGCGTAACACAACAGACAAAGAAGCAGCCATGGCACTTCTTCCCAAAGTTTCCTCTATGATTGACAAGTTGGCTAAGATCAACGTTATTCATAAGAACAAAGCAGCAAACTTGAAGAGCGGTATCGCAGTTCACGTAAGCAAATTGTAAGAATTTACGTTTTGGTAAAAAATACAGAAAAATCTTCCCGAATTTTGGGAAGATTTTTTTTGTTGTGAGAATTAAGGATTGGATGTTGGAGGAGCGCCCCCGGGAAAAGTTGATGGAGCGGGGTGCTTCGGCGTTGGATGTGACAGAGTTGTTGGCCATTCTGATCCGTAACGGGACGCGTTTGTATTCGGCCGTGGATTTGGCCCGCCGTGTTTATGAGCAGGCCGATTATGACTTGCGGCAGTTGGCCAATCTGTCTTATGAAGCGTTGGCCCAGTTGCCGGGGATGGGTCAAGTAAAGGCGGTGACCCTCCTGGCGGCTTTGGAACTGGCCCGTCGTTTGGGAGGTGCAGAGCCCCAGTCATCGGTTTCCTTGACTTGTTCGCAGGTGGTGGTGCAGATGATGCAACCCTTGTTGCGCGATTTGATGCACGAAGAATGTTGGGTTGTTTACTTGAATCGGGCCAACCGCGTTTTGAGTAAGGAACGGGTCAGTATGGGGGGACTTTCGGCGACGGTGGTCGATTCCAGAATTATTGTACGCCGTGCGTTGGAGAAATCAGCGACGGGATTGATCCTGGTTCACAACCATCCTTCTGGGGAGCCGTTGCCCGGCAAACAGGATATTGAGCAGACCCGTTTGTTGCGGGATGCCCTTTCTTATTTTGACATTCACCTGTTGGATCACATCATCATTGCGGGTAACCGGTATTACAGTTTTTGTGATGAGGGCACCTGATTGAGTTCGAACAGATCTTGTTCGGGCCATTGTTTTACGCGTGCTGAGGCTGTGCGGAACATACTTTCTATGTAGCGCGGGAAACGGGAACCTTTCCATGAGCTGGTGTTGGTGATGAAGATCCAACTGATCCCGTTTTGTTGGCGTTTCAAAATCGCACTGCTCCCGGCCAGGTTTCCGGTCCGAATCCAGTTCCCGTTCCAGCTGCCGTAGGCCCACCCGATGGGGGATGCTCCGTTCGGTCGGCTCATCATGGTGCGCAGGCTGTTTTCGGAAAGTAGGTCCGGGACGCCGGGATGGGCATCGATGGTGGAGACGAAGCGGAGGAATTCTGCAGGGGAGGATACCCATCCGCCGGCTCCGTAGAGGCCTTCGATATTGTTGCCTCCGTAGCTGCGGTAGAGGCTGTCTCCGCTGTTGTCGTAGGCGGGTATGGGCGTGGCGTCGTAGGATTCGTAGTAGCGGACTTCGTTGGGGTAGCGGTCTTCGTAGCGGTTTTTCGCCAGGTGCATGTCGTAGCAGCCGGCCGGTCTGAGGATTTTTTCTTGGCAATACTGTTCGTAACGCATACCACTGCGGACTTCAATGATTTTGGAAAGGATGAGGTAGCCGACATTGGAGTACCGGGAACTTTGTCCGGGGGTGTAGCCAAGGCGGTAGGAAAGCGCGTGCTGTATGACCTGATCCATGGTGGGAACACTGTCCAGATCTTCTCGAAGCATGATCTCCCGAGTGGAGAACAATAGGTCGCCACGGGCGTTGGTAAATCCGCCTTGGTGCCGAAGCAGGTGTTCCACGGTGATTTTTTTCATGCGTTTGTCCTTGAGTTCGGTGAAGCCGGCTTCGTTGAGGATGCCGTCCGGTCCGAAGACCGGTTCGTTCAGCCGAAGCAGGGAGTCTTCGGCCATCTTCATAATGGCGGTAGCGGTGATGAGTTTTGAGAGCGAGGCTACGCGGAAGATGTGGTGGGCATCGGTGCGTATGCCAGCTTCGTGATCGGCCCATCCATACCCTTTGGTGTAAATGAGTTTTCCGTCCTTCATGACCGCCAGGGATCCTCCCTGGATGGCCCATCGTTGCATAAAGCGTTGGATGTATTTGTCGAGGGCGGCGGTTTCCTGGTGTTCGCACAATTCATTGGCGAGCCATTCGTTGATGGAAATATAGGGTTCGTATGTTTGGTCCGGATCCGACGGGTTGCTGGAGCAGCGGGAATACCCTGCAATGAAAAAGCCCGCGATGAGCAAGGCGATCGCGACAGAAATGAGGATCTTTTTGAGAGAGGGGAGTTGCTGCATTTGGCAAAGATAATATGACTTCCCGAATTTTGACGTAAATTTGTTATTCAAACAAAGGAAAGGTTATGTTGGAAGCTTTGCAGTCCTTCTACAGGAGTGGTCAGACGCGCTCGGTAAATTTTCGCCGGATGACTTTGAAGAAATTGGAGTCCCAAATTGTTGCCTATCAGCCGAAGATCGTTGAGGCACTACGGCAGGATCTCGGGAAATCTGAGTCCGAGAGCTGGCTTACGGAAATCGCGCTGGTATTGGGAGAGATTCGCTATCAGCGTCGTCATTTGCGCCGTTGGTCGCGTCCTCGTAGGGTATCAACTCCTTTGGCGCTCTTTCCATCGAGTAGCCGTATCTTGCGGGAACCGTATGGGGTGGTCTTGGTGGTTGCCCCTTGGAACTATCCGTTTCAGTTGTTGATGATGCCTTTGGTGGGAGCTCTTGCAGCCGGGAATTGTGTGGTGTTGAAGCCGGCCGAGACCGCACCCAATGTAGCGGGGGTGGTACAGGAACTGGTCCGGGATTGTTTTGCAGAGGATCATGTCTGTTTGATCCGGACGGATCATGCCGGGCTGGAGTCTGTTTTGGATGAAGGACCGGATTATTTGTTCTTCACCGGTGGACCGTCTGTAGGCAGCCGGCTGATGGAGCTTGCGGCCCGGCGTTGGATACCGGTGACCCTGGAGTTGGGCGGCAAGAGTCCTTGCATTGTGACCGGACAAGCGGATGTTGAGGTGGCTGCCCGGCGGATTGCCTGGGCGAAAATGTTGAATGCCGGACAAACTTGCGTGGCTCCGGATCATGTTTGGGTTTCCGCTTCGGTCAAGGAAGATTTTGTAAAGGCCTATGCAAAGGCGCTTTTGTTTCTTTCCCGCGATACGGGTGGAAATGTCCGCAATAATCCCCATTATGCCCGCATTGTTACGGCCCGGCATTTTGACCGTTTGGTCGGTATGCTTTCTGATGCCACGGTGTTGTTGGGGGGCTCGTTTGATGCGGCTCAGCGTTTTATGGAACCGACGCTGGTGGAAGTGGATCTGAGCCACCCGCTGATGCAGGAAGAGGTGTTTGGACCGATTTTGCCGTTGATGACGTACGAAGACGAGGGAAAGTTGGTGGATTTTCTGCAACGTGGACCCAAGCCGTTGGCCTTGTATTATTTTGGAAAGCGTGCAGAAGGCCGCCGTTTTCTGAGTCAGGTACCCTCGGGAGGGGCTTGCCTCAATGATGCGGTGATGCATCTGGTTAACCGGGATTTGCCCTTCGGCGGTGTAGGAAAGAGTGGCATGGGATCTTATCATGGCCGCAAATCGTTTGATACCTTTTCCCGAGAGCGTTCGGTGCTGGAATCCAGACGGTCTTTTGATCTGCGCCTGAAATATCCTCCCTACAAAATCGTAAAATCGAAGTTCCGTAATTTTCTGGGCTTGTAATTAGTGCATCTTATTAGAAATGCGTATCTTTGTCGGGATATAATCCTTTTACAGACTTAAATTTTAATACACAAAAATATGATCGGATCTATTCAAACTTTTGTGGTTGAAAAAATTTGTTCAACTGCAAAACTCAGAGAAATTGCACAACAAGTTGAAGCTCCGTATGTGGCATTGCATACGCAAAATTCCCGTATCGAGATGGGTATGTATGCAGAAGAACGTGTGTTGAACATCGCGGCAGATACACAGGCGGTGATGTTGTACGCAGACCACTACCGGGTGTCGGGCGATGAACGCAAAGCCTTCCCGGTGATTGACTACCAGTTCGGAAGTTTGCGTGATGATTTCGACTTTGGCTCGTTGTTGTTCTTCCGTGCAGACGCCTTCAAACAAGCGGTGGATGCAATGGACTGTGAATATAAGTTTGGAGCATTGTATGATTTGCGCTTGCGCATTTCGCAATTGGGTGAGATTGTTCATATCAATGAATACTTGTACACCGAAGTGGAAGAAGATGCCCGTAAGTCCGGTGAGAAAATCTTTGATTACGTGGATCCGAAAAACAGAGAGGTGCAAATTGAGATGGAAAAAGTTTGTACCGAACACCTCAAACGCATTGGCGGTTATCTGAAGCCTGAATTCAAAGAAATTCATTTTGCGGAAACGCCGTTTGAGTACGAGGCGTCTGTCATCATTCCGGTATTCAATCGGATCCGTACCATTGAAGATGCCATCCGTTCTGTGCTTTCGCAAAAAGCTGATTTCAAATTCAACCTCATCGTGGTGGACAATCATTCTACCGATGGAACGACGGATGTGATCCGCAAGTATGCGGACGATCCCCGTTTGATCCACATCATCCCGGAACGTCGCGATTTGGGCATCGGTGGTTGCTGGAATTTGGGTATCCACCATCCCCAATGTGGTAAATTTGCCGTGCAATTGGACAGTGATGACATCTATGCGGATGAAAATACCTTGACCAAGGTGGTGGCCGCTTTCTATGAACAAAACTGCGCCATGGTGGTAGGTACCTACATGATGTCCAACTTCAACATGGAGATGATTGCTCCGGGTATCATTGACCACAAAGAGTGGACTCCGGATAATGGTCGGAACAATGCTTTGCGCATCAATGGCTTGGGTGCACCCCGTGCCTTCTATACCCCTTTGTTGCGTGAAGTGAAGTTGCCCAATACCAGCTACGGTGAGGATTATGCTTTGGGATTGCGCTTCTCCCGTGAGTATCAAATCGGCCGTATTTATGACGTGATTTATCACTGTCGTCGATGGGATGGCAACTCCGATGCGGCTTTGGATGTTGTGAAGATGAATGGTCACAATACCTACAAGGACCGGATCCGTACGTGGGAACTCCAAGCCCGTATTAATATGTTAAAGAAATAGCGATGGGAAGAATCGCAAAATCTGAAATTGACCGGCTGTTTACGCAACAGTTGGAGCAATGGACTCAAGCCCGGGATAACTACCGGGCTTTGGAGCATGTAGAGCAGAAGTCTGTTTGTGTGAATGGACTGGATGTCGTGGTGCAGTTCAATCCTGCCCGCATTGTTTCTTCGGGTGCGAAGGTGGATGCAAAGACCATCCAGACACGCAAGTGCTTTTTGTGTGAGCAAAACCGACCGGAAGTCCAATGGGGGATTGATTTCAAAAGTGCAGCAGGCCGGACGTATCAGGTCCTGCTGAATCCGTTTCCGATTTTCCCGAGACACCTGACCATTCCCGATGCGTCCCATACCGATCAGCGCATTGATGGTCGTGTTGCGGACATGCTGGAATTGGCTGCTGAGCTGGATGATTTCGTGTTGTTCTACAACGGACCGAAATGTGGAGCGTCTGCTCCGGACCACATGCACTTTCAAGCCGGGAACAAAGGCTTCCTTCCCTTGGAAATGCGCTTCCCGGAATTGCCTCGCCGGGACTTCCTGGTGACAGCCTCGACCCGTTTGTCGTTGTTGGAAACTTTGTTGCCCGGATGTTTTGTCATTGAGACCAAATCTGCCGAGGAGGCCGTCCATTATTTTGAGGAATTGTACCGTCATCTGCTGGTTCGAGAGGGTGAAACGGAGCCGATGATGAACCTGTTGTGCTGGGTTTCTGACGGATGGTACCGGTTGCTTGTCCTGACCCGTCGTCAGCACCGTCCGAGTTGTTATTTTGCAGAAGGAGAGGAAAACATTCTGTTGAGTCCGGCTTCGGTGGATTTGGGCGGTGTATTCATTACCCCGCTACCGAAGGATTTTGAGAAGATCACCGCCGCCGATCTGGAGAAAATCTTGTTCGAGGTGTGCACGGATCTGCCGGGACAGGATGCTTTGTGCCAAGCGTTGCAGGCCGATTTCCGTCGCTTTCAACCGGCGGTGACCGTCGGAATCATGAATGAACCGGAGATTCGTGTGGATTTTCAAGGCTCCTACCGTTGTGGAGAGGCATGGTTTTCCGGTGAGGAAACATTCGTTTGTCAGGATGGTCAGATTGCCTGGCGGGGGGCATTGTATCCCGAACTTTGTTTCAAAGCCAGTCAACCGGCCGACCGGTTTGAGTTGAAAGAGGTGACCATTGGGGTGAACTTCCATTGGGAACGAAAAGAAAACCAATGTTTTGCAGGAGATTTGAAACTCATTGTTGAGCACGGTCGTCTGACAGCAGTGAATTGCATCGGTGTGGAGGATTACCTGTTGAGCGTGATTTCTTCGGAAATGAGTGCAACTGCGTCCAAGAATCTGCTCAAGGCACATGCCGTCATCTCCCGTTCCTGGCTGATGGCACAATGGATGAAGAATCGTGCCTTGGTGGAAGCCCAGGAACCTTATTGCAGTTGTCAGGAAGATGAATCCCGTCGGATCAAGTGGTACGATCGGGAAGACCATACGAATTTCGATGTGTGTGCAGACGATCACTGCCAACGCTACCAGGGCCTGACCCGGGCCACGTCCGAAACCGTGGCCGAGGTGATTGCTGAAACCTGGGGTGAAACCCTGATGTACGATGGAAAAATCTGCGATGCACGCTTCTCCAAATGTTGTGGCGGGGTTTCCGAAGCTTTTGAAAGCTGTTGGGAACCGGTGCACCATCCCTACCTGGTACAGGTGCGTGATGCTGCGCAAGCAGCTTTACCGGATCTGACCGTTGAGGAAGAAGCCCGTCGTTGGATTCTGTCAGAGCCGGAGGCTTTTTGCAACACCCATGATCACGGGATCCTCTCGCAAGTGCTGAATGACTATGATCAGGAAACAGCCCATTTCTACCGTTGGACCCAGGTCTATACCCAGGCAGAGTTGTCGGCCCTGGTGCGCGAACGTTCGGGTATTGATTTCGGGGATATTGTGGACCTGATTCCGATTGAGCGCGGTCCTTCGGGGCGCCTCGTCCGCTTGAAGATTGTGGGAACCCGCCGGACCCTGGAGTTGGGTAAGGAGTTGGAAATCCGGCGGACCTTGTCCACTTCGCACTTGTACAGCTCGGCTTTTCTGGTTGAAAAGGAAGGTGCTGTGCCGGGCACAGAACTGCCGGCCAAGTTTGTTCTGCGTGGTGCCGGTTGGGGACACGGTGTCGGTCTTTGCCAGATCGGGGCCGCTGTGATGGGAGCCCAAGGTTACACGTATGACCAGATTCTCCTGCACTATTTTGTTGGAGCCAACATTGAAAGAAGATACTAACAGACCGATATAAAACGAAGATACTATGAATTCAAAAAGCAGATCTCCTTGGACGTGGATCCCTACGCTGTATTTTGCACAGGGAATTCCGTACTTCATTGTCAATACTGTATCCGTCATGATGTTTACCAAGATGGGAGTTCCCAATGGCGAGATGGCATTCTTTACCAGTTTGCTGTACCTGCCCTGGATGATCAAACCCTTCTGGAGCCCTTTCGTGGACATCATCAAGACCAAAAGATGGTGGACTGTCACCATGCAGTTGCTCATGACAGCGGCCTTTGTGTTGCTGACCCTTACCTTGCCGGTACCCGATTCTGCGCAGATCGCAGCTGGGACTACCCCGATGAGCATGTTCTACATTACGTTGATTTTATTCATCATTACGGCCTTCGCTTCTGCGACCCACGACATTGCCGCGGATGGTTTCTATATGTTGGCGCTTTCGCAAGGTGATCAGGCCCAGTTTGTGGGAATCCGTTCGACATTCTACCGCCTTTCTTCCATTTTCGGACAAGGTGTGCTGGTAGCGATTGCTGGTATCATTGAATTGAAATACAATGATATACCGCTTTCGTGGCAGGTAACAATGGGTATTACGGCAATTGTTTTTGCCTTGATCAGCCTGTACCATACGTTCATCATCCCGAGACCTGCGACCGATAAATCCACCCTGGAAAACAAAGACGTGACAGTGGGTGCCATCTTCTCAGAGTTCGGCCGTACGTTCAAGACTTATTTCATGAAGAAAGGGGTTTGGTTGGCCATCATCTTCATGTTGTTGTACCGTTTGCCGGAAGCCTTCCTCATCAAGATGTGTATGCCGTTCCTGGTGGCGAAGACGGAATTGGGTGGTCTGGGTATGTCCACCGCGGATGTGGGTATCGCTTACGGTACGATTGGTGTGCTCTTCCTGACCATTGGCGGTATTCTGGGGGGGATTTACGCTTCCCGTGTAGGCCTCAAGAAGTCGTTGTGGGTGATGGCTGCGTGTATGACCCTGCCTTGCATTACCTTCGTTTACCTGGCCATGTGCCAACCCGAAAATCTGGTGTTGATCTCAACGGCCATCGCAATTGAACAATTTGGATATGGATTTGGCTTCACGGCCTACATGCTTTACATGATGTATTTTTCCGATGGCGAATTCAAGACCTCGCACTACGCAATCTGTACCGCTTTTATGGCCGCCAGCATGTTGTTGCCGGGTATGGTTGCCGGTTACATTCAAGAAGCCATCGGTTATGTAAGCTTCTTCTGGATGGTTATGCTCTGTTGCATTGCAACGTTGGCTGTTACCTTCTTTGTGGATAAAAAAGTAGACCCTAATTACGGAAAAAAATAAGGTATGAAAACAAATTTTAGAAACATATTGGCCGTACTGGCAACTATCGTTGCAATGGTTTCCTGCTGTGCCCAAAAGGAACAGGAGCCCGTTATTGTAAAAACCGGTATTGAGGTCTTGCGGGACCGTGGTTTTGATATTCTTCAAGGCAAACGGGTCGGTCTGGTGACCAACCCTTCGGGAGTGGACCGGAACCTGGTTTCTACCGTGGACATCTTACACCATGCTCCGGGTGTGGAACTGGTCGCCCTGTATGGTCCGGAACACGGCGTTCGGGGAGATATCCATGCCGGTGACAAGGTCGAAGGCAATGTGGATCCGAAGACCGGTATCATTGTGCACTCCCTGTATGGAAAGACCCAGAAACCGACCCAGGAAATGCTGGAAGGACTGGATGCGATCATCTATGACATTCAAGACATCGGTTGCCGTTCCTTCACCTTCATCAGCACCATGGGGAAAGTAATGGAAGCTGCTGCAGAAAAGGGAATTGAGGTGATCGTGCTGGACCGTCCCAACCCGCTGGGAGGATACAAGGTGGAAGGTCCGCTGGTACAGGAAGGTTTCTTCTCCTTCGTGAGTCAGTTTGCCATTCCCTACGTGTACGGTCTTACTTGTGGCGAACTTGCCAACATGTTGAACCAGGAAGGTTTGCTCAAAGATGGCGTACAATGCAAACTCACCGTTGTTCCGATGGAAGGTTGGAAACGCGAGATGTTGTACGAAGACACCCGTTTGCCGTGGGTGTTGCCCTCTCCGCACATTCCGCAACCCGCTTCTTCCTTCTACTATCCGGCTGTCGGTATTGCGGGTGAAATCGGAGCTTATTCCATTGGTGTCGGTTATACCCTCCCGTTCCAGATGCTGGCAACCGAGGGTGTCGATGCGGATGAAATGGCAGACCGTTTGAATGCGAAGCAACTTCCGGGGGTTCTGTTCCGCCCGCTTCACGTAAAACCGTTCTATGCCATGGGTGCCGGCAAGACCCTCCAAGGGGTTCAGTTGTATGTAACGGATGCCAAGGTAGCCCGATTGACCGAAATCCAGTTCCACATCATGGAGGTGATTGCCGAGTTGAATCCTGAGATGGCGGCTTTCAAGGTAGCCCCTGAAAAACGTTACCGAATGTTTGATATTGTCACCGGAAGTGATTATTTTCGTACGACGTTTGCGGAGCGCCACCGTTTTGAAGACATTCAAGAACGTTGGAGAGCGGATGAAGAAGCTTTCAAGGCCCGTTCGCAAGCCTATTACTTGTACCACTAACCATTAAAACATAATGAATATGAAGAAATTTTTTAGCTTGATGGCTTTGTTGTCGCTGGTATTCTTTACTGCCTGCGAACCTGAAGACAAGCCGACTCCTGATCCGAAAGATCCTCAACAACTTGAGCAACCCTTGATCGAGGTGACAGAGGTAACGGCTACCGGTTTTACCGTGGCTTGGAGTGCTGTTGAAAATGCAGCCAACTATACCCTCGTTCTGAACGATGCGTCTGAAGTAGTGTCTGAAACAACCAAGACTTACACTGAATTGGCAGCAGGTGTTTACACGGTAAAAGTAAAAGCCAATGCTCCGGAAGGTTCCGAATTGTATCTGGATTCTGAGTATGATACCCAAGAGGTAACGATCGAAGGGGAACCGCAGCCGTCAGAATTGACCTTTGAATTCGCTGTTGAAGATTTGACCAGTAGCTCTGCAACCGTATGGGCTTATCCTTCTGATAAAGAGGCTCCGTATTATTTTGATACAATGTCTTTGGAAGAGTTCGAAATGTTTGAACCCATCGAGTTGTGTGATTTTATCACCGGACTTTTGATCGAATTGGGTGCAGAAGATGGTCTTTCTGTGGAAGAAACTTTGGAAATCCTGTGCTCTGTAGGTGATGACAAATGGACTCCCACTGCCATGGAACCCAATACCGACTATGTGGTTTATGCCTATGGTTTGAACTACGACGGTACCTACTCTTCCGAATTGCAATACGAAGTCTTCCGTACGCTTGAAGATGAGCCCATTGGCGGTGATAATAATTTTGTTGCAGATATGATTTGGGGTTCCTACTACGGAGAGATGTACACGCCCGGTTATGCTAACTACTGGTTCTTCCTTACCGACAACGGTTTTGATGAGGACGGATGGGAATATCCGAATTCAACCTACTACCGGATTGACTTGTATGGAGCTTTGGCTACAGACTTGGACAACATTCAGGTGCCGGTGGGAACCTATACGTTTGATCCGTCAGATTCCTATGCACAAGGAACTTTCTCTGCCGGCTATTCTTGTTTCTGGGAAACCGATGGAGAGGGTAACCCCAAATTCGACAATCTTCCTTTTGAATCAGGCACCTTGGTGGTGACCGAAGAAGGTATGGTTCTGGATGTTGTGATTGCCGGTGAAAGTCACCACGTAACTTTTGAAGGAACTTACAATTTGGCGAACGAGTCTCCGGAAGAAATGTCCTCTTTGACAGGTGATCTTGTGGCAAACATGCAAGGTTGCTCGATTGCTGTGAAAGAATGGGGCGATTACTGGGGTAGCGGTTACTGCAACTGGTTCATTGAAATGATTCCGGCAAACAATCTGGGAGATTACTTCATGTTTGATTTGCTTTCTGCTTATCCGGATGCGGCTTCTGGTTTCCTGGGTTCTTATGTGGGATCATTCAACTTTGAGCAAAGTACTTTTGTAACCGGTTTCAATGACGGTGGTCTGCCGGGCGGATCCTGGTATTTTGAACTGGGAGCAGAAGCGACCGTGGAACAAGCACCGCTGTCTGAGGGAACTTTGACCATTTCGGAAAACGAAGATGGTACCCATACGTTTGCATTGGATGCTTACGATGACAAAGGAAATGCAATTACCATGGATTATACCGGTTACATTGTACCTCCGACCGAATTGTCTGCAGCTCCTGCCATGAGCAAAAGAGCGAAGATGTCGGAAAAGAACAGTTTCAAACCTACTCGCAGATAGTCTGGCGATTTTAGGCAATAGGAGAAAGGTCGGATTGGTAATCCGGCCTTTTTTTTCGTGTATTTTCAGAGAATCGTTTATATTTGAAGTTTGTTTTGATGAAAATGTTACGAAAAGTGAAGAAACAACTCCTCAATAGGTGCTTTTGGGCCTGGATGGTAGTCTTTTGCCTGACGGCTTGTGCCATGTCGGATTATGAGAGTGGTCTGCCGGGCGGGGATTTGGTGTTGTTGACTTCGGACAAGATTTATTTTTCAGGAGAAGGCGGAACGGACGAAATCCTGTATTTGTGGAGAGGGGGAGATGGATCGGATTTGTCTGCGTACAGTACAGCTTCCTGGATATCTGTTTTGGATACGGATACGTATGGGAAGGTTGTTTTTGCCGTAGATGAGAATCTTGTCATGCAGTCCCGTACGGGAGAAATCTGCTTGAAAGCTGGCGATACCCTGGTTGCCACGGTCTCCATTTTTCAAGGAAAGATGGCTCCTTGGGTGGCTGACACGATCTGTGGCGGTTATTATGGTCTGGTCGATTCATTGGTCTACCGTTATCAATTGTATATGGAGAGCAGGGATTGCTCTTATCGTCTGGATGTCTATTCCAAGAAGGATCCTGAAAATGCTTCGCTGATGTTGCCCATTGGCACCTACCGACTGGATCTGGAAAGTACGCATGCAGCGGGCACGGTCGCCTATGCATCTTCCTGTTGTCAGAAAATGGACGTATCGGGTGTTCCGGTTGAACCGATTCCCTTTGTTGAATTGCAGATGGTCGTAAAGGAAGGAGAACTGGTGTTGGAGGCCTTGGATGAAGAAGGTTCATGGCACCATGTCCTCTATGAGGGCAGTTATACATTGGAAGATCGAACCGATGTGCCGGAGAACCCTGTTTGGTCTACATTGGAAGGGGACTATGAGGTAAAGGTCGAGGGTGTTGTCGTTGAACTTGAATATTATGGGGACTATTATGGTAACGGATTGGGAAACTGGTTCCTGAAGATTCGTCCAGAGACGGGGACCGGGGATGCTGTTCAGGTGGATTTTTGGGTTCCGGACATTGCATTTGAGGCGGATTTGAGTGGTACTTATACGGCTTTGGACAGCATTGGCCCTATGATGTTTTTGCCGGGTATGTATGTCAACGACTTTCACCTGGGAAGCTGGTACCTTGAGTTGGAAGGTGGAAAGACTTCCGGTCGGCAGGCCCCGTTGGTAGCAGGCAGCGAGATGAGTATCGTCAGGGATGAGGAGAACGATACATACACCATTCGCATCCGGGCCATGGATGACGCTGAAGAAGCGCATGGCATCCGTATGGAGTGGACAGGAACCTTGGAAAAAAAATTAATGATTTAATATAATTTATACAGTACAATGAAGAAAATTTTGTTTATGTCCCTTATGGGCTGTTTGTTGTTCGCTGCTTGTGGCGAAAATTCAAAAACCAATCCGGAACCTGAACCCCAACCGGATCCGATTCTGACCTTGACTTCCGATAATGTTCTGGAAATTGCGGCAGCAGGTTGCGATACCCTGGTAACCTATACGTTGGAAAATCCGACTGAGGCGGGTGTGTTGTCTGCAACGGCCAACGCTCCTTGGGTAACCGATATCGTCGCTGCTGACGGTGTGGTTTCATTCACCGTACTGACGAATGTGGTGGAGGAACCCCGTTCTGCTGTGATGACGGTTTCTTACGAAACACAGTCATTCTTGGTCCATATCAATCAAGAAGCTGCGGAACCGGTCTTGACGGCTGATGTGGAACGTCAGGCTCCGAACCTCTGCGGTTTCTACTACGGAACCACCTATTCAACCTTTGCGAACTACTACGTGGTGTTTACTGACGGTACCTATGGAACCGGCGGAGTAGCCAGTGCTGATTCGTATTTCTATGCCTTGGATTTGTATCATGAAACAGCGGCTGGCAGCAACCCGCAAGTACCTTACGGCACCTACCACTTTGATCCCAAAGATACCTGTGATCCGAATACCTTCTGCAATTATTATTCCCTCTATTTTACGACGGATGCTTCCGGCAATCGTCCCGAACAGTTGCAATTCCAAGAAGCAACTTTGGAAGTATCAGAAAATGGTATGGATTTGTGGGCAACTATGGAAGACGGATCGGTTCACCATGTGACCTTCAAGGGTGACTATACTTTAACGATCGAATAATTGATACTATATCCCAATGAAAAAGTTATTGAAATTTGCATGCCTGTTCTCGCTGGTTGCGGTGGCATGCGAACCTGACCAAAAAGAAGAACCTACGCCGGAGCCTCCGGTGGTAGAACCTGCGGTGTTGAACCTGACCTCCAGTGCAGCCATGCCTTTTGCCGCAGAAGGAGGAGAGGGTGTAATCACCTATGAAATTGAAAATCCTACACAAACCGGTGTGGTAGATGCATCGGCTGATGTGGCATGGATTGATAATTTCGGTCTGCAAGTGTATGGCGCCATCAGTTTCTCGGTTGCCCTCAACGAGGTGGAAGAGGAACGGACAGGAACCATTACTGTGACGTATGAAGACCAATCGTTTACGGTAACCGTGGTCCAACAAGCCGGCCAACGAGGCTTGGGCAGTGATTATTTCCGCGAAGCAGGATATGCGGTGGGCTACTATTATGGCGTTCGTTATTCCGATGAGCCGAATTATTATTTTTACTTGTCTGACAAGGCATTCACGGAAGATGGTGACTTCGTTCCCAATGCCTGGTATTATCAAATTGATGCCTATGCAGCGGCTCCGGCCAGTGGTGAAGGCATTCTTTTGCCGGATGGAGAATACCACTTTGATGCGAAAAACACCTATGCACAATACACCTTCTCTGCCAAGTACAGTTCCTACTTTGAACTGGATGAAAATCAGACGCTGTTGAAAAAGTGTGAATATCAGGACGGTACTATGGTAGTAGAGGATGGTAAGATTACCTTGTCTTTGACGGACAGCGAAGGTAAGACCCACCACGTGACCTACCAAGCGGATCCTATTGAATTCCAGGATGATTCGAACGGAAGCACGACCCCTGATGTACCGGATCCCAATGAGGGTAGCGGAGATACCAATTTGACAGGCGATTACGTAGTCAATACGGAAGATTGGGAAGTGAACGCATATTATTATGGAGATTATTATGGTAACGGTCATTCGAACTGGGTATTTAACATGCGGGCACCGGACCGTACCGGTGATGCCATCCAATTGGACATTGTGGCCGAAGGCATCGGTTTTGAGTTGGGCATAGAGGGTACTTACGAATGCGCTATGGACTTTTCCGCAGACACCTTCTACCCGGGTATTTATGGAGAAGGCTATTATACCGGATCGTGGTATTTGCAATTGTACAATGGCTATGTAGCAGGTCGTCAAGCTCCTTTGCATGGTGGTACAATTGAAATCACCAAGAATGAGGACGGAACCCATACGTTTGACATCAAGGCCTACGACAATGCCGCAGAACCGAACCTCGTTTCTTTGGATTGGACGGGTACCGTAAATCTCTACAACCAGACAACCTCTTCTCCTCGAAAAGAGGCCCTCAAAGTATCCACTCAAAAATAGTCTGATTTATGAAAAAGTTTTGGGCAATGTTTATGGTGGCGTGTGTGGCTTTGAGCAGCTGCCAGTCCAATGAAGAACAAGAACCGGAAGTTCCTCAATCGGTCTTTACCCTAACCTCATCTGCCTCTCTGAATTTTGAGGCGGAAGGTGGAGAAGCTGTGGTGACCTATAGCATAGAGAACCCGACCCCTACCGGAATCGTGACGGCAACGGTGGAGGACGCTGCGACCTGGGTTACGGAGATCCGTACGCAGACCTATGGTGAGGTTGTCGTGGTCGTGGCTCAAAATGAAGTGGAAGAGTCGAGAACAGCAACCCTGACCATGACCTACGAGGATCAGTCTGCAACGGTAGAACTGGTTCAAGCCGCGGGCAATCCTGAAATTGGAACGGATTATGTCCGGGAAGCAACGGTTGTGACCGGTTTGTATTATGGCCGCTTGTTCTCCGATGATCCGAACTATTTCTTCCACCTGTCCAACGTAGGGTTTAATGAGGCAGGAGAAGCTCTTCCGGGAGGATGGTTCTATACCATTGACTGTTATTCGGTTGTTGAGCCGAGCGGTGATCCGATTCGTCTTCCTGAGGGAACGTATGAGGTGGATGTTCAGGCAAGCTGTGCACCGAATACCATCAATCCCGATTATTCTATGTATTTTGAGACGGGGGCGAACGGAGAGACTGTCAAAGAATTGCTGATTATGGATGGATCGTTGGTTGTAACCGAATCCATGATAGAGTTGCGCATAACCGATGAATTGGGTCAGACCCACTACGTATATTGTGAGAACGGGGACTACGCATTCATGGATGCGTCCGGTTCGGATAACCCGGATAATCCGGAAATTGACCCCGATTTTGGTAACTCCAACTTGCCGGAGGATCTGGAATTGGATACCCGTTACTGGATGAGCTCCGGTTATTATTACGGGGACTATTATGGAATTGGTTACGGTAACTGGTTGATCAGTTTCTTCCCGGAAACCGGCAACGGGGACCGCATTACCCTGGACTTCATCGGCGGTGGCTTGGATCCCAACTTTGATTTGTCAGGAACCTATGCATGTTCCAGCGATGTTGAAAGCATGGTTTTCGCTCCGGGCTTCTATTATGACGGATACATCGCTGCCAGCTGGTATACCCAAGTTAAGGACGGATATGTGGATTTGGAAGGTCTTCGGGCTCCGCTGGTGGATGGAATGTTCCAACTGACCAAGAACGATGACGGAACCTATACTTTGGTGATGGAAGTGTACGATAATGCGGAAACACCTCATAAGATCTCGGGATCCTGGACAGGAATCCTGGACTTCAAAGATGTCTCTTCGGCTCCTGCCCGTGAATCCATGAGCAAACCGCTGTTTAGCAAGAAGGTTCGGACAATTTAAACCGGACACGCCAGATTCCGTTTTCAAAGCTGTGGCTGATGATGCGGAATTGGCCAATTTCTTTTGAATTTTCTACGTGTGCGCCGATACAGGCGCACGCGTCGTATTCGCCCACCCGAACAATGCGCAAGGTGTCGGAAACGTCTTCCGGCAGTTTGCTTAAATCAACAAGGCTTGCCGCCTCTTCCTTGCTTACAAAAGAAATGGTAACGGGAAGAGCTGCGGCAATGATTTTGTTGACCTGAGCCTCGATGGCGGCTACCTGTTCGTCGGTGGGGCAAGCCTCCAACAAGTAGTCACACTTACTTTTCTTACGTTCAATGTGTGTGTTCTTGGACCGGGGACATCCGAACATCCGCACCATGGTTTGGTTGAGGATGTGTTCCGCCGTATGCATTGGCGGGTATTCCTGTTTGTTATGAGTATTAAGTTCCATAAGGCAAAGGTAATAATTGTTAACTTTGCTTTGTAAATATTTCTTCTATGCAAAGCCAAGAGCAAACACGTGTGCAGTCACTGGATATTCTGCGGGCCTTGACCATGGTCCTGATGGTTTTTGTCAACGATATACCGGGTCTGGGGGATACCATCCCACATTGGCTGCATCATGCAGCCTATGACGAAGACATGTTGGGATTGTCCGATATTGTTTTCCCCGGCTTCCTGTTCTGTGTAGGTTTGTCCATTCCTTTTGCTTTGCGTCATCGCATGGACCGGGGAGAGGATCGTCTGGCTTGTTTTTATCACGTGCTGGAACGATCGCTGGCCCTGTTGGTCATGGGCCTGTTTGCCTCCAATGGTTTTGGAATGACTGCCACGTTGTTGGGACTGCCTTCACACTTCCTGAAAATCCTGTCCATTGTGGCCTTTTTCCTGATTTGGAACAAGTATCCGAAGGCCGAAGGAAACAGGAAGAACCTATACGAGGGGTTAAAAGTCTTGGG
Organism: Bacteroidales bacterium; assembly: GCA_045638645.1. Lineage (GTDB taxonomy): Bacteria > Bacteroidota > Bacteroidia > Bacteroidales > UBA932 > JAGCJX01. The sequence goes on from JAZUBU010000004.1 coordinate 57,974, forward strand.
CTGGGTGCTGTTGGGTTTGCTGGCTTGGGTGTTTGTCCGAAAACCTGGGGCCGATGATCTTGTGGTGCAAAGCCGATGGCTGAGCTTCTCCATGCCGGCTGGTGGCCGTTATGTGTTTCAGTTTGTCGTCATCTTCTTTTCAGTGGCATTCCTGTTCTTGTTCCGTTCCTGGAAAAGATCTCAGAATCGCAGTGAGGGCTGGATCCGGGCTGGTATGGTGGTCCTTTTGTACTTGTTCTTGTTCAAAGGACCGGATGCGGAAGGATGCGTCGGTTTGCGACCGGGCTGGTGGCAGATTTTGGGACTGATTGGTTGGACGTACGGCTATACCGCATCCTTGTTCTTGTTGACCCGTTTCCGGGTGCTGCCGAATGTTTTGTTGGCCTTGGGAAGTTTGGGTTTGACGATGTTGTCGTCGGAAGGTTATTTGGGAGGCTTGCAGCACTATATTCCGGGGAACGGGGCTTTTCATGCGATGACGTTCGCCGGTGTGGTGGCGGGATTGTGGCTACAACGCTTGGGCAAGGCGTCTGATTTTATTCGCTTGTCCGGACGTCTCGGACTTGCGGCCTTGCTTTGTGCAGCGGGTGGCTGGTTCATGCACCGTTTCTGGATCATCTCCAAGTTGCAGGAGACGGCTCCCTGGGTCTTGTATTGTCTAGCCATCTCTTTCACGGCATTGCTGCTACTGCATTACCTGGCAGATATCCGAGGGAAGGCGCACTGGTTCACTCCCTTCCGGCCGGCCGGTACGGCTACGTTGACATGTTACATGATGCCCACGGTGGCCTATGCTTTATTGGCCTGGCTGGGTATAAATTATCCCGCCTGGGCTTGTGAAGGCCTTGGCGGGATTGTGCGGTCACTTGTGTTTGCTGCCCTGATGGTCGCTTGTACCGCAGTGCTGAGCAAACTCAAGATTCAATTAAAGATTTGACGCAGCGAACAGTTTGACAATGTTCAAGGCTACTTCGCTGGCCTTTTCCATACTTTCTAACGGTACGTACTCAAACTTGCCGTGGAAGTTGTGTCCGCCGGCGAACAGATTCGGGCAAGGCAATCCCATGAAGGACAAGCGGGCTCCATCTGTACCGCCACGGATCGGTTGGATCTTCGGACGTACTCCGGCCATTTCCATGGCTTTTTCTGCGATGTGGATGATGTGGATGTGAGGTTCCACTTCTTTGCGCATGTTGTAGTACTGGTCTTTCATTTCCATGGTAACCACACCGGCTCCGTATTTTTTGTTCATAAAAGCCACGCAGTCATTCAAAAGTTCTTTTTTTGCGGAGAACTTCTCAAAGTCGTGGTCACGGATGATGTATTGGATGGTGGATTCTTCGACAGTACCCTTGAAGCCGATCAAGTGGAAGAAACCTTCGTAATGTGCCGTATACTCCGGACGTTGCTCAACAGGGAGCAGGGCATTGAGTTCCATGGCAACCAACATCGAGTTCAGCATTTTGTCCTTGGCAAAACCCGGGTGGATGTTGCAGCCGTGGATGGTCAGTGTCGCACCGGCAGCATTGAAGTTTTCGTATTCGAGTTCTCCGATGGCTCCACCGTCCAGTGTGTAGGCAAAATCAGCCCCGAATTTTTTCACATCAAAGTAGTCCACACCCCGACCGATTTCTTCGTCGGGGGTAAAACCGATCTTGATGTCTCCGTGTTTGATTTCCGGATGGGCAACCAGCGTTTGTACCAGGTGCATGATTTCAGCCACACCGGCTTTGTCGTCGGCACCCAACAAGGTGGTACCGTCTGTGGTAACGATGGTCTGTCCTTTGTAATCAAGGAGTTCCGGGTATTCTTGGGTGCGGAGGACAATGCCTTTTTCTTGGTTCAGCACAATGTCGCTGCCGTCATAATTTTTCACCAGTTGGGCCTTTACATTGGCACCAGATAGGTCGGGAGCCGTGTCTACGTGGGCAATGAAACCAATGGTGGGAACTTTTTGCTCCCCTTCTATGTTGGAGGGCAGGGTGGCCATGACGTAGCCGTTCTTGTCCAACGAGGCATCTTGCAGGCCCATGGCCAGTAATTCTTCTTTCAGCAATTCCAGCAGGACGAATTGTTTGTTGGTGCTGGGTTGGCTTTGCGACTCCGGATTGGATGCGGTGTCGTACGAGATGTATCTTAAAAAACGATCAAGAATAGATTCCATAAAATATTGTTGTTATTGGTAATTAGTCAACTTTTTTAACACGGACACAGTCCCAAATCATGTAGGCAATCAGGCCGAGGTAGGCGAACAAGCCGATCCATTGTGCATAAGCGGTTGCTTGCCATTCGGCATTTACCCAGTTGATGTTGGCAAAGCGCAGGATTGCGCTGACAACGCCCATCAGAGCACCCCCAGCGATGAAACCGGATGCAACGAGGGTTCCCCTTTCCTTGCGGGCTTCGTTCAATGCCTTGTCTTTGCTGCGAGAACCTACATACCAGGCTACGGCACCACCGATGAGCAACGGCAGGTTCAGATACAAGGGAATGAACATACCGAGGGAGAACGGAAGAGCCGGTACCTTGAAGAATGTCAGCAACAAGGCGATGACAGCGCCGATACCGTACAAAGCCCAGGGAGCTTGTCCGTTGGACATCATCGGCTCAATGACCGCTGCCATGGCATTGGCTTGCGGGGCCACCAGTGCATTTTCGCCGGTAAATCCGTAGGTCTTGTTGAGGACCATCATCACGCCACCGACGGTCGCAGCAGCCACCAAGGTACCCAGGAATTTCCAGATCTCTTGATTCTTAGGAGTTGAACCCAACCAATAGCCGACCTTCAAGTCCGTGATGAAGGCTCCGGATACAGACAGCGCCGTGCAGACAACACCCCCGATGATCAGGGCAGCCGCCATACCGGCTGTTCCTTTCAGACCAGCAGCGACCATGACCAGCGAAGCCAGAATCAAGGTCATCAAAGTCATACCGCTGACGGGGTTGCTGCCGATAATGGCAATTGCGTTGGCCGCTACGGTGGTAAACAGGAAGGCAATGACCGCTACGACGAGCAGGGCGATGATCGCATGCCACAAATTATCTACAACGCCGAAGAGGAAGAATACGAAGACAACGGCCAATGTGATCAACAGACCGATGACAACAACCTTCATGGACAAATCCCGTTGAGTACGGATCTGTTCCTGTTGTTCTCCATTCTTCTTGCCTTTGAATTCTTTGGTTGCCAAGCCGAAGGCAGATTTGATGATGCCGGATGATTTGATGATGCCAATGACACCGGCGGTAGCAATACCCCCGATACCGATGTGGCGGGCATAGGTTGTGAAGATTTGGTCTGCAGTCATCTGTGCAATGGGAGTGCTCAAGCCTGTGTTCATCAGGTCAATGACTTGGTCTCCAAACAGGATATTCATCAGCGGAATGATGACAAACCATACCAGGAAAGAACCACAGCAGATGATGAATGCGTATTTCAGACCGATGATGTAACCCAGACCCAGGACAGCCGCTCCTACATTGACTTTGATGGACAGTTTGACTTTGTCGGCTATCATTTGACCCCAAGGCAGGATATGGGAGGAGAAGACTTCACTCCACCAGCCGAAGGTGGAAATGATGAAGTCGTACAAACCACCGATAAGTCCACTGGTCAACAGTAGTTTTGCACTCTTTCCACCGGTTTCTCCACTCACCAGTACTTGAGTCGTGGCGGTTGCTTCCGGGAAAGGATATTTGCCGTGCATGTCGGAGACGAAGTATTTGCGGAAAGGAATCAGGAAAAGAATCCCCAAAATACCTCCCAACAAAGAGCTTAGGAAAATTTTTGAAAAGTTCACGGTCAACTCCGGGTATTTGTCCTGGAGAATGTACAAGGCCGGCAAGGTAAAGATTGCACCGGCGACAATGGCACCGGAACAAGCACCGATGGATTGGATCATGACATTTTCACCCAATGAGTTTTTGCGTTTGAAGGCGCCGGACAATCCGACGGCAATGATGGCAATGGGGATGGCAGCTTCAAACACCTGGCCGACTTTTAGCCCCAAAAAGGCAGCAGCAGCAGAAAAAATGACCGTCATCAGGATACCGATTCCCACGGACCAGACGGTTACTTCGGGGTAAACCTTGTCCGAAGACATCAGCGGACGATAGGTTTCACCGGGCTTGAGTTCGCGGTATGCATTCTCAGGAAGCCCCTTGGTTTTGCTTTGTTCGTTTTCCATAATTCAATTTTTTTTCAAATTTTTCACTATACAAAGGTATAAATTTTATTCCTGAAGAAAAAAATCTCACTTTTTTTCAAAAAAAATTTGGAGATAAAAAAAAAGTGCCTACCTTTGCGTCCCGTTTGAGAAAAACATGATGTGAGAATGAGGCGAGACGGGAAAAAGTTGTTTGACGTAATGAGAGAGATAACGAGGTAAAAAAATGAGAAAGTCTGTAATTTTTAGAAATTAGGGACTACGATTTCAAATTCGAGAGAATGAAGAGATCACTCGAGAGCAAAATAGACACAGGTTAGTCGAAGTT
>JAZUBU010000005.1:0-137796 GCA_045638645.1 Bacteroidales bacterium
GTCTTAAGTTCTATTACCACAAAGCAGCGCAGAAGGCGATTGTAGAACACAAGATCTGCAAAGAATTCATCATCCTCTATTAGTATTCTTTTTTGACGAGCAACGAAAGTAAAGCCATTGCCCAACTCCAGCAAGAATTTCTGCAGATGCGTTATGAGAGCCTGCTCCAGGTCCTTTTCATAATACGCAGCCTTACGTTCCAGTCCAAGAAATTCCAGAACCATCGGATCTTTTATTATCTCCTATGGCTGCTGAGGTATTCTTTCTTTACGAGCTATAGCCAACACGCTTTCCTTATCATTACTCAACAGGAGGCGCTCATACAATTGACTGTTAATCTGGCGCTCCATCTCGCGAGCTGTCCAAGCATTGTTAATAGCCTCTAGCTCATAATACTCTCTTTTATAATCATCTGAGATTGCAAGAAGCAATTTATATTGAGTCCAGTTGAATTGCGTCCGCAGTGCGGTCGCAATTGGATACATCTTATAAAATTGACGACCCCTCTCCAATTGTCTAACAGAAAAGCCTGTTCCATATTCCGGCTCAAGCTTCTTTGCCAGGTTCTTCAGCAAGTAAGAACCATACTCAGCTCTTTCCTTTCCCTCTTGTTCTGTCTCCAGAATACGTTTACCGATACTCCAGTACATCTGCACACGACAAAAGTCCACACTGCGAGTCGCATTCTGCCTCGCAGATGCGATTATCTCCCTCACTTCATTATAGAGGCTCTGTATATCTTGTATCTCGTTCATGGTACTAAGTTATAGATTTCTTCTCAGATTCGTAATCTTATAATTTATTTTTCTTCACCATCTCAATCAAAGCTTGTATCTGATCCGGGGTGAGTCCTTGAAGTTCCCCCATTATATCCACTGAGGTCCCCGGTTCAATCCCGGGTCTCGCTACTAAAAGGCACTTACGAAGTTCGTGAGTGCTTTTTGTTTTGGGGAACCCCACCGGGAACCGGACAAACTGCACAAAAAAATCACCTCCGCTGTCGAAGGTGATTTTTCTGAAAGATGCTACGGAGGCTACTGGATTTTTTTCATAACAGCTGTTTCACTGTACTTGTAGCTGTATCCCCCCTCACTGTACTCTTCGGTAAACATCAATTCCAAATCGGCATCATTCAATTTGACAATTTCAAGGGAGCCCATACCTTCTCCCATGATGGAGATCTCCAGGTATTTGCCATCGCGTTCCCAGGTCATCGGAAGTGATCCCCCTTGCAATTCGGGAATGTATATTTTACCTTTTCCCCCTTCCTGGAATTCATAGATCAGCTTTTCATCTTCGGGCAGCACATCCTCTCCTTTCTCCAATAACTCTCCGTTCAGGTACTCCTCATAGTAATATTTGATGGTCTGCCATTTACCGATCAAACTGTACTCTTTTTCGGGACCGTTGTCGTCTTTGTTACAAGATACGGCGGTAAAACCCATCAGCAAGGCAAAGGAAACAATGCCCAACCAGTTCAAAATTCTTTTCATATTGATTTAGTTTTATTAGGTGATAAATTAGTCGTTGTTCATTTGGACAATGTCCACACTGTCCTCGTAGTCGCCCAGCAACCATTCGCTAAAGTGGTCGGCCATGCGCCAGAAGAAGTATTCGTCCATGTCACCAAAGCCGTGGCGTTGACCCGGGAGGATGAGCATGTCGAAACGTTTGTTGGCACGGATCAAGGCATTCACGACGCGCATGGTGTTGCCCGGATGCACGTTGTCGTCGATGTCTCCGTGAACCAACAACAGACGGCCTTTGAGGTTCTTTGCCAAATCGGCGTTTTTGTCAATGCTGTACACAAAGGTCGTATCGCCTTTTTCCGTGATTTTCTCCAGGATACCGTGGTGCTGCTCACTCCACCAGCGGTTGTAAATGCTGTTGTCATGGTTACCCGCGCAGGATACAGCTGCTTTGTAGAAATCCGGGTAGGTCAGAATTGCCGCAGTGGACATAAAGCCTCCACCGGAGTGGCCGTGGATGCCGACCCGTTTGATATCCATGTAGGGACGTTGCGCAGCCAGTTGTTGAAGCGCATATTTCTGGTCTTCCAAACCATAATCACGCAAATTGCCGTAACCGTAGTTGTGATACCATTTCGAGCGGTTCGGGTGACCTCCCCGGTTGCCGACCGTGACCACAATGAACCCGACTTGTGCCAAGCGGTCCACCCGGTTCATACCCTGACTCCAGAAGTAGTTGGTCGCTTCCACTTGAGGTCCCGGATACACGTACTCAATGACCGGATAAGACTTGTTCGGATCAAAATCAAAGGGCTTGTAGATCACACCGTACAAATCGGTCACACCATCCGCTGCTTTTACTCTAAACGGTTCCGGGAACTGATAGCCCGCTGCCATCAACAAAGAAAGGTCAGCCGTCTCCAGATCCATGATTTTCTTTCCTTTGCCGTCGTACAACGCATTCGCAGGGGCCGTATCCACACGGGAATAACTGCTTACAAAGAATTCACCCTTTTCCGAGATACCGATGCGGCTGTCGTAATTGCCCGGGTTCAGCAGTTGCATCTTTCCTCCATCCCAACTGGCACGGTAGAGGTGCATGTAATACGGGTTTTCTTCGGGATTTACACCGGAAGCGGTAAAAAAGACGGTGCGGTCCTTCTCGTTTACCGCCACAATTTCGTGCACGTGGAAAGCTCCGTCGGTGATGGCATTTTTCAAAGTACCGTCTGCCGCATACAAGTAAAGATGGGCCCAACCGTTGCGTTCTGACCATTGAATCAGCTCCTTACCTCCATTCACAACTTTCAAGGGGCGGGTTTCAACATAGGTATTCAGACGTTCTTCGATGATGGTCCGGGCACTGTCCTCCGCAACATAAACAGCACAGATATCCGTGCGTTTCAAGTCCCGGCTAACCCGCTCGATGTAGAATTTCTCATTGTCTCCCAACCACACCGACGGGACATAATCCTTGTACTTATACTCCTTGGAATAAGGACGGTTCAAAATGCCCAACATCTGATCCTTGAATGCGTCGGTACGAATCACACGGCTGCTGTCTGTGGTTGTATCAAAGAGATACAGGTAAGTCTTCGGACTGGGTTCGCCCGGCATTTGGTACTTGTACGTTTCCAACTTCGGACGAGGTTGGCTCAACACGTCAATGACCCAGAAATCTTTGATTCCCGTCATGTCGTAACGGCAGGTTGCAAAGTAACGGGAGTCGGGAGACCAATACACATTGGCAGCATAGCGTTTGTTGGTATCGCGGTCGCCGTGTCCACGGTAATCCGATCCGCCGTAAGCAAAGTCTTCTTTTCCGTCAAAGGTCAAGCGGTGTTCCACGAAGGTAGAGTCTTTCTCATCCTCCATGAATTTGCGGAGATTCTCCATATCGGTGTAGTAGAGGTCCAGACCCCGGACATACACCACGCGACTGCTGTCCGGAGAAATGGAAGCCCAACGCGGGAAATGTTTCTTCTTGTCCTGATCGCTGACATCTGTCAACGTCTTGGTTGCGATATCGTATTCGAATCGGAAGGTCTTTTTGACTTGCTTAGCTGGTTTCTTGGGGGCATCTTCAGCCGCTTCGGCTTTCTTCTTCTTCGGTTTTTCGTCCGTCATCACGGTGCTGGGCACCTCAAAGGTGAAGGTCTTGTCATCCTTCAGACGCAATCCTCGCATCGGGATGTGCTGTGCGTCAAAGGGATCCTTGATGATTTCCGTCAATTGCATGGCCAGGCGGTCCATGTCGAAGACCGGTGTTTGGGTCTTGGCTACAGGATCCACGATGTAGGCATTTTCACCAGAAGGGGTTTTCCACCAATACCAGAAACGGTTGGTTTCCTTGAACCAGTTCGGGGTGATGGTGGTGCTGAACACCATTTGATTGACTTTCTTGGTCGAGAAGCGTTCTGCCAACGCATAGTTCGGCTCGGTCACCGGAGTCTGCTGCGCACGGGCTATCCAGGCACTACCGCCCAACAACAACGCCAAAGAAAGGATTTTAAAGAATTTCATAAGTTAGTAGGGTTATTTGTTTTCGTTTCGGTTGATGGATTTCTCCCACTCACAGACCTCCATGTCGTAAATACGGCCCTCATCGATGCGAAAACGCAGGGCTGTGCGGACCTGGTGAAACCCAGAAATACCGGCAGCTCCGGGATTCAGCACCAACATGTTACGCGGTTTGTCATTGACCACCTTGAGGATGTGAGAATGTCCACAGACAAAGATGTCCGGACGATGGGCTTCAATGAGTTGGTAGGCTTTGAAATCATAACGGCCGGGATAACCGCCAATGTGCATCATCAGAATGCGCATCCCACCACATTCAAAAAACTGAGTGTATGGATAGACCAAACGGATGTCGGTCCCATCGCAGTTCCCATAAACTCCGCGCAACGGCTTCACCGCTGCAATCTTCCGCGCAGTTTCCAAGTCTCCAAAATCCCCGGCATGCCAGATCTCATCCACCGGCTCCAGAAACTTGGCTACGGGGGTATCGAAATAACGGTGGGTGTCGGAGATCAATCCAATGTAAGGCATAAGATGATACGGTTATCGGAACTACAATTTGATCACTATTTTCTTGCGGTACAGGACCATCGCCATGGTGGTAAAGATGGCCACATAAACCAGTGCATACATCAACGAGCCCATTTCCGTATGACCGAAAAGGGACACACAGCAATTTTGGTAGAACCACGAAGACACGCTCCAGGTCTTTTCCAGCAGCGTTCCGTCTTCCTGGGGTACCAGAGCGGTCCATCGGATGATACGACCAAAGGTCTTTGCAAAAACACCGGCCATCACGAAAGCGAACAAGGGGTTCATACCCAGGGCTTTGAAGGGAGTGAAAATCTTTTCTTTCCTCTTGATATCAATCCAATAGATAAAAAACGCCAACAGGACGATGGCCCATCCACCAGCATACAGCACATACGAACTGCTCCACAAAGGTTTGTTGATCGGAATCCAGATGTTCAGCACAGAACCGGCCGCCAAACACAGCAGACCGATGGTGTACAGCCGGGAAACGGCTTCCATCTTATCTTCTGCCGAACGGATCAGGTTTCCGATGAGATAGCCCAACAAAACCGTCGCACTACCGGAAATAACCCCAAACAAACCTTCCGGATCGAAAGGGATACCGTAACCATGGTAAATGTGTCCGTCACCGAACAGGGCCAGGTCGATCGGTCCGGCAATGTTCCCCTCCAGCGTACACCAGTCAGGTCCACCGAAAATCCGGAGAACCAACGGGTGCAACACCATCAAGGCCGCCATCCCATACAAAATCTTCTTACGGGTCTTGAGCCACAATGCCAACAGTCCTCCGACAAAATAACAGAGCGCAATCCGCTGAAGGACACCCAGATAACGGACATGGCCCAGGTAATGGAGGTAATTTTCCCAAAAACTCAGGTCCGGATTGGGAGATGTCGGATAAAAAGGAAAGGCATTCAAACCCAGGCCTACCAGGAAAATTGACAGGCTACGACGGGCCAGTTTCTTCAAAGACTGGCCATTGAGGCCCTCCTGATATTTGGCAAACGAAAAGGCCATGGCCGCTCCCACCACAAACAGAAAAAACGGGAACACCAAGTCCGTCGGGGTACAGCCGTCCCAAGCGGCATGGCGCAAAGGCGGAAATATCTTACCCCAACTGCCGGGGTTGTTGACCAGAATCATCCCGGCAACAGTCATTCCACGCAGCACATCCAAGGCTACGTAACGGGAAGAAGATGAAGATGTAGGATTCATACCACAAATTTAATAACTTTGTCCGTATGGAATTGTACACAGCAGAAAATTTAACCGATTCAACCATCGTTCTCCCGCCCGACGAATCCTTTCACTGCATCAAAGTGATGCGTCATCGGATCGGAGACACCATCGGAGTCACCGACGGCAAAGGATGCATCTGCGAATGCACCATTGTGGAAGCCGACAGCCGCCAAACCCTTGTCAACGCGACATCCTGCCGCGAAGAACCCCGCTCCGGCCGGTTCCGTCTGCACATTGCAGCAGCCCCGACCAAAAACATCGACCGTTTCGAGTGGTTCCTGGAAAAGGCCACCGAATTGGGCATGGACGAAGTGACCCCCCTGTTGTGTTCCCATTCCGAACGGAAAGTCGTCAAAGACGAGCGGGAAGAAAAAATCCTGACCGCTGCCGCCCGCCAGTCTCTTCGGGCCTGGTTTCCCAAATGGAATACGATGACCCCTTTCCGGGAATTCATCCAGACAGTCCAAACCCGGGATGCCCTCAAACTCATCGCCTACTGTGGCAATGAGTACGAAAAAAAGTCGCTTCGGACCATGCTCGAAACAACCCACTTGGAACAGGTAATCATCCTCATCGGTCCGGAAGGTGATTTCTCCCCGGAAGAAGTAAAAGAAGCCGTCGATGCCGGTTTCATCCCGGTCACCTTCGGCTCCATGCGGATGCGTGCCGAAACGGCTGCCGTCTTTGCTGCCGCTGCTGCGGCCCTTCTCTAACGAAAGGCTCAGCGTCCTTACGGGCGAATGATCTGGATCTCCCCTCCCAGACCCAACTTCATCAACGAAGAGGGTTTGCAAGTTGCCCCTTTCTCATAGACTTGGGGTGCAATCCAATCCACTGCCTCCTTGATTTCCGCAGAAATCTCTGCAAAACGGGCCGGTGCCTGGAGTCCGGAGCGATTGGCCGAAGTCGAAATCAACGGCCGTTGCAAACGGGTAATCAATTGCAGACAGAAATCATGTTGCGGAATACGAATGGCCGCACTGCCATCCTCGGCAACTGCCTTCGGAGCCAAACCTTGAGCCCCGGGGTACACCAGGGTCATCGGCTGATCATTCACTTCGATCAGGGACCAGGCAATTTCCGGTACCTGACGCACATAACGACAAAGCATATCACTGCCATTCATCAAGGTAATCAAACTCTTGGCATCTTCGCGTTGCTTGATACGGAAGATCCGCTCAACCGCTTCCGCGTTGGTCGCATCACAACCCAAGCCCCAGACCGTATCAGTCGGGTACAGGATGACGCCCCCTTCCCGCAAAATGCGGACAGCTTCATTCAATTCAGGAAAATTCATAAGCGTGAAGAATATAGACATAAATCGGTAGCCACCGGATAATGATCCGACCACGGCAACCGTTCGGTATGGTGCAACAGGACCCCAAAATGCTCCGGCACAAAGACATAATCAATGCGCAGCAAGGGCCAGAACGTAGCGTAGGTTCCTGCCAGGTACTCCCCGGCTTCAACAAAGGTATCTTTACGCCCCTTGCTCAGGTGGCGGTATGTATAAGACATCGGCGTGTCGTTGAGATCACCACAGACCAAAGCCGGATACGGGCTTTCTGCAATGTGCTGCAACACCACATTGACCTGCTCGGCCCGCTTGAGGTTGCTACGGGTCATCTTGGTCTGGAGCTGATTCAACTCCTCGGACCACTCCTCGTGACTGCGCCGCAGTTTCTGAACCAATTTTGTAAAGGAAATATTGAACGACTCCAGGTGGTTGTTGTACAACCGGAAAACCTCCGAGCCCACTTGAATATCCGACCAGATGGACAAATTTGCACTTCCTTTGAAACTGATGCGTCCACTGTTCACAATCGGATAACGGCTGACCGTCAAGTTCCCGAACCAGGTTCCGCCCTTCGTACGGAAAAGATGTTTGTGCTTGTAGGGATAGTCGCGCAAAATGGTGTTCAGGCGCGAAGTGTCACTGATGTAAAACTCCTGCAGACACACCACATCCGGATCCGCTTCCCGGATATAGTCCAGAATCTCCTGCTGACACGCCCTCCGGCTCATCTCTTTCCGTGATCCCGCAAAACGTCCCACGTTGTACGTCAACAAACGTACCTGATCAGCCCCCACGACTTCCCGAACTTTCTGATTGCCCATGTGAAAATAAGAATCCAGGAACAACAATGCCGGCAACAGCGCCACCAATGGAATCCATGCCGAACGGGAACGACGGAACAGGGCCATCAGCAACAACAGCAGGTTGATGAAGGCAATGGGTATAAAGAAGAGACCAAAAAAGGCCAGGACCGGCAAATTTACCGGATTCACGAACAGCGACAAGTAGGACAGGAGCAAGGCTCCCGCCGAAACCAAGGCTACCAAACGGAAGCTCACACTGATCAGGAAGAAACGTCTCATCAATAATACATCCGGCCTTTTTTCTTCCAATACAGGATCAGCAGCACCCCAAAGAGCATACCGCCCAGGTGAGCAAAGTGTGCCACATTATCTCCCGTATTGGAGATGCCCAGGACGAACTCCAATGCTCCAAATATCAACACAAAGTATTTTGCCTTGAGCTGGATCGGAGGAAAGATCAGGCCCATCACATTGTTCGGGAACAACATCCCATAGGCCAGCAACAGACCATAAATGGCTCCCGAAGCACCTACGGTCGGAGCCAGGAAGATCCGTCGGATCGCATTTTCTGCTGCCATATCCCCGGCCATCCACAGCTGCTGCAAATGTTGAACCTCAACAAACTGTACCAAGGAGTGCAAAACGGCTGCTCCCAAACCGGTAACCATGTAATACAGAAAGAATTTCTTGCTGCCCCACACGTTTTCCAACAAAGATCCAAAAATGACCAGCGTGTACATATTGAAGAGCAAATGCCAGAATCCCCCATGCATAAACATGTGGGAGATAAATTGGTACGGATGGAAGAGTTCCGACTCAAAATAGAACAGGGCAAAATTCCGGTACATAAAATCCCCGGAGAATGTGGTCAATAGCAGAACAACCACATTGATGATCAACAGATTTTTTACTACGGGTGTTAAATTTCTCATAATACGCTACAACAGTTTCGCCAATTCGTCCAACGTAATCAGCGTCATGCATTTCTTCCCCCTCGGGGAATAATTCGGCTCGGCACAAGCAAACAAAGAATCCACCAAGAATTGTGCCTCAACTTGGTTCAAAGGCTTTGTAAACGAAGCTGCACACAACGAAGCGATGGGTTCCAGCCAGGCCTCTTCCGGCTGATCCAAAAGACTCACAACCTCATCAATCAGCCGTTTCCCTTCCTGCACATTGACCGGAAAGCCTTCCGGATAAGCATAGATGACCACCGTATCGGTTCCGAAGGGACGAATATCAAATCCCATCTGCAACAACCGCTCAGACTGGTCCGACAATACCGCCATCGTTTGCGGATCCACCGGCACATGCTGCGGAAACAACGACTCCTGAACAAGGGCACTGCGTTGGGCCAAGGCATTCCGGTAACGTTCGTAGAAAATACGTTCCTGCGCCCGGGACACATCAATCAGCAAAATACCGGACTTCATGGTCGTAATCACATATTTCCCATGAACCTGCAGCAAGGGGCGTTGTCCGGAATATTCATCCTGAAACAAAGGGGTATAGCCATCCACATTCAACTTGGAAGCATAGTCCGACGGTTGTCCGGCATGCCTGTTCAGATTCGATCCGGCATTCCAGTCCAGATCCGACGCAACGTCCCGGTCCAATTCAAAGTCCCGGTTCGGCTGCAGGGCGGCCGAGGATTCTCCCCGGGGAAGACGTGCCGGGGCACTCTCCTCAAAAGGATTGAAAAGCGGGTCATAATCGATCTTGGGAGGACCTACTGGACGCCGGTAGTCAAAAACCGGAATCTCCGGAGCCCCTTCCATATCAAAATCAATGCTGGGTCCAAAGACATTCTTTCCGATGGTCTCGCGGACGGCAGCATGTATGAGTTCAAAAATCTGAGGTTCGTTCTCAAACTTCACTTCAATCTTCGCCGGATGGATGTTGATGTCCACCGAGGCCGGATCACATTCCAGATACAGGAAATAGGCAGGAACATGGTCCGAGGGTATGATTTTTTCGTAAGCCTTGGCAATGGCCTTAAACAAATAACGGCTTTGGAAATAGCGACCGTTCAGGAAAAGATACTGGTGTGGCTGACTTTTGCGGGATTCTTCCGGTGTCCCCACAAATCCGTATACGCGAAGCAACGGAGTATCCACCGAAACGGGCAGGATATTTTGGGAAATATCCTTGCCGGCCACCTCACGAATCCGAAGTTTATGGTTAGCACAATGACCCAGATTATGAATATCCTTCCCGTTGTGAATCAATCGGAAGGACAGTTCCGGATATGCCAACGCCACCCGACAGAACTCCTGCGTAATGGCCCTGAATTCGGTTGAATCTGCCTTCAGGAACTTACGGCGGGCCGGAACGTTATAAAAAAGGCTCCGTACCGAGATGGAAGTGCCCACCGGAGCTTCCACGGGTTCTTGTGATACAAACTCAGAACCGGACATCCGGGTTTCACTGCCCATTTCATCCACAACACGCCGGGTCCGCAACGTCAAGTCTGACACAGCGGCAATGGAAGGCAAAGCCTCTCCCCGAAAACCGTACGTCAGGATGGCATTCAAATCTTCTGCCGCCGCAATCTTGGACGTGGCATGGCGTTCAAAGGCCAACCGAGCTTCATCGGCAGACATACCACAACCATCATCGGTCACCCGGATCAGCGTCTTCCCCGCATCGGAAATTTCCACAGAAACACGGGTAGCACCGGCATCGATGGCGTTCTCCATCAACTCCTTCACCACAGAGGCGGGCCGTTGGACCACTTCTCCAGCGGCAATGAGGTTGGCTATGCTGGGCGGTAAGACTTGAAGCATCGGCTATCGGTTTAACGATTGGATGAGTTCGACAAACATGTCGCCAAAGAAAAACATAAAAATAAAGAAGATCGCCAACGAAATGTAGGAGACCAAACGCATCGTTGTCGGCTTGAAGGGCTGGCGACGGTTCTGCTCCGCGATCTCACGGAACTTGCCGCGCAACATCTTGCCAGGCACGTAGGCATCGTCCTCCAGTTCCACTCCCTCCCGCAATGCCTTTTCACGGCGAGCTTCACGCGCCACCGCATCACGGTGTTCTTTACGCGGGTCGTAATACCGCGGTTCATAATGAAAAACCTTGTGTTCCGGGATTTTGAAGAAACTAAAATTAACTGCCATATTCCTTATTTTTAATCCCACAAAGATAGAATAAATATTCATACCTTTGCAACATGAAAACACTCCCCTTCCGTATCGGCAATGGCTACGACGTACATCGTCTGGCAGAAAACCTCCCGCTCGTCTTGTGCGGAGTCACCATCCCCCACACCCACGGTTGTGTCGCACATTCCGATGGGGATGTGGCCATCCACGCCCTCTGCGACGCCCTGCTCGGAGCGTTGGCCCTGGGAGACATTGGAAAGCACTTCCCGGACACCTCCGACGATTACAAGGGAATCGACAGCCGCATCCTGCTCCGCCGTGTAGTGGAACTCACCCACGCAGCCGGCTATCGGATCGGGAATGCCGACATCACCATTGCCTTGCAACGGCCCAAGGTCCGGCCCTTCATTGACGCCATGCGAGAACGCCTGGCCGAAGACCTGCAAATCCCCATGGACTGCGTTTCCGTCAAAGCCACTACCACCGAACGGTTGGGCTTCGTAGGAAAAGAAGAAGGCGTAGCTTCCTACGCCTCCGTTCTGATTTATTGCTAACCAACCAGTCTATTTGTAAAGCAGATACGGCTGGCGTTGCTGCTTGAACGCTTCCACATCCTCTGCCCACATGGCCTCAATCTCTTCGGCAGACTTGCCGGCTTTGATCATCTTGCGGACATAATCCCGACCCACCAACAGTTCGAAGAACGAACGGAAAAAGTGGTCATCCAGATTCAAATTGTTGTAGGCCTCGATGACATACGTCAGGTCAATTCCCTTTTCGTTGATTTCGGCCAGACTCGGACTGTAACGCAAATCCACCCCCTGACACTCGCGATCCAATTGCGGAGGATTCTTGGCTCCCGGCACACTGCGCGGCGTAAACGTAAAGTCATAACCTTTCATGTTCGGATGGCCAAACAACTGGAAGGGTCCGTCTGTTCCCCGACCCAAGCTTACAGGTGTCGCTTCAAAGAAACAAATGGAGGGATACAGGTAAATGGAACGCATGTTGGGCAAGTTGGGAGACGGTTTCACCGGCAAACGGTATTTCATGTCTCGGGTATACTGTTGGCAAGGCACCACCGTCAAATCACATTGGGCCCCGTCTTTCAACCATTTTTCTCCGTTGATCATCAAGGCCAATTCGCCCAAGGTCATCCCGTGCACGATCGGAATCGGCAGCCAGCCTACACCCGACTTGTACTTCATGTCCAAAATCGGTCCGTCCACATAAAATCCCAGCGGATTCGGACGGTCCAGCACAATGAATTTTTTGCCTTTTTCCGCACAGGCATCCATTACCCGGGCCATGGTCGCGTTGTAGGTATAAAAACGGACGCCCACGTCTTGCAGGTCAAACACCATCACATCAAACTCATCCATCACCTCATCACTCGGACGGTTGATTCCTTTGGCATACAAGGATCGGATCGGAATGCCAGTCTTGGCATCCACATCATCCCCAACATGTTCTCCGGCATCGGCTTCCCCACGAAAACCATGCTCGGGTGACATGATGGATACCACATTTACGCCCATGGACAACAACGTATCCAACAAGTGACTGGTCTCGCTCACCATGCCCGTCTGGTTGGAGAGAATAGAGACCCGTTTTCCCTCCAGCAAGGGCAGGTATTCATCAAATGACAAAGCGCCGACGCGTATGTGGGCAGCACGTTCGTCTTCAATAAAAGTTTCCGGTTCTACGGACTGACTGGCGCATCCTGTCCACAACAGACAGCAGGCCAGTGCAAAAAGCAAATTCTTCATATCGTTCAGTTTACGGTTTGTTTGCATGACTATTCAAAACACAGACGGCGGGTCTGGTCATTGACCACTTCGATGCGTACCCGCAGGCAATCCTCCGGCAACAGCGGATCAATGTTCTCCGGCCACTCAATCAGACAGAGTCCATCCCCGTAAAGATATTCCTCCAGACCGATATCAAGGGCCTCTTCCAGCCGCTCGATGCGATAAAAATCAAAATGCCACACCGGCATTCCATCGGCAGCAGCGTATTCGTTGACCAGGGTAAATGTCGGACTGTTGACGGTATCTTCGACCCCCAACACGCGACACAAAGCTGTGATGAACGTTGTTTTACCTGCTCCCATCGAGCCGTAAAAGGCAATCACTGAATGCGACGACACCTGTTCCCAAAACTTGCGGGCAACCGCTTCCAGTTCCTGTATTCCGTTGATTTCAATTGTTTGCATAACTCTTTGTAGTATCGCCCAAAGTTAGGGATTATTCTTTAGCCCTGCAATATCCGACCGCCTCCGCCAGATGCCGGACCTCAATACACTCCCGACCCTCCAAATCAGCCAAGGTCCGTGCCAATTTCAACAAACGCGAACACCCCCGGGCCGACAAATTCAGTTTCCGAACCATCTTTTCCAACAGCTGTTTCCCCTCGCGGTCCAACACACACCACCGGTCCATCTGCCGGCTGTCCATGGCCGCATTGCAAAAAATTCCCTCTTGCGCAAACCGCTCCTTCTGCAGGCTCCGTGCCCGAGCGACCCGCTCCGCCACCTGTGCACTGGACTCCTGCAACGAACGGTCCACCAGATCCATCGGGTCCACTGCCTGCACAAAAATCTGCAGGTCAATCCGATCCAACAATGGCCCGGAGAGCCGGTTCCAATAACGTTGGATAACACCCTCACTGCAATGACAACGGTCCGTTCCATCCCCATAATAACCACAAGGACAAGGGTTCATGGACCCTACCAACATGAACGACGCCGGATAAGTCACCTTGTATCGGGCCCGGGAGATGGAGATCTGCCGCTCCTCCAAGGGCTGACGCAGCATATTGAGCAGGGTCGGTGAAAACTGAACCATCTCATCCAGGTACAGCACGCCGTTGTGGGCCAGCGAGATCTCGCCGGGCATGGCGTGTGTTCCTCCCCCCGTCAACGATACCAGGCTAGCCGTATGGTGGGGTGCCCGAAAAGGAGGCATCAGACCGTCTCCCGAGCAAGCAATCCCCTTCCCTGCCACGGAATAAATTTTCCGGGTTTCCAAACTCTCCTCCGCAGACATCGCCGGCAAGATGGACGCCAGGCACCGGGCCATAAAACTCTTGCCCGCACCGGGAGGGCCTACCAACAGCACATTGTGTCCCCCAGCCGCCGCAATTTCCAATCCCCGCTTGGCAAACGGCTGTCCGACCACCCAGGCAAAGTCATCACTCCCGACTACCTGCGAAGACAACCCGGTCGGATTGGGCCGGCTCACCTGGGGAAAATCACCCTGCTCTATCCAAGCAACCAACTGGGTCAGATGATCGGCTCCACAAATCCGGATTCCCTCCACATACGAAGCCTCTTCCACCACCTGGGAAGGAAACAGGGCCACATCGAACCCCGCATCGCGCGCATACAGCGCCAACGGCAACGACCCGGTCACCCGACGCAAGGATCCGTCCAAAGCCAATTCTCCCCACAAACAGACCCGCTCGGAAGAGGGAAATCGAATTTGTTCGGACGCATACAAGATGCCCAAGGCGATGGCACAATCGAACAACGAACCCTCCTTGCGCACATCCGCCGGTGCCAGATTGATGACTATTTTCTTTCCGGGAACACGATAACCACAAGCCTGTAAAGCCGTTGTCACCCGCAACAGACTCTCCCGTACAGCTCCATCCGGCAACCCCACCAGATAGATCCCGACCCCGGGTGTCACCGACACTTCCACCGTCACAGGAATGACTTCCAGCCCCAAACAGGCTGCACTGTAAATCCGAACCAACATCGTTACCCATTTTGAGAACGAACCTACGGACAAAACACGGATATCTTGAACCAATTCGTCAAAATATCCGTGTTAAACGTTTATTGATGGACCTGAGCAAAGATGCTACAGAAGCAATCGAAGACCCACATCCAGCCGCATCTGCAAGGACTGCGCGGTGCGCAAGTTCATCGGCTGATGATTGTCAAAATAATAAGCCAGGCTCGGATCGACAAAAAGACCTAACCAGGACAAGAAGCGATACTCCAGGCCCAATCCCGCGTGCAGCGAATATTGAAAGCCATCCACAGAAACGCGCTCCTGGATCACCTGGTCGCGCAAATCCCGCAAACGAAAATCCATGCACACGGCTTTTTCCACCATACCGCCCAGACTGGCATAGACATTCAGCCGCTGATTGCGCAAGATGGAATAGTTTACGAACACCGGAATACCCAAATAATGCAACACCTGATCCACATCCACCTGCAACTGATTGTTGTGCAATGCTTCGTATTGCGAATGCAGGCGCGAGTATGACAACCCGGTTCCAATCATCCAGTCCTGGGAAAGGGACCATTGGGCCTGCAAGGCCAGGGTCAACGGAAAATGATGGGTCGGCACCGTCAAGGGCTGTAACGAACGTTCTCCCACTTGAAAAATGGCACCATCGCTGGATGAGACAGAGGCCATGGGATTGTAGTTATTGCTTCCTCCACTCAAACCGCCCTGCAAGGTAGAAGCCAACCCCACCGACCAAGGCCGGTGTGAACCTGATGCATCGGCTTCTGCCAGGTATAAGTTCTCTGCAACAGTCTGCTGCACATCCGTTGTTCCAACAGATTGCTCCGGGTCGGGTTGGGGCTGTTGGGGTACCGGAGCCGGCTGAGTTTGCACCGATACCGGCTCCTGCTGATGCAGAACCGGATCAGAAACCTCCGACTGCACAACAGGCGATTCCTCCGTCAGAGCCACCACGACCGATTGCTTCGCCGGACGACTGGCCACCGGCTGTTGGACAAACGGCCGAACAACTGCGTCTGGCTGATCCGCTTCCTCTTCCACAGCGGGAATGGCCACGGCCACCGGCATCTCCTGATGCGAAACGACCGACACGGCCGGTTCCGGAGAAGGCGAGATCATCACCCATCCCAAGAAAAGGACCGCGGCAGCCGCCACCGAAACGCCAATACGACGAAAGCGGCGAATCCAGGTTCTGTGCTTCAGGGTTTCCTGGATAGCAGGAAACATATCTACGTCCAAAGGAACTTCCAAATCCCTCAGAGCCTCACGAATCCGTTCATCGAATTCATCCCATCCCTTGTTCATATCTTTTTCTTCCATAACTATAAATTTTGCATTCTCTGTTGGAGCCAGCTCCGTGCCCGACTCAGTTGCGAGCGGGAGGCACCTTCCGAAATTCCCAACTTCTGGGAAATTTCCTGATGAGAATAACCTTCCACGATACTCAAATTGAATACGGTCCTGAAGCCAAGGGGCATTTCCATAATCAGACGAAGCAGGTCCTTGTGTTCCAACTTGGCAGATACATCATCCACCCCGGGGGCTTCCGAACGCAATTCCATCACATCCCTGGCATCCCCCAACACATCGTTCCTGCGCAAGTCCATCAGGGCCACATTGACGAAAATCCGGCGCATCCACCCCTCAAACGATCCTTCTCCTGCATAGCTGCCAATCTTGGTAAAGACCGTCACAAATCCTTCCTGCAAATAATCCTTCGCCACTTCCGCCGATCTGGCATACTTCAAACAGACCGCATACATCCGCGCCGCGTACTTGTCATACAAATGACGTTGGGCCGAACGATTGCCATGTTTGCAGGCATCGATCAGCTCCATTTCGGTTTTGTACGGTTTAGGTGCAGACATAATTGGTAATATAGATGCAAAAATAAGGGATTTCGCTGCACAAACTGCCCAATTTTTGCATTCACCGGATTTGAAGTTTTTTCCGTAACTTTGTAACTCGTGTACCCATTAGATATGAACAAGAAAATCCTATACCGTACCTTCTTAGGAAAAAAGATACTGATCAGCTGCATCTTGGCACTCGTCCTCCCCTTGTACTTGACAGCTCAGGACACCCTCGCCCTCCACGGCCCCGATTATTTTCTGGAAGGCGTGAAACATTTCAACAACCAGGACTGGGAAACCGCCCGCAAACTGCTGGAAGAGGCACTGGTCCTCGAACCCGAACACGATGCCTCGTGGTTCTACCTGGGACGTCTGCATGCCCAACGGCTGGAAATGATTGAAGCAGAGCACTACCTGACCCGTGCCTACCAGGCCGACTCCACCAACTACTGGTACGCCGTTGAATTGGCCGGCTTCTATGCCAACAGCCAGCAGACCGCCAAGGCAGCCGCCCTGTACGAGGAACTCTTGCTGAAATATCCGGCAAAGGCGACGCTGTACTCGGACCTGCTGAGCCTGTACAGCAACACACAACAATACGACAAAGCACTCCAGACCCTGGACCGTCTGGACCAGTTGCGTGGAGAAAACGAATGGACAGGTAATTTCCGGTTCGAACTCCTGCGCATGCAAGGAAAATACGAAGAAGCTTTCGCGCTATTGGAAAAACTGGAAGCCACCTATCCCAATCCCCAAAACGCCTACTTGATGGGAGAAGTTTATCACAGCAAACGGGAAGATTCCACCGCCATCCTGTACTATGAAAAAGCCCTGCGTCTGGACTCCCATTACACCCCAGCCCAATTCGGTCTGGCGGAAGCCTACCGAACCACAGGAGAATTCTCCAAATTCTACCGGCACATGGGCGCCTTCATGAGCGATCCGCAGATGAACAGCGCCTTCAAGATTGACTACATCCGACAAGTTCTGGGTACCATGGCCATGCAGAGCCGCCACCAACCCAGCGTGGACACCCTGGTACGGAAAGTCATGGATACCCACCCGACCGATACCTCCTTGCGCTACACCGTAGGCAATTATTTCCTGCAAACCGGACGCACGGACGAGGGTGTGGACCACTACTTCAAAATTGTAGAATCCCATCCCTCAGACTTGAACCCCAACCTCCAATACCTTTATTTGCTGTATTACCTGCAAAAATGGAACGATTTGGAAGCGCAATGCAAAGCCAGTCTGGGTTACCTGCCGGGCAACCGCGATGTCCGTCAGTTGCAAGCCATCGCCAACACCCAACTGCTCCGGTACGAGCAGGCCATCAACCAGTACAAAGCCCTGCTCAAAGACATTCCCCGCAAAGAAGAAAACGAACGGTTGATGTGCCATTCTGCCTTAGGCGATCTGTACCAACAGTCCGGACAACCTAAGAAAGCTTACAAAGAGTACGACAAGGCACTGAAAATCAACCCCAACTACCTTCCCGTACTGAACAATTATTCCTACTTTCTGAGCGAGGAGAAAAAAAATCTCAACAAAGCCTACGAAATGAGTCTCCTCTGCATCCAGGCAGAGCCGGACAATCCGACCTACCTGGATACGCACGGGTGGGTCCTCTACCAATTGGGCCGCTACAAAGAAGCCATTGCCCAATTCAAACGGGCCCTGCTGTATGGGGGGAACCAAAGTGCCGTCATTCTGGACCATTACGCAGATACCTTGTTCGCCACCGGAGAAACAGCCCTGGCAGTTATCTATTGGGAACAAGCCGACAAGCTTGACCCGAGTTTGGGCATCGCCTACAAAATCCAGAAAACACAAAATCGATGACCACCATGCATTTCCGTCTCTTCCTTCTGCTTGTTCTCTGCCTGCCGGTGATGGGATGGGCCCAGGACATCTCGGACCAAACCGCCCGAAAGAAGAAAATCGAAGAAGAAATCCAGTTCATTGACCAACAGCTTGAAGACAACCGTAACCAACAGAGCCGTCAGTTGAACAGTTTGAGCCTCACCCAACGGAAAATAGAGTCTCGGAAGGCCCTCATCGCAGAACTCCAACAAGAAATCCAGGAATTCAACCAACAGATCCGCTCCTGCAACCAGGACATCCAACGCCTGCAAAACAAGTTGGACACCCTCCAACACTACTACGAGGACATGATCCTCAAAGCTTACAAACACCGGGATACCCGAATCTGGTTCCTCTACCTGTTCGCAAGCAAAGATTTGAGCCAAGGCTACCGCCGATGGTCATACCTGAAGAGCCTGAACAACACCATTCAGCAGGAAGCCGAAGAAATCCGCCAGACAGAAGCCCGTCTCCAGACCGAAAAAAACCGATTGGCGGAGTTGAAAGGAAAATCCGAACAGAGCAAACGGAGCCAGGAAAACGAACAGACCCGACTGAAAAAGGAAGAAAAATCAGCACAATCCACACTTAAATCTCTGCAAAAGAAGGAAAAAACATACAAGAAGCAGCTCCAGACAAAGCGCAAGGAAGTGGAACGGCTAAACAAGGAAATCGAACGCATCCTGGCGGAAGCCGTCAAATCCCAAAAGGCCGAGGAAAAGAAAGGCATCCAGATCGATCACGCCTTGTCCAAACAATTTGGCAAAAACAAAGGGAAATTACCCTGGCCGGTAAACAAGGGCGTGGTCGTGGAGAAATTCGGACAGCACAACCACCCCGTTTTCAAACACATCAAACTGCCTTTCAACAATGGCATCAACGTTTCGACGAAAAAAAATGCCGATGTCTTTGTTATTTTTGACGGCGTTGTCAAGCAAGTCCTCGTCATGCCCGGATACAACCAATGTGTACTCGTCCAACACGGAGAATACTTTACGTTTTATTGCAAACTCAAACGGGTTTCCGTCAAAAGTGGCGATAAGGTAACCATCGGCACCCCCCTGGGACAGGTGGACGAAGGAGAAGACGGTCCCATCCTGCACTTCCAATTGTGGAAAGGCACCGAAAAACAAAACCCCGAACATTGGCTACAGAAGAAATGATACTGGATTTCAACCTACACTTTCAGACCTCACCGGGAGAATCCCTTTGCATTGAATGGTTTGCATCCGCTTCCAACGAACCCCAACGAATCGGGATGGAGCAAAATTCCGACGGGTGGTGGAGAGGTCGTCTGCAAACTTCCGGACTTTCCCAAACGGCACAATACCGCTACTTGGTCTGCAAAGGAGAACGGACAGTCCTGCGTGAAGTCGGACCGGCAAGAACGATTCAAGGGTCCCAAGACCTGGATCTCATCACCTTGAGGGACGAATGGCAAGGAAATAGCGAAGAAGCCATCTTTCTGACGGCCCCGTATGTCAAAACCCTCTATCCTCAAACACCTGCGCAGGTACAACAAGTACCCGGTATCGTTTTTCAGGCAACCCTCTTCAACCACCGTCCGGAACAGGGCCAACCCTGCCTGACCGGCGATCATCCCGGCCTGGGCGAATGGGACCCCTCCCGAGCCCTCCCTCTGGTTCCGATAGGAGGCTGCCGCTGGCAAGCCACCCTGCCGGCAGACTGGCAGGAGCCCATTACCCTCGCCTACAAATTCATCCTGCGAAAAACCGACGAAACCTGCTGGGAAACTGGAGAAAACCGAATCCACTCCCTTCCGGTACTCCCGCCCCGTACACAATACCGCATCGACCATGCCAGCACCCGGCTGCCCTACCCCCGGCCCCGTCTGAGTGGAACAGCCATCCCGGTCTTCTCCTTGCGCCGGGAAAACGGGTACGGCATCGGAGACTTCACCGACCTGAAAAAGATGATTCTCTGGGCCGAGAAAACAGGTCAGCATGCCCTGCAGCTGCTACCTGTCAACGACACAACCGCCACCTGGACTGACCGGGACTCCTACCCTTATAGCGGCATCAGTGTCATGGCCCTGCACCCCATCTATGGCAACCCGGATTGGGTGGGAGATTGTTCCTGGGCCGAAACCGAACGCAAACGGCTGGATGCCTCCAAGACCGTACGCTACCAGGACGTACTCGAACTCAAATGGAAGTGCTGGCGATGGCTTGAAGAACAACAGGGCTCAACCACCCGCCAATCCGATGCCTACCAGCAATTCATCCAACGACATCAGTCGTGGTTACTCCCCTATGCAACCTTCTGCGCCCTACGGGACCACTACGGGACCGCCAACTTCCAACAATGGGGTCCGGAAGCCACCTATCACCCGGAACTTCCCCATCAACTGATGGAACCCAACCACCCCCTGTACCGGGCCATGCAACTCCACCTGATTGTGCAATTCTGGCTGGACCAACAATTGACCGATTCCGTCCAGTTCGCTCACCAGCACAAGGTTGTCATCAAGGGAGACATCCCTATCGGCATCACCCCGAACAGTGTTGAAGCCTGGACCGATCCGGCCCTCTTCAACAGGAACCAACAAGCCGGTGCTCCTCCGGACGCTTTCGCCGAACAAGGCCAGAACTGGGGCTTTCCTACCTACAATTGGGCGGCCATGGCCCGAGACGATTACCGCTGGTGGAAACAGCGTTTCTCCCGGATGGCCGACCACTTCGACCTCTACCGCATCGACCACATCCTGGGATTCTTCCGCATTTGGGAAATCCCCCGAGACGAGATCCACGGCCTGCTGGGACATTTCAACCCGGCCCTCCCCTTGTCCAAAGATGAAATTGAGAAAACCGGCTGGACCTGGACCGAGGAACAGCTGCTCCCGACCTGCTCCCGAAACTGGTTGAACGAACACCTGGGAGCAAGGTCCGATGCATTCCTGCAGGATTATCTTGTTCCCGTCACCACCACAGAGCAGACCGGCTTGTACACCTTGCAGACAGAATTCGGGTCCCAACGCAGTCTGCTGCAAGATCTGCACCGGAGACATCCGGAATGGGTTCAGGAAACGGAAGACGAAGAAAAGTTCCTGCAACTCTGCAACCAGCGCCTGTGGGTGGCGGATCCCTACCAACCGGACCATGTCCATCCCTGCATTGGCGCCAAACAGACCCATGCCTACCAACGACTGACCCAGGAGGATCGCGCCCGTTTCGACCGCCTCTACGAAGATTTCTTTTACCACCGCAACGAAACCTGCTGGGAGGCCTCCGCACTGGAGAAACTACCCGAACTCACTGCCGCGACGGATCTGCAGGCCTGCGCCGAGGACCTGGGCATGATTCCGGCCTGCGTACCGGAGGTTCTGAACCGGCTACGCATCGCTACACTGGAAGTCCAACGGATGCCGAAAAGATTCGGAGAACGTATCGGCAACCCGGCTCACTATCCCTACCGCTGCGTCTGCACCACCGGAACGCACGACACCAGCACCTTGCGCGGATGGTGGACCGAAGTGTACCCCAAAGCAAACGACTGCCCGGCTGCCACCTGCCAGAGCATCCTTCAGGATCACCTCAACAGCCCGGCCATGTGGATCATCCTTCCCTGGCAGGACTGGCTCTCCATCGATCCCAACCTGCGCCATCCGGATCCGCACGAAGAGCGGATCAACCAGCCCGCCAACCCCAACCACGTATGGAATTACCGGATGCACCTAACCTTGGAAGCCCTCCTCCAAGAGGAGAAATTGGCACTCATCCTGCAACAAATGACAAAAAATTGCATCTTATAAAAGTATGTGATTTTTAATACCGCACGATTATGAGAAAATACATTTGGTTAATATCCAGCTACATCTTTCTTTTGGTAGGATTCAGTTCCTGTAGCAACGAAGTAGATGACTCCCAAAATGCAATACAAAGTTTCTCCCAAGACAACCTGAAAATCAGCATCAACTCCGTACAATGGGAAGACTTGGACAAAGTCAAAAGTTCGGTAACCATCACCCCGATGACAGAGGACCGACTGATGGTAAATTTGCAAAGCATCCTTCAGGACGATCCCGACCTGAGCCTCCAATGCATCAACAACAATTCCATCGGTTTTGAAAAATACCACTTTGAAGGGGAACTGGAAACAGCAGACTATGAAATTGAAGTGTACGGTCTGGTCAACAACGATTGCCTGGACTTGCGGGTAGATTACGAAGCAAAATACGACATCACCCGAAAATGGATGATTGCAGCAACCTCAGGCGCTGATTTGGGCCTGGACTTCGAAGTGCCGGATTGCCGGTTGGAGATGCGCTTACCGGAAGGCGGATACATTGACAACGAACCCATTCCCTCCGATGCGGAAGTACAGGAAATGGTTTATGACTTGAATTCCATGATGGTCATGCTGGCCGCCTACGTGAATGCCATGGACTTCACCGAGGAGGGTTATTTCAACCTGAGTCTCATCGACCTGGGACAAGAAATGGCCGGCATGCAAAACGCAGAAATGGGGAACCTGTTGCAATACTACACCGACAACCGCTCCTGCCTGACCTTGTACGCGCGGACCTCTTTGGTAACCGACTTCATTGAAAACATGTGCAAATCCACGGCCGCCGAGCCGAATGAAACCCCGTTCCCCGAATTCAAATTACGCTATGAACTCAACGGTCAGAAATTAAGAATCTACCTGGACAAAGACACCTTGTTGGCGTACATGGCAATTCTCTGGAACATTCTGAATGATTTGGATACAGAAGATCTTCAGCTCCTTTCCGAGCTCACGGGAGAAGATCTCCACCACCTGCTCGGGCAATTCCAATACATCCAATCGATCCTGGAAGAATTCGCAGACTTGTTCAGTCACGAAGATGCACACTTCCTGTTGGAGGTGAACCTGATTCCCTGGACACCCGGAGAACGGCCCTGGAGCCACTTGCTCTAATCCTGGGACCGGACCCATCCGCCAAGGCCCTCATCGCGGTAGTTGAACGCCACGTTGAGGGTCTTTGCTTTCCCCTTATCGTCCAATTCAAAGGTAACCGGGAAACAATGTCCGTCGGACCAGAAATGGTAACCCTCTGTCGCATCAAAGGCCAAAGGATGTTCCCATCCGGCACTTCCCACCCGAATGTAGAGACTACCCTCGCGTTCGAAGATATGGGCATCTCCAAACAGGTCGTCCTTGACATAACGTCCCACCAACGCCTCGTTCGGATAATATGTTTTTGATTCCACAGCCGGCTGCGATTTCTCTTTTTCCCAGGAAACAAACTGCCGGGCAACCCAGGCATCAAAGTATTCCCGGTTCCAATCTTTCTCGGGAGCTCCCCGATACGCGTCAATGATCCGGCGCATGATGGAATACCGGGCCCCTTCATTGACTTCCGAATTGCACAAGACCATCAGCCCCAAGTCCATTTCCGGCACAAAGGCACACACCGCAGTATGGCCCCACGTTGTTCCGGTATGAAAAATAACACGGTATTCGTTGTTCTGTTCCACAAACCAACACAAACCATAGAGGCGGATGTAAGTGGAGTCTTGTGACACCATGGTACGACCCCGGTGCAGTTCCCGCAGGCTCTTTTCCGACAGCACACGAACCCCATCTACCTCTCCTTCACTCAAATGCAGCCGGATCCATCGGGTCATGTCCTCCACATCCGAACAAATGCCGCCTGCGGGACCGACCGTCGTCAGCCAGGCCAAGGCCCGATCCTCGCCCAAAAGCATCCGCGTCCGTACCGTATCCACGGGATTGAAGAGAAATTCGTGCTGCAACGAAGCGCGCTCTCCCGCAGAAAGATAACCGGTCTGTCCCGTTGTCGTCCGCTTCATCCCCAAAGGATCCAGAATCCGCTCCTGCAAATTCTCCTCCCAAGACTTGCCGGTCAATTTCTCAATCAACTGATTGGCTACCAAAAAAGTCACATTGTTGTATTGATAGTCGCCACGATAGGTATATCCCACTTTCATCCGGCCGATCATCTCACAAATCTCATCCCGGCGATACCCCAGGTTCGGCAGATAGGTGCCTGCCTGCCCCCGGAGACCCGTACTGTGTAAAAAAAGATCCCGAACCACCATGTGCTCTTCCACCCAAGCATCCGGCCATACGAACTCGGGCAAAAGACTTTTCACCCGATCCGTCCAGGACAACAAGCCCTGATCCACCATGGAAGCAATCACCGCCGCCGTAAAAGACTTGGAAACAGAACCGATGTGGTACATCGTCTGTGCCTGCGTCGGCACATAGGTATCGTTGCGGTTGGATCCGAATCCCTCTGCAAACACTGTGCTGTCTCCCAAGACAATGGAAACCGACAAACCGGGAATCCGCCACGTTTGACGCACCTCTTCAATGTAGGTTGCCAGCCGGCTCAAGTCCACCTCCTGAGGATCGGACCGGTCAAGGGCCGAAGCGGGCAGGATCCCAATCCAAAAGAAAAATAAACAGAACGGATAGCGCAGCAGATGAATGAAATTCTTCATGGTGTGGAAAATTATGAGTTCAATTGCAAATGTACTATTTTTGTAGAACTATGGCAAAAGCAAAGACAGTGTGGTTCTGCAAAGAATGTGGAAACGAAAGTGCGAAGTGGATGGGCAAATGCCCGGCCTGTGGAACATGGAATTCGATGGTGGAAGAACCCGTCGTTTCCAAAAGCAGCAGCAATGCGTCCTCCGGGGGACGGACCCGTTCCTTGTTGAACCTGGAGAACCCGCAACCGGTTCCACTCAAAGACATTGATGTCTCGGCCCAAAGCCGCATCCGCATCGGCAACGAAGAAGTGGAACGCATCTTGGGAGGAGGACTCGTCGAGGGCTCCATGATCCTGATTGGTGGGGAACCGGGAATCGGAAAATCCACCCTCTCCCTACAAATTCCCCTGCACTGTCCCGATCTCCGCACCCTGTATGTTTCAGGAGAAGAATCGCCCCGGCAAATCAAACTCCGCGCAGAACGTCTGAGTCAGGGAAACCTGCACGACAACTGCCTCATCCTGTGTGAAACCCTGCTGGAGAACATCCTTCAACAAGCCAAGCAGATACAGCCCCAACTCGTTGTCATTGACTCCATCCAGACCATCTATTCCGAGGCGATCGAATCATCTCCGGGATCGGTTTCCCAAGTGCGGGAATGTGCGGCCATGTTGCTGCGCTATGCCAAAGCCTCCAACACCCCCGTCCTGCTCATCGGCCACATCACCAAAGACGGCACCCTGGCAGGGCCCAAAGTTCTGGAACACATCGTCGATGTTGTGCTGCAATTCGAAGGCGATACCCGTCACGCGTACCGCATCCTGCGCTCCATCAAGAACCGTTTTGGTTCCACGGCAGAACTGGCGATCTTTGAAATGCGCAACAACGGCCTGCGCGAAGTCAGCAATCCCTCCGAGATGCTGATCCCCAGCCATTCAGCCAACCTCAGCGGTATTGCCATCAGTGCGATGATTGACGGTACCCGACCCTTCCTGATTGAAATGCAGGCACTGGTTTCTACAGCCGCCTACGGAACGCCCCAACGCTCCGCAACGGGGTTTGATACCCGCCGTATGAACATGCTGTTGGCGGTCCTGGAAAAACGAGCCGGTTTCAAACTCTCCGCAAAAGATGTTTTTCTGAATGTTGCCGGTGGGCTGCGCGTAAACGACCCGGCCTGCGATTTGGCCGTGGTATGCGCCATTCTCTCGTCCAATTTTGATCTGACCCTTTCCTCCAAAGCAGCTTTTGCTGCCGAAGTCGGTTTGAGTGGAGAAATACGGCCGGTGAGCCAGATTGAGCAACGCATTGCCGAAGCAGAACGACTGGGATTTGATTCCATCTACATCTCCTCCTACAACCAGATCCAAGCCGGTTCCCGGTTCAAACGGATTCGGATCATAGAAGTGGGGGATATTCCGGAACTCTGCCGAATGTTGTTCCGGTAAAGGACAGCAGACAAAGGAGGACCGTCACCGGCAGAAGATTGCCGTCACCTATTTTTCAAACAGTACAAAACGGGGCCGCTCCCGAAAATCCTTTCGCAAGCTTACGGATTTGAATCCACGTGCCTGCAGATAGGCACACAGCTCGTCACCCAAGGCCTCGTTGATTTCCCAAAACACCTTGCCCGAGGGTTGCAAAAGGACTTCTGCCCAGTCGGCCAAGGCCCGATAAAAGAGCAAAGGATCCTCATCCGGCACAAAAAGTGCCATGGAGGGTTCATAATCCAATACGCAAGCCTCCATTTCTGCCTTTTCCAATTCCCTGACATAGGGAGGATTGCTCACCATCGCGGTCCAGGTACCCGGTAACGGACCCGGAAAATCAGAGGACAACCAAGCCGCAGGCACTCCTGCCAAAACGTCTTCCCTTACAAAATGAGGAACCCGTTGTACCTCGGCAAAAGATTGTTGCCGGGCAACTTCCAAAGCCGCCTCGGACCAGTCCACCGCCCACACCTCCGCTTGCGGAAAATGGGCAGCCAACGACCAGGCCAAGCAACCGGACCCGGTACAAAGGTCCATGCAGGAGATCGGACCTGGCATACCTCCCAAAGTTTCCACCGCGATCCGCAACAGTTCTTCGGTCTCCGGGCGCGGAATCAACACCGACTCATTGACCCGGAATTCCCGACCATCGAATGGGGCACAACCCAGCACATACTGCAGGGGGCGATGTTGCAAGAGTTGGAAAACATCCTCCTCCCATTGTGCACGCACGGATGCCGGCACCTCGAGTTGGGGTTCTGTCCAGCAACGGTATTCCGGTTCCTTCAGACGTGCCGAAAACAACCGCAACGCCAACATGCGGGCCTCCCGTTCAGGAAAGCCGGCTGCCAGGCGTTGCGTCAGACAAGGTACGGCCGTCGCGTACGTGTTGGCGTCAATCATGGTTCAATTTTACCAGCGGGACGGGAACAGATCGCTGGTTGCGGTTCTCCCAGCGACTGACATCCAGGCACAAAGTATTCACCAGACGATAACCTTCCGGAACGGTAAACCGCACATAATTGGACTCCTGACGGATGCGCAACGCAAAATGGCCCGATGCATCGGACAGGGTACTGTTCCATTCATCGTTGACTTCCACACCGGCGACGCCCGGCTCATCCGCTTCTTGAAGGCCGTTGCCGTTGATGTCCCAAAAAGCCTTGCCGATGATGACATTGGGATCCTTCGGAGCATGTTGCTGGGCCCATGCGGTGGCCGTCAGCGACAGCAGACCCAAAACGAAAAGAAAGGTTATCTTTTGCATAAAATCTGTTCCAATAATTGAGTGGTGAAAGTGGTCATGGAGATACCGGCATTTTTCAGCTGCACCGGTACCAAAGAGGCCTCGGTCATTCCGGGGGTCGGATTGATCTCCAGCAAATGCAACAAAGAGCCGTCATAAATATAGTCAATCCGCATCCAGCCTCGGTTACCAAAATGCTTGAAGATTCTCAAGGTTGTTTCGGAAACCAGGGCACGGAGGTCTTCCGGAATGGGTGCCGGGCAAATCTCCTGACTCAAACCCAAGTATTTGGCCTCGTAATCAAAATACTCCCGGTCGGTCACAATCTCGGTAATGGGCAGCGCCACGGCTTTTTCGCCATCAAAATAAACGCCTTGTGTCAACTCCCGGCCATTGATACCGGCTTCTACCAAGACTGTCTCCCCTTCCTGAAATGCACGGGAAATAGCCTCGTCCAACTGGTCCACTTCTTTCACTTTCGTGATACCGAAACTGCTTCCCCCATCGTTCGGCTTGACAAAAACCGGCAAACCCAAACGGGCCACCAGCTCTTCTGCAGACCACGAATCCCCCTGGTACAGCAGACAGTCTTTTGCCAATGCCACACCGGTGTCCCGGACAAAGGTCTTGCAGATATACTT
Organism: Bacteroidales bacterium; assembly: GCA_045638645.1. GTDB lineage: Bacteria > Bacteroidota > Bacteroidia > Bacteroidales > UBA932 > JAGCJX01. The sequence goes on from JAZUBU010000005.1 coordinate 28,297, forward strand.
GTTGAAGGTAACGGTAGAAGCCCATGCCGAACAGCCGGTATAAGGCAAGCCAATCATATCGAAATAGGCCTGCAACTGTCCGTTCTCGCCGGGAATACCGTGAATCATCAGAAAGGCGGCATCAAAACGGATGTGCTGACCGTCCAGATAAAACGAAAAGTCCGACTTGTCAATCGGAATGGGTTCCCGTCCCAGAATCAACACATGCCAGCCTTCGCGAGCCACCAGCACTTCATACACTTCGTAACGGTCGGCATCCAGATGATCCGAAACGTTCCGGCCACTACGTTTGGAAATTTCCTTTTCGGAGGAGTATCCTCCGTAAACCAATGCAATATTCGGTTTCATAACCCTTGACTAAAAATAGGTTTCTTCTTCAAAATAATTTTGTTCCTGTTGCATACCTTGAGTTGCATCGGCATCACTGCCGTCACAATCCAGGCTCAAAGACCAGCCGGAGGGTGCGACAAACTGATCCGTTGTCCGTACACCCAAGGTTCCATCTTCAAAGACCTTCTTCATGAAGATCCCCCAGATGGGCAAGGCCATGTTGGCACCCTGCCCCATGGACAAGGTTTCAAAATGGACCTGACGGTCCTCTGCTCCGACCCAAACCCCAGCAGTCAGGTTGGGCGTATATCCGATGAACCATCCGTCTGACTGGTCGTTCGTCGTTCCGGTCTTTCCGGCCAAAGCCCCTTCCGGCACATAACGGCTACGCAGACGGACAGAAGTACCTTCGTTGACCACCCCTTGCATCAGGTTGACCATCAGGTAAGCCGTCGATTCACTGATGGCCTCCCGCTTACGGGAAGAGAAGTTTGCCAATACATTACCGGAATTGTCCTCGATCCGGGTGACAAACATCGGATTGACATACACACCCCGGCTCGGATAGGTATTGTAGGCACTCACCATTTCCATCACCGAAATATCTGCCGGTCCGACACACAGAGACGGATACGGCGGCAAATACGTCGTGATCCCCAACTTCCGGCACATGTTGATCATGGCCTGCGGACCAAACTGCTTCATCAAATAAGCCGTGATGTTGTTGGAACTCTTGGTCAGCCCCCACTTCAGGGTCACGGTCATACCGATCCAATCTTCCTTGTCCGTACTCCGGGGAGTCCACGTCGTATCGCCCACGATAAAGGTCTGCGGCACGTTGATGACTTTGTCGCAAGGAGTATAACCCTCTTGCATGGCCAGGGTATACAAGAACGGTTTGATGGTGGATCCGACCTGACGCTTGGTCTGCCGGGCATTGTCGTATTTGAAGAAACGGTAATCCGGACCGCCCACGTAGGCACGGACGTGTCCTGTCTGAGGTTCCATGGCAATCAAGGCGGCACGCATGAACGACTTGTAATAACGGATGGAGTCGTTGGGCGTCATCACGGTATCGATGTATCCGTTCTTGTTCCAGGAAAATACCCGCATCTTGGCCGGCGCATTGAACGCCTTTTTGATCTCACTGTCCGAAGCGCCATTCTCCTTCATCGCCATGTAACGGTCACTCCAGCGACGGGCCTGTTGCATAACCGTCTCCGTCAATTCCTTGGGCACATCCACGGCAAAAGGCCGGTTTTCCTTCCAGCGCAGCTCCCGGAAAAAAGCCGGTTGGAGATAATCCCCCAAGTGCTCCCGGACAGCCTCTTCCGCATAGCGCTGCATCCGGGCATTCACCGTCGTATAAATCTTCAACCCATCCTTGTCCAGGTTGTATTTGCTTCCGTCCGGCTTCAGATTTTTGTTCAACCAGCCATAGAGCGGATCTTCCTCCCAAAGCTGCAAGTCAGCGAGATAATCTTCCCGGTTGCTGTAGTGACGACGGTTCGGTTCGGAGGCATTCATGTAGCGGCGAAGCATGTCCCGGAAATAGGAACCGATTCCGCTGGTATGATCCTGACGCTTGTAATTCAAGGTAATCGGCAAGGCGGCAATGGAGTCGTGTTCCGCCTGTGTCAAAAAACCGTATTTTTCCATCTGACGCAAAACGTGGTTGCGTCGGCCCAGGGATTTGTCGTAATTCAAAACCGGATTGTACCGGGTCGGCTTGTTGACCATACCCACCAGGGTAGCACTCTCTTCCACGTTCAGATCTCCGGGATTTTTACCGAAAAACGTATTGGATGCAGCCTTGATCCCATAGGCATTGCTACCAAAAAAGATGGTGTTCATGTACATGCTCAGGATCTCGTCCTTGGTATAGTTCCGTTCCAATTTGACCGCGGTAATCCATTCCTTCAACTTGCTGCCCACCAGTTTGAGGTGCTTTTCCCCCGGGAAACGGTTGCGGGAGGTGTCCCGCGGAAACAAGGTCTTGGCCAACTGCTGGGTGATGGTACTCCCCCCACCGGAGCTGCTCTTTCCCAGCAACAGGGTCTTCACGCCCACACGGGCCAAACTCCGGAAGTCAATGCCGGCATGCTCATAAAAGCGGATGTCCTCGGTCGCCAGCGCCGCGTTGACAAGGTTCGGTGACAACTCATCAAAATCCACAAAGGAACGGTTTTCGATGTGCCAGGTATTGAACACTTCGCCCTCCTCGGAAATCAGTTCGGTGGCCAGGTAGGTGCGGGGATTCTCCAACTCTTCGAACGAGGGAATGTCTCCAAATACCGTTACAAAGAGCAAAGAAAAAATGATCACCAGGAAAGGAAGGGTGAACAAAACCCAAAAAATACGGGTGATTTTATTTCTTGAAATTTGTTTCATACAGCAACGAATAAAAAGCAAAATTAAACAAAAATTTGGTTATTATACCTCTTTATATGTTACTTTGCACTGCTTTTGACAAATTGAGTATGGGAGAGAATTTAGTTATTGTTGAGTCACCTGCCAAGGCAAAGACCATTGAAAAATTTTTAGGAGAACATTATACCGTCAAATCCAGTTTCGGCCATATCCGCGACCTTTCCAAAAAGAATCTGGGCATTGATACCACCAACGACTTCGAACCGGAATACATCGTCTCGGATGAAAAGAAAAAAGTGGTCAGCGAATTGAAGGCGGCCGTCAAGAAAGCAAAAACCGTCTGGTTGGCATCCGATGAAGACCGGGAAGGAGAGGCCATTGCATGGCACTTGCAGGAAACCCTCCACTTGGACCCGGCAAAAACAAAACGGATTGTATTCCACGAAATTACAAAAAATGCAATCCTCCATGCCATTGAAAATCCCCGCGACATTGACATGAACCTGGTGATGGCCCAGCAAGCCCGTCGCGTCCTGGACCGTCTGGTCGGATTTGAACTCTCTCCGATCCTGTGGAAAAAAATCAAACCTTCTCTTTCGGCGGGTCGTGTCCAATCCGTTGCCCTGCGCCTGATTGTGGACCGCGAGCGGGAAATCATGAACTTCAAATCCCAATCCTACTTCAAGGTAGAAGGCCTGTTCCATCCGGAAGGAACTCCCGACCGCACCAAAATCAAAGGGGCCGTCAACCGACGCTTGGGCAGCCTGGACGAAGCTCAAAACCTGTTGGAAGCTTGCCAGCAGGCATCTTTCCGCATTTCTCGCATTGAGAAGAAAGAATCCAATCGGACACCGGCTCCGCCTTTCACCACCTCTTCCCTCCAACAGGAAGCGGCCCGCAAATTCGGTTTCTCGGTCAGCCAGACCATGAGCATTGCGCAAAAGCTCTACGAAGCCGGTTTGATTACCTACATGCGTACGGACTCGACGAACCTGTCCCAACTGGCCATCAACACCGCCAAAGCATGCATCGAAGAACAGTTTGGCCCGGAATATTCCAAACCCCGCCAATACAAAACCCATAGCAAAGGCGCACAAGAAGCCCACGAAGCCATCCGTCCGACCTACATCGACCGCGAAACCATTGAAGGCACCGCTACCGAACGCAAGTTGTACAGCCTGATCTGGAAACGGACGGTTGCCTCCCAAATGGCCGACGCCCGCCTGGAAAAAACAACACTGACCCTGTCTGCTGCAGGCGTTGAGGACGATTTTATCTCCCAAGCCCAACAAGTCCTGTTCGACGGCTTCCTGAAGTTGTACATCGAATCCAAGGACGATGAACCGGAAGGCGATGACGAAGAAACCCTGCTCCCGCCCCTGTCTCTTGAACAAGGCATGAGCACCTTGGAAATTCAAGCCACCGAACGCTACACCCAGCACCCCCTGCGGTACACCGAGGCTTCGTTGGTAAAGAAAATGGAGGAACTCGGTATCGGACGGCCTTCCACCTATGCACCCACCATTTCCACCATCAGCAACCGCGGCTACATCCTCAAGGACGACCGCAAAGGGGAAGAAAAGACTATTACCCAACTGATTCTGCAGAACGGAACCATCACCACCACCACCAGACGCGAAGTGTTCGGCTCCGAAAAAGGCAAATTATGCCCGGAAAACATCGGCATCGTGGTAACCGACTTCCTGGCCTCCCACTTCCCCGACATTCTGGACTACGGATTCACCGCCCATGTGGAAGAAAGTTTTGATGCCATTGCAGCCGGTCAGCAAGCATGGGTTCCGACCATCCGCCTTTTCTACGGCCCTTTCCACCAATCCGTGGAAAACACCACCCAGGAAGCGGCTCCGACCAAAGCCGAACGCGAACTGGGTGTGGATCCCAAGACCGGGAAAACCGTCACGGCCCGCATTGGCCGCTTCGGCCCTCTGGTCCAAATCGGCACGAACGATGACCCGGACAAGAAATTTGCCAGCCTCACCAAAGGCCAACTCATTGAAAACATCACCCTGGAAGAAGCCTTGCAACTCTTCGCCCTTCCCCGTCAGCTTGGAGAATGGCAGGAAAAACCGGTCAGCTGCGCCATCGGCCGCTTCGGACCCTACGTCAAATACGGCTCCAACTTCGTTTCCCTAGGAAAACAATACGATCCCTACACCATCACCCTGGAAGAAGCCATCGGTCTGATCCAGGCACACGAAGAAAAGAATGCCAAAAAAGAAATTCTGGATTTTCCGGAAGCCGGCATCCAAGTCCTCAACGGACGCTTCGGACCCTACATCAAGCAAGGCAAGAACAACTACAAAATCCCCAAGGACACGGATCCTCAGACCCTGACCCTGGAGGCTTGCCAACAAATCATCCAGCAAACCCCTACAAAGGCAAAGAAATAAACAGCTGGGCCAACTGCCAGTCCTCAGGCGTCGTCAGTTTGATATTGAAACGACTGCCGGGCAGAAAAGACAACGGATATCCTGCAGCCTCCACCACCGATGCGTCATCGGTGAAGGAGGTTTGATAAGGGCGTTGGTAGGCCTCCCGCAGCCAATCTGAGCGGAACACCTGGGGTGTCTGCACCCCCAGGAACAGCGACCGGTCCACGGGCTGCGTCAACAGACGGCCTTCCGAATCCGGTTGCCGGCTGCGCAAGGAATCCACCACATCCACATACGGGATGGCGGAACCCTCTGCCTCGGCCAATTGAAATGCCGCCTCGACCATATCAATCGTAGCAAAAGGCCGGACCGCATCGTGCACGGCCACGACCGCTCCCGGCTCCACGTATTGCAAGCCGTTTTTGACGGAATGAAAACGGGTAATGCCCCCGGTCACCAGACGGTGCCGCACCCGGAATTGAGCTTCCCGGCAGTAGTTCTTCCAGACTTCCCGAATCCCTTCATTCATCACCACAATCAACTCCACCGGCTTCGGCAAACGCTGAAACAGTTCCATGGTGTGGCGTAATACCGGTTTTCCCTCCAGTTCCAGCAATTGTTTCGGACGGTCCGCCCCCATACGGGTTCCGGTACCGCCAGCCGTGATGATGACATAGCGCTTCATAATTTTTCAGTTGGTGTGCAAATATAATCGATAAGCACCATTAATTTCAATTGTTTTTGTTAATTTTACGCGATTAAATCTTGAGCCTATGTCATCGCAAAATGAAATGAAAAGAATAAACCGGGCACTGATCTCCGTTTACCACAAAGACGGCCTGGAAAACATTGTAAACAAATTGATTGAACTCGGTGTTGAAATCATCTCCACCGGAGGAACCTACGACTTTATCCAAGCCATGGGACACCCCGTTACCGCGGTAGAAAGTCTGACTGGCTATCCGTCCATTTTCGGTGGCCGTGTGAAGACCTTGCACCCGAAGATTTTTGGTGGTATTCTTTTCCGTCGCGATGACGCCGGAGACCAAGTGGAAAGTGACAGCTACGAAATCCCCCCGATTGACCTGGTCATTGTGGACCTCTATCCCTTTGAACAATATGTTGCTGCCAAAGCTCCTGAAGCAGACATCATTGAAAAAATTGACATCGGAGGCATTTCCCTCATTCGCGCCGCTGCCAAAAACTTCAAGGACGTGGTCATTGTCCCGGCACAAGGTGGCTATGCCAAGTTGTATGAATTGCTGGTAAACCAAGAAGGTTGCACAACCCTGGCCGACCGCAAATGGTTCGCCGCTTACGCCTTCCAGACCAGTTCCCACTACGACACGATGATCTACCGTTACTTCAACGAAGAACAAGGTCTTCCTTCCTTCAGTGAAAGCATTTGCGAAAGCATGCCCCTGCGTTACGGAGAAAACCCGCACCAGGCAGCCCGTTTCTACGGATCCGCTGACACGCTTCCCCGTCAATTGCACGGAAAAGAGTTGTCATACAACAACTTGTTGGACGTTGAAGCCGCTATGGAACTGATTGCAGACTTCCAGGACTGCGCCATGGCCGTGATCAAACACAACAATGCTTGTGGTTGCGCTGTCCGCCCGACCGTACTCGAAGCCTGGAAAGCAGCCTTGGCTGGCGACCCGGTTTCTGCCTTCGGAGGCATCATCGTTGCCAACCGTCCCATTGATGCAGCAACCGCTGCCGAAATTGACAAAATTTTCTTTGAAGTCATCGTGGCACCGGCTTACGAAGATGAAGCCCTCACCATCCTGAAGAGCAAAAAAAACCGCATCATCCTGGTGAACGACAACGTTGCACTGTCTTCTGTCAAATTCCGTTCTTTGCTGGGAGGCGCCCTCGTACAAGGTCGTGACAGTCATGTAGAAACACCCGAAGAATTGAAAACGGCAACCCAAATGGTACCGACAGCGGCTCAAATTGATGATCTGATTTTTGCCAATATCCTCGTGAAACACTCCAAATCCAACGCCATCGTGCTCGCCAAAGACCGCACCTTGTTGGCCAGCGGTGTCGGACAAACTTCACGCGTAGACTCTCTCCGACAAGCCATTGAAAAAGCCAACCACTTTGGTTTTGATCTCAACGGCGCTGTCATGGCATCGGATGCCTTCTTCCCCTTCCCGGACTGTGTGGAAATCGCAGACAAAGCCGGCATCACCGCCGTCGTTCATCCCGGAGGATCCATCCGCGACCAGGAAAGCATCGACTACTGCAACCAACACGAAATGGCCATGGTCATCACCGGCAAACGTCACTTCAAACACTAAACTTTTGTTGAATACCCAAAAACGAATTTCTGATAAATGGCATTTTCTTTCCTGACCCAAGAACTGGCAATTGACCTTGGAACGGCCAATACCGTTGTCTTGGTGGACGACAAGATTGTGGTGGACGAACCCTCAATCATTGCCTTTGACCAAAATACAGGCAAACCCATTGCCGTAGGCCAGCGTGCGAAGCTCATGCACGAACGAACCAATCCCAACATCAAAACCGTACGCCCGCTTCGCGACGGTGTGATTGCAGACTTTCATGCAGCGGAACACATGATCAAGGGATTTGTCAAAATGATCAACCCCAAACGCTCCCTCTTTACCCCGAGCATCAAAATGGTGGTTTGCGTTCCCTCGGGAAGTACCGAAGTGGAAATCCGTGCAATCCGGGACTCATCCGAACATGCAGGAGGCCGCGATGTGTACATGATTTTTGAACCGATGGCAGCCGCCATGGGGATCGGTCTTGACGTGGAAGCTCCGGCCGGCAACATGGTCGTGGACATCGGAGGGGGTACCACCGAAATCGCTGTGATCTCCTTAGGCGGTATCGTGTGCAGCCAAAGCATCCGGGTAGCCGGAGACGTGTTCACCACCGAAATCCAGCAGTACATGCGCCAACAACACAACATCAAGGTGGGCGAACTGACCTCCGAAGAGATCAAGATCAACATCGGTGCCGCCATTCCTGACCTGGATGTGATGCCCGATCCGTTCATTGTCCGTGGCCCGAACATCATGACGGCTCACCCCGTAGAAATCGCGGTAACCAGCCCCGAGGTGGCACACTGCCTGGACAAATCCCTGGCCAAGATCGAAACCTCCATCCTGCAAGTGTTGGAGCAGACGCCGCCGGAACTGTATCAGGATATCGTAGAAAAAGGCATCTTCCTCACTGGAGGTGGTGCTTTGCTCCGGGGATTGGACAAGCGCCTATATGAAAAGATCAACATCCCGTTCCACGTTGCCGAAGATCCGCTTCGTGCCGTGGCCCGTGGAACCAGCCTGGCGCTCAAAGGCTCATCCCATTACTCATTCCTGATGCGCTAATCCCGAGTTGATGGGCAAGAACCACTCTTTCCTGAGCGTATTCATCATCGCAATCACCTTCCTCGTATTGGAGGGTGTTTGCGTTTTATTGATTTCCCGGAACAGCATCCTGCAACAGACCCAATTGGTCCTCTCCCTGCGCCAGATCCAGCAAATCGGATGGAAGCGAGTCAGCAAACGGCAATACGCCAACCAACTCGAGGCGATCAACGAACGGCTGGTCCGCGAAAACCTGCAGCTGCTGGCAGAGAACCAACGGCTGCATGAAAACGTAGCGGAACAGGCCTATCAGGACAGTTGCCTGCTCCTGCCGGAAGCGAACCGGTTCCAGTACATTCCGGCAGAAGTCATCCGGAACGAAACGGACCGGCAACACAACGTCATCTTCCTGAACAAAGGCAGTGCCGATGGTATCCGCCCGGATATGGGAGTCATCTCCTCACAAGGCATTGTTGGCTTTGTCAACGGAGTGAGCGAACATTTCTGTCAGGTTTCCTCGTTGCTGGATATTGATCGGGGTGTTACCGGAATCTTGCACCGCACCCACACCTTTGGCCCGATCCGATGGGACGGACGACGGGCAGACCGCGTGGTGATGGAAGAAATTCCCATTCATACAACATTTGAAGCCGGAGACACCGTGGTTTCCAGCGGCTATTCCCAACTGTTTCCGAAAGACATTCCCATCGGCCGGATCGCAAGCCACGAACTGGTGGATGGCGTAAGTTACCGGCTCTACCTGGATCTGTTTGAAGACTTCCGCTCCCTCCATTTTGTTTACATTGTTTCCAACACACAACAAGCAGAAATCGAAGGACTCCTGTTATGACCAAGCCCAATCACTTCCTACTCATTTCAGTACTGATTGTCCTGCTACAATCGGTCTTGGATAACTACATCTCCTGGGGCACCCCGATTTACCTGATGTTGACACCCATTGTAGCCTGCCTGATGCCCAATCGCATCCGGGGTATTCCCCTTTTGCTGGGAGCTTTCTTTCTTGGGCTGGTCACAGACCTGTTGGGCAACGGCATCCTGGGAATGGGAGCCTCTGCCATGACGGCCATGGTCCTGGTCCGATATCCATTGATCCGGGCATTCACCAACGAGAACTCCATGGAGAAATACACCTACCCCAGCCCCATCAGCATGGGAATCGGACGCTTCATCGCCTATCTGCTGATATTGTACGTCATTTTCCTGAGCGTTTATGTCGGTTGGGACTGTGCCGGCATTGTTCCCACGTCGGTTGCCCTCGGACGAATCGCCGTCGGAACCCTGCTGAATGCAGCAATCGGCTACTTTTTTGCATGGATCGTCATTCGTGAGGAATAAGACAGAAAATGGCTAAGGACCAATACAAACAACATTTGCTGATCATCGGGATGGCTGCCCTCTTCCTGATCATCCTGACACGTCTTTTCAACATCCAGATCCTGGATTCCCAATACAAGGTCAACGCCGACAACAACGCCCTCCGGTACATCACCAAATACCCGGTTCGGGGCCGGATTCTGGATCGGAACGGCCGTGTACTCGTAGACAACGCCTATGCATACGACATCCAGGTAACCCCTTACGATGTCAAACCCTTTGACACCCTGGCCCTGTGTCAAATTTTTGGTCTGGACCCCGAAGAAGTCCATGCCACCTTCGCGGAATACCGAAGATTCCGCAGCCGCATCGGATTCCAAAGCAAGACCTTCCTCAAACAGGTAACCCAGGACCAATACAGCCATTTCCTGGAAATGAGCCACCACTTCCCCGGTTTTACAGCAGTGCCCCGGACGATCCGCAGTTACCCCTACGATGCTGGGGGGAACCTTCTGGGCTACGTGTCCGAAGTGGATGCAAACTACTTGAAGAAGCACCCGGAATACCAAAGCGGAGACTACGCCGGGAAAACGGGTCTTGAACTCCTCTGTGAAGAAGAACTGCGGGGAGAAAAGGGCTACAACATCTACCTGCGGAACGTACACAACCGCATCCAGGACTCCTACCACAACGGAGAATTCGACAAACCGGCCGTTGCCGGCCAGGATGTCCGCACCACCATTGATGCCGAACTCCAGCAATATGGGGAATACCTCATGCAGAACAAAGTCGGCAGCATCGTGGCCATCGAACCCTCCACAGGAGAAATCCTTTCCATGATTTCCAGCCCGGGAATCCATGTTTCCATCCTGGCGGAAATCGGAAAGCACTACGGAGAAATTGCCTCGGACCCCTTCAAACCCATGTTCAACCGGGCCGTCATGTCCCCCCAGCCTCCCGGCTCCGTATTCAAACTGGTCAATGCCCTAATCGGGCTTCAGGAAGGAGTTGTATCGACCAACACCGAACACCGTTGCAACGATGGTTTTCGGGCTTCCGGTATCCGCGTAGGCTGCCACACCCACCCCTCCCCCGTAGATTTCCGGGAATCCATCATGATGTCCTGCAATGCTTACTACTGCGAACTCTTCCGGAATATCCTGCACAACTCAGCTCACGATTCAATCCAGGCAGCATTTACCCGCTGGCGGGAAATCGTACAGAGTTTTGGCTTTGGAAAGAAATTGGGAAGCGACTTCCCCGCCGAACAAAGCGGGTATGTTCCCGACGCTTCTCTCTACAACCGAGTTTATGGCCGGCGTGGTTGGAGCGCCCTCTCCGTTATCTCCCTCTCCATTGGCCAAGGCGAATTGGGCTGTACACCCCTGCACCTGGCCAATTTAGGAGCCATCCTGGCCAACCGCGGACACTACTTCATCCCGCACATTCTGAAAACCAATGACACAACCGGGTTGTACAAAAAATACACAGAACCGGTCCATACCCTTGTGGACCCCAAACATTTTGAGCCCGTCATTGACGGAATGTACCGGGCCGTCAACTCTCCGCCCGGTTCTGGGGCCACGGGCCGTCTGGCCGCCACAGACAGTTTGTTTGTCTGCGGAAAAACAGGCACCTCCCAGAATCCTCACGGAGACGACCACTCCGTCTTTGTCTGCTTTGCACCCCGGGAGAACCCCAAAATTGCGGTGGCCGTTTACATGGAAAATGCTGGAGCCGGTGGCAGCTGGGCAGCCCCGACAGCTGGTCTGATGGTCGAAAAGTATTTGAACGGCGAAATCAGCGAACAGAAAAAATGGATTGAAGACCGCCTTGTCCAAGCCAACCTCCTGGAGAAGGCACGACCCAAGAAAAAGAAATGAGACGAAGCGAACTCTCCTACCGCCACATTGACTGGATCATTGTCCTCTGCTACCTGCTATTGATTTTCTTTGGCTGGATCAACATCTATGCTTCCTCCTTTTCCGAGGCCGCTCATGGCATCCTGGATACCTCAACCAAAGCAGGCATGCAATTCATCTGGATTGGAATCAGCCTCTGTGCAGCGACCGCCCTGGTCTTCGTCATCAACCCGCGGTGGTACATGTCCACGACCTGGCTGCTGTACATCGGCGTCCTTCTTCTGCTGATGGCCGTCCTGGTCGTCGGCAAGGAAGTCAATGGATCCAAGTCCTGGTTTTCCCTGGGGCCCATCAGCTTCCAACCGTCCGAACTCTCCAAGATCACCACCTCGCTGGCGATAGCCACGGTCATGAGTCATTACAGTTTCCGCCTCAACCGCGCCTCCGATTTGTTCAAAATCCTCGCAATCCTGGCCGTTCCAGCAGGGCTCATCATGCTGGAACCGGAAATTGGAACCATCCTGGTCTATGTCGGCTTCATCTTTGTCCTGTACCGGGAAGGCTTGACCGGCTGGATCATCTTCCTGATGGGTATGGTCATCCTGCTCTTTGTCCTGACCCTGAAATTCTCCCCCTTTGTCTCCATGCTGGTCATTCTGGGAACCTTTGGCCTAATCCGGGGTCTGTATGCCCACCAACCGATTTTTGTGATCCTGGGTTACCTCTTCAGCATCCTGTTGCTGGCCTTTCTGCCCAAACTCATCAGCCTTCCGTCCCTGGAATTTCTGGCCCAGATCGGTTGCGATACACTCCTGCTGATCCTGATGGGGCTTTTCTGTGTTTATTGGTTCATCCGACTGGTGAGACGCAAAGACAAAAAAATCCGTTGGATGGTTCTCGGCATGCTCCTGTGCCTGTTCTTTACCTTCTCCGTGGAAATGATCTTTGACAAGGTCCTCCAACCCCACCACCAGGCCCGGATTGAAAACCTGCTGGGTATCCGGGAAGACCCGCACGGAATCGGCTACAACGTCAACCAGTCCATGATTGCGATCGGATCCGGCGGATTTGCCGGAAAAGGCTTCCTGGAAGGCACACAAACCAAGTTCAAATTTGTTCCGGAACAAAGTACAGACTTCATCTTCTGCACCATTGGAGAAGAATGGGGTTTCTTGGGATCCCTTGGACTGCTGGCAGTTTTCTTTACATTGATTGCTCGGATCCTTGTCACTGCCGAGCGACAGAAAGAAGCCAACATCCGGATTTACGGCTACTGCGTCGCTGCCATCCTTTTCATGCACGTACTGATCAACGTCAGCATGACCATCGGCCTGATGCCTGTGATCGGGATTCCCCTGCCCTTCATCAGTTACGGCGGATCATCGCTGCTGACATTTACCGTCCTGCTCTTTATGTACGTTCGGCTGGATCTGGAACGCTGGAGACGATAGAGGAGGGTAACTGGTACACCTGCAGACCAAAAATCGGCATCACCGAAAGAATGTGGTCAAAAATGTCTGACTGCACCGTTTCGTAGTGCACCCATTGGGTACCGTCCACAAAGCAATACACTTCCAGCGGCAACCCCCGATCCGTCGGCTGCAACTGACGAACCATGGTAATCATGTCGTGTTTGATCTGAGCATGCTGCTTCAGATAGGCCGTCACATAGGCACGAAAAACACCCAAATTGGTCTGACGGATGACATTCGGAACCTCGGGATAGTCTGTTGTCCGCTGACTGTTGTACGCATCCAACTGTGCTTGGGTCGCATCCAGATAGTCCCGGATGATTTCAATTTTCGAGAACCGTGCCATCATGGCCTCATCGCACATGCGGACAGTCTTCATATCGATGTTCACCGCACGCTTGATCCGTCTTCCCCCCGTATCCACCATACCCCGCCAATTCTGGAAGGACTCGCTCATCAGGGCATAGGGAGGAATGGTCGTGATGGTCTTGTCAAAATTGCAGACCTTCACCGAATACAGATTGATTTCAATCACATCTCCATCTGCTCCATATTTGGGAACAGTAATCCAGTCTCCGACCCGCAGCAAATCATTGGATGTCAGCTGCCAGCCTGAAATAAATCCCAACAGGGTATCCTTGAAAACCAGCACAATGATGGCCATCGAAGCACCCAGGCCGGCGATCAGGGTTCCCATCGGCTGGTTAATCAGAACACTCAACGCCAAAAGGCCCGCAATGAAATAGACGGCCACGTTCACTACCTGGAAAAACACAAGCACCGGTTTGTTGGTAAAACGGGACTTTTGGGAATAGACTACCGACAAAGACTTGGTCACGGAAACAACAAACAGGACAAAACGCAGGATGATATACAGGTCCAACCCTTTCCGGAAGACCCGGATCACCTCAGGATTGCGGAGTGCCAAAGGCAAGGCCACGTACAAAAGAATCGGAGGCAAAATGCTGACTGCCTTGTGAAACACCTTGTTATCAAAGAGCACATCGTCCAGATTCGTCGAAGTTATCCGGACCAGCCCCTTGAAAAAATGGTTCACGATCAGATCCACGACCCAACCCAACAACCAGACAATCAGGACCAGCACCAGCAAAGACAAACCTTGGTCCAGAAAATTTGCCCAAGCCTCCGGCAGGCCAAAGCCCGTCAGCAGGCGTTGAAAGAAATCGGGAATTGCGCTAAAAAAATTCATATCCGGTATGCTTTGTTTTTTTATTTTATTCGGTAAAGTTAGTCAATAAAAGTTATCTTTGTAGTCTATAGAAACGAATATCTTATTTTAAACAATAAATCTTATGGCATTAAACTTTGCACAAAGACACAATGGCCCGCGTGAAGCAGAAATTCGTGAAATGCTTGACGTTGTTGGTGCTGCTTCGTTGGACGAACTCATCAGCCAAACCTACCCCAAGGACATTCTCCTGAACGAACCCTTGGCATTGGATCCCGCCCTGAGCGAACAAGACTACCTGACCCGTCTGAAAAAGATGGTTTCCCAAAATAAAAACTTCCGTTCCATGATCGGTCTGGGCTGGTACGGTACCGCTTCCCTGCCGGTGGTGTTGCGCAACATCTTCGAGAACCCCTCCTGGTATACCTCCTACACTCCTTACCAAGCAGAAATCTCTCAAGGACGTCTGGAAGCTTTGATCAACTTCCAAACCATGATTTCTTCCTTGACCGGTTTTGGCATGGCCAACTGCTCCATGTTGGACGATGCAACCGCTGCTGCAGAAGCGATGCGTATGATGTACGAACTCCGCTCCCGTGATGCAGTGAAGAAAGGTAAAAATCAAATCTTTGTGGACCAAAACCTGTTCCCGCAAGTACTGTCAGTGCTGAAAACACGCGCAGTAGGTTTGGGCATTGAACTGGTCATCGGAGACTGGAAAGAACAATTGGAAGCAGGCTTCGGTGAATTGATGTACGGTGCCTTGCTGCAATATCCTGCCGCCAACGGCGAAGTCCGTGACTACACCTTGTTCTGCGAAAAGGCACACGAAGCCGGTATGTTGGTTTCAGCCTACTGCGACCTGCTCGCATTGGCCCTTTTGAAAGAACCGGCAGCCTGGGGAGCTGATATCGCGGTCGGTACAGCCCAACGCTTCGGCTTGCCCATGGGCTTTGGTGGTCCGACTGCCGGCTGGATGGCTACCCGCGACAACTACAAACGCAACATCCCGGGACGTATCATCGGTTTGTCCATCGACCGTCACGGAAAACCCGCCTACCGTTTGGCACTCCAAACCCGCGAACAACACATCAAACGCGAAAAAGCGACTTCCAACATTTGTACCGCCACGGCTTTGATGGCCATCATGAGCGGTATGTATGCAGCATACCACGGACCGGAAGGCATCCGCTCCATCGCTGCCAAAACCTACAAATATGCACACGCCCTGGGAGCAAAACTGACCGCTGCCGGCTACCAATTGGCGGCAACCGACTACTTTGACACCCTCCGCATTGTCGGTGTGGATGCTGCCAAGATCCGCGAACGTGCAGAAGCTGCTGGCTTTAACTTCTACTATCCGGCTGCCGACCAGGTACAAATCTCTTGCGACGAATTGACTGATTGCAAAGAAGCTCAACAAATCCTCGCCATCTTCAAAGTTTCCACCCAAGCTTGCGCTTGTGTTGCAGAACCGGCTGTTCCGATGGCTCGTGAATCCGCTTTCCTGACCCAATCAATCTTCAACAAATACCACTCTGAAACCGAGATGATGCGTTACATCAAGAAACTGGAACGCCGCGACATCTCCTTGACCCACTCGATGATTCCGCTGGGTTCTTGCACCATGAAATTGAATGCTGCCGCGGAAATGATGCCGCTCAGCTGGAGTGAACTCACCAACGTTCACCCGTACGCTCCGCAAGACCAAGCCAAAGGATATCTGGAAATGATCCACGAATTGGAACGCGACTTGGCAATCATCACCGGCTTTGACGCTTGCTCACTCCAACCGAACTCGGGTGCTGCCGGCGAATATGCAGGTTTGTTGACCATCCGCAACTACCAAAAAGCCAATGGCGAAGGTCACCGTAACATCATCATTATCCCGACCTCTGCTCACGGAACCAACCCGGCAAGTGCTGCCATGGCAGGTTTCAACATCGTCCTTGTCGGCTGTGATGACCACGGTAACATCAACGTAGAGGAATTGCGAGAAAAAGCCATCGCCAACCGCGACAACCTTGCAGGTATCATGATCACCTACCCTTCTACTCACGGTGTGTTTGAAGTGAAAATCCGCGAAATCTGCAACATCATCCACGAAAACGGAGGACAAGTCTTCATGGACGGTGCCAACATGAACGCCCAAGTGGCCATCACCAACCCGGGCTTCATTGGTGCTGACGTTTGCCACCTGAACTTGCACAAAACCTTTGCAATGCCGCACGGTGGTGGTGGTCCTGGCGTAGGCCCGATCTGCGTGGCCAAACACTTGACCCCTTACTTGCCCGGTCACCCGATCGTCCCGGAATGTGGTGGCGAAAACATTACCGCTGTCGGATCCGCTCCTTACGGAAGCCCGCTGTTGTTGCCCATTACCCACGCCTACATCAAGATGTTGGGTGCCGATGGTCTGCGCGCAGCAACCTCATTGGCCATCTTGAACGCCAACTACATTTCTGCCAGCCTGAATCCGGACTACAAGACATTGTACACCGGTGCGACCGGCCGCGTTGCGCACGAATGTATCGTGGATTTGCAACACTTCAAAGCAACCTACGGCGTCGATGCCACCGACATTGCAAAACGCTTGATGGACTATGGTTTCCACGCTCCGACCTTGTCATTCCCGGTTCACGAAACCTTGATGGTCGAACCGACCGAAAGTGAAAACAAAGCAGAATTGGACCGTTTCATCGACACCATGAAACAAATCCTGAAGGAATGCCAAGCCATCGCAGACGGAACCTACGACAAAGAAGACAACCCGGTGAAGATGGCTCCGCACACAGCTGAAGAAGTTTGTGCCAACGAATGGAACCACGCCTACAACCGCGAGGTGGCCGCTTACCCGTTGGAATGGATTCGTGAAAACAAATTCTGGTGCTATGTTGCCCGCGTAGACAACGGCTATGGCGACCGCAACCTGGTCCCTGTTGTGGAATAACACTCAGTTTTCCCAAAAGCAAAGCGGCTCCTACTTTCAGTAAGAGCCGCTTCGTTTTTAGATCCACCCGTGGCTAGAATGCATAGCCCAAGCTCACTCCAACGTTTCCTCCCAAAAATTCACTGCTTTCATAAAACATAGCCAAACTCCAGGCTCCATGTCCCGCATCCTTGGTCCGATGACGAATACGTGTTCCAATCTCCACGCCCCCATATCCCACAACCATTTGATCACGTTCCGATGAATCACTAAACAAGAAATTTCCCCCTAGCTTTGCACTAATGTACGGGGTTATTCGTCTCTTCAAAGCAGAATACTCAAAATTCAAGTAAACCGGCATAGAGGGCTTGTTGAAACACTGCAATCCTGCACCCACCCCAAAAAAGAGATGATGATTAAAATGATAACCACGAACCAGGTTCATAGATATCGGATGGGCGAGGCCACCCGACATACTAAAACGCGTAGAATAACCGGTCGGATCGCCAATGTACTGCAAGCCGACCCGTTCACCCAATCGCTGCGCTCCTTTGTACCAGAACTGGGCTCCAATCACTGCAAGAATCCCTCCTGTTACCAATCCCGCATAACCGACAATCGGCAAGATAGGGGTTCCTGCATCTTCCGCAGGGTTGGGATGAGTCACATCGTAAATATACTGAGCAGCCAAAACACCGGCGCCAAAGACAGCAACACCGCCTCCAAAGTACACCAGACTCTGCCCAACATCGTAGCTAAAGTTGGTCGGAGCCAATTGTGTGTCCTCAGTTACATATTGTGCATAGGCAGTATGAGAATCGACCAGAGACAATAATAAGACACTAACAATCAGGATATAAATTCTTTTCATGACTAAGGTAGTTTATAAATTAAAATTCGGTAAATTTTATGTTATTTGTGCATCCCGAAATCAGTACAAGACAGAAAATTATAGTTTTACTATTAATTCACTCAAATTTCATAAAGAAAGCAGACGGATCTGCCATACCTCAGTTTGGCAAATATAATATATCCTTAATAGAAATACAAACACAACTATTACACTAATCTTACTATCAGTTTAAACGATACTCCTGCAAAATACACCAGACTCTGCCCGACAGCGTAGCCAAAGTGCGTCGGGACAAAAAAAAGAGGCGATACCGCCTCTTTTAAGTAACCTAAAATTAACCTATAAAAACTATCTTCATCTTCGGTTTATTCATATCCAAAATTCGTACCAATCTCCAACAGATCATCAACAAATAATTTCAGATTCTTATATTTCAACAGGTTAGAATGATCAAATTCTTCAACAACCTCCACAAACCACGTGAATTCCGAGGGGATATAGCAGGCCGACCCGCCCAATTCCAAGACCGGAGCGATGTCTGACTTGAAGGAATTTCCTACCATCAACAATTCCTCAGGCCGACAGTTCATCGTTTGGCAAAGTCGCCGGTAATTCAACACATCCTTCTCTACCATGATTTGGATGTGGTCAAAATAGGACTCCAGGCCCGAAGCCTTGAGCTTATCCATTTGTTCCTGCAAATCACCCTTACTTGCCAAAACTAGTTTCCAGCGGCCACTGGCTTTCAGACGTTCCAACGATTCTCGGACTCCCGGAAAGATTTCTATGTGGGGTGTCATCAAAAATTTCCCATAATCCGCAATGGTTCGTACCTCTTCCGCTGTCAAATGAAGAGATCCGGCCACACCAGCCCGCTCTTTCAGCTGCAGGGCACATTCCATCATCGTCAGGGTGAATGCCTTGGCACCATAACCAAAATTGGGGAGCATCCAGGTATGTTCGAGCTCCATCAGCAGCGCATAATTGCTCTCCGGGGTCCCGTAACCGGAAAAATACCGACAGAACGATTGCTCGATCTGCCGGTAATTCTGTTCGTTCGCCCATAGGGTATCGTCCGCATCCAGCGCCAATACCTTGATCGGACTTGTCAGCATAGCCTATTCTTGGGGAGCTGCGGTAACAGGAAGGATGCACAAAATACGAACATCTTCCAACGGACGGTCTTTGGGGTTGGTTTGTTTGGCGGCAATGGAGTCAATCACATCCAAACCATTCACGGTTTCGCCGAAAATCGTGTATTGGCCATCCAAATGTACGCAATGCTTTTCATCGTGCACCAGATAGAATTGGGATCCGGAAGACTCACGGCGCGGGTTCACGAAATCTCCCTGACGAGCTGCGGCCAAAGCTCCCTTTTTGTGGGTGTAATGAGGCAGGATCTCCGCGGGAACGGTATAACCGGGGCCACCGGTTCCGTACAGATCCGGGTTGTCAAAACTTTTGGTCAACGGGTCACCGGTCTGGATCATGAAACCGTTGATGACACGGTGAAACAAAACATTGTCATAAAAACCTTCCGATACCAGTTTCAAGAAGTTGGCTCGGTGTTTCGGGGTGTCTTCGTACAATTTGATGCGGATGGTACCTTCGGTTGTCACCACATCCAACAGCGTTTGCGGAGCTGCCTTTTCCGGATTAAAATCTTCGTTCAAGTTCATAGTTGTTTCTTCCTGAGGGGTCGCCTCCTGGTTCTTGCCGGAACGGTTTCCACAAGACGCAAAAAGCAATCCCGTAATTATCAATAAACTAAATAATTTAATACGCATAATGCAAAGCTTTAAGAATTTTGTTTGTAATTTTGTCTTCCCCTTGCTGCACAAGTAGTGCACAAATTTATCATTTTTTCAGAACTCACGCAAAAATGTCTCAGAAAGCACCGGGAGCCCTTCGGAAACTGGCAGGAGAAACCGCCATTTATGGGATGAGTACCATCCTGGCCCGATTCATCAATTTCCTGTTTGTCCCCCTCTATACCTACATCCTTTCGACCACGGACTATGGTATCCTCACCGAATTCATGGCCTACATCGCGCTCCTGCAAGTTGCCTTGTTGCTCGGACTGGAAACCGGCTGCTTTCGGTTTGCCAACCGGGAAGGGAACGAGCCCAACGCCGTCTTCTCCAATGCTTACCTGGCGGTCAGCGCCGTTTCCATCACGACCCTGCTGCTGTTAGGGGGATTTTCGGAGACCTTGGCCCAACGCATGGGGTATGCAGACAGTCGAATCTGCTATTGGCTTATCGGGCTGATTCTGGCAATGGACTCCACCACCGCCATCCTTTTTGCCCGACTCCGGTTTGAAGGCAAAGCCTGGCGTTTTGCCGGTATCAAGACGCTGAAGATTCTGACCGAGACAGGCACCAACCTCCTGCTGTTCTTGGTTTTCCCGTCGTTTGCAGCAACACACCCAGACCACTTCCTACTGACATTCCTCCCGGCCACGCCTAACTTCGTGTATCCGATTTTTGCCATTTTCGTCAGTTGCATCGTTGCCTTCCTGCTGCTGCTACCGGACTTGTTCCGACTGAAATTCCGTCTTGACAAAGGGCTGTCTATGGCCATGCTCCGGTATTCCCTGCCCCTGATGCTGGCTGCCCTGCCGGGTATTGTCAACGATTTCCTGGACCGGATTCTCTTCCGGTTTTTCCACGTGGACCAGACCTTGTGGCAATCGGATTTGGGAATTTACCAGGCAGCCGTCAAGTTGGCCGTGATCATGTCCCTGTTTGTACAGATGTTCCGTTATGCTGCCGAACCGTTCTTTTTTTCCCGCGCCAAAGACAAAAACTCCCCGCAACTCTACGCCAAAGTCATGGAATATTTCGTAGCGTTCTGCCTGCTGATTTTCCTGGGCGTAACCTTATACATTGACCTGTTCCAGCTGTTGCTCGGCCGGGATTTCCGGGCAGGTATGGGCATCGTCCCCATCATGCTGCTGAGCTACCTGATGCTGGGGATGCTGTACAACGTCTCCATGTGGTACAAGCTTTCTGACCGCTCCGGCTACGCCATCTGGATCACCCTGCTTGGGTTGGTTGTCAGTGCGGTCATCAACATTGTCTTTTTGCCCAAATATTCCTACTGGGCGGCTGCCTGGGGACATTTCGGAAGCTACGGCGTTATGCTCGTCTTCAGTACACTGCTGGGGAACAAATACTACCCCATCCCCTACCGCTGGGGACGCATCCTGTCGATTGCCGCTCTGGCTTTGGGACTGTTCACCGTGGCCTGCTGTCTGCCCGACATGGCCCTGGTGCCCAAACTCATCGTACACACCCTGTTAATTCTACTTTACCTGGTCATCTATTATTTCGGATATGAACATAAAAATCGTAAACAAATCCCCCTTTGATCTGCCCCGCTATGCTACGGCAGCAGCGGCTGGCATGGACTTGCGGGCCAACCTGGAGAAACCCGTCGTCCTGGCTCCCTTGCAACGGATGATTGTGCCAACCGGCCTGAGTATTGAACTGCCTATCGGTTACGAAGCGCAGGTCCGTCCCCGCAGCGGACTGGCCGCAAAACACGGTATCACCGTTCTGAATGCCCCGGGCACCATCGATGCCGATTACCGTGGTGACATTGGCGTCATCCTGATCAACCTCTCAGACCAACCCTTTGAGATTGTCCCCGGCGAACGCATCGCACAAATGGTCATTGCCCGTCACGAACAGGCAGAATGGATGGAAGTATCCTCGGTAGAAGCCCTCGCAGACAGCGAGCGCGGAGCCGGTGGATTTGGCTCAACCGGAAAATAGAATGCGCATGGACTTGAAAGAACTTCACAAACGGTTCACCGATTCCAAAGGTGTTTCCAAAGACAGCCGGGACACCCATGGCAAGCTGTACATTGCCCTGAGGGGAGAACGTTTTGACGGCAATGATTTTGCATTGTCCGCCCTGGAAAATGGTGCAGTCGCTGCCATCGTAGCGGCAGACAGTCCGGTGGCCAACGATCCCAAGTACGAAGGATTGCGAAACGAGGGACAACTCATCGTCGTGGAAGATCCCCTGAGAACCTTACAGGACCTGGCACGGTTCCACCGGAGCCGCTTCCGCATCCCCGTCATCGCCTTGACCGGAACCAACGGAAAAACAACCACCAAAGAACTCATCCGAACCGTCCTGGCCACCAAATACCGGGTAACCGCCACACAAGGCAACCTGAACAACCACATCGGCGTCCCGCTGACCTTGCTGGACATCCATTCGGAGACAGAAATTGCCGTCGTTGAAATGGGAGCAAGCGCCCCGGGAGAAATCCGACTGCTGGCCTCCATCGCACTGCCTACGTTCGGTCTTATTACCAATGTGGGAACCGCCCACATCCTGGGTTTCGGCTCCTTTGACGGAGTCAAACAAACCAAAGGAGAACTGTACGACTACCTGCAACGGACCGCCGACACGGCTTTTGTGAACGCGGACAACGGACATCTGGTTGAAATGGCCCGTATGCGTCCCGACCTTCGCACCCACTTTTACGGCAAACAGCAACAGTCCGCGCGGATACTCCCCGCCGATTGGGAGCATCCCTTCCTGCGCCTGGAATTTGAATCCGAAGGCGTTCTGGAAACCAATCTCATCGGCAACTACAACGCCGACAACGTTTTGGGAGCCTTGGCCATTGCCGCCCATTTTGAGGTACCGAAAGAACTGGCTTGGAAAGCCTTGGCTTCCTATCAGCCGGCCAACAACCGGTCCCAACTGCTGAAGACCGAAAGGAACCTGCTGATTGTGGATGCCTACAATGCCAATCCCTCCAGCATGGCGGCCGCCCTGGACAGCTTTGACAGCATTGCCTACCCCAACAAGGGCGTCATCCTCGGCGATATGCGGGAATTGGGAACCGTCTCAGAAACAGAACACCGCCAGGTACTCCAACGCCTCCAATCCATGACCTTGGAGAAAGTATGGCTGGTAGGCAGTGAGTTTCGGGCACAACAGTCGGCATGGACGCAGACGAAGAACCCGGACGACGTCCGTTTTTACGACGATGTAGAATCCTTGAAACAAGACCTGAACCAAAATACGCCCAATGGCATGACCTGGCTCATCAAGGGTTCCAATGGCATCGGGCTGCAAAAGATTTTGGAGGACCTGTAGTCCGTCATGAATGTTTCCGAAGCCGCCACCACGCTTGGATCAACGTAGTTCTTGGCAATGCAACAGAAGTCAACTGTTCCGGACGGACCAGTTGATTTTTGTTTTTGAAATAATCCCTATGAGCTTGCACTATGCTCTTGACAAAGCTCCATTTGCCGGTCAGAAAGTAAACGACACCAATTCCCCCATCCACACAAAGGCGTAGGAAAATCCGGAATCTCCGGAAGGAAAGAGGCAGGTTCTTGTACAACATGAAGAGGTTGTTCCTGAAATTCAGGTAAAGTTTCCGGGGAGAATTGTTCGGCAAGGTCCCCCCTCCGACATGATAAATCACAGACTCAGGAACCACCCACACCTGATAGCCCAAAGACTGTACCCGCCAACACAAATCAATCTCTTCCATGTGGGCAAAAAACAAATCGTCCAGACCTCCCGTCCGGGCATAAAGTGACGTACGGATCAGAAAGGATGTTCCAGATGCCCAGAAAACCGGCTTTGCCGTATCGTATTGCCCCCGGTCCGGCACCACCGTTGAGAAGACGCGTCCCTGGCAATATGGGAATCCAAACCAGTCAATCAATCCCCCACCCGCTCCAGCGTGCTCAAAATACTCGGGCCGGGCATAGGAACGGACCTTCGGAGAACAAACACCGATTTCGGGCTGACGATCCATCCGGTTCACCAGAGCCGACAACCAGCCCTGAGTCACCTCAACATCCGAATTCAACAGCAGGAAATAATCAAAATGCTCCTCCCAAGTCTGCAGAACTGAAAAGGCACGGTTGTATCCTCCTGTAAACCCATAGTTCTGATCCAACAGAATCAGGCGAACCTCCGGGTGCATTTGCTGAAGCCATACGACAGAACCATCCGAGGAACCATTGTCTGCCACGACCAACGTAGCCATCCCCTGACGAATTTCCTCGGTACGTTCCAGAATCACAGGCAGAAACTGCTGCAGGAAATGCAGTCCGTTCCAATTCAAGATCACAATTGCGGTTGTTCCCATATCCATTCAAGCTTCGGACAAAATTAAACAAAATAATGTATCCGTGGCACGGACTTTGAAATTGAATGGAGCAGATAGTTTTTTTCATAGGTTAGACAAAAAAGGGACAATTTTTCTTTGGAGGATTGTCTCTTTTTTATTTACCTTTGCACGCCTTTTCTCGAGCAGATAAGGAAGTTATTGATTTATTAACTTTTAAAACCCATTTACAATGGCTGTTAAAATTCGCTTGTCCCGCCACGGTAAGAAAGATTACGCTTTCTATCACGTAGTAGTAGCCGATAGCCGCGCACCCCGGGATGGTCGCTTCATCGAACGCATCGGTTCTTACAACCCCAACACCAACCCTGCAACCATCAACTTGAATGTTGACCGTGCATTGGCATGGTTGAACAACGGTGCACAACCGACCGACACTTGCCGTCGCATTTTGTCTTACGAAGGTGTATTGTTGAAAAAACACTTGGAAGGTGGTGTAAAGAAAGGTGCTTTCACTGCTGAAGTAGCGGAACAAAAATGGAATGCTTGGAAAGCTGAAAAAGATGCGAAATTGGCTGGCCGCAAACAACAAATTTGCGACGAAAAGAAACAACTCGCAAAAGCAGGTTTGGAAGCTGAAGCAAAAGTAAACCGCGAAAGAGCGGAAGCTATTGCTCAACGCAAAGCTGAAGAAGCTGCTGCTGCTGCAGAAGCCGCTGCACAAGCTGCCGCTGAAGCTGCTGAAGCTGAAGCAACCGCTGAAAATCCTGAAGCGTAATCAAATGCTCTCGGCCAACGATAAATTCTTGCCGATTGCACAGGTAATAAAGTCCTACGGCACTGAGGGAGAGGTCATGATCTCCGTATTCCCCCAAATGCCGGAAGATTTGGACATCCAAGAACCGGTATTCTTCTTTTTTGAAGGACTACCGGTTCCTTTCTTTTTTGAATCCATCGATTTCCGGGGCAACCGTGCCCGGGTCAAATTCGAAGGCATTGATTCCCTGGAAGCGGCCGACGAATTGAGCAAAATGAAAATCTTCCTGCCTGCCGAACAGCTGGATACCGAAGAAGACGAAACCTTATTTCTCATTGGATTCACCTTATACGATGCCTCCGAACAACTCCGGGGCACCGTCCAAGATTTGCACGATTTCGGTGGCAATCTCTGCTTGGCTGTCGAAACACCCGACGGTGAAGAAGCCCTCTACCCCTTCCACGAAGACTTGATTTGCGGCCTTAACGAAGACGAAAAAATTCTGATCCTCACCATTCCCGAAGGACTGTAGTTTTTCAAATACCCCCAAAAAACCGATCCTACCGATCTGAGAATTTTCTCATTTATCTGAGAATTTTCTCATACATTTGTCGCATAATCTATGAACCAACAATGCTTAGAAAGAAAATGAAACAACGCTTGGGATGGGGGACTTTATTGGTATTTTTCCTCCTGATCTCTTCAACCGATGTCTGGGGACAATTCATCGTAAACGAGCAAGCCACACAAGAACATACCGAAACGATGGATAGCTTCGTAGGAAACAGCACCGAAGAAACACCGATAGCCTTTGCCGGGAATCCGATGATGACCATCGGCCAGACCTTGACAAGCATTGGAATCATGTCCATGGTTTCCAATGGCCCTCTCTCGCTTTTCCTTATGTTTGGAGGCAATATTTCTCCCCAACAAAGAACCAGGATGGGGACAATCCTGTTGACCGACTTCGGCGCTCTATTAGCCGGTATTCCCATCTGGATCATAGGGACACGCCTGGAGAAACACCCCGATGGCAGACAATATTTGGGAGACCCGAAGGGATTTGGACTCCGGCTGGATCTCGCAGCAAATGTAAGTCCCGTATTGGGCGTAGACTGCATTGCTGGCTATCACTTCGGCCCGTATGTCTTTGCCGGTGGAGGCGTGGGCTCCCGTACGATCGACGGCCTCGCCATTCCAGTCTTTGCAGACCTTCGCGTAACCTGCTCTCCCAAAAGGGTTGCCCCCTTTATCGGATTAAAGGCCGGCTTGTCCTATTACGACGAACAAACTGCACAGAAAAACCCCTACTTTGACGCATTTTTCAGTCTCAGTCTGGGTACCCGCATCCGACACAGACACAATGACTGTAGCCGCGGAGACTGGTGGTTTGCCAGCGTTACCGAATACTCTCCTATCTGCGGTATCAACAGCGGGCTGCAAATCAGCTATTCTTTCTAAACTAAAAAACAATCGATAAAAAAGGCTGACGTGAACGCCAGCCTTTTTCATCATTATAGGGATCGGACGGATTATGCGTTGGTCACGCGTTCCAACCATTTCACCATACCCAACATAACGCCCATGGAAATGAGGCAGAATACGGCGAATACAGCCCAGCACATCCATTGTTCCGGGAAGGTATTCAACATGGTTACACCGATTGCAATGAACAAGTTACCGATGGCAGTTGCAGTCAACCACAATGCTTGGCAAATACCTTGCAAGTGACGGGGAGCGATCTTTGACACGAAAGAAAGTCCAAGAGGAGAAATGAACAACTCAGCGACGGTCAAGAAGAAGTAAGTCAAAATCAACACCATCGGGTTGCACTTCATAGAAATCTTGATGGCATCAGCCAAGCCTTTGAATTCTTCTCCAGAAGGATAGTTGTTCACAATCGCGATGAGTGCCAGGAAAATATAGGCACAAGCTGCCAGGAACATACCGATCACAATCTTTCGGGGAGTAGAAACTTCTTTGCCTTTCTTTGACAGAGCAGCAAATACCCACATGATGATCGGAGTCAACAGGATCACAAACAAGGGGTTGATACATTGCCAGATTTCCGGCGGAATCGCAGCGGTAGCAACGAAGTCACGAGCAAATACGGAAAGGGATTGACCGTTTTGGTGGAATGAGAACCAGAAGAATACGGCAACACCCAATACTGCGAACAAAGCATACAGACGTTGTTTGATTTCTTTTGCGTTTGCTGCCTTTTCTTCAGCACTGTATTCTTCAACGGCTTTCTTTTCTTTCTTCGCCGGGTTGGGAAGACGATTCTTCACGATGAAGAAAATCACCAATGAAATCAACATAGCCAACACAGAGGCAATGAATGAATAGTGAACACCCGTGTTGAACACGTTCAAGTATTGGTTACAGAATTCAACGGTAACTTCACCGGTATGACCTACTTCAGCTGCCAATGATGTCAAGTTGGCTTGGTCGATTTCGCTCATCGCACCTGCTCCTTCGATGAATTTATGGCAAAGACGCGGAAGGTCGGCATTGTAAGAAAGGTTGTGCAGATTCAACCACATGCTACGGAGCAAGGGAGCCACGAAAGGAGCAATCACACCACCGATGTTGATGAACACGTAGAAGATTTGGAAACCGGTATCCCGTTTTGATTTGGCTTCAGCCAAGGCTTCGGGTCCTTTTTTCGCTGCTTCTGCTTCAAAGTTATCATACATTTGACCGACAACGGCTTGCAAGTTACCTTTGAAGAGACCGTTACCCATAGCAATGACAAACAAGGCTACGCATGTAAATACCAATACCCAGGAGAAGCCGGAAGCTTCAGCAAATACCGGGATGGACAACATACCGTAACCGGCAGCCATCACGCAAAGACCGGTGATGATGGTACCTTTGTAGTTTTGTGTACGGTCAGCAATGATACCACCCGGAAGGCTGAGTACATAAATAAGGAAATAGAAAACCGCATAAATCCAACCTGCAGCATCATCGCTGATACCAAATTTTGAGCAGATGAACAAAAGAAGCACGGCGTTCATAATGTAGTAACCGAAACGTTCACCCATATTACTCAATGCAGCTGCGATCAAGCCCTTAGGGTGTTCTTTTCGTGCTTTGTTGATGTAGAATACCAGGAAGGGTATTACTACAATCAGAATGGCGAGCAGAATCATCATCGGACGATTGGTCTCCCAAAGATTTGTAATGAATGACATACTGTTAAATGGTATTAGTTAATAAATAAAATGTATATAGTCGATATACAGTTTGGCAAAGATATTAATATTTTATGAAAACGCTGCCTTAATTTATCAAATCTCCGATAACTTTGTTTCAGAACACGAATCCTGTGGACAAACCAAGACTCTTCTCCGGCGCACTGTCAGCTTGTATGTACAGAAACTCCTCCATGTCATGGATAGCAAAGCAAAATTGCTCCAGGATCTGTAATTTTATCTAAAAAATTTGGTAACTTTGTACGCTAACTTTATACCTGAAAAAGATGGCTTCCTTGATTGAACGCACCTTGTTATTTTTGGTCAGCATTCCAATTTATTTGGTCTCGCTGCTGCCTTTGCGGGTGCACCACGCCTTCGCGGATCTGCTCCATTTCCTGCTGTACCGCGTGATCCGCTACCGACGTTCGGTGGTCACCATCAACCTGGCCCGCTCGTTCCCGGACAAGAAATACCCAGAGATCGAACGCATTACCAAAGAGTTTTACCGATACTTCCTCGACATCTTTGTGGAAATGATCTGGGCCTACTCCCGCAGCTCGGAAAAGGTCAACCGACGGGTCATTCTCGAAAACCCGGAAGTCATCCAAAAACTGTACGGCCGAGGCAAAAACCTGGTAGCGGTACTGGGACACTACGGCAACTGGGAACTCTGCTGTTCAATGGGGCCCTATGCCCAACTGCTGAACATTGACATCCAGCCCTCCGAAAACTTCTTCATCTACAAGAAGCAAAAAGGATTCTCCGACCGTTTGGTCCGAATGTTGCGAGAAAAGAAGGGCGTTTGCACCCTATTGGAATCCGGACAGGTCTTCCGCCATGTCATGCAGAACCGCAACGGCAAAGGCATTTACTTTTTCATCGCAGACCAGTCCCCCAGACGGGGCGCAAAATATGGATTGAAATTCCTGAACCAACCGACCCTGATGATCAACGGCCCAGAATACATGGCCTGCAAGTTGGGACTTCCCGTATTTTATGTCAGCATCGACCGCTACGAACGGGGACGTTACCGTTTCCGGTTTACCGAAATCACCCCCGATGCCTCCCAAGAGGAACCGGGCTGGGTAACCCGCCAATTTGCCGCTCTGCTGGAAGAAAGCATCCGCAACAATCCGGCCTGCTGGCTCTGGAGCCACAAACGATGGAAACGTTGGCTCACCGACGAAGACAAATTAATACAGTATTTTGAATAACATGAAAAAACGCATTCTCCTTCCGTTCATCCTGACCTTGTCTGCTAGCCTGTGGATGAGCGGAGACCGTGCCCAAGCACAGGACCGTTTGGCAGAAAACACCAACGGCTCCCTCATCTATACCCTGCCCCGCACATCCATCCGACTGACCGTGGAAGCCGTACGGGAATCCTACTACGCAGGACCCTATGCCCGCTTTGCCTCCAAATACCTGGGCATCGAGGCTTCGGACCAAAACTCCGTGAACTACCGCTTGCAAAGCATCAAACTCATCCCGACCGTAGAGGCCGACCCGCAATTGCGCATGGTCGCAGATCTGACCTCGCTGAAAAAACCGCAAGCCATTGCCGACTTCTTCGAAATGTCCTCACAAGGATTGGTTATCCTGTCCGATGACAGCCAGACCGGAGAAGAAGTTTGGCGCTTCCCCGCACCGGTCAATCCGGCTGACCAACAAACCAAAGGCATGACCTCCAACCTGACCGAAACCGAAACGACCATGTACCGCAGCGTACGCTCCGGCAACGGTTTCGAAAGAGTCCCCGTCAGCCAAAGCCAGGTTGTATCCAAGAGTTTGGAAACCAAAGCAGAAGAGGCTGCCCAGCTAATCTTTGACCTGCGCCGCAAACGCATCCAGATCATCACCGGCGATACCGATGCGACTTTCAGCGGCAATGCTTTGGAAGCTGCCATCTCGGAAATCAACCGGCTGGAAGAAGAGTACCTCTCCCTCTTCCTGGGAGAACGGACCGAAGCCGTAGAAACCTTGAGTTTTGATGTCGTTCCGGAAACTACACAAGAACGCCAGTTGCAGATTGCCTTCCGCATCTCGGAAGAGGAGGGCATCCTCCCGGCCGACAACGTGGCCGGACGCCCTGTTGCCCTGGAACTGATTCCCGAAGCAACCGAAGAAGAAATCCGCCAATACCTGGGCGATGGCATCCCTCCGAAAAAACCGACTCCGGAAATCACCTACCGCGTTCCGGGTATCTGTACCGCCCGTCTCTCCGATGGTCGCCAGGTCTTGCTCCAAACCCGCATCCCGGTTTACCAAATGGGACAAACCTTGAGTTTCCCGATTGGTGCCGTCATCAAATAATCACAACGAATAAAACACAAATTATACAAAACTGAATACCATGAACATCCAAGATTTGAATCCGAAATCCGTGTGGAAAAACTTCTACGCGTTGACACAAATCCCTCGCCCCTCAAAACGCGAAGGCAGAGCCGTTGAGTACCTGGTTGAATTTGGTAACAAACTCGGCTTGGAAACCATCAAAGATGAAGTTGGCAACGTCATCATCCGCAAACCGGCTACCCCGGGTATGGAAAACCGTCAAGGTATCATCCTCCAGGCCCACATCGATATGGTTCCCCAAAAGAACAACGACAAAGTACACGACTGGGACAAGGATCCGGTAGAACCCCGCATTGTAGAAGACTGGGTCTATGCAACAGGAACCACCCTGGGTGCAGACAACGGCTTGGGCTGCGCCGTAGCCATGGCGGTTCTGGAAGCTACCGACCTGGTACACGGTCCGGTGGAAGCCCTGTTCACCATTGACGAAGAAACCGGCATGACCGGTGCCCGCGCCTTGCAACCCGGCGTTCTGAAAGGTGATATTCTCATCAACCTGGACTCTGAAGACGAAGGCGAATTGTACGTCGGCTGCGCCGGCGGTCTGGACGTGACTGCGACCTTCCGCTACCAGGAAGAAGCCTTGCCCGCAGGCTATACTGTCCGAGAATTGAATGTCAAAGGTCTCCGTGGCGGTCACTCCGGTATGGAAATCAACCAAGGCCGAGGCAATGCCAACAAAATCATGGTACGCCTTCTGTTGCCTTTCTTGCGCGACCTGGATGCCCGCTTGCTCTGCGTGGAAGGCGGCAACATGCGCAATGCCATTCCCCGCGAAGGTGTTGCATGCGTAGCCTTCCCGGAAAACCGCGTAGCAGAGGCAGAAGCCCTCGTAGCCCGCACCCTCGCAGAAGCCAAAAACGAATACGGTCCGGTGGATCCCGGCTTGGAAATCTTCATGGTTCCCTGCGAATGCCAAGGTCCGGCCATCGAACAAGCCGTTGCCCTCAAGGCCATGCGTGCCGTATACGGCTGCCCGAACGGAGTGGACCGCATGAGCCTGGCCATGGATAACCTGGTGGAAACATCCAACAACCTGGCCATTGTAAAATCGGAGAACGGCACCTTGGTCGTAAAGACCCTGATGCGTGGTTCCATCGATTCTGCCAAAGCTGACCTGAGCGAATCCATCCGCGCTGTCTTTGAATTGGCAGGAGCCGAAGTGCAACTTACCGGCGGCTACTCAGGCTGGCAACCGAACATGGCTTCTCCCATCCTGAAAGCCATGAAAGAAACCTACCAAGCCCTGTACGGCGTAGAACCTGCCGTGAAAGCCATCCACGCAGGCTTGGAATGCGGTATCCTCGGTGGTATCTATCCGAACTGGGACATGATCTCCTGTGGTCCGACCATCCGCTCACCTCACTCTCCCGAAGAACGCGTATGCATCCCGACGGTAGAAAAGTGGTGGAAATTCGTGGTTACCGCCTTGGAAAAAGCACCCCTCAAATAGATATTATTTGCAGATTGTTAAATAATTACTAAATTTGCAGCCCTTTTGGTTTATCCGAAAGGGCTTTTTTAAACCAATTTAATAATAATCAGTATGTTAAAACAGTACGAAACCGTTTTCATTGCAACTCCCGTTTTGTCTGAAGGTCAGATGAAGGAAGCGGTAGAAAAGTTCCGTGATCTGATTGTTGCCGATGGTGGTGAAATCGTTCACGAAGAAGATTGGGGTCTTCGCAAGCTTGCTTACCCGATCCAAAAGAAGACAACTGGATTCTATCACTTGATCGAATTCAAAGCAGAACCTGCATTCATTGCAAAATTTGAAACCGAATACCGCCGCGACGAGCGTATCATCCGTTTCTTGACTTTCGCAATGGACAAACATTCAATCGCTTATGCTGAACGCAGACGCGCTAACAAACAAGAAGCTAAATAATTTGAGGAGGTAGAATTATGGCAAATGCAACTAACAACGAAATCCGTTATTTGAACCCTCCGACAGTTGAGGTTAAAAAGAAAAAATACTGCCGTTTCAAAAAGGTAGGTATCAAATATGTTGACTACAAAGACGCAGAATTCTTGAAACGTTTCTTGAACGAACAAGGTAAGATTTTGCCCCGTCGTCTCACCGGTACTTCCTTGAAATTCCAACGTAAGGTAGCTCAATCTGTGAAACGTGCAAGACACTTGGCTTTGCTTCCTTATGTAACTGACTTGTTGAAATAATCGTAGGAGGAGATAAGAATATGGAAATCATTTTGAAACAAGACGTAACTAACCTCGGTCACAAAGATGACATCGTAACGGTTAAAAACGGTTATGCCGTGAATTACTTGATTCCGCAAGGAATGGCAATTATGGCAACTCCTTCTGCTAAAAAAGTACACGCAGAAAACCTCAGACAACGTGCTCACAAAGAAGCAAAACTTCGTGATGACGCATCTGCATTGGCTGGCAAACTGGAAGGTATGCTCGTGAAAATCGCTACCAAAGTTAGCGAAACCGGCAAAGCTTTCGGTTCTGTAAACAACATCCAAATTGCTGAAGCATTGGTGGCTCTCGGTTTCGAAATCGACCGCAAAGACATTACCATCAAAGGTGCTGATGCTTTGAAGGAAGTGGGTACTTACGAAGCTGTAGTGAAATGCTACAAAGACATCAAAGCTACTGTACAAGTAGAAGTTGTCGCTGCTGAAGAATAATCTCAAACTTCACATACCAAAAAGAGGGCACGAAAGTCGCCCTCTTTTTTTATGCTGCTTACGGACAAGATCCGGCGGATCACTCTACCGGGACATGGCATCCGCGTAACACGCTTCCAGCAATTTCCGGGGCATGTTGTAATCAGAAACCGAAGAAATGGTCCGGAAACCCGCATTGCCATTGACCTCACAGACCGTCCAGGACCCATCCGGCTGGAAGAGCAGATCCACGCCCGAAAAATATAGCCCCAACGCTTGGGATGCGGCCACAGCCAACGAGGCGGCAGCCTTTCCCGCCTCCGAAGTGAGATCAAACGGCTCTGCCGAGCCACCCTGCGCAAAATTGGACTTGAACGAACCTTCGTTGTATCGCAGCACAGCCGCTACGGCTTGTTCCCCAAGAACCCAGACCCGCACATCGCGACCGGCACTGTGCGCAACAAAAGCCTGACAGAGATAGGCCAGGGCCTGCTCCACCAACGACTCGAAAGAGGCCTGGTCGTGTACCAGAAAAACCTCCTCTCCTTTGGATCCCGTACGGTGCTTGAACACAAAGGGAAGGCCCAAGGCCGCAACTGCCTCCTCCCAGGCACAAGGGCCACAAAGAGAACAGGGTGTCGGCAACTGCATGGCTTTCAGTTTTTCAATCGTCGTCCACTTGTCCCGGGAGGCGAACATGGCCTCTGCCCGATTGTACACCGGAATACCCCGTTGCTCAAAAAATTCTGAAACCTGACGATCATAACCACGCACCAGCACAAAATCAGGCCAACGTTCCGCCCCTACAAAACCCAGGGGCGCCGCTGGTGTAAAATCTTCAAAAAACCGGATCTTGACCTCCAGCCCCAAACGACGACCTTCCTGCCAGAACCAGTCGTACGCCACATCCGAACGGTGTTGTGTGTAAGCCGGATAAATCATCCACACTTCCGGAAGTGGATCCACCCAGACAATGGATACACCCCTCCGCTCCATTCCCCGGAACCAGGTCATCTGACGCTTGGCAAACTGATGGATGGCCGTGCGCAACTGGGAAACCATCTCGTCATACGAAATCGACCCGGTAAGGTATAAGGTCAGGAACTTGTACTCCAGACCGTAATACAGCAAGTTCTCCGCCGGGATACCGCTCGCCAACAATTGACGGACCTCCTCAACCAAGCCTTCCTGCAAACGGGCCTCCAAGCGCAGATCAATGCGACGGATCCGTTCTTCCCGGGACACCTGAACACCTAGGTACAGGATGTCCTGCGGTTGAAACAATACCCGTTCTCCCGCTTTGTACACTTCCTCGTCCGGATGCTCCGACTGGTAAATCGCAATTTCAAGGGCACGGATAAGCCGCTTGCGGGTATCGTAATCGGTATGATTGTGCAATTTCTTCAAAGAGGCCAGACGGGCAATCAGCACCTCATCGGTTTCTTTTTCCAACTCGGCCCGCAATTCCGGATTCGGAGGAACCTCCGGCAAGGAATATCCCCGCAGAGCTGCCTCGATATACAATCCCGACCCACCGCAAAGCACAACCGGCTTGCCCCGGGAGACAATGTCCTCATAAGCGGCTGCAAAATCCCGCTGGTACCGGAAGATGTCGTATTTTTCTCCGGCATCGGCAATATCGATCAAATGATAAGGCACTTCCGCCAGGGACCCGTCCGGTCGGACAAAAGAATAATCCGCCAGGTCCTTGCCGGTCCCGATGTCCATACCCCGATACACTTGACGGGAATCTGCGGAAATGATCTCTGCCCCGAGGGCATCTGCCAGCCGGACGGCAAAACGCGTCTTGCCGGAGGCGGTCGGTCCCAGTACACAAACCACACGTTTGCCTTGACACTGGTCCAATATCTGCTTGAAGTTGTACATATCAATGACAAAAATAATTAATTTTGCACCCGATTATGGCAAAAGCAAAGAGTAAAGTTGAAATCAAAAACAAACGGGCCTCGTTTGAATACGAGTTCCTCGAAAGTTTCACCGCAGGGATTGTGCTGACAGGAACGGAAATCAAATCCATCCGGGCAGGCAAAGCCTCCTTGACGGACAGCTACTGCTATTTTATAGGGACGGAACTCTTTGTCAAGAACATGCACGTCGCCGATTACTGGTGGGGCACCTTCAACAAACACGACCCCAAACGGGACCGCAAACTCCTGCTGAACAAACGGGAATTGCGCAAACTCAAACGCGCCTCCCAAGAAAAAGGAATGACCATCGTCGCCACAAGACTCTTCATCGCCGAAAATGGCTATGCCAAACTGAACATCTCGCTGGCCCGAGGCAAGCGGGAATACGACAAACGCCAGACCATCAAAGAAAAAGACCTGCGCCGGGAAATGGATCGGGCAGGTCACTAGTCTTCAAAAAATCCTGTCCGTTACGAACGAACCTTGTGAGCAGGCTTCATCGGAGGAAGCATGGCCGGTTTTCCTTTGCGCACACTCCAGACCCAAATGAGAATACCGGCAACAATGAACGGGAGACTCAAGAGTTGCCCCATGTTGAACAACATACCCACTTCAAAGTCGGATTGCGGTTCCTTGATGAATTCAATGATGAAACGGGCTCCAAAAAGGAATGTCAGGAAAATTCCAAACAAGGTTCCTTGTTTCAATTTCGGCAGACGGTTCTTGTACAACCACACCATGGCAAAACCCAATGCCAGATAGGACAAAGCTTCGTACAGCTGCGTCGGATGCTTCGGCAACACTTCTCCATTACGGGCAAAGACAAAGCCCCAAGGCAAGTTGGTTACATCTCCATAAATCTCTGAATTCATGAGGTTTCCCAAGCGGATACAAGCCCCCGCAAACGTCACCGTGATCACAAAGCGATCCAACAGCCAGAGATAATTGATACCATACTTACGACCGTAACGGCGGATGTACCACCACAATCCGATCAACAAACCCACAGCACCTCCGTGGCTGGCAAGTCCTCCCTTCCATGTCATGAGAATCTCCCAAGGATGGGCCAGGTAGTAACGGAGGTCGTAACCGATCACGTGACCGAGACGGGCCCCGATCAGCGCCGAGATCAAGGAAACAAAGAACAGATTGTCCAACTGGTCCAGCGGCAATTGCTCGCGTTTGTAGAACCAGCGGAAGATATAATAGCCCAATACAAAACCGGAGAGGAAGAGCACCGAATAATAACGGAGGGCAAATCCCCCGATGCGGAAAATCTCAGGATCCGCATTCCATACAATACTTAACAAATCCATCTTCTCTAAAATCTTAAGGAATTAACGACTCAATCGGGTAAATACACTCAACGGGAGAGCACGACCGGCACGGTCCTGCAGCACCAGTTCTCCCGACTGCCGAACACCGGCTGTTCCGAAGGTTTCTTTCACCAGGGTATCACACAAAACCGAGGTATAACCGTTGGAATAGAGGTTGACCACCATAAAAGCATGCTCCGGTGCCAGGATTTGTGAACATTGGTGTAACAGTTCGTACAAACATTCGTCCAATTTCCATTTTTCACCGTCCGGGCCATGGCCGTAAGCCGGCGGGTCCAGAATCAGACCGTTGTACAGGTTGCCCCGACGGACTTCGCGACGTACAAATTTCAAGGCATCCTCCACGATCCATCGCACATTTTCCAACTTACTGAGCTCCATATTGTTCCGGGCCCACGTCACCACTTGCTTCACCGAATCCAGGTGGGTTACTTCGGCCCCTGCACAACGGGCGGCCAACGAAGCGGCTCCTGTATAAGCAAACAAGTTCAGCACCTTGGGCGTCTGATTGAGGGATCGGGGTACGTGTTTGAGTTCCTCTGCCACCCGGCGGGTCTGGTTGTAGATAAAGTCCCAGTTGGGGGCCTGCTCGGGAAATACACCCACGTGTTTGAACGAGGTCAATCCCAGGCGCAAACAGAAATCCAGACCCGGTGTAGCACCGTTCTCAGCACCACCGTAACGGATCGTCCATTGGTCCGCCATCCGTTTGGACATCTTCCAGGTGCCGCTGTCTTCCTTACCGGCACGGCCAAAGCCAGCACCCGCCTGAAACGTCGTGTGCGAAAGGTGTCGCCACTCCAAATCAGTCAACGACTTATTCCACAAAGCTTTCGGCTCGGGCCTCGCCATCACATAGGGTCCAAAACGTTCCAGTTTCTCGTAATTTCCAGAATCAATCAATTCATAATCCTTCCAGGCGGAGGGAGGAGTTTGTATCAGCATATTCATCCAATTAAGTGCCCAAAGATAGCGAAAAAAGATTTTTTCTCATTACCTTTGCCTGGAATATTGCTTTGAAAAAACTTAATTTTAGATAGTATGCAAAACATCAGCACGTACGACTTTAGCGGCAAGAAAGCCATTGTTCGGGTGGATTTTAATGTTCCTTTGAACGAATCATTCCAAATCACTGACGACACCCGAATCAGAGCCGCCATCCCGACTTTGAAACGAGTTCTGGAAGGAGGCGGAGCCTTGATCATCATGTCTCACCTGGGTCGCCCCAAAGGACCTGCTGAAAAATTCTCCCTCAAACACATCCTCTCCCGTATCGAAGAATACCTTGGCCGTCCGGTACAATTCGCGACAGACTGTATGCAGGCTGATGCACAAGCAGCTGCTCTGAAACCGGGAGAAATCCTCTTGTTGGAGAACCTCCGTTTTTACGCAGAAGAAGAAGGCAAACCCCGCGGCCTGGCGGAGGATGCCACCGATGAAGAAAAGAAAGCTGCCAAAGCCGCTGTGAAAGATAGTCAAAAAGCCTTTGTTGAACACCTTGCCTCGTATGCAGACTGCTACATCAACGACGCTTTCGGAACCGCACACCGTGCACATGCTTCCACAGCCCTGATTGCCAAATATTTCCCGAACGACAAAATGTTCGGTTACCTGATGGAAGGTGAAATCAAAGCCATTGACCAAGTCCTCGGTCACCCGGAACGACCGCTGACAGCCATCCTGGGCGGAGCCAAAGTCTCTTCCAAGATTGCCATCATTGAGCACTTGATGGACTTTGTGGACAACATGATGATCGGTGGCGGAATGGTGTACACCTTCATGAAAGCACAAGGGGGACAAATCGGAAACTCCCTTTGCGAAGACGACCAACTGGACCTGGCCCGCACCATCCTGGAAAAAGCCAAAGCCAAAGGCGTAAACCTGTACTTCACCACCGAAGTGATCACGACCCAAGAATTCCGCAACGATGCCCCGACCCAAATTTTCCCCTCCAATGCGATTGGCGAAGGTTGGGAAGGCATGGATGCCAGCGACAACTCCCTGGACCGCTGGGAAAAAGTATTGCGAGAATCCCGTACCATCCTCTGGAACGGTCCTGTCGGTGTCTTTGAAATGCCCAACTTCGCCAAAGGAACCAAACGCATCGCCCGCATCCTGGCCGAAGTAACCAAGACCGGAGCCTTTACCCTCGTGGGCGGTGGCGACTCGGTAGCTGCCGTCACCCAAATGGGCTTTGCCAACGAAGTGAGTTACGTATCCACCGGCGGTGGCGCCATGTTAGAATACCTGGAAGGCATCGAGCTGCCCGGTATCAAAGCCATCCGCGAATAAAAACCACTAAAACCTAAACTATGTACGATCAATTACAATCCTTGGATGCCATAACCATCAACTTCAACGAAGCTGGAGTCAATGCCATCAACTGGGTCCTCGCCTTTATCATGTTCGGCGTGGCCTTGGGCATCCGTCCGAGTATGTTCAAGGAAGTTTTCAGCAAGCCAAAATCCATCACCGTTGGCTTGCTCTTGCAGTGGATCGGACTGCCAGCGTTGACCTTCCTGTTTGCCGTGATCCTGTCGCCCTGGATTACACCCATGGTTGCGTTGGGCATGATTCTCGTTGCTTCCTGCCCCGGAGGAAACATCTCCAACTTCATGTCTTCCTTCTCCAAAGGAAACACGGAGTTGTCGGTGAGTATGACCGCTGTCAGTACGTGTACAGCCACCTTCATCACCCCGATCAACTTCGCTTTCTGGGGAAAGATGTACGTAAATCTACTGGTCAAAAAAGGTTCCATGGACATCCCTGAATTGACTATTGCCTTCTGGCCCATGTTCTGGCAAGTCTGCTTGCTCTTGGGCATTCCCATCATCCTGGGTATGCTGTTTACCAAATACTGTCCCAGATGGACCGAACGACTGAAGAAACCGATGCAGGCGACCTCCCTGATCTTCTTCATGGCCATGGTCATCATCTCCTTCTCGCAAAACTTCACCATCTTTATCAATCACATCTGGTATGTATTCTTCATTGTGATGGGGCACAACTTCCTGGCCCTGATGCTCGGCTACTGGGGATCCCGTGCCGCACGGTTACCGGAACGAGACCGGCGTTCATTGACGATCGAAGTCGGCATCCAAAACTCCGGACTCGGATTGGTACTACTGTTCAACCCGAACATCTTCCCCCAAGAAGGGATTGGTGGCATGCTTTTCATCACCGCCTGGTGGGGAATCTGGCACATCGTCTCCGGACTGACCGTTTCTTCCCTCTTCCGACGCAAACCGTTGCAAGACCATGAAACCCGCTAAGAAAATTCAAGACAAGAACAAACTGTACACCCTGCTTCGCCACTACGTGGACTGGTCCACCATCCAGGCCTACCGCGAACACGAGATTGTCGGTCTGGAGAATATCCCGGAAAATGCCTCCATCATCCTGGCACCGAACCACAGCAATGCGCTGATGGACGCATTGATTGTGCTCTCCATGAACGAACCCTATAAGGTATTCGTGGCCCGCGCAGACATGTTCAAAGTCCGTCTCTTTGCAAAGATCCTGACCTTCCTGAAAATCATGCCGATTATGCGCATCCGCGACGGCGTGGAAGAAGTGAAGAAAAACCAGGAAATCATTGACAAAAGTGTCAGCGTCCTCAACGACGGTATTCCTTTCTGCATCCTGCCGGAGGGAACCCACCGCGACCAACACTCCCTGCTCCCCTTGGGCAAAGGCATCTTCCGCATCGCCCTCCAGGCTCAGGAACAATTGGGAGAGCGCCGCGATGTTTGCATTGTCCCCATTGGCATTGAGTACGGCAACTATTACCGCTTCCGCTCGACAGCATTCATCCAGGTAGGAGAGCCTATCAGTATTCCGCAGTACCAAAAAGAACACCCGGAGCTTCAGCCGGCGGAACTGACGAACCTGCTGCGCCAACAGCTGACCCAAGCCATGCGCAAGCTCATCCTCTACCTGCCAGCCAACGAACAGTACCATGCAGCCCACGAGTTGGTCACCCTGGTCAACGAAACCACCCAGGAAGAACTCCGCCGGGAAGGCTTCCAGGGAAGCAAACTCCACTGCCGCGTGAAAGCGAGCCAACGGACCGCAGAAAACATAGCCCTCTGGTGCGAAAGTCAGCCCGAAAAAATGGAAGAGCTGCTGCAATGC
This sequence comes from Bacteroidales bacterium, assembly GCA_045638645.1. GTDB lineage: Bacteria > Bacteroidota > Bacteroidia > Bacteroidales > UBA932 > JAGCJX01. The sequence continues at coordinate 68,833 of JAZUBU010000005.1, forward strand.
TGCCAGGCGATCTACGATAACCGCATGCGATACAAGATCAGCCAGGCCTCCACATCCGCACGAAGTCCCTGGCGAAAACACCTGCCCAACTACCTGGCGTCATTGGCTACATCGCCCTACCTGCTGGCATGCATGTTGGCTTATGCCCCCCTGGCCGGTATAGGAAAAGTGCTCCTCAGCCTCTTCAAAGATCGCGCTTTCCACAACTCGATCCGACTGGTAATCAACCTGATATTCTGGCCGATCATGATGCTGGTTTACGGTCTTCTGCTCTTCTGCAACCTGCCCTGGGAATGGGCCCTGGTTGCTTTTACCGCCCTCACCCCCTTCCCGATCTTTGCCCAAGATGCATACCGCAACCTGCGCTGGTTCGTTTCTGACTGGAAACTTACCTGCAACAAAGGTCTGCGCAAATCCATCCGCAAAGCCCGCGAACTATACCAACAACTTGCTAACACCCAAACACGATGAAAAAACTAATCAGCCTGGCTCTTTTACTCGGCCTTTTCTGCTGCCAAGCAACCAAAGCGCAAGAAATCACCAAAACCGGATACAACTTCGGTCCGCTTCCGGTCGTTGCCTTCGACGCGGACAAAGGATTCCAATACGGAGCCTTGCTGAACATCTTCAACTTTGGTGATGGCTCCTACTACCCGAACTACAAAGAAAAGTGGTACATTGAGGCATCCTTCTACACCAAGGGAACCCAGTTCTTTACCTTGTCCTACGATTCCAAACACCTCATCCCCGGCGTCCGCACCTCCTTCGCGGCCACCCACATGGTAGACAAAGCCCTGGACTTCTACGGCTTCAACGGCTATGAATCGTTCTATGACTCAAGTTTGGGTACTGCGTTCTACCGGATGGATCGTAGGGTAACCATGGCCAAAGCAGACTTTAGCGGCAATATTTGGGACAACAAACTTTTCTGGGAAGCCGGTTACTTCCTCTCCCACACCCAAGCCGGTGTCCGCGAAGAATCCGAAACCAGCCTGTTTGAAAACTACTCCAAATGGGGCTTGCTCCCCGAATCCGACATCAACGGCGGAACCACCAGCATGCTGCGCCTGGGTTTGTTATATGACACCCGCGACCGGGAAGGTGCTCCCAGCCGGGGTATCTGGGCCGAAGCCCACACCTTGCTGGCCCCGAAATTCCTTGGGGGAACTCAAGCAGAATCCTTCTACCGCTATGCCATTACCTTCCGTCACTACCTGCCTTTGTACAACGATCAGGTTGTGTTCGCCTACCGTTTGAACTACCAGGGAACCTTTGGCAACTATGCTCCCTACTACGACTTGCCCTTCCTCTCTGTCTTTGGAGAAGGCTTCAACCGCGATGCCGTTGGAGGATATCGGACCGTACGGGGTATGCTGCGCAACCGGGTTCAAGGTCTGGACGTAGCCTTCTTCAACGCAGAACTGCGCTACCGCTTTGTGGAATTCCAACTTTGGAACCAAAACATTGCCTTTGGCGTGAATGCATTCTGCGACGGAGGTATGACCGTCCGCAAATTGGAGGTAACACCGAACGAGGCATACCGGGCCGAATACGAGGCATACCGGGCCTTGGGATCTGCAAACGACCGATTGCACCTCACCGCAGGAGCGGGTCTGCGTTTCATCATGAACCAGAATTTTATTGTGGCATTTGAATACGGAAAACCGTTCAACAAACAAGACGGGAACGGTAGTTTCTACATCAACACAGGCTTCTTGTTCTAGAGAAGCCTGGTGTTTGCATCAGAATTGACGCTCGATGGATGCCTGATGGATGAGTCGGAACAGCCGACGGACAAAATCCGCATCCAGACCCAGCTCTTCACCGTACTTCACGGCACGGTCTTCCAGATTTGCCCAGCGTTGCGGTTGCACCACGGACAGCTGGTGTTCTTTCTTGAGTTGACCGATTTGAGCAGAAATCTCCATCCGATGGGCCAGGATCTGCAACAGATCCGCATCCAACCGGTCTATCCGGGCCCGATAATCGGATAACAAGGCCTCCAACCGACTGTCCTGCACGGATGCGGACCGATGCTCCAGGCTACGCAGCAAACGTGCCAACTCGGTCGGGGTTATCTGTTGGGAGGCATCACTCAGTGCCTCCACAGGATTGAGGTGGCACTCAATCATCAAGCCATCAAAACCAATGTCTGCTGCCTGGTGTGCTATCTCACTGACAAAAGCACGATCTCCTGCAATGTGGCTCGGATCACAGAAAACAGGCAAATGCCCGATTTGATGTTTGAGTGTCATCGGAATCTGCCAGTAGGGCAGGTTCCGGTACCGAGAGGGCTCGCAAGAGGAAAATCCCCGGTGGATGACCCCTAATTTTTTGAGCCCCACTTCGGCCAACCGTTCCAGAGCTCCAATCCACAGAGCCACTTCCTGACTCATGGGGTTCTTTACCAACACAGGAAGATCAGAACCACGCAAGGCCTCTGCTATTTCCTGCACCTGGAACGGATTGGTTGTCGTCCTGGCTCCGATCCAAACAGCATCCAAGCCGGACTTCAAGACCGCTTCCACGTGGGAGGCAGAAGCAACCTCTGTCATAATTTTCATGCCGGTTTCCCGCCGGGCCTCTACCAGCCAGGGCAAAGCATCCACGCCATAACCGGCAAACGAATGGGGAGAAGTCCGGGGTTTCCACGCACCGGCACGGAACACCTCTACTCCCAAAGCGGAAACAGCTCTTGCCACAGCCAGAACCCCCTCACGACTTTCTGCGCTACAGGGTCCCGAAATAACAACAGGTCTTTTCCCCGAAGAGAAAAGACCCCATTCTTCCAAAGGCAAGAGTGTTGAAATCATCAGACAGTCAGAATTTCTTTCTCCTTCGCAGCCAACAATTCATCCACCTTCTTGTTGAATGCGTCCACATCTTTTTGGATCAAGCCTTCTGAATCCTTAACCATGTCTTCCGGCATACCTTCTTTTTGGGCTTTCTTCAAGGCCTCAATACCGTCACGGCGGGCATTACGGATACTGATTTTCGCGTTTTCACCGGCAGCCTTTGATTTTTTCACCAGCTCCTTACGACGGTCTTCTGTCAACGGGGGAATGTTGATACGGATGTGTTCACCGTTGTTTTGGGGAGTAAAGCCCAAGTTTGCATCCATGATGGCCTTTTCAATGGTCGGAATCAAACTCTTTTCCCAAGGTTGGATCAACATGGTCTTCGCGTCCGGAACGTTGATGCTCGCCACTTGGTTCAACGGAGTCGGTGATCCGTAGTAGTTTACCATCACACCATTGAAAACAGAAGGATTTGCCTTACCGGCACGATACGTTTTCAAATCTTCTTCCAGAAACATAACGGCGCTTTCCATCTTTTCATTCGCCGCACTGATGATTGACTTAGATTTCTCTATCATAGCTCAATGATTTTAATTCTTATTTATCTGATACTAATGTGCCTACCTGTTCTCCGTTTGCCAACCGTTGCAGATTGCCGGTGCGGTTCATGTCAAAGACGATGATGTCCATTCCATTTTCCTGACAAAGTGCAAAGGCCGTTGCATCCATGATTTTCAGTTGGTCTGCCAAAGCCTTGCCGTACGTCAGACGGTCGTATTTGGTTGCCGTCGGATCCTTTTCCGGGTCTGCCGTGTACACGCCATCCACGCGGGTTCCCTTCAGCAACACATCCGCACCGATCTCGCAAGCACGCAACGCCGCAGCCGAATCGGTGGTGAAAAACGGATTGCCCGTACCTCCGGCAATGATGGCTACCCCACCCTGCTGCATAAAGGCTACCGCCCGATCGCGCTCGTAATAACGGGCCATCGGCTCCATCGGTGTCGAGGTAAAGACTTCGGCTTCGACACCGGCACTGCGGATACCCATGGACAGCGCAATGCTGTTGATTACGGTTGCCAACATCCCCATCTGATCTCCATGCACACGATCAAAACCTTTGCCTACTCCGGAGAGTCCACGGAAAATATTGCCGCCACCAATCACAATGGCAACCTGAATTCCACTGCGTGCCAATCCGGCAATCTGTTGGGAATATTCCGCCAGTACCTCTTCGTTGATACCGCGGCCCGTACCTCCACCAAGGCTCTCGCCACTGAGTTTGAGTAAGATTCTTTCGTATTTCATAGGATGTTGTTTTTTCTTTTTGACAAAAACAAAAGTAGCCAAATATTATGAAAATCGCAAGTAAGATTCTATCTTTGCACTACGTTTAACGGTGAAACAAATTATTAACAAAAAAAATATGGCAAACATTTTTACCTCTTCCATCGGAAAGAAGCTCATTATGAGCATCTCTGGTCTTTTCCTGGTAATTTTCCTGCTCCTGCACGCAGTGATCAACTCGTTGTCACTCATCAGTGACGAAGCTTTCCAAGCCGGTTGCGATTTCATGTCTCTCCCGATCATCACCGTTATGGTCCCGGTATTGGCTTTGGGCTTCATTATTCACATTGTTTACGCATTCTACCTGTCTGCAACCAACTTGAAGGCTCGTGGAAACCAACGCTACGCAGTAGCTCACAAAGGAGAATCCAGCTCATGGGCATCGAAGAACATGCTCGTTTTGGGTATCATCGTTCTCGGAGTACTTGCTTTCCACTTGACCCACTTCTGGGCTGACATGCAACTCCTCCACTTCCAAGGCGAACACCAAATGGACCCGAACTTCTTGATGGACCGTACCTTTGGAAACTTGTTTGTAACCATCATCTACTTGGTATGGTTTGCTGCTTTGTGGTTCCACTTGACTCACGGTTTCTGGAGCGCATTCCAAACCCTCGGTTTGAACAACAACATTTGGATCAAACGCTGGAAAATTGCTGCCTACATCTTCGCAACCATCATCTGCGGTTTGTTCGCAGCCGTAGCAATCGTTGCTTACATCAACTCAGGTGCCGCTCCTGTAGAATTCGGTTGTGGCCACGCCCACTAGTCCAGCATCAATTGACAGACAATACCGTCGGAAACAAAGAGTTTTTCCGACGGTATTTTTATGCATCCATCGGAGGAGGCGATCAAATCACCCTGACGGATCAGACGTTCTATTACGGGTGAAATTTCGTTATACAAAATGGGATCCAAGACAGAGGAACGGAAGCCTTCGACACATCGAAGACCCAACATAACTTGTTCATTGAAGGCTTCGCGATCGGTCAGAATTTCACGCACCACGCCTCGGCCTTGGGCATAGGCATCCACATCGTCGGGATTCCACCAACGGCAGTTCCCATCAAACGAATGGGCCGCAGGTCCCAAACCCAGATACCGCTCCCGCAACCAATAGGAACGGTTATGAACCGCATAAAAGCCCGGCTTGGCAAAATTGGAGATCTCATATTGATCGTATCCTGCCTCACTGAGGCGCTTCTGCAACAACGCATATTCCCGGGCGGACCACTCTTCATCCAACTCACGCACCTTCCCCATCCGAACCCATTGCGCCAATTTACTACCCGGTTCAATGCTCAACTGATAGGCTGAAATATGCTCAGGTGACAAGGCTATCATCTGCGACAAATCTTCGTCCCAGGCCGAAAGCACGTCTGCACCGACAGCGGACTCATAGCCAAAAATCAAATCCAGACTGATGTTCTGAAAACCTGCACGACGAAGATCCCGGTACGCTTGAACGGCCTGTTCGGCCGTATGCCGTCTTCCCATCCATCGCAGCACCTCCGGATGGAACGACTGCACCCCCATGCTGATCCGGGAAACTCCCAAAGACCGCCAAAAAAGGGCCCGCTCATAAGAAACGTCGTCAGGATTCACCTCCATCGTCACTTCCCGGAGCGAATCAAACGACACCCCATGAGGACGCAGAAAAACCGTATCCACACAGGAGAAGAGCCGTTGCAACTCATCGGGGGACAACAAAGACGGAGTTCCCCCACCCAGGTACAGGGTTGTCGGGGGAACTCCGTTAAAAAATTGTGACTGGCGGCTCGCTTCGTTTTCCAAAGCTGCCAGATAAACCGGTTTCTTGCCCAATTGCGTAATCGAGTAAAAATCGCAATAGGTACAGAACGAGGTGCAGAAAGGAACGTGTACGTAAATACCCGCCAAAACGTTACCGGTATTAACGGAGCAACAAATCAGCCGATCCCAGTTTGCCTTCCTTGGTAAAGACATCCACGGTATAGACACCCTTGACGTAGCCGGTCACGGATTGGAAGTAGATGCACACTTCTACCTCAGAACCTTGGTAATCCACTTCGCGGGATGCCGAATAAATCATCTGCTCTCCATTCATTTCAAAGATTTGTTGCTGATCGCCGGTCATCAGGATGCCATCCGGTCCCTTTACCCGAATGTAAATATCACGCAAACCACGGGTAGCGATGGAGTTTTCCACCAAGTGGAGGCAAGTACGGAATTTCGCAACCCGACTGCTTCGGTCCGTTTCCTTGTTGGATCCGTTGATGGCCACCATCCGGACACCACGGCCTTTTACCACAGAACCTTTCTCAATTTGTTTTGCATATTCATCCGTGGTTTTGCTCAGTTTTTCGTAATCCTGTTTTGCCTTTTGAGCCTCTTTGCGGGCCGCTGCCGCATCCTTACGCAAGGCCGTGTTCAAGGTATTCAGCGAGTCAATCTGCACAATGTAATGCTTCATGATGGAGCGCAAAGTACCCAATTCCTGTTCGTACTGACGGATCTTGGCCCGGTTGGTCGCTTCGGTCTTCTTGACACGATCAATCAACTCTTCTACCTTGATGCGTTCCCGTTCCAATTGTACGTTCAAGCTGTCGTTGTCTGAAGACAACAAGGCATAATCCGACTGCAGATCCAACATCTGTTGGGTCAATTGGTCTTTTTCAATCGTCAGATCATCAATCAAGGCACTGCGGTCAATCCAGATCCAAAGCAACAGGGCTGCCAACAAAACAGCAACCACAGACAGAACGATGACAGTAATCTTAAAGGGATTTTTGGGGTTATTTGCAACAGTAGATTCCATAATGTGTGTGATTCAATTTTACAATAAGCGACAAATATAGCGACTTTCACTGCAAAAACCATACTCAGTACCATTCTTGGGATATTTGGTTCATTATTTCTTTGCTTTTGACGCATTTTTTATACCTTTGCTTATTTGTAATAGCCTATTAATCAACATGAAACGAAATATTATGAAAAAGTTACTTTTCTTTACTATTGCAAGTCTGTCTCTCTGGGCTCTGGGCGCATGCTCTTCCGAAGACAACCAAAAGGAACCCGAGATTCCGACTTGTACCTTTGAAGTGGAATTAAACCAGGACCAAAACGACCTGAACGTACACATCACCCCGTCTGAAGCAGAACAAACCTATGTTTTCGGTTTGATGAACCACGAGGAATTCCTGGCGCTTGGCGAAAACCCGACCGAAGGTTTTACCCAATGGATGAACGCCCGACTGGCCGAAGAAAGTGTTCCCGAACTTTTTACGGGTCAATTTTCCCAAGCCTACAACGACCTGTTGTGGAACAAAGACTACCACTTTTACGTAGCACAAGTTGTCAACAACGCCATCCACGGAACCCCGACCTTGATGGACCACAAAATCTACCGTGCCAGCTTGACCTTCTCTCCGGAAGGCATGTGGATTGCACCCGCCTACCTCTCGGACAACGGTGAGTACATCGTCGGCAACTACGAAGGTTCCTTCATCTACCACCTGCCCACCGACGAAATCACCTTCGTGGAAGGCGCCTCCCTGTACGACATCACCAATGATGGTGTGGCATACGGACAAGACGAAACCATGTACCCGATGCGCTACGAAAATGGCGAACGCATCTACATGGACATGACATTCCCGAACTCAACCGAAGGCAGCATCTTCGCCGTCTCACCGGACGGATCCCTGGCCGCCGGTTACCAATTTGTTGACAGTTGGAACATCCAGCCTTTGTATTACCGCAACAACGAAGTCGTTGAACTCGAAGTTGGAAATGACATCAACGGACTCCCGGCAGAAATGGCTTGCGTGAAAGGCATTGGATCCAACGGCAACATGACCGGCTACATCCTGGACGAAAACTACATTGAAATGGGAGCCATGTGGAACAAAGACGGGGCCTACAACCTGTACATCGAGCCTTACATGGTTTACAACGAAAGTCTCCACCAATGGAAGACCCTCTACGGTACCATGTTCAACTTCATCTCTCCGAACGGTCGCTACATCGCTTCCTCTGTGATCGAATACAGCAATACCGGTTTGACCAACACCGTCTACGCCTACGTTTACGACACCCAGGAAGAGGAAATGTACGTCATCCGTGACGAAGCAGCCAAAGACATGCTCCGCGTTGACTGCGTATCCAACGACGGCGTTGTCTTCCTCTCCGATGTGGATATCGCCTATTCTTCCGTACCCTACTGCTACGACGTGCATGCGCAAAAATTCTATAAGGTAGAAGACTACCTGAAAGAAAAATACGACTACCAACCGGACAGACCAGTGGTCGGTACAATTCTTGCTGTATCGGAAGATGGTAAGACCCTCCTGGCGGGATCCATGGAAAACAATTTTACCACTATTGTATACTTTGCCAGATAGAACAAACCTATGAAAAAATATCTGATTCGCTCCATCAAGTACCTTTTGTGGTTCTGTGTCATCTTCTTCCTGGTGATCGTCATCCTGGTTATGACCACCGAAGGACAAAGTCTTGAAACGGTATTTGATCCCGAAGCCGGCATGTTCCGCGCGGGTTCCTTCCCCAAAATCATGATCTTCTTCCTTGCGGTAGCCGCGATTTACCCGAGCCTGGCTTTCCAAAAGAAGGAATTGTATTTGCACGGTTCGTTCGCGGAAAACGAAGACCTGATCCGCAAACAGCTGGAGGTATCCGGCTACGAAATGGTTTCAGAAAACCACGAAGAGATGGTGTACCGCCTGAAGAGCCGCTTTGTCCGCTTCATGCGCATGTACGAAGACCACATCACCATCACCAAGGTGGCTCCCGTGCAAATCACAGGCATGCGCAAAGACGCCCTCCGTCTGGCAAGTACCATTGAATTCCAATCCCGCAAACGGGCAGAAGAATAAATTTATAGCACAAATTTACAACACTATGAAAACAGTAGGAAAATACAACACAGCCTTTGCTGCTGAATTGGCAAAAGGGCTCTTGGAAAGCGAAGGCATTGCCTCGTGCATCGTCAACGAATACACGACATACGTTGGCCTGACGCATGCTACGGAGCCGGTCGAACTTCGCGTCGCCGACGAAGACTACGAAACTGCCGTCAAGGTTTTGGAGGCCTCTTCCAAGGCATTGTAGAAATCCTCTCCCAGAAATTGAATCAGGGGTTCCCGTAAGAATTTATACACGGGGATCCCTTCTTCTTTGCCCTTTTTGAAGGCATCCCGACAAATGTCCCAACGGTGCAGATTCAAGGCAATCATGCCGCTGGAAAGACGGGTTACCCGAATGGGATACAACCAGCAGGAGATCGGCTTGCGGAAACGGGATCCTCCGTTAAAGTACGAACGTTCAATGGCACAGAAACAATTCTCATGCTCATCAAAACAAGTGTACACACACTCTTCCCGGCCACAAATCAAGGGCGTGACCAAGTCTCCATCCTGATCAATGCTGAAGAAGCCGTTCTCCGCCACCACTTTCTTCTCCTGATCGCTCATCAGGGGTGCATAATGCTCATATTCCGACTCCAGGGCCTCACATTCCGACTCTTCCAGGGGAGCTCCACTGTCGCCAATGATACAACAAACCCCTTTGCAACGTTCGTAGTCGCAACAAAAACACTCGGTCAGGATCTCAGAAGAGACCAATACGTCATCTATTTGAATAATTGCTGTCTCCATACAATACCAATTCCAAACGACCTCCCTCATTCAAGTAGGTGGCCAAAGCCTCGTTTACCTGCTCCAGGGAGATCTGGTTCAACTGTGACAAATAATGGGTATAAAAATCCTTTCCATACACAGAACGATTCACCAACAAGTCCATCCAGAACTCACAGGTCGTCTCCTGACGGAAAGCAAAATTCGCACGCAAATTCTTCTTCAACGAAGCCAGGCGGTCTGCACAGACACCTTCTTTTGCCAAATCGGACAAAATGGTACGCAAGGTGTCGTACAATTTCGGCTGATAGGCTTCGGTTTCAAAGGCAACGTCCATCAACATGACTTCTTCGGGATACTTCCGAAAATCGGTAGCAACTCGCGCCGGAATACCGAGTTGGAAAAGCTCCTGCTGCAACGTTGCAGCCACAATCCGACTGACAAGTTGGCCTGCCACCAATTCTTCCGAGCCGTTGGCACACGCACCCACCAGCGTCATCCGATAATACGCTGTCGACGGATCCATCTGCACCGGAATTTCAACTCGACGCACATACTGGTTCAGGTTATAAGGCAGAATCTGCCAGTTGTCCCGACGATTCGGGTTGGAGGAGAGCGTACCCAGGTAACGGCACAATTGATTCCGGAAATCGGCATCCTGGGGATCAAAATCCCCAACAAAAACGAAGGTATAGGAGGCTGCATTGGCGTACATGCGACGCAAGAATTCCACGGCACCTTCGTAATTCATCGCCACCAGCTCCTGAGGATCGGACAAAGCCGAATAGGAGTTGGGATTGTAAAGACGGGTGAGCACACTGTCTTTTACCCGAGTAGCGGGATCCGACGCCAACAACTGGTGTTGGGCCTGCTTCAACTGGGCAAAATAATCAAAGGAAGCACGATCCGCCTCGATGGAAGAAAACTGCAGATGGACCTGATGCAGGAAATCTTCCATCCGGGCTACCGGAGCCTGACCGGACAGAGTGGTCAACGCATAGGAAATCTCTTTCTTCAACTCCATATCGGCTGCCCGGTTGTAGGCTGCAATCTCATGGGCCGACACACCTCCCAAAGCACTCAGGTTAGCAATCTCCGTCATGTAATCGCGTTGCAACGGGGTCGCTTGCTGCAACAGGGACAAGCCACCCTTTGAGATGGCACGGAACTGGAATCGACCGGGTTCTGCCGGAGTCGCTTTCAACAAAACATTTACACCGTTCGAAAGGGTCAGTCGGGTCGCACCGGACATCGGCTCTGTCGTTTCCATCGAAATCGTCGGCAGAACTTCACAGGCCGGCAATTCGGGAAGTGCGGCCAGGGTCACCGGCACATGTATCTGGTATTTTGCATTGTATTCCGAAACCAGTTCCAAGGCCCGATCCACCCAGGCTTGACTGGGATAAGCCGACTCTGATACCGGGCCGGTGAACGTAACCGTCAGATCTTCGGGAGAACGCAACAACGCGGAAACATACGTATTGTACGCATCCAAAGACAACAAGGAGTCCGCCTTGTGCATCAGCGCATGCTGCATTTCCACGCTGGCCAACGAAGTTCCACCCAAGAAATGGCCAATGCAACGGTCCGCCAAGACACGGTTGGCCAATTTATCTTTTTGCTGGTAGGCCGCGTCAAGGGCACCAAAATAACGGCCCTTTGCCCGACCAAACTCTTCTTGGGTAAATCCGCTGCGACGAACCTCTTCCAACAGACGGGCCGTCCACAGGACAGCATGGTCCAAACTGTCGGGCTGCGTTGCAAAACCCAACTTCAAGGAAGACTGGTTTTGTATGCCCAGGAAACGACCTTCCTGAACCTGGTACCCCCAAATCGGAATTCCGGACTGCTGCCGACTCATCTCCATGCGCTCCTGCAACAGAAAACGCGTCATGCCTTGCAAATAGTCCTGCAGAAAATAAACCGAGGTAGATCGGAATTCATCAGGCATGGGTTGGGTACGAAAATGGAAGGTCATACGCGCCTCGGATGCTTGGGCGTCGGTCGCATTCAAAACCTGCAGACAACCGGGAAGCTGAACCCGCTCATAGGACCGTTCCTCCACGGCAGGAGCCTTCGGCATGGTTTGGAAGAGCGTTTTGATTTTCATTTCCACCTGATCCGGATCAAAGTCTCCCACAATCACCACCGCCTGCAAATCCGGTCGCGACCACTGGTAGTAATATTGACGCAATTCCTTGGATGTAAAACCATCGACCTGGCACAAAAGATCACTGCAAAACGAATTTTCGTAGCCGGTTCCTTCCAGCAGATGGGAGCGCAATTCCCGGTTCATCCGGTTTTGTGCCGTATTGCGGGAAGCATGGGCGTTGTGGAAATATTTCTTGGCCACCTGCACATCGTCTTCATCCAGGTTGACCGAGCACGACCAATTGTACAACACCAGCAGCGTTGAGTCCATCACGGCCGCACTCCTGCCTACCGGCACGTTGGAAAGACGGTACACCGTTTCTTCCAGTGTGGTTCCGATTTCAAAATCCCGCTGCAAATCCAACCCCAGATCATAAAAATAATCCAACAGGGTCGCTCCCGGAAAATTCCGGGTGCCACGCATGCTCATCTGAGCCAGGAGTTCCGTCATCCCCGCTTGTCCGGCCTTTTCCAGTACCGTTCCAGACTTCTCTACCAGATAGAAATCTGCCCGACCCGGCAATGCCTGGTTCTTCACCAGATAATAACTCAATCCGTTCGCCAGCGACCCTTTCTTGATACGGGGATCTTCCGGCAATTTTTCCAGAGGTTGGGCAAAAAGACAGCTTGCCATCAAGCTGCAGACAATCAGGAACAGGAGTTTTTTCATGACGCTAAGGTTAATGGAAAGCAAAAATAAAGAAAAAAAGGAGTTGCTTAATAATTTTATTTACATTTGTGGTTTGAAAAACTGAATTTTATAAAAACATTAATTAATACTACTTTATAGCGCAATGAAAAAATTCGTTTTATCTGGTTTCATCGCTTTATTTGCGATCTCTGCCTCTTTCGCTCAAACCGTAGAAACAGCTACCGAGTTGTACAACGCTGGTGCAACCGAACTGAATGCCGGCAACATGGCGGCTGCTCTCTCCAACTTTGAAAAAGCTTTGGCTGAAGCAGAAATCATCGGAATGGATGCAGATGAAGTTGCGACCAACTGCAAGAATGTAATCCCGACCCTCTACCTCCACTTGGGTAAAGAATACGGTGTTGCCAAAGAATTGGACAAAGCGGTTGAAACATTGAAAACTGCGATTGAAAAGGCTACTGCTTTCGGCGACGAAGGCACGGCTGCTGAAGCGACCTCCCTCATCCCCCAATTGTATGTTCAGGACGGTAACGAAAAATTGAATGCAAAAGACTTTGCCGGAGCCGTTGCTTCTTATGAAAAAGCCATCGAAATCGATGCCAACAACGCGATGGCCTGGTTGCGTCTGGGTATGGCTTCATCCCGTACTGCCGACGACGAAAAAACCGTAAACGCATTCCAAAAAGCAGCCGAATTGGGACAAAAGGCAAATGCTGACAAACAACTGGCTAGTTTCTACTTGGCAAAAGCCAACAAAGCTCGTCAAGCAAAGAACTACCAATCTGCCATGGAATTTGCCAGCCAAGCCAATGCCGTCCAAGAAAACGCAACAGCTTACAAGATTTACGCAATCTCTGCTGTCAGCGCCAAAAAATATGCAGAAGCCGTGGACGGTCTGGAAAAATACCTGGCTATGTCTCCGAATGCGAACGATGCCAACCAAATGAAATACTACGCTGCAACTTCGTACGAAGCCCTCGGTCAAAAAGACAAAGCTTGCGGTTATTACAAAGCGATCCTGACCGACCCTCAATTTGCTGAATACGCAAAACACAAAGTCGAAGTTGACCTTAAATGCAAGTAAAACTTGAATTGCTGGCTCCGGCCAAAGACAAACAAATCGGCATCGCGGCCATCGACTGCGGTGCCGATGCTGTTTATATTGCCGGACCTGCTTACGGAGCCCGGGAAGCGGCAGGGAATTCGTTTGAGGACATTGCCGAACTGACGGCCTATGCCCATCGCTTCGGCGTAAAGATCTTTCTCGTCCTCAACACCATCCTGTACGACACTGAACTGGCAGATGCCGAAGCTTACCTTTGGGAGGCCTACCGCATTGGCTGCGATGCCGTCATCGTGCAAGACCTGGGGTTGCTGCAGATGAAGCGCCCGCCCATTCCCCTCCACGCCTCCACCCAGACCAACATCCGTACCGTAGAACAAGCCCAATTTCTGGCCTCATTCGGATTTGAACGCATCATCCTGGCCCGGGAACTTTCGATTGACCAGATTCGTGCCATTCGCCAACGTGTGGACTGTGAAATTGAAACCTTCATCCACGGCGCCCTCTGCGTTTCGTACAGCGGGGCATGCTACCTGAGTCAGAAACTGGCGGGCCGGAGCGCCAACCGCGGCAGTTGCATCCAGGCATGCCGGGGCCGCTACGACCTCGAGGATGCCGACGGCAAGCTACTGGCCCGCAACAAGACCCTCCTGTCCCTAAAGGACTTCTCCGGTTTCCAACACCTGGAAGCGCTGGCAGAAGCCGGGGTCTGCTCCTTCAAAATCGAAGGCCGGTTGAAAAACGAATCCTATGTAAAAAATATTGTCCGGCACTACCGGCAAGCCCTCGATGCTTTGATTGACCGGTATCCCGACCGCTATGCACGGGCCTCCTGGGGCCGGGTGTCCGGTGGCTTTGAACCCAATCCGGACTACACCTTCAGCCGGGGTCGGACGCCGTTCCACCTGGAGGGAAAACGAGGAAAATGGTGCTCCATGGATGCCGGGAAAAGTTTGGGAGAACCTCTGGGCAAACTGACCCACCTGCAACGCCGGGGCGATGCAGCCTCCTTCCGCATTGAAACAAACATCCCTCTGGCAAACGGGGACGGACTCTGTCTGCTCAACAAGAACGGTGATGTGTGTGGCCTGCGCATTGAACAAGTGGCACAAGGATTGATTCGGACCAAGAACCTGCCCGAACTGGAAAATGGACGCATGCTGTACCGAAATTACAACCTGACGTTTGAAAAATCGTTGGACAAACAAATGCCCGAACGGCTCATCGACGTACAGATTGAAGTCTCGGAAGAAAAAGGTGCCTGGACCTTCCTGGCCAAAAGCGAAGACGGACGTTGTGCCTCCGTCTGCTTGAATGATTCCTTTGAAGCCGCCCGCAATGCAGAACTTGCGCTGGAGAACATCCAACGGCAACTCAGCAAAAAAAGCGGTATCTACCGGTTCTCCGTCGCTACCCTTTCCCTGGAAAATTTCCCGTTCATTCCGGCTGCCCGTCTGAACGAGGTTCGCCGCTCACTGGCCGAAGCCTTCGACCAATGCCCCGCCCAGCCCCATCGTGCAGAACTGCCCATCCCCCATCCGGACGCCCAGCAAAGGGCTTTGGCCCAAAGCGCCTGGAAAGCACAGAGCCAAGGTTGTCTGAACTTGTCCAACCGCCTCTCCCAATCGTTGTACGCAGCTCTGGGCTTTGAAAAGCAAATTGCCTACGAACTGGCACCCCAACCCAATACGGAGTTGATGCGTTGCAAATATTGCCTGCGTTTTGAAATGGGCCAATGCACGCGAGGCAAGGACCGTCGTCCCTGGTACCTGATCAACAAAGGATACCGGCTTCGCATTGAATTTGACTGTGAAAAATGCGAAATGGTCATCCGCGGGTAAAACTATTTTGGTAACTTTGTACAATGCTATTCCGAGAAATTCGGGGCAACGAAGCCCTCAAGCAACAACTGGTCACCATGTGCGATGAAAACCGCACAGGACACGCCATTTTGTTTTCTGAAGCAGGGGAATACGGAGCAGTCGCTCATGCCATAGCACTGGCTCAATACCTGTCCTGCCCAAACCGTAGCCAAGGTGAACCTTGTGGAACCTGCCCGAGCTGCCAGAAATTTGACAAACTCATTCACCCGGATCTCCATTTCATTTTCCCCGTGAATGCGACGGCCAAAGGGGGCAGCCGTCCCCTCAGCCAGTCCTTTGTAGCCCAATGGCGGGAACTGTTACTGGCCAATCCCTACTTTTCGGAAGAAACCTTGAGCAAACACTTGGGGCTGGAAGAAAAGTCCGGCACCATCCCCGTACAGGAAGCCAAAGAGATCATCAGCAAAATGTCCATCCGTTCCTACGAAGGCGGAAACAAATATGCCATCATCTGGCTCCCGGAACGCATGACGGCCGAAGCAGCGAACAAACTCCTCAAAATCATTGAAGAACCGTATCCGAACACCTACTTCTTCCTGATTACCCACGCTCCAGAACGCGTCATCTCCACCATTGTCTCCCGTTGCCTGCGCATCGAGGTCGGCCCGATTCCTCCGTCCAGCCAATCCAAGGGAGATGAATCCGAATGGCAGGAACCGGCCCTGGCCCTGCTCCGCCACACCGCCAACCGGGACCTGGTATCCCTTTTGCAAACGGGAGAAGGTCTGTGGGAGTTCGGACGGGAAAAACAGAAATACTTTTGCCTATACCTGGAAGACTGCCTGCGCAGTCTGCTCTACCTCGTGGAAAACGTTCCCCTACCGACAGGTATCTCCCCGGAAGCAGAGAAACACTTGCGTCAAATGGCCCCCAAATTCAGTCGGGAGGGCCTCGAAAAAGCCTTCTCGGCCACCGATCACGCTCGCGCACTCCTGGAATCCAATGTGAATGCAAAAAGCGTCTTTGCGGTCCTTTGCAATTTTCTCTATAACTCCGTAAATTTGTAACCTATACATTGCCAATTATGGAAGAAAAAGACATACAATACGATTGCGCCCGAGGCTGTACCACCGAACGGACTCCGGAAGGAGCACTCCATTGCCAATACAAGACCGGATGTTGCAAACTGGAGGTCTTCAACTGGCTGGACGGCATCCAACAGGACGAAGTCCGGGACATCTTTGAAGTGCGCTTCAAAAACACACGCAAAGGATTTTACCGCAACACCAGTGGCCAACTCCTCAAGACCGGCGATTTTGTGGTGGTAGAAGCCGCAAACGGTCACGATTTGGGCATCATCACCTTGGACGGTGCGATTGTTGCCCGGCAGATGATGCGCCACCACCTGGATCCCAAGACCTACGAGTGCAAGAAAATCTACCGGAAAGCCAAACCCCTGGACATGGAACGCTGGCAAGAAGCCATCGCCCGGGAACACCACACCATGATTCGTGCCCGCCAGATTGCCGCCGAGTTAAAGCTCAGCATGAAAATTGGGGACGTTGAGTTTCAAGGAGACGGCACCAAAGCTATCTTCTACTACATTGCCGACGAACGCGTGGACTTCCGCCAACTGATTAAAGTATTTGCCGAAGAATTCCGTATCCGTATCGAGATGAAACAAATCGGTGCCCGACAAGAGGCTGCTCTGATTGGCGACATCGGGGTCTGCGGCCGCACACTCTGCTGTTCAACACACGTCGTGGACTTCCAGTCCATCACCACCCAGTCCGCCCGATGTCAGGATCTTTCGCTGAACCCGCAAAAATTGGCGGGTCAATGTGGCAAACTCAAGTGCTGCATCAACTACGAAGCACCGGTGTACCAGGATGCCATCAACCGGATGCCGCGCATCAACCATCCATTGGAACTGCAGGACGGACAGGCCTACCTGGTCAAAACAGACATCCTCAAAGGCATGATGTGGTTCTCTTACGACCCCCATTCCATGGCGAACCTCATCCCCTTGAGCCGTGAAAAAGTCATCGACATCCTGAAACTCAATGCCCGAGGCAAAAAGGGTTCCTCCCTGATCAACCAGGAAGCGGACCAACACCAAACGGAATTCATCAGTGCCGTAGGAGACGAGAAGATTGACCGTTTTGACGAAAACAAAAAGAACAAGAAAAACAACGCGAACAAGCCCCGTCCCAACAAAAAACGCAAACCCAAGAAAGGGGGCAGCAGTCATGCAAAGGCGCCGAAGAACAACGAATAAAACTCGGACAATCCTCCTTGCCGGGATGCTGGCCTGGACACTGAACAGTTGCCAGGAACCCATCCCTACGCATCAACTGCAGACGCTACCCGAGCATCGGCTTTGCGCTGACGACCGTTTGTTGTTCACCGCAGCCATGCCACAACCGGATCAGACCTACCGGATATCGTTTAGCGCCCGCCTGGACAACGAGCTGCCACTCGAAGGCTGGAGCCTTGAAATCCTGGCAGAAGCCCCCAGTGGGCAGACCTACAGAGAGGTCGTACTGCTTCCCGCAGAACCCGAAAAGGCGGCTGCCTACCGGAGAGCCTGCCTGCAAAGAGGCGAAGAACCGGCCCTCAGCGTCACCACCAGCCCCGCCGGAAACGACTGGACCTGGCTGTATAGAAAGAACATCCGACCGAACGAAAACGGGACCTGGAACATGACCCTCCGTTTGCTGGAGCCCGAGTCCATTGAAGGGATCCATTGTTTCGGTTTTATATGCATACCCGAAAACCATGAGCAGTAAAAACAAGCTATTCAAGTTCAAAGAAAACGAAACCTTCCGGTGCCTGGTACAACCCGCTACGGAAGAAATCTTTCAAAAAGACCACCCGTTGAAAGGCAACTGGGGTAAGACCATGTTTGGCAACGACAATCCCATTGTCCTGGAGTTGGGATGTGGCAAAGGCGAATACACCATCGCCCTGGCGGAACGCCATCCTGACAAAAACTACATCGGGGTGGACATCAAGGGAGCCCGTTTGTGGAAAGGTGCCAAATACGCCACCGAACACAACCTCCCCAACGTAGCCTTCCTGCGCATCCGGATTGAGTTCATTGAATCCCTCTTCGCCAAAAACGAGGTCTCTGAAATCTGGGTAACCTTTGCGGACCCGCAAGTCCACAAACCCCGCAAACGGCTCACGAGTGAACTGTTCCTGAGCCGATACAAAAACTTCCTGAACATTGGAAACGACGATACGGAAACCGGAACCATTCACCTGAAAACCGATAGCCAGCTCCTGCATGAATCCACCCTGGAAGTCATTGAAGCCGGAAAACACCGGCTGCTGGAAGCGGACAACGACATCTACGGAAGCGGTCGCGCAGCGGACGATGAGATCCTATCGGTCAAAACCTTCTACGAACAACAATTCCTGGCTCAAGGTCTTCCGATCACCTACCTGCGCTTCAAACTGAATCCCGAAACTCACGCTTAAACTTTTTACCGATGAAACGAATCCCCACCCTGGCCTTTGTGGCCGCATTCGTGTGCTTGTTGGTGGGCTGTCAAAGCCCTTTGCACACCTTTGAGAAAGTACATCCGAGTACCGTCGGCATGGACGCAGAACGCCTCTTGAAAGGAGACAAACTCATTCAACAAGCCATTGATGAAGGAGAGATCCCCGGCGCCGTGTGGGGCGTCGTTCGACACGGAAAACTGGTTTACATCAATGCCTTGGGCAACAAATCCGTATTCCCCGATACGGTTGCCATGACCCCGGAAACCGTCTTTGACCTGGCTTCTGTCAGCAAATGCGTCGGCACGACCATGGCCATCATGCAATTGTTGGAACGGGGCGACATCCGACTCAACGACCCGGTCAGCCGCTTCATTCCGGACTTCAAACCCTGGACCGATCCGGAAACCGGTAAGACCACGGCCCTGCGTATCGTTGACCTGCTGACACACAGTTCCGGCATCGATCCCTACATCGGCGTGGATGCCTTTGTCAACCGCTTTGGCGAACACACGCCCGACAGCTTGATCCGCCACATTGCAACCGAAACCAACCGCCGCTTCAAACCAGGCACAAAAGGCCTTTATAGCTGCTTGAACTTTGTTACCCTCCACAACATCGTAGAAAAAGTTACAGGCCAAAAATTCGAAGAATATGTGGAAGCAAACGTCTTTGCACCGCTGAAGATGCACCACACCGCTTACAACCCGACAGGAGACATTCTGGCGGCCTGCGCACCCACCGAAATCCAAGCCGATGGTCTGCCTCTGATCGGCCAGGTACACGACCCGATTGCCCGCCGCATCAATGCGGGGAACTCCGGCAATGCAGGTGTATTTTCCACTGTGGAAGACCTAGCCCGCCTCTGTGCTGCCCTGATGAATGGAGGCGAATTAGACGGTGCCCGAATCCTGGCACCCGCGACAATTCACACGATGAGTCAAGTGCCCGAATACCTCTCTGAAGGCGTGGGACGAGCCCTGGGGTGGGACAATTGCTCCGGTGCGGCCTCCATCCGAGGTGATTTCTTTGATCGCAACCACACCATCTGCCACACCGGCTATACAGGCACTTCCATCGTCATGGACTTGAAAAACGAATGCGCCGTCATCCTGTTGGCGCACCGTGTTCACCCGCACGACAAAGGAGCCTTGACCCGTCTGCGTGCCACCCTGTCCAACGTCGTAGCCGGAGCGATGAATTCGCTGGAGACAGATTCTGCTGAATAGTGAAATCTATAAATAGCAACGCGCGTTTGCTCATGCCGCGAATCAGATAATCGGATTCACCCGCAACTTCATCATCACAATAAAATAAGGCCTTGGCTGATCAGCCAAGGCCTTATATGCATGTGTTCAATGTTCTGATTAGTTTTCAGACTTGCGGTTGCCACCACGGTTACCACCACGACGACGACCGCCACCGCGACGTTCGCCACGACGTTCACCACCACGAGGAGCATTTGCGTTAGCAGATACACCAGCGTTGGGAGAAAGGTCACGTTTGCCGTAAACTTCACCGTTGCAGATCCATACTTTGATACCCAAAACACCCACTTTGGTGTGTGCTTCAGCCAAAGCATAGTCGATGTCAGCACGGAAAGTATGCAAGGGTGTACGTCCTTCCTTGATCATTTCGCTACGTGCCATTTCAGCACCACCCAAACGACCGCTGATTTGTACTTTGATACCTTCAGCACCGGCACGCATGGTAGAAGCGATAGCCATTTTGATAGCACGACGGTAAGATACACGTCCTTCTACTTGGCGAGCGATGTTTTGTGCTACGATGTTAGCATCAACGTCAGGTCTTTTAACTTCGAAGATGTTGATTTGAACTTCCTTGTTGGAAATCTTCTTCAATTCTTCCTTCAATTTGTCGACTTCTTGACCACCTTTACCGATGATAACACCCGGACGAGCGGTGTGGATAGTCACGGTAATGAGTTTCAAAGTACGTTCGATAACGACTTTAGAAAGGTTGGTGCGAGAAATACGAGCGTAGATGTATTCGCGAATCTTTGCATCTTCGAGGATGCGATTTGCATAGTCACCGTACCAGTTAGAGTCCCAGCCACGGATAATACCAATTCGGTTGCTGATCGGGTTAGTTTTTTGTCCCATTGATTATTCCTCCTCCTTTACGGTTTCTTTTTTAACATCCAAGATCACAGTCACGTGGTTAGAACGTTTGCGAATGCGTGCAGCGCGACCTTGAGGTGCAGTACGGATTCTCTTCAAAGAGGTTCCTTGACCTACCATGATGGTCTTCACAATCACATTGCCGTTTTCCAACTCTTTGCGATCGTTTTCGTTTTTAGCTTCCCAGTTAGCAATAGCAGAGCGAATCAACTTTGCTACACGACCAGCAGCTTCTTTCTTGGTATATTTGAGAATATCCAAGGCGCGGTTTACCTCAACTCCTCTTACCATGTCTGCAACCAAACGCATTTTGCGAGGCGAGGTGGGGACATCATTCAGCTTGGCAATAGCTGTTTGTTTCTTTATTTCTTTAAGCCTTTCGGCCATTTGTTTCTTACGAGATCCCATTTTGTAACTCTTTCATTAATTAAGTTTAACGATTACCCGAGTGACCTTTGAAGGTGCGTGTCGGTGCAAATTCGCCAAGCTTGTGACCTACCATATTTTCAGTTACATAGACCGGAATAAATTTGTTTCCGTTATGCACAGCGATGGTGTGACCTACAAAGTCAGGCGAAATCATACTGGCGCGAGACCAGGTTTTGATTACTTCCTTTTTCATCGTGCCTTCATTCATAGCAAGCACTCTTTTTTCCAAAGCTGCTTGAATGTAAGGGCCTTTTCTAAGTGAACGACTCATAATGATCTAATTTATTCCGTTATTTTTTTCTTCTCTCAATGATAAATTTGTTTGAAGTGCTCTTCGGGTTACGAGTCTTGTAACCTTTAGCAGGAAGACCCTTGCGTGAACGAGGGTGTCCTCCGGAAGCGCGACCTTCACCACCACCCATCGGGTGATCAACCGGGTTCATTACTACACCGCGAACGCGAGGTCTGCGACCCAACCAACGTTTGCGACCAGCTTTACCGTGAGATTCGAGGTTATGGTCGGGATTAGATACTGTACCAACGGTTGCGCGGCAAGAAACCAATACCATACGAGTTTCGCCTGAAGGGAGGCGCAAGATAGCGTGGTTGCCTTCGCGAGCCGTCAATTGAGCGTAAGTACCGGCACTACGAGCCATCGCTGCTCCTTGACCAGGACGCAATTCGATGTTGTGTACCAAAGTACCGAGAGGAATATTTGCAAGAGGAAGTGTATTACCGACTTCGGGAGCCACATTGGGACCAGAAGCAATCACTTGACCAACTTGGAGTCCGTTGGGAGCGATGATGTAACGTTTCTCTCCGTCAGCATAAACCACCAAGGCAATGCGTGCACTACGGTTGGGATCGTATTCAATAGTTTTTACGGTTGCGGTGTACTCGTCTTTGTTACGCAAGAAGTCGATAACACGGTACATGCGTTTGTGACCGCCACCAATGTAGCGCATGGTCATTTTACCCTGATTGTTACGACCACCAGTTTTGCGAATCGGTTCCAACAAGGATTTTTCCGGTTTCGCGCAGGTGATTTCGTCAAATGCGCTAATCACTTTATTTCTTTGACCGGGGGTAACCGGTTTGAATTTACGTACTGCCATAGGATTAAATATTGCTGTAGAAATCAATCTTATCTTCGCCGGCCAAAGTCACATACGCCTTCTTGTAGTGGTTGGCACGACCTGTCAACAATCCCGCTTTGGTATAGCGGCTTTTACGTTTTCCATGGTAGTTAACGGTATTTACACTCTTAACCGTTACACCATACATTTGCTCAACCGCATTTTTAATCTCAATCTTGTTAGCAGCGCGGTCAACAATAAAACCGTAACGATTCAATTTTTCGCCAAGAATCGTCAATTTTTCAGTTACTATAGGCTTAATGATAATTCCCATTGCTCTTAACGGTTATTTGCGTCTTTCTACGAGAATGTCTTGAACACCGTCAACCATTACCAAGTGGTAAGCATTGAGGATGCTGTAAGTGTTGATTTCGTCAACAGAAATCACTTTTACATTCTGCAAGTTGCGAGACGATCTGTAAATATTTTCTGAGTTTTGAGGAAGTACGAAGAGGGTTCTTCTTGAGTTTGCTTTCAAGTTGTCAAGAATTTTGATGAAATCCTTGGTCTTCGGAGCTTCCATTTCGAACGGCTCAACCATGGTGATTGCGTTGTCTTGTGCCTTGTATGACAAAGCAGAGAAACGAGCCAATTGTTTGAGCTTTTTGTTCAATTTGAAGCGATAGCAGCGCGGTTGGGGACCGAATACACGACCACCACCTACGAAGGTGTTCGCTTTGATGCTACCGTGGCGTGCACCACCTGAGCCTTTTTGGCGAACGATCTTCTTTGTACTATAAGCAACTTCCCAACGTTCTTTGGTTTTGTGGGTTCCTTGACGTTGGTGAGCAAGGTATTGTTTTACATCGAGATAGATTGCGTGATCGTTGGGTTGAATTCCAAAAATTTGATCATCGAGAACGACTTTCTTTCCAGAGTCTGTTCCGTCAATTTTGTAAACTGATAATTCCATCGCTTAATCCTCCAAAATTACATAAGAACCTTTAGCTCCCGGAATCGATCCTTTTACCAGAACCAAATTGTTTTCGGGAATCACTTTAATCACTTTCAAGTTTTGAATCTTAACGCGGTCACCGCCCATGCGGCCAGCCATTCTCATACCCTTGAATACCCGGGAAGGCCAAGATGAAGCACCCAAAGATCCGGGAGCGCGGAGACGGTTGTGTTGACCGTGAGTTTGTCCGCCAACTCCAGCAAATCCGTGACGTTTCACAACGCCTTGGAAGCCTTTACCTTTAGAAATACCGGTTACATCTACCCATTCTACATCTTCAGTGAAGACGTCAGCAACGGTGAGAGTGTCACCCAATTTCAATTCTTGTTCGAATCCATGGAATTCAACAAGTTTGTACTTGGGAGTGGTTCCTGCCTTTTCAAAGTGCCCTTTCAGGGGCTTGCTGACACGCGTTTCTTTCATTTCGTCATAGGCAAGTTGTACAGCGGCATAACCATCTTTTTCTACTGTACGAATTTGCGTAACAACACACGGACCAGCCTCAATAACGGTGCATGGAATATTTTTTCCATCAGCATCGAAAACGGAAGTCATTCCGATTTTTTTTCCAATTAATCCAGGCATTGGTTTAATTTAAATAAGTGTTAATCAATAATTTACTATGTCCCGCACACTTTTTGCGGGCTGCAAAGATAGGACTATTTTTTTAATTTACAATAGTTTATCGAAATTTTCTTCTTAATTTCATTGCTTGGAACAAAATCGTTCCTGCCTAACCAGTAAGCAATTACCGATGAAAACCTGTCTCAAAACAAGCCTGCTCACACTTGCTGCAGCTCTCGTCTGCCTGACGGCGACGGCCCAACCCAAAGTCATTGCACACCGTGGCTATTGGAAAACCGCCCATTCGGCCCAAAATTCACTCGCCTCCTGGATCAAAGCGGACTCCATAGGCTGCTACGGTTCCGAATTTGATGTGTGGCTGACCGGCGATGACCAGCTCATCGTCAACCATGACCACCTGTACAGGGGCATCTACATGACGAAAGCCGACGCAAAAACCATCTGCAGCTTGAAACTGCCCAATGGCGAAACGATCCCCACCCTCGAGGCCTACCTGGAGTTGGCCAAGAAGCACCCGAAGACCCGCCTGATTCTGGAATTGAAATCCCACAGCGATCCTGCCCGGGAAAACCTGGCTGCGGAGAAAGTCGCAGAGACGCTCCAACAGCACGGACTGCTGGACCGTACCGACATCATCGCCTTCTCCTTAAATGCCTGCCTGGCCTTCCGCAAACTCTTGCCGGAGACCCGTATCCAATACCTGAACGGAGACCTTACCCCACAGGAAGTGCACAAGTTGGGTCTCAACGGAATCGACTACTCGTTCAAGACACTGCAAAAACACCCCGAATGGATCCAAGAAGCCCATGACCTGGGGCTGGAAGTCAATGTCTGGACCGTAAACAAAGAAGAAAATTTACGAAAATGCCTGGAATGGAAGGTGGATTACATCACGACCGACGAACCCGAACTCCTGCAAAAACTGCTTCTTTGATGATTTTTTGTTGGTTTCGGAGCGAAATTTCCTACATTTGCGGAATTATGCATTAATTTGACAATCATTAATTTTATCAATAACAATCACTATGATTCAATATTCATTCAAAACCTCCGGAAAAACCCGCACAGAACACGACTTGTTGGGTTACAAAGAAGTACCGCAAGAAGCCTTGTTCGGTATCCAAACCCTCCGCGCGATTGAAAACTTCCAAATCAGCTGCCACCGCTTGGGTGACTTTGTTGAGTTTACAAAAGCCTTCGGTATTGTAAAGAAAGGTGCTGCCTTGGCAAACCACGGCCTGGGCTTGATGTCGGATGAGGTAAAAGACGCCATCTGCCAAGCTTGCGACGAATTGATGGAAGGCAAACACACCGAACACTTCCCCATCGACATGATTCAAGGAGGAGCCGGAACCAGCTGCAACATGAATGCCAACGAAGTGATCGCCAACCGCGCATTGGAAATCATGGGCAAAGAACACGGAGCGTATGAATTTGTTCACCCGAACGACCACGTGAACATGGCTCAATCCACCAACGACGCTTATCCGGTAGCCATGCACTTGGGCTTGTACATGATGCACTTCCAAATCCGTGCTGCATTGGATCGTTTGATTGCTGCTTTCGAAGCAAAAGGCAAAGAATTCGCTGACATCATCAAGATGGGCCGCACCCAATTGCAAGATGCCGTTCCGATGACTTTGGGACAATCGTTCGATGCATTTGCAACCGCTTTGAAGAGCGAAGCCAAAAAACTGGACCGCGCTTCTCACGAATTCCTGACCATCAACATGGGTGCTACCGCCATCGGTACCGGTATTACCGCAGAACCTGGCTATGCTGAATCTTGCACCCAATTCATCAAAGAAATCAGTGACTGGGACATCACCTTGGCTGAAGACTTGGTTGAAGCTACCAACGACACTTCTTGCATGGTAGGTTACTCGGCTGCCTTGAAGAGCCTCGCAATCCGCGTATCCAAAATCTGCAACGACTTGCGCTTGATGTCTTCTGGTCCCCGCACCGGTTTGCAAGAAATCAACTTGCCTCCGAAACAACCCGGTTCTTCCATCATGCCTGGTAAAGTAAACCCGGTCATTCCGGAAGTCATGAACCAAATCTGCTTCAAAGTATTTGGTAACGACACCACCATTGCTTTCGCTTCCGAAGCTGCGCAATTGGAATTGAACGTTATGGAACCCGTGCTGATCGAATCCTTGGTAGAATCTATCCAATGGTTGACCGCAGGTTTCGACACCTTGCGTGTAGAATGCATCGAAGGCATCACCGCCAATGCACAACACTGCCGCCACATGGTGGAACACAGCATCGGTATCGTGACCGCTTTGAAACCCTACATCGGTTATGCCAACAGCACCGAGGTAGCAAAAGAAGCATTGGAAACAGGAGGAAGCGTTTACCAATTGGTTCTGGACAAAGGTCTCTTGTCAAAAGAACAATTGGACAAGATCATGGATCCCAAAAACATGATCAAACCCACCAAGATTGAATTCTAATCACCAATTTATAAACTAAGGAATACAAGGCTATTTTCGGATCCACCTTCAGAGGTGACCGGAAATAGCCTTCCTAATCAAAATATGGCCAGTTATTTAGAGGTCAACCACCTTTCCAAATCCTACGGACCCCGCATCCTGTTTGAGAACCTCTCCTTCCACATCAACGAAGGGGACAAAATCGCATTGATCGCCCCCAACGGTACCGGCAAAACTTCCTTGCTGAAAATTCTTGCGGGGATCGACTCCTCCGATGGAGACGGCTCGGTCCGCTTCCTGCGCGACATCACGGTCGCCTTCTTGGAACAGGACCAGATCTACCCTCCCCATCAGACGGTGTATGACGTTGTGTTCGAAGGATGTGGTGAAAAAGCTGGCATCCTCCGCGAATACGAAGAAGCCCTCGCTTCTGAGGATACGCAACGCATCGAAAAGGCGATGACCGCCATGGACCGGGCTGATGCCTGGAATTACGAACACGAAATCCGGGAGATTCTCTCGATCCTGAAAATCCGGAACCTGGAGCAACCCGCCCACACCTTGAGTGGAGGAGAACGCAAACGCGTGGCCATTGCCGCCATGCTCATCCGCAAAGCCGACTTCCTGGTGATGGACGAACCGACCAACCACCTGGACTTGGAAAGCATTGAATTTCTGGAAGATTACCTGTCACGGTCACGCTGTACCTTGCTAATGGTCACCCACGACCGTTATTTCCTGGACCGGATCTGCAACCAGATTCTGGAAATGGCAGACGGCACCTTGTACCGCTACCCCGGCAACTACTCCTACTTCCTGGAGAAACGGGAAGAGCGGATCCAGAACTTCAAGACCGAGACCGACAAGGCGCGCAACCTGCTGCGCACCGAACTGGACTGGATGCGCCGCATGCCCTGCGCACGAGGCACCAAAGCCAAATACCGCATCGACGCCTTTTACGACCTGCAGGAACGGGCCTCCCAACGCATCCAGGAACAAAACCTGGAAATCCAGGCCGGCATGTCCCGACTGGGCAAGAAAATCATCCATTGCCGGCACCTGCACTACCGTTGGGAAGATTTTGTGGGTGTGGAAGACTTTACCTACAACTTCGCCCCGGGAGAAAAAGTGGGACTGGTCGGCAAAAATGGGGTTGGTAAGAGTACCTTCCTCAACCTGCTGGTCGGCAACCTGGAGGCCACGTCCGGAGAAATCGAACGGGGAACCACCCTCAACATCGGCTATTACCGGCAAGAGGGCATTTCGTTCAATCCGGAACAAACCGTCATCGACATCGTTCGGGACATCGCCGAGACCGTCACCCTCTCAGACGGCAAGACCGTCACGGCATCTTCCTTCCTGAACCGATTCCTTTTCCCTCCTTCGTCCCACTACACCAAAGTTGAGAAACTCAGCGGAGGGGAGAAACGACGCCTCTACCTGCTCACCATTCTGATGAGAAGTCCCAACTTCCTCATCCTTGACGAGCCAACCAACGACCTGGACATCATGACCCTCAACGTACTGGAAGAATACCTCAAAGATTTTCCGGGTTCCCTGCTCGTTGTCTCCCACGACCGTTTCTTCCTGGACAAACTGGCCGACCACCTGTTTATTTTTGAAGGCAACGGCCGCATCAAAGACTTTGTCGGCACCTACTCCGGCTACCGCCAATACGTATTGGACCGCCAGGCCGAACAACGCAATGCCGAACGCATCGCCGCAGAAAAAAAAGCAAAGAATGCGAAGGTATCCGCCCCGGATACCGCTTCCCAACAGCCTCCCAAAAAGAAAAAACTCTCGTACAAGGAACAGAAAGAACTGGAACAACTGGAGAAAGACCTGGCCGACCTGGAACAGGAAAAAACCGACTTGGAAACCCGACTGTCCAACGGAACACTATCCGGTGACGATCTGAACCGCGCATCGGTTCGCATCGGAGAAATCCTCAACTTGTTGGATGAGAAAGAACTCCGCTGGCTGGAACTGAACGACTGACAGAATCCCTAGTACTCAAAGGAACTGCCCCCGATGAACTCCCGCAAGAGAGAGGTAGGAGGAATGCTGGCGATTTCTGCCGGAGTCAATGGAAGAATCAACGACAGGAATTTCCGCAAACGTACACATTCCGCAAAGGCCGGTGAGGTGGCAGGTATGCGCGAAAGCAAGGGCTCTGCATAATACCGCAACAAGGGCAATTCAAAAATCAACGATGAGTTGAAGAAGACATCTGCATTCTCCTGGTACGGGAAGATATTCTTCTCCTCTCCCCGACGCACACTCGGCCATCGGAGAATGGTCTCCGCGGGAACAACGCCGCGAGTGGCATCATCGCGGACCATCCTTCGCAACATCCGGTTATCGGATGTCGAAATCAAATTGTTCTCATCCAAAGACAAAGGTGTCAGCGCAGAAACATACACCCGGAAAATCCGGTCCGGATCCACTTCTTGCAAGAGATTCGGATTCAAGGCATGAATACCCTCCATGATCAGGACATCGCCCGCAGCCAACTGGATCCGGTGTCCTTTGAAGGTGCGACGTCCTTTTTTGAAATCAAACGTCGGCAGCTCCACTTCCTCTCCTGCAAACAACTGATTCAACTGCTGGTTCAAGAACGGCAGATCCAGGGCATACAACGACTCAAAATCGTACTCACCTTGCTCATCCAAAGGGGTCTGCTCCCGATCCACAAAATAATCATCCATGGCAATCACCACCGGATTCAAGCCCCTTACCCGGCATTGCAACGCAATGCGCTTGGAACTTGTGGTCTTGCCACTGCTGGAAGGACCCGAAATCAAAATCAGCTTGATACGGTCCCGCCGGGCCACAATCTGATCAACAATAGAGGCGTACTTGCGTTCGTGCAAAGTTTCCATCATCTGAATCAGCTCCTTTGCCTTGCCCTGACGGATGATTTCATTGACTTGAGCAATGCTGTCTGCCCCCAAAATCGAATACCACTCGGCACTTTCCGCAAAAGCCTCCGCCAACTTGTCCTGGTACACCTCCTGCACCGGACAGTCCGGCGTTGCATAATTGGGGGACTGCAAACAGAAGCCTCGGCTAAAAGGAATCAGCTCAAAATAATACACCGCTCCGGTTGAGTACAACAACGGACCATAAAACGTATCCGGATAGTCTTCAAGGTAATACATGGATACAAAATGCCGGTCAAGATTCTCCACCAACGCAGCTTTCTGATATTTCCCTTGCTGACGGAACAACGCAGAAGCCTCTTGAGCAGGCATCTTGGTCTTACGGATCAACACATCCTCCGCAATGATCTCGCGCATCCGGGTTTCCAATGTAACGAACTGCTCCGGCTCCAGGATAAAAGGCGTCCGGGAGCGAGAGTCCTCGCGCAACTCACCATAGATGCCATTGGGCAGGTTGTATTCCAAGACCAGCTGCAGTTGCGGGAACACATCCGCCACCGCCTTCTGCAACAAGAAAGAAAGGGTACGGCAATAGGTTCTGCGACCGTCAGGATGTCCCATGTCCACGAAGCGGAAAGAGCATGACTGGTATAACCGGTGGCCCAATTCTTTCAGCTGGTTGTCCACCAGAGCAGCCACCACCGGCTAGCGCATCTGAGGACTGATCCGATGCATGAGTTCAATCAAAGAAGTCCCTGGCTGACATTCGTAGGTCATACCGGTGTTCTCGCAATACACAGCAAAGCTTTCTTTCATGGTCGTTGTTCGTTAAGATGCTTCAACTAATTTCTCTTTCAAATATTGGCCCGTTACGGAATCCGGATGGTAAGCGACCGCCTCCGGTGTTCCCTGCGCCAGAATGCGACCTCCGCTACGGCCTCCTCCAGGCCCCATATCAATCAAATAATCCACGGTCTTGAGCACATCCAGGTTGTGTTCAATGATGACAACGGTATTGCCCTGTTCCACAATCCGGTCCAGAACCCTCAACAAAACAGCAATGTCCCGGGTATGCAATCCCGTCGTCGGTTCATCCAACAAGAACAACGACTTGCCCGTGCTGCGCTTGGAAAGTTCTGCAGCCAGTTTCACCCGTTGGTTTTCTCCACCACTCAAGGTCAGGGAGGACTGTCCCAACCGGACATAGCCCAAACCCACATCTTCCAGGGTCTGCAAGCGTTGCACAATGGACGGAACGGCCGCAAAAAAGGTCACTGCTTCCGAAATGGTCATTTCCAGCACATCACTGATGGTCTTTCCCTTATAGCGCACCGCCAGGGTATCCCGTTTGTAACGTTTCCCGTTGCAGGTCTTGCAGGTCACATGCACCGAAGGCAGGAAGTTCATCTCAATCACCTCTTCTCCAGCCCCTTTACAAGCCTCGCAACGTCCTCCCTTCACATTGAAAGAGAAACGGTTGGCCTTGAAGCCCCGGACCTTTGCATCGGGGGTTTCCTCAAAGAGCTTCCGGATATCGGTAAAGACATTGGTATAGGTCGCCGGGTTGCTGCGCGGAGAACGGCCGATGGGCGACTGGTCAATCTGAACCAACTTGTCGATCGCCTCGATGTTGACCAACTCCCGGTAGGGCAACGGCGTATATTTCGAACGGTAAAAATGATTGCTCAAAATCGGCATCAGGGTCTCGTTGATCAGACTGGACTTTCCACTGCCACTCACCCCACTGATTCCAATCATACAACCCAAAGGCAGACGCAGGTCCACATTCCGCAGGTTGTTACCACAGGCACCCAGCAATTCCAACCACTGGCCATTACCGGGTCTGCGTATCTTCGGTACAGGAATCTTCGCCAGCTTGGCCAAAAATTCCGGTGTGGGTTTGCCATTGAACAGCACTTCTCCCCCATGCACACCCGCTCCCGGACCCAAGTCCACCAGCCAGTCGGCACTCATCATCATCTCCTCGTCGTGTTCCACGACCATGACGGTATTGCCCTCATCCCGCAACTGCTGCAAGGAATGAATGAGCTTGCGGTTATCCGACTGGTGCAAGCCGATACTGGGTTCATCCAGGATATAGAGCACATTCACCAGCTTGGAACCGATCTGTGTAGCTAGACGGATGCGTTGACTCTCGCCCCCACTCAACGAACGGGTCGAGCGGCTCAGCGAAAGATAACCCAGGCCCACATCGATCAGGAAACCGATGCGGTCGTTCAACTCTTTCAGAATGTCTCCGGCAATCCTCCTTTGCCGCTCGTTCAAACGGGCCGGCAAGGCTTTTACCCATTTTTGAAGTTCAATGATGTCCAAATCCGAGACTTCGGCAATGTTCATCCCGTCCACCTTGAAATACAAGGATTCCTTGGACAAACGGCTTCCATGACACTCCGGACAAACTTGTTCTTCCACAAACTGGATCTTCTTCTCCGAAAGCTCATCGCTGTCCCCTTCGGCTTGCTCCAGCCGGGTAGCCAACCCCTTGAACGTAACCATGTCCATTACCCCACTCATGGATTCAACCCGGAAGAGTTCTTCCGAACCGTAGAACAGAAGGTTCATCACCTCCTCGGACAAGGAATCAATCGGGTCGTTCAACGAAAACTTGTACTTACGGGCCACACTCTCTAACAAGCGGAAAGTCAGGTTGTCGCGACGTTCCCCAAAGGGAAGGATTCCTCCTTCCGCAATGGACAAAGACGGATCCGGGATGATTTTTCCCCGATCCACACTGGACACCACTCCGAGCCCTTTACAGTGCGGGCAGGCTCCCTGCGGTGAATTGAACGAAAACGTATGCGGAGCCGGCTCGGGCAGCGAAATGCCACTCTCCGGGCAGATGAAATACTTGCTGAAATGCTGCAGCTGCTGTTGATCGGGCTCCCAGAGGGCCAACGACCCCTTGCCATAGCCCAAAGCCGAACGGACGGCCGTACGGATCCGGTTCTCATCCTCCCTGCGAGGCACCAACTTGTCGATGACCAGCTCAATAAAGTGGGTCTTGTAACGGTCCACGCCGGCCGAGAGTTCCTCCAGGTAGCGGAGTTCCCCATCCAGACGCACTTGTGAGAAACCCTTCTTGATGAACGAAGCGAACAATTCCCGGTAATGCCCTTTGCGGCCCACCACCAACGGAGCAAGCACAATGCATTTGCGACCTTCGTAGCGATCCAAAATCAGTTGCTGAATCTGCTGATCCGTGTACCGCTCCATCTTCTTCCCCGTCACTGGAGAATAGGCCTCCGCTGCCCGGGCATACAACAGACGCAGAAAGTCAGAAATCTCCGTGATGGTACCCACCGTGGAACGCGGGTTCCGGTTGGTACTCTTCTGCTCGATGGCGATGGTCGGACTCAAGCCACTGATGCGCTCAATCTTTGGCCGCTCCAACACGCCAATGAACTGCTTGGCATAAGCAGACAACGTGTCCACATACCGGCGTTGGGCCTCCGCAAAAATCGTATCAAAGGCCAACGAAGACTTTCCGCTACCACTCAACCCCGTCACCACGACAAGGCGGTTGCGCGGAATACGCAAGCTGATGTCCTTCAGATTGTGGACACTAGCCCGGACGATCTCGATGTATGCGTTTTCGTCGTGCATGGTCAAGCGATTATTGCTGCCAGATTTGGGGTTTTGAATCCGTCAGGAAAGGATTGGTGGACAATTCGGCCGCGATGGTGGTCGAAGGACCGTGTCCGGGATAGACCGTCGTATCCGGAGGCAGCACCAGCACCTTGGTCCGAAGACTTTCCATCAGCTCGTCAAAATCTCCTCCCGGCAAATCCGTACGACCGATGCTGCCGGCGAACAACGAGTCTCCCACCAGCACAAACTGGCCTTCCTCGCTGTACAGCACGATGCCCCCACGGGAGTGGCCGGGTGTGTGACGAACTTCCAACGAAGTATTTCCGAATGTCAGACGGTCACCATCTTCCAACGAATGGACCTCCTCACTCGGTTGAGGAATCTCATAGCCAAAATAATTGCCGTACGTAGCCGTACGGGCCAACTGGGGAATATCGTTGCGGTTCATCCAGGTTTCAAGGTTCCACTGGCCACTCACAAACACATTGCCCATCACATGGTCAAAATGTCCATGCGTATTGACCAACTTCACCGGATTCAAACCGTTTTCCTGAACAAACTTTACCAACCGGTTCTTTTCGCTCTCCGAGAAACAACCCGGATCGACGATGATGCATTCCTTCGTCTCGTCCCACAACAGATAACAACAGGTACGAAGGTCATTGAAATAAAAAGTCTTAATCTGTATCATAAGGCAAATATACAAAGGATCGAAATAAATTTCTAATTTTGTCCATCTGAAAACATCGCTCAAAAATAGAATTATGCACATCGCCATCGCAGGAAACATCGGCAGCGGAAAAACCACGCTCACCCGCCTTTTGGCAGCCCATTATGGCTGGGAACCCCACTACGAATCCGTGGACCACAATCCGTACCTGTCCGACTTCTACCAGGATATGAAACGCTGGTCTTTCAATACCCAAATCTACTTCCTCAACAAACGCTTTGAGGACATCGTCAAGATTCACCAGCAGGACCACCCCATCATCCAGGACCGTACCATCTACGAAGATGCCCGCATCTTTGCCCCCAACCTCCACAGCATGGGACAAATGGATGACCGGGATTTTGAAAACTACAACACGCTGTTCAACCTGATGATTTCCCTGGTCAAGAAACCGGATCTGCTCATCTACCTGCGATCCTCGATTCCCAACCTGGTCGCACAGATTCAGAAACGGGGCCGCGAATACGAGAGCAGCATCCGCATCGACTACCTGCAAGGACTGAACGAACGGTACGAAGAATGGATTCAGACCTACGACGGAGAACTGCTCATCATCAACGCAGACGAAATCAAATTCGAAAACCGTCCAGAAGATCTGAGTCACGTCATTGACCGTATCGACGCGCAACTCTTCGGACTGTTCCGGTAAGAAAAAAACGGGCGTTTGCCCGTTTTTATTTTATATGGACTCGCTGCCTGTACTACGCAACATCAATTCCCGAATTTCCTGTTTGGCTGCCTTCCAGCGAGGAATGTCAATTTTTGGACCGACCACCTCCACCACCTTGGCAGCAATGATGGATCCCACTTCCCCGCAAACTCGCAGGGGCATTCCTTCGGCATGGGCATACAAAAAACCGGCTGCATACAAATCCCCGGCACCCGTCGCATCCACGGTTTGCGCCGGCCAGGCCGGAATGCAGTAGAACTCGTCCCCACTACGCACCATCGAACCCTCCTTGCCGACCTTGACCACCGCCACCTGGCACAACTTCGCAATCTCATCCAGTGCTTCCCGGGGAGAAAGACCGGTAAACGCTTGGGCCTCCGTCTCATTGGCAAAAACCAAGTCTACATATTGCTCCACAATATCGTGCAGGAACACTTTGTTGGATTCCACCACATTGTAGGAGGCCAGGTCCAGCGAGATGAATAGTCCCGCCGCCTTCGCCAACTCCACTGCACGACGCAACAATTGCTGGTTTTGTACCAAAAATCCTTCAATATGAAAGTAGTCATACCCTTCAAAGAATTCGGCTTTCAAGTCCTCGGGACCCAATTCGACCGCAGCGCCCAAATACACCGCAAAAGTCCGTTCCCCATTCGGAGGGGTGATGAAGACCATGGCACGACCGGAAGAGGCTTTCCCGTGCAACAACCGGGTCGCAATCCCATTCCGTTCCAGATCCGTCTTATACAAGGCACCCAATTCGTCGTCTCCAATCTTGCCAATGAAACCGGTCCGCATCCCAAAAACAGCCGCGCCGGTCAGGGCGTTCGCCGCAGATCCTCCTGCCACATACTGCACACCCATCGGTTTCAGTTCCTGCCAGATTTTATCCCCCGTTTCCTGATCCACATGCTGCATACTTCCTTTCGGCAAATGGAAACGGTCCAACCAAGAGTCATCGGGCAACACCGCCAGGATATCGGTCAAAGCATTGCCAATTCCAAGAATAGATTTCATACGCTTCGGTATTCTTTGATAAATTGTTTGAAAATCGTGCGAATATAGAACAAATGTTGTAAGTTTGCGTCATTATTTTGTACTATGATTGTTGCTAAATCCCTGGCTGAGTTTCAAGCAGCTTACGAAGCGCTCCCCAACAAGAGCAATATTGGCTTTGTTCCTACAATGGGGGCATTGCACGAAGGACACTTGTCCCTGATCCGCCGCTGCGTGGCAGAAAACACATCGACCATCATTTCGATTTTTGTCAACCCGACTCAATTCAACAACCCCAACGACCTGGCCACCTACCCCAGAACCCTGGAAGCAGACTGTGCGCTGGTAGAACCAGCAGGTGTGGACATCGTGTTTGCTCCTCAAGTCATCGACATTTATCCGGAACCGGACCAACGCATCTTCCACTTGGGAGGTCTGGACCGTTTCGGGGAAGGACCGCGCCGACCGGGACACTTCAACGGAGTTGCCCAAGTGGTTACCCGTCTGTTTGACCTGGTTCGTCCGACCCGCGCCTACTTCGGTGAGAAAGATTTCCAACAACTGGCCATTCTCCGTTTTGTAACCGAAGACCTTCACCTGCCGGTAGAAATCATCGGTTGTCCCATTGCGCGTGCCGAAGACGGTCTGGCCCTGAGCTCCCGAAACACCCTGCTGACCGCCAGCCAACGGGAAGCAGCCCCTCATATCTACCGTTGCATCTGCCAAGCCCGGACCTGGATGAACGAATGTTCTCCCGCAGAAACGGTCGAACGCATCACCGAAGCCATCAATGCCAACCCGGAACTCGAAACCGAGTACATTGAAATCTTCAATGCCCGTACCCTGGAACCGGTTGAGAATTGGGACGATGCTGCAGAAATCCAATTGGGATGTGCTATCTTTGCCCATCCGGTCCGACTGATTGACAACATCAAATTGAAGTAAAACCAAACCCAAGAAAGATCATGTATCTCGAAATAGTCAAGTCAAAAATCCATCGCGTTACCGTTACCGAAGCCAACCTCAACTACATCGGAAGCATCACCATCGACCGCGACCTGATGGAAGCCGCCAACCTTTACGAAGGAGAAAAGGTGGCCGTGGTCAACATCACCAACGGCAACCGCATTGAAACCTACGTGATCCCCGGCGAACGCCAAAGCGGGAAAATCGGCATCAACGGTGCGGCCGCCCACCTGTTCAGCGAAGGAGACCTGGTCATCATCATGGCCTTTGCCTGGATGACCCCGGAAGAAGCCCAAACCTTCAAACCCTCCCTGGTGTTCCCTGACTCCACAACCAACCGGATGATCCCGTAATCGGATGGGAACCGGCTACACTAAAGTCACCCTACGTTCCGCACTGATGTGGATAGCAATGCTGGCCCTGGCCGGCATTTTGTTATACTTTGCCTTCCGTGGCGTAAAATGGGAGGATCTGGTCAATGGCATCCGCACCTGCAATTTCCATTGGGTCGCCATCACCACCTTGCTCAGTGCCCTTCCCATCCTACTCAGGGCTCTCCGATGGAGAATTCTGATGCTTCCCCTCAACCCGACCATCACACGCCGCGAAAGCTTCAACGGCATCGCCATCGGTTACCTCGCTAACTTTGCACTCCCGCGCGCCGGAGAATTTGCCCGCTGTGGTGTCATTTCTGCCAGCAAAAAAGCACCGTACGAATCGGTGCTCGGAACCGTCGTCCTGGAACGAAGTCTTGATTTGCTCTGCTATGCCATCATCCTGTTGGGGGTACTCTTGCTCCGCTGGAAGGAGTTTGGCACGTTTGTTATGGAACAAATAGGCAACCCCTTACGGGATTGCCTACCGTTCAATCTCTTCTGGTTGTTGGGTTTGCTCCTGCTGATCGGTCTGACCGGACTCTGGCTCCTGATCCATTACCGCGAACGACTCTCCCGCCACAAATTCTTCAACAAAATCTTCTCCATCGGAAAAGGGCTCTGGGAGGGCTTGGTTGCAGGCTTTCGGATGCCCCAGAAAGGACGTTTCTTCGCCTACACCCTCCTGATCTGGTCAGGATACTGGCTGATGAGCTACTGCACCATTCTGGCATTTCCCGCAATCCATCACCTCAACGGCGTGGATGCCTTGTTTCTGATGGTTGTCGGCAGTTTGGGATGGATTGTCCCGGTTCAAGGAGGCATTGGAGCCTACCACTTCATCATCAGCTTGGCCTTGACAACGCTCTACAGCATTCCGCAAACGTCTGGCGTCATCTTTGCCACCATTTCGCACGAAAGCCAAGCCCTGATGATGTTGGTCTGTGGTCTGTATGCCCTGCTCAATTACTCCGTCTTCAACCACTTGTCAAACCAGGCGAAGAAAGCCCGGTGCCAGTGAATGGAGTTCTGAGGCTTCAGGATCCAGTGATTTTCTTCCGGGAAAAGCAGCATTTCTGAAGGAACGCCCATCATTTGTGCCGCATTGAAAGCCGCCATACCTTGTTCTACAGGAACACGGTAGTCCATTTCTCCATGGGTGACCATGATCGGGGTATCCCAATTTTTAATCAACTTATGCGCTGAGTTGGCATAGTGACGACGGGCTACGGGATTGTTATCCCACGGTGCGCCACCATTGTCCCAAGTCGGGAACCACAATTCTTCGGTCATCAGGTACATTTGTTCCTGATTGAAGATACCGGCGTGTGAAAGGAAGGCTGAGAACATGCCCTTGTGGATACCCGCCAGGTAATAGATAGAAAATCCACCGTAGCTGGCTCCGGCAGCACCCACCTTGCCCACAAACTTTTCCTTCTTCAAATCCTTCACCGCAGACAGGTAATCCTGCATGTTTTGTCCCATATAATCACCGGAAATCTGGTCACACCATTCTTGGCCAAAGGCTGTTGTACCGCGACGATTCGGCAGAATCACAATGTAACCTTGGGCCGCCATCAAACGGGGGTTCCAACGGGTGGACCAACCCTGGCTGATGGTTCCTTGAGGGCCTCCGGTACAGAACAATAACGCCGGATACTGCTTGTTGGGATCAAAATCGGTAGGATAAACGACCCAGGTATGCATTTTCTTGTTATCGGTCGTTGTAATCCAACGTTCTTCCATCGGAGTCTCCTTGAGCTGCGCCAAAACGGCATCATTCTCATGCGTCAACGCCTCAAAATCACCGGAAACCGGATCAATAGAAACAATCTCTGCCGGAGCATTCATGGACATATAGGTGGATATCAGACGTCCGTTCGCTGCCATGGCAACTCCCCCGAAATCATACCAGGCCTTGTCCGAGGTGATACGACGGATATTGCCCGTCAGATCAGTCTCAAAAACACCTTGCAAGGCATTCACCAGCGAAGTGAAATACAAGCCCTGGCTGTCTGCTTTCCATACCGGACTTTGGACATTGTATGCATAATTGCTTGAGAGTTCCGTCTTGACGCCGGTTTTCAAATCCATCACAAACAAACGCTGCTTGTCTGCCTCAAAACCACCACGTTCCATGCTGATCCAAGCCACATAACGGCCGTTGGGAGAGAAACGGGGATCGGTATCATAACCCATATTGCCTTCGGTGATGTTTTTCACAGCACCGGTTTTCAGGTCATAGAGATAGATGTCGGTATTGGTAGAAAATGCATAGTCTTTTCCCGTCACCTTGCGGCAGGCATAGGCGATGGTTTTCCCATCGGGAGACCAACTCAATTGCTCGGTACCGCCAAAAGGCAAGGTCGGCAATTCATAGGGCTCATCCCCCAACAAATCCTTATCCCCGGTCAACGCATTGCCCCCGTGAAAGACATGGCGGCTATTCAAGTCCGCAACATAGGTTCTCGGGATGTATTCTACAAAATGATCCCAGTGACGGTACATCAGATCGGTAATGATGCGTCCGGAAGACTTGGGAAGATCCGGATAACGGTCGGTCGGCTTTTCAGCGGAACGGATTTCGCTGATGTAGTAGATCTGGCTGTGATCCGGAGAAAGTTCAAAACCAGCGATCCCGTTTTCCACATGGCTGACCTGGTGAATGATCCCGGCGCCATTGGCTTTCATGGAATGCAATTGACCTTTCATCAGGAAAAGAATGTATTCCCCGTCCTTGTACCAGCGTGCATTGCTCAGACTGGTATTTTGAGCCGTGATTTTCTTATTGTCGCTTCCGTCCACATTCATCATAAAAAGGTGGCGTTGGCTTTTGTTCGCCTTGATGTCCGTATAGGCAACTCCGTACAAAATCTTCGTGCCGTCGGGTGAAAGTTGAGGATCGGAAACCTTACCCAATTGGTGCATGATTTCCGGAGTAAACTGACCATCCACCACATGAATGTTCGGTTTTGTAATCGGCGGTTCCGTGAGTACCGTTTCCTCGCCCTGATTGCAGGCCATCGTCATCATCATAACTGCGAATAATACTAGAATATTTCTCATGGGTCTTGTTTATTAGTTTTCACAAAGATACTCAAAATACATTCCATTGTCAACCTCCGTCCACGAAAAGTAAAAGAGGCTGATCCAATGGACCAGCCTCCCTTATTTATGCATTCAAAAGATGATTGCTTGGACTACCAACCCGGGTTTTGCTCGATAATAGCAATATTGGGATTGGTTGCATTCTTGCTCGAATATGAGTCAATTACGTCTGTACAAATCGGAGCCAGGTAGTGCTTTTCAGCAGCTACAACAGCACGGTTTTGTACGCCACGAGGCAAGTAGAAACCTACCATGTCAGCCTTGTTGGTACCATCAAATTCAACAACAGTACCATCCAACTTTTGTACAAAGATTTGGCCTGCATTGGCTTCGGTAAGGAGGTCGAATTTGGTGGTAACACCATCCAAATTGGTTGTGTTCAAGTCAACCCAAGCACCCAACAACAAGTCAGGGTTCTTGTCACCATCCATGTAGTCCAATTTATGCCAACGACGCAAGTCGAGGAGACGGTAGTTTTCGAATACGAATTCCATACGACGTTCACGACGGATTTCCCACATCAACGGAGAAACGTCAGCATCGCGGCTGGGGTCGTTCGGAAGGCTGTTGAGTTGCAAAGCTGCGGTTTGTTTCACACCTTTCGCTTGTGCTTCAGCATCCAAGGGACGAGTACGGATCGCATTGATAGAAACGTTCAAGTCTTCTTGGGTTACAGCTGCTCCACTGTAGTTTTCAGCCAGGATTTGTTTTGCTTCAATCCAGTTCAAAACAACTTCTGCCAAACGCAAGCAAGGATAACCGTTGGTATTGGTGTTGGAACCGTATTTTGCAGGGTAAGCACCACCGTAGTAAGTTACACCCACGCGGTCGATGAATTTGCAAGTGTACAACAAGGTTGCTGAAGAAGAGTTTGCTTCATGCCAGAAAGAGGCTTCGAAACGAGGGTCACGGTCAACTACCAAGTGTGACAAATCAAAGTTTTCATCGTTGTTTTCGTTCCAGGTCTTACCGTTGTTTGAGATGAAAGATTTGATCAAGGCGAGGTTCGCAGCAGGACCTTGGCTTTCAGTCAAGTTTGAGTAAGAAGCAATACAGTGACGAACTGCCAACGCATCGCTGTACTCACGGTACATAATCACTTCACCACCCGGGTTAGAGAATGATCCGAACAAAGAGCGGAAGTCAACGGTGAAAGCATATTTACCAGAATCCATCACGAATTTGGCAGCTTCTTCAGCCATTGCCAAGTACTTCGCAGCACGTTCAGCATCACCAACACCTTCGTGGAAAGTATACCAGCTACCTTCAAACAACATTGCGCGAGAGATCATCGCAGCGGCCATGTAACGGTTTACATAGCTGGCACCGTCGTCCAGGCGGATGTTGTCCATAGCATAGTCAAAGTCATCGTATACTTTGTCCATCACCAAGGTACGGGGATCACGGGGTTTGTATTGACCTTCGATATCGGTATCAGAAACCACTTTGTCATAGTAAGGAACATCACCGAAAGATTGTACAAGGCTAGCATATTCGTAACCACGGAAGAAACGGGCAATACCCATCCAGTGGTTGTATGCTTCATCAGCCAAGTAACCGTTTTCTTTCATCATGTCCAAACGTTCGATCAACGTATTCCATTTACGAACCCAACCAAAGTTCCAGGGAGCAGCACCGGTTTGTGACAACCAGTTCACACCTTCGTTACGGTACCAGTTATCAGCCGGCACAGAAGCTTGGAAGGAAATTTGTTTGTTAGCTTGGGTCATATCATCGTTGAAGTTTGCTCCACGATAAGGAGTGAAAGCAGTACCCCAACCAGTGTTGTAACCATTGAAATAGTTTGCGTACGCACCGTTTACGAACAAACGAACATTTGACTCATTTGTCCAATAGTTGGAATTGTCCATTGCAGATTTTTGCGGACGATCCAAGAATCCGGAGCAAGAGCCGGCCAACATCAAAACAGCCAGCGATGCAATTGTTAAAAAGTATTTTTTCATATCCTTGTTACCCGTTAGAAGTTAATTTGGAGACCGAATGAAGCAGTTTTGAAGGCAGGAGTACCTACGCCGACACGACCACTGTTGTAGTCGGTAGTGTTCAACATAGAGTAACCAGCGATTGCTTCAGGATCGATAGGAAGACCGTTCAAGTTGTCGAAGGTCAAGAAGTTTTCCAATGCAACGTATACGCGTACTTTGTTCAACAAGGCTTTCTTGGTCAACTTTTCAGGCAAAGTATAACCGAAGGTCAAGTTTTTCAGACGC
The DNA here is from genome assembly GCA_045638645.1 of Bacteroidales bacterium. Classification (GTDB taxonomy): domain Bacteria; phylum Bacteroidota; class Bacteroidia; order Bacteroidales; family UBA932; genus JAGCJX01. The sequence continues at coordinate 111,051 of JAZUBU010000005.1, forward strand.
AAGTAAGACATATCCAACAAGTAGCGGGATTGTACCTGCATGTTGTTGATACTTGCAGAAGCACCGTTGTTGAATGCGCGAGGCCAGAATGCGTCTTCGTTCACGCCTTCAATCCAGAAGTCACCTGCCATAGCTTGCGGCATAGCTCCATCTGAAGAGTTCCAACCGGCTTGTGAGAGCGGAGAGTCTGCCCACATTTCACGTTTGCCGACACCTTGGAAGAATACGGAGAAGTCAAAACCTTTCCATGCCAAAGCCAAACGGAGGCTGTATTCGTAACGAGGAGTGGTATTACCGATCACTTTCAAGTCACCATGATCTTTGAGGCTTCTTTTACCAGCGTCGATCTTACCGTCACCGTTCAAATCTTTGAACTTCACGTCACCAGCACCGAATTTGAAAGAAGAAGAGTTTTGCAAGTAACCTTGGGTCACACCGTCTTTGGTTTCGTATACTTCATAATCTTCTTCGGTTTTGATCAGGTTGTAATCACCATTTTCGTTCAAAACGAAGTCGTCTTTGGTATAGAGGCGGTCAGTTTCATAACCCCAGATTTCACCGATGGTCTTACCTACGTAGTATTCATCGATCAAGTTGGTTGAACCGTAAGCAGTCACTTTGGTCAAAGCATCCGCCAAGGTTGCGTCCACGGTCAAAGTCAGACCATTGCTGAATTGGTGACCGTAGTTAACAGCCAATTCCCAACCACGGGTACGGAATGAACCGAAGTTTCCTTTCGGAGCAGTAGTACCGAAGGTGTAAGAAACGCCTTCCATCGGAACCAACATGTTGTCGGTATCGCGTTGGAACCAGTCAAAGGTGAATGACAACGCACCGTCAGCAAAGAAGCTTGCGTCCACACCAAAGTCCAAGGTTACGATATCTTGCCAAGTAATAGCATCAGATACAGCAGCAGGTGTTCCGTAGTAAACCAATTTAGCACCACTCATCACCCAAGCCAATTCGCTGCGGGACATGGTCGGAACATACAAGCTTGAAGGAACGGTTTGGTCACCGATAGAACCCCAGCTAGCACGGAGTTTCAAAGCGCTAACAGCTTGTTTTGCAAATGCCATCCAAGGTTCTTCCATCACACGCCAAGCAGCGGAGAAAGAAGGATACCAACGCCATTGCAGGTCGGTCGGGAATTTGGATGAACCGTCGTAACGGATGTTAGCTTCCAACAAGTAACGGTCTTTCAAAGCGTAGTTAACACGACCGAAGAAACCGAGTTGAGATTCCCAAGACTCGCTACCACCTGAAGTTTGGGTACCGTTAGACAAGGTGAATTGAGGATTGTTGATGTCGATCAACGTAGTGATTTGTGACCAGTTGTATGCATAGTCATATTTCACAGCATTCATACCTGCCAAGAAGTGGAAGTGATGCGTATCGTTGATGTTCAAGTCATAGTTGGTGGTCAAGTTCAAGGTTGAACGGGCACCATCGCTGGCTTCACGACGTACGTGGTCCGGGTTAGAACCGTTTGAAGTGTATTGGTAGCAGTTCAACATGTAAGCATCTACCGTAGCAGGCATACCGTTGAATTGAGACCATTCGTTGGTTGCTTGTGCGCGAGAACCGTCAGCATTGTAGCGAGGAAGGGGTGCTCCCCAAGTATCGCCACCGGTGAAACGGGTACCCGGAGCAAAGTATACAAACTCGTTGTTAGAGAAGGTGTAATCCAAATCGATGGTCCAGTCTTTCAACGGAGTGATGGTCAAACCAGCATTTGCACTGGTGTAGTTGGTAGTGCGGGTAGCTGTGTTTGCAGCAGCAGATTCGCAAGTAAAGTTACGCAACGGGTTGCCGTTTTCGTCAGCAGTCGTCAACGGGAAGGTAGGTCCCCAACGATAGAGGTAGTACCAAATATCGGCAGAAGTTGAGTTCGTAGCGTAAGCATAACGTTTTTGGCTTCTTGAATAAATCAAACCAGCGTGCAAATCCAAATATTGGTTGATTTTGGAGTTGATGCGTGCAGATGCATTCCAACGACGATAGTCATCGTGGTCAGCAGTCTTCATCATACCGCTTTGATCCAAGTAACCTACAGACATGTTGTAAGTGGTATTGCCTGAGCGACCGTTTACAGAAATGTTGTGGTTGTGAGTGGGAGCCCATTCGCGTACTACATAATCATAGGGATTGTAGGTACGAACACCAATCTTTTGGTTTTGGTTACTCGGGTGAGCATACCAGTCACGGCCATACACCATCGGAGCGTAAGGATCCAAGCTGTTACCGTATTTTTCTTTCCATGCAACGGCTGCGTTGTAACCGTCACGGTCGATCAACCAGAAAGCACCTACAGGGGTAGTTGTACCTACGCGTTCTGCTGCTTCTACAGTATAACGCAAAGCGTCAACATCACCCATTTCGTAATCTTTCGCGATATTTTGGAAAGCGACGTTACCAGAATATTGTACATCCACGCGGTCTACGTTAGCACCTTTCTTTGAGGTCAACAAGATCACACCGAAAGCAGCCTTAGCACCGTAGATAGAAGCTGAAGCAGCATCTTTCAAAACGGTAACAGACTCGATGTCATTCGGGTTCACCAAGTTGATGGAAGGAATTTCCACGTTGTCCAACAAAATCAGGGGTGAAGAAGAACCTTCGATGGAACCGATGGTACCACGGATACGCATCACGGGATCAGAACCAACTTCACCTGAAGGAACAACAACGCTCAAACCAGGGGCAGTACCTTGCAAACCACGACCTACGTCAGCGATAGGACGGGCAACCAAAGCTTCTTCCACATTCACGGAAGTAACCGCACCGGTCAAGTTTTCTTTCTTTTGGGTACCGAAACCTACGACAACAGCGTCAGCCAACATCGTAGCATCTTCCACCAAAATTACATCAACAACGGCACGGCCGTTGATTGCGACGATTTGGTCTCTGTAACCCATGAAGGAGAATACCAAACGTCCATTTGCAGGAGCAGAAATGGAATAAGAACCATTTTCATCGGCCATCGTACCGACTTGGGTTCCTTCCACCAGAACATAGGCACCGACAACCGGCTCTCCTGCACCGTCAATAACGGTTCCCTTAACGGTAATGTTCTGTGCTGAGATGGTTCCAACTGCCAAAAGCAGGGAACAGAGAACAAGCATTGCGCTGCGCAATGACTTTCTCATTCTTTCTGAAGTGAACATAAATAAGATTTTAGGTTTATAAAAAAACGTATTATTTAGGTTTTGAACCGAATAATATCCAACAATTCTTAGAACGCAAATTTGCAAAATTTATTTCTAAAAATCAAAATCCGGAAATAATATAATACAGCAAAAAAATTGAAATTATCAATTTTGCTCCAGTGCCTAACAAAAACCCTACAAATGTGCCCCAAGCAGCCCGGAAAGAATCATCTGAAGACTTTTGCTCCAGGAAACGTTCGGCCAGATAAGCTCCCAGAAAAGACCCCAGAATCATGCCCAGCGGAGGTAAAAACGGGATCCCCACCAGCATCCCGACCAACGAGGCCCGGGAAGCGGACTTTGACCCTCCGGTCTTGCGCGTATAATAGGCCGGGATGAGGTAATCCAACACCGTCACCGCCACTACCACAATGAGCCAGACCCACATGCCACCCGCAGACATCACATCCGGGTCATTGCCCCAAAAATAAAGCAGGACCAAGCCTGCATAACTCAACGGAGGACCCGGCAACACCGGTAAAAAGCAACCCAACAAACCGACAATCCCCATCAACAGGGCCAATACATCGAGCAATACATCCATATCCTTTTCTGTTTTATGTCCAACAAAGGTAAAAATTGTTCCATTTTTTTCCTATTTTTGCCAAAAACCATAGAAAAATGTTTGCAAAAGAAATTTACCAAAGCCGGCGAGCCCGACTGATTGAACAAATGGATAACGGCATCCTGCTCTTCCTCGGAAACAGCGAAGCCCCCCTCAACTATGTAAGCAACTGCTACAAATTCCGTCAAGACAGTTCTTTCCTGTATTTCTTCGGTTTACAGGATCCTGATTTTGCCGCCATCATCGACGTAGAGAGCGGAGAAGAAATCATTTTCGGCAACGATGTGGACATGGACGACATCATCTGGATGGGTCCCCAACCTTTCGTCAACGAAAAGGCTGCCTCGGTAGGCGTCAGCAAGAGCGCACCCCTGAAAGAATTGGACAACTACCTGGCAAAGGCGCTCCAGCAAGGAAGAAAGATCCACTACCTGCCGCCGTACCGCAACCACAACAAGATTCAACTGAACCGCTGGTTGAACATTCCCTTTGATGCCCTGAAACAAAATGCATCCGAAGCATTCATCAAAGCCGTCGTCAAACTGCGTCTGATCAAAGAAGATTGTGAAATCCAAGAAATCGAACAAGCTTGCAACCTGGGTTATGCCATGCACATGACCGCCATGAAGATGGCCCGTCTCGGCATGATCGAACAGCAGCTGGTCGGCATGATGGAAGGCATCTGCGCTGCCGAAGGCCACTTCCCTTCATTCCCGATCATCCTGTCCCAAAACGGTGAAACCCTGCACAACCACATGCACCACCAAGTCCTGACCGAGGGACGCATGCTGGTCATTGATGCCGGAGCCGAAATCAACTCCTGCTACGCATCTGACTTCACCCGGACACTGCCTTCTTCCGGCAAATTCAACCAACGCCAACGCGAAATCTACGAAATCGTTTCCGCTGCGAACAACCTGGGTATTGCCCTGTCCAAACCGGGCATCACCTACACACAAGTTCACCTGAGCGTTGCCCGCCTGCTCACCGAAGGCCTCAAGAACCTGGGCTTGATGAAAGGCGATGTGGACGAAGCCGTAGCTGCCGGTGCCCATGCACTGTTCATGCCTCATGGTTTGGGCCACCACATGGGATTGGATGTACACGACATGGAAGATTTGGGCGAAAACTATGTAGGATACGACGATACCTACAAACGCTCTACCCAATTCGGTCTCGCCTCCTTGCGTATGGGCAAGATGCTGGAAAAAGGCCACGTAGTTACCGTAGAGCCGGGTATCTATTTTATTCCTGCATTGATTGAACAATGGAAAGAAGAAGGCACCAACGCCGAATTCATCAACTTTGACCGTCTGGAAGCTTATTACGATTTCGGAGGTATCCGCATCGAAGATGACATCTTGCTGACCGACGACGGTTGTCGTCTGTTGGGTAGCGAACGCCTGCCTAACACTCCGGAAGCTGTAGAAGAGGCGATGCGACACGAATAAATTCCGCCTCACTGGACGGAGCAATGATTTCCGCCTCAATGGGGATGTAGAACATCCGCTCCTGCAAACTCAAAGGGACGTCTGACCAACGAATGCGTCGGGCGTCCTTTTCTGTTGTCAATACCACAGCGGTCGGGGATTTGACAATCCAGCGTTCCAGACTCTTCCACTCTGACACCGTAAAATCATGATGATCAGAGAACCGACGATGGCCCAACAGTTGATAATGGGTTCGCACATGGGTCACCAGAGGACGGTCGTCTGCAATCCCCGTAAAAAGAAAGGCCCGGGGAGAGTAAACATAGCGAAGATCCGCCTTATCGGTAACCGGCTGGGGTTTGGCATAAACAAAACGGGAAAAGAACAGGGGCTGTGTTTCCTTTAACCGAAGGTCCGATCGCCACTGCTGAATTTCTTCATCCGAGATAGCTGATCCGGGGTATTTGGTCACTACCACACAATCCGCCCGACGAATCTCTCCCGGCAGGTCCCGCAAACGGCCCAAAGGCAAGAGGTGATCCCGGTGCAAGGGCCGGTTGTGATTGACCAGCACCACCGAATAGCGTGGCAGTACGGCCCGGTGCTGGAAAGCATCATCCAGAAGGATCAACTGCGGACGAACCGAATCGTCTTCCGCCAACAAGGTGTCAATCGCCCGACGCCGGTCTGCATCCACCACCATGCGGATGTGGGGATATTTCCGTTTGATCTGCAAGGGCTCGTCCCCCACAGCACGGGCTTCATCTGACAACTGTACCTCGCGATAGCCCTTTGTTTTGCGGCCATAACCTCGGGATACCACGGCAAGACGATACTTTTCTCCGTAAATCCGGATCAACCACTCAATGTGGGGAGTCTTGCCCGTCCCTCCCACCGTAATGTTTCCCACGGAAACAACCGGCACCGGATAGGCTCTACTCTTCCAAATACCTCTATTATAAAGGAAGTGCCGCACCTTCAAGGAAAGGTAGTACGGAAACAACAACAGGATATCAGTCAATGGGATCATAACAATGAGCAAAGGTAACAATTTTGTAAAGATTCACTATCTTTGCCCGCACTAAAACCTAAACAAACGATGTCTCTTACCCTGCTCCAAGTCTCCAACAAGCGCGAGCTGAAGGAATTCATTGATTTCCCCAACCGGCTATACGAGAATTGCGCCAACTGGGTCCCTGCGCTGGCAGCCGATGAATATGCCACCCTGGATCCTCTGAAAAATGCCGCCTTCCAGCACTGTCGGGCCGTCTATTTTCTGGTCCGGAAAGACAACCGGACCGTGGGCCGCATTGCCGGCATTATCAACGACAAGGCCAATGCAACTTGGGGAGAAGATACCGTCCGCTTTGGCTGGTACGACATGGAAGACGATATCCGCATCAGCAAAACCCTAATTCAGGCGGTTGCCGACTGGGGCCGTTCACAAGGAATGACCACCATCAAAGGTCCCCTGGGCTTCTCCGACATGGACAAAGAAGGACTGCTGGTGGACGGATTCGAAAATCTGCCCTCCATCACCACCCTCTACAACCATCCCTACTACGGAGAGCATTTGGAGCAGCTCGGTTTCTCCAAAGATGTAGACTGGACCCAACGCATCATGAAAGTGCCGGAAGAAGTCTCCGAACGCACTCAGCGGTTTGCCAAAACCATCGAAGAAAAGGTCGGCGTCCGCATGCTTCATCCCCGCTCCTCAAGCGAAGTCCGGAAATATGGCAAAGGCATTTTTGATCTGTTGAACCGCAGTTTTCATGTCCTGTACGAATACTCACTTCTCAATGATGAGCAGATTAATGCCTACATCCAACAATACCTGCCCTTTGTTCACAAAGATTTTGTGGCCATTGTTCTGAACCAGGAAGACGAAGTCGTTGGTTTCGCCATGACCATTCCCTCCTTGTCCAAAGCCATGCAGAAAGCAAAAGGACGTCTCTTCCCCTTTGGGTTCATCCACCTGCTGAAAGGATTAAGACAACGGAAACTGGCAGAACTGCTGATGATCGGCATCGATCCCCGCTACCAGAACAAAGGATTGAATGCACTGATATTCAATTATCTTCATTCCAATTATATCAAACAAAAAGTACAATGGATGGTGACCAACCCCCAATTGGAGCACAATTTTGCCTCACAAAACCTGTTCTCCCGGTTTGAGTCATCCCCGTACATGAGAAGACGGTGCTACTCGGCTCCACTACACGAACTGAACCTTCAGGGATCCCGATAATTCCTATCATTAAACCACAACAACCATGCGCATCGCACACATTGAACTCCCCGACAAACCCCTGTTCCTGGCCCCAATGGAAGACGTAACAGACGCCTCGTTCCGCTACATCTGCAAACAATATGGAGCCGACATGATGTACACGGAGTTCGTGTCCTCAGACGGACTGATCCGCGATGCCCACAAGTCGCTGGAAAAACTGAACATCCACGATTACGAACGTCCGATCGGAATCCAGATATACGGCCACATCCCCGAAGCCATGGTGGATGCGGCGATCCGGGTTGAAGCGGCAAAACCGGATTTGATTGACATCAATTTTGGCTGTCCGGTCAATAAAATCGCCCGTCGCGGTGCCGGATCCGGTATGATGCGCGAACCCGACAAACTGGTAGAAATCACCCGCCAGGTCGTACGGGCCGTCCAACTACCCGTAACGGTCAAAACCCGACTGGGCTGGGACGAAGACTCCAAAATCATTGTCGAACTGGCAGAACGGCTGCAAGATGTCGGGATCGCAGCCCTGACCATCCACGGCCGCACCCGCTGCCAGATGTACAAAGGCGAAGCGGACTGGACCTTGATCGGTGCCGTGAAAAACAATCCTCGCATGCACATTCCCATCATCGGTAACGGAGACATCAGCACACCACAACAAGCTGCCGACGCGTTCAACCGCTATGGCGTCGATGGGGTCATGATTGGGCGTGCCACGTTCGGACACCCTTCCATTTTCCGGGAAATCCGCCATTTTCTGAACACCGGGGAAGAACTTCCTCCGATGTCCGTTACCGACCTGGTAGAACTGGCAAAGGCCCATTTTCACAAATCCATCGAGGTCAAAGGAGACCGGGTCGGCCTGCTGGAAATGCGGCGCCACCTGGCCACCTACTTCAAAGGATTGCCCAATTTCAAAGAGACCAGAACCCGTCTTGTGACCGAAAACGATCCTGCGGAAGTCATTAGGATTCTTGACAGTATCTCCCAAATCTGGGGGTGATTTTTTGTAACTTAAAGTATTTTGTCTATCTTTGCACCCCCTTAATTAGAGGGACGCAACAAAAAATTTTAGTATTAACTTAAAAATCAAGACAGTGGACACTTTAAGCTACAAAACAGTGTCGGCGAATTCAGCTACAGTTACCAAGGAGTGGGTCGTTATCGATGCTACTAACATGGTGCTCGGTCGTCTGGCTGCCCGTGTTGCAATCATGTTGCGCGGCAAACACAGACCGAACTACACTCCCCACGTTGACTGCGGAGATAATGTTATCATTATCAACGCCGAAAAAGTTCGCTTGACCGGAAAGAAACTGACGGACAAAGTTTACGTCCGCCACACCGGCTATCCTGGAGGACAACGTTTCGCAACCCCGAAAGATCTCCTCTCAAGAAAACCGACCGCAGTTGTAATGGAAGCCGTTCGTGGAATGCTTCCCAAAAATCGTCTCGGAGCACAATTGTTCCGCAACTTGCACGTATATGCAGGTTCAGAACACCCGCACGAGGCACAACAACCCAAAATCATTAACTTATAATTAGAAAATTAAACAGAGCATGGAATTAATTAACGCCCTTGGAAGACGTAAATCAGCTGTTGCTCGCGTTTATGTGAACAAAGCCGGAAAGGGTAACATTACCATCAACGGTCGTACTTTGGAAGATTACTTCAAAGAAGATTCTCTCCGTTACATCGTAATGCAACCCCTCAACGTGACTGAAACTGCAGGCCAATTCGACATCAAAGCGAACTTGGACGGTGGTGGAATCAAAGGACAGGCTGAAGCACTTCGTTTGGCGATCTCTCGCGCTTTGTGCGAAATCGACAAAGAAGCTTACCGCTCAACCCTGAAGACCAACGGTTTCTTGACCCGCGATGCTCGTGAGGTTGAACGTAAGAAACCCGGTCGTCCCGGCGCTCGCAGACGCTTCCAATTCAGCAAACGTTAATATTATTTTAACACTGATTTACAAATTAGCACAGTCAGGATACAAAACCTCGGGACCCTACTGGCTACCCAGAAGTTTGTCCTGCTGCGGAAAATTCCGGGAACCGTGACGCTATTCCGGAATTGAAAAAAAGAGAACTCAACGAGAGTACAAAACATTAAAAAGACAAAACAATGCCTAGAACAAATTTCCAAGACTTACTCGATGCAGGTGTACACTTTGGACACATGAAGCGTAAATGGAATCCGAAAATGGCTCCCTATATCTTCATGGAGAAAAACGGTATTCACATTATCGACCTGCATAAGACAGTTGTTAAAGTTGAAGAGGCTGCAAATACTTTGAAACAATTGGCTTTGGCTGGCCGCAAAGTCCTCTTCGTAGCAACGAAAAAACAGGCTAAAGACATCGTTGCTGAACGTGCAGCTGCTGTAAATATGCCTTACGTGACTGAAAGATGGCCCGGTGGTATGTTGACCAACTTCCCGACCATCCGCAAGGCCGTAAAGAAAATGAATACGATCGACAAAATGATCGAAGACGGTACCTTCGAAACCCTCGCTAAACGCGAACGTTTGCAAGTTACCCGTCAAAGAGCCAAACTTCAAAAGAACCTCGGTTCTATCGCTGACCTCAACCGCCTTCCTGCTGCGTTGTTCGTAGTAGACGTTCAAAAAGAAATGAACGCGGTGAAAGAAGCAAACCGTTTGAATATTCCGGTTATCGCGATGGTTGATACTTGTTGCGATCCCACCCCGATTGATTACGTGATTCCGGCTAACGACGACGCTGCAAAATCCATTTCATTGATCATGGATGTGTTGTGCGAAGCTATCCGCGAAGGTTCTGAAGAACGTAGACTCGAAAAAGAAAAAGAAGCCAAAGTGGCTGCTGAACAAGCTGAACAAGCTCCTGCAGGCAAAAGAATGCGCCCCCGCAAAGGTGCAGCCAAAGAAGCTCCCGCAGCTGAAGAAGCTCCCGCTGTAGCTGAAGAAGTTAAAGAAGCTTAATTTTTAGGAGGATTACGATTATGGAAATTAAAGCAGCAGACGTTGCAAAACTCCGCAAAATGACCGGTGCCGGTATGATGGACTGCAAAAAAGCCTTGGTGGAAGCTGACGGCGATTTTGAAAGAGCACAAGAAATCATCCGCGAAAAAGGTAAATTGGTTGCCGCTAAACGCGCTGACCGTGAAACCACCGAAGGTGCAGTAATCGCTAAAGTAAACGGTGGTCAAGCTATCTTGACTTGCTTGGGTTGCGAAACTGACTTCGTAGCTAAAAATGAAGAATTCCAAGCCTTGGCAAATGCTATCGCTGACGCAGCGTTGGCAAACATGCCGGCAGACATGGAAGGTTTGATGGCTGTCGCTGTGAACGGTATGACCGTTGAAGAAGCGATTACCCAACAAACTGGTAAGAGCGGTGAAAAACACGCAATTCCCTTCTATGCAAAATTGGAAGCTCCTTACATCGCTGAATACATCCACACCAACGGCAAAGTTGCAACCATCGTAGGTTTCACCAAAACCATTGATGCACAAGTAGGTCGCGAAATCGCTATGCAAGTTACCGCAATGAACCCGGTTTCTGTAAGCAAAAACGATTGCCCGCAAGAAGTGATTGACAAGGAAATGGAAATTTACCGCGAACAAATCCGTTTGGAAGGCAAACCTGAAAACATGGTTGAAAAGATTGCCTTGGGTAAATTGAACAAATTCTTCAAAGAACAAACCCTCGAAGATCAAACCTTCGTTAAAGATGGTAAGATCTCTGTGGCTGAATACTTGAAATCTGTTGACGCTGAAGTGAAAATCACTGGCTTCTTCCGTTTCTCTTTGAACGACTAATTCCATTCAAATTCCATAGTAAGAGGTTGGCCATCCGCCAACCTCTTCTTGTTTATGGGGATCCGGGATGCGTGACGGGATGAAAAAAGGGAGACGACCCTGTCATCTCCCTTTTGGCTATTCTATTGGATTTAGAACTATTACTTGATCACGCCGAGTTCCTTTCCGATTTTGGTAAAGGCTGCGATACATTTGTCGAGGTGTTCGCGTTCGTGACCGGCAGAAATTTGAACACGGATACGAGCTTGATCCTTCGGCACGACCGGATAGTAGAAACCTACAACATAAATACCTTCTTCCAACATACGTTGTGCCATCACTTGTGACAATTTTGCATCGTACAACATCACGGCACAAATCGCTGATTGGGTGGGTTTGATATCGAAACCGGCAGCTTTCATCTTTTCTACAAAGTAAGCCGTGTTTTCGTGCAATTTATCCTGAAGCTCATTAGTGCGGGCCATCATGTCAAACATACGGATACCTGCTGCGGCCACCATCGGAGGGATGGAGTTGGAGAACAAATACGGACGGGAGCGTTGACGCAACATCGCAATGATTTCTTTCTTACCGGTTGTGAATCCACCGATCGCACCACCAAAGGCTTTACCCAAGGTTCCGGTGATGATTTCAATTTTACCACGAAGGTCGAACTCTTCGGTAGTACCACGACCCGTACGACCTACCACACCGGCTGAGTGTGATTCGTCCACCATGACCATGGCATCGTATTTTTCTGCCAAAGCATAGATTTGGTCGAGCGGAGCCACATTACCGTCCATGGAGAATACACCGTCGGTAACAATGATGCGGTGACGTTGGGCTTGAGCCAGTTTCAGACAATTTTCCAACTCTTCCATGTTGGCATTGGCATAACGGTATCTTTTCGCTTTGCAAAGACGTACACCGTCGATGATGGAAGCATGGTTCAATGCATCGGAAATGATGGCATCTTCTTCGCCAAAGAGGGGTTCAAACACACCACCGTTGGCATCAAAGCAGGCAGCATACAAGATGGTGTCTTCCGTACCAAAGAATTCAGCAATCTTTGCTTCCAACTGTTTGTGGAGATCTTGGGTTCCGCAGATGAAACGTACGCTGGACATACCATAGCCGTGGGTATCCAAAGCTTCCTTAGCGGCATCAATCAATTCCTTGTTGTCAGACAAACCGAGGTAGTTGTTTGCACAGAAGTTCAAAACGTCTGCACCGGTATTTACTTTGATAGCAGCACGTTGGGGAGAGGTAATGATCCGTTCGTTCTTATACAGACCTGCATTTTCGATCTCTTGGAGTTCGTTTTGCAAAAAAGCTTGAAAATTGTTGTACATAGTCGTTAAAATATTTGTACAAAGATATGGAATTCTCTTTGTTTTCGTAAAATTTCTTTATTGTCACTACATTTGCAAGTTCTTGCTGACAACCTTGTGCTGTTGGCATAATAATTGAGTGCAATTGCACACCCCCAATTCAGCACAAAATTAATTGTAATTATATGAAAAAAATCTTTGTTCTCAGCCTCCTGGCCGTTATGGGTATCGGTCTGAATGCCTACGCACAGGGAGGTTCATCAACGATCGAACTGTCGTTGGCGGACGCACAAAACCATGCACTGGAACACAACCGTTCCCTGCAGAATGCAGCCTTGGACATTCGCATTGCAGAAGCCGAGCGCTGGAAAACCATCGCCACCTTCCTTCCCCAAGTGAATGCAACCTTGGACTACCAAAACTTCTTTGGCTACAAAATGGACCTTGGAGGACTCTCTATCGCCATGCCCGCCTACGGATCGTTGGGCCTGACGACCTCCGTATCGTTGAGCGCCGCTCAAATTATTGGCCTGCAACTGACCGATATTTCAAGCCGCATGTCCGAAATCAACCGCCAGATCTCGGAACAGGACATTACCAGCCAGGTAAAAACCCTGTACTTTTCAACGTTGGTGACCGAGGAAACCATCAAATTGCTCACCGAAAACCTGAACAACCTACGCCAACTGCATGCCTACTCCCAAAAGGCAGTCGAAGTAGGAGCTGCGGAACAAGTGGATGCAGACCAACTGCTGGTACAGGTTTCGACCATGGAAAGCGGGTTGAATGCAGCGAAAAGAAGCCTGGAAATGGTGTACAACGCACTCCGTCTCCAACTCTGCATTCCCGTGGACACCGAGATTGTCCTGACCCAAAACCTGGAAGACCTGCTGAACACAGAAGAAGCCAAACGTATGTTGGCGGCAGACTTCCTCCCGGAAAAGAACTACACCCTGCAATTGCTGGAAGAAAACACCCAGATGAGCAAAAAGCAAGTACGCATGGCCCAATGGGCATACGCACCCTCTATCAGTGTCTTCCACCAATACAGTACCCGAAAATACTTCAGTGACGAAAGGACCATGAACATGACCCCTCCGAACCTGCTCGGTATCTCATTGTCGGTTCCGATCTTCTCCAGCGGATCCCGCTACAGTGCCGTACAATCTGCCAAACGCACCTACGAAAAACAACTCAATACCCTGGCGGACACCCAAGACGCCATGGAAATCCAACACCGCCAGCTTTGCTACAACCTGGTATCGGCTCAAGAGGATTTCCAGAACCAAGCCCAAAATGTGGAAGTCACCCAACGTGTTTTTGACAACATCGCCAAAAAATACGAGTACGGACATGCTTCCAGCATGGACTTGACCACCTCCAGCACCAACTTGATTACCGCACAAAGCAACTACGTGAAGAGTCTGCTGGAATACGTAAAAGCAACCATTGAGTTGGAAAAATTGTTGAATTTATAAAGCGATAACCAAATGAATAAGATTGTCATGCTGGGTCTGGCCACTGCGGTGGCAGTGACCACCGGTTGCAAAAGCCAACCGCAACAAACCGAAACAGTAGCCCAAACCGCAGAACGTGTGGAACGCGTGGAGGCAACCGTCCTGAAAGAAACGGAAATAGCCCGCCAACTGGAATTGTCCACTACCCTGAACGCCTACGAAACCATGAACGTAGCTCCCTCACTCACCGGTCTGATCGAGCACATCTATGTAAAAGAAGGCGATCAGGTGAAGAAAGGGGACATGCTCGTACGCATGGACCAAAACCAGTTTACCAACACCCAACTGGCCTTTGCAAACCTGGAAACCGAAATGCAACGCACCAAAGCGCTGTACGAAAGCGGAGCCCTCTCCCAACAAACCTACGATCAGGTCCGTCTGAGTTATGATCAAACCCAAAAGTCATTGAACTTTTTGGAAACCAATACATTCGTAAAAGCTCCTTTTGCCGGTGTAATCGCCAGCAAAAACTACGAAGATGGCGAATTGTACGGCGGACAACCGATCTTGACCTTGATCGACATCGCCAAACTCAAAGCCTTGCTCAACGTCCCGGAAACCTACTTCCCGATGATCAAGGAAGGCATGACCCTGCAATTGCATACCGATATTTATCCGGGCAAGACCTTTGATGCAAAGGTAGAAACCGTCTTCCCGACCGTGGATGCAAACACCCATACTTTCCAAGTCCGTATTGTACTGAACAACAACGCCAACCTCCTGCGTCCGGGTATGTTTGCACGGACCACCATGGCCATCGGCAAATCCAACGCAATGGTGGTTCCCTACCAAGGTGTCCTGAAACTGCTGGGCTCCAACGAACGTTACATCTTCATTGAAAGAGATGGCGTAGCAAAACGGATCTTCGTCGAACTGGGTGAACGCTACGATGACCGCATCGAAATCATCAGCGAAGAACTCGTGCCCGGCGACCGTATGATCACAACCGGACAAGCCCGCCTGGTAGATGGTGTTAAATTGAACATTGTAAACGTTGTTGAATAATGAGTATTTACAAAACCGCGATTAACAAGCCGGTAACCACGATTCTGATCTTCGTAGCGGTGGCCATTCTGGGGTTGTTCTCCCTGGCCCAACTGCCGATTGACCAGTTTCCGGAAATGGAACCTCCGTACGTTACCGTGATGACGACTTACCCGGGTGCCAACGCGTCCGAGATTGAGACCAACGTCACCAAAATGATTGAAAACACCTTGAGTTCCGTGGACGGACTTAAGGAAATGACCTCCAACTCCCGCGACAACATGTCCATGGTCGCCCTGAAAATGGAATGGGGACAGAACCTGGATGAAGTGATCAACGACATCCGATCGTTTCTGGATATGGTTCGGGACAACCTGCCGGAAGGTTGCTCAAACCCGCTCATCTTCAAATTCAGCTCCAGCTCCATGCCGATCGCCCAATATGCGATCACCGCGGATGAGAGCTACCCCGGATTGGACAAAATCCTCAACGACGACGTCATTCCGCAATTGAACATGGTGGACGGCATCGGTAACATTTCGTTGTCAGGTAGTCCGGAACGTTATGTCTATGTGGAATTGGACCAAGCCAAACTGGATGCTTACGGACTGAGTCTGGAACAAGTATCCAATGCAGTAGCCTCCAACAACCTCAACATGTCTTCCGGTACCATCAAAATCAACAAAGAACAATATTCCATGCAAGTACGCAGCGAATATTTGGAAAGTGCCGAGATCAACAACATCGTCATCTCCGGATCTCCGACCGGAAAAAAAGTTTTTGTTCGAGACGTGGCAATCATCCGCGACACGCTGAAAGACTTGTCGCTGGATGAAAAGATCAACAGCCGCGAAGGTGTCCGGATGATGATTACCAAACAAACCGGAGGCAATACCGTCAAAATCTGTAAAGAGTTGAGCCATGAGTTGGAAAAAATCCAAAAACGCCTGCCCTCCGACATCCACTTTGAAATCATCTACGACTCCTCCGATGAAATCCGCAATTCCATCGACTCTCTAAAAGAATCCATCTTCTACGCACTCTTGTTCGTAGTCTTGGTCGTACTCTTGTTCCTGGGTCGCTGGCGCGCCACTTTCATCATCGGCATCACCATTCCGATTGCCCTCATTGTGTCCTTCATCTACCTGTTCCTGACCGGCAGCTCCATCAACATCATCTCCCTTTGCTCGTTGACGGTTGCGATCGGTATGGTTGTGGACGACGCTATTGTGGTGTTGGAAAACATCACCAAACACATCGAACGTGGCTCTAACCCTCGGGAAGCATCCATCTACGCAACCAACGAGGTATGGGTATCCGTGATCGCAACCACCTTGGTAATCGTAGTTGTGTTCGTTCCGCTGACCATGTTGAAAGGTATGGCCGGTATCATGTTCAAAGAATTGGGTTGGATTGTAACCATCGTGGTATGTACCTCTACGGTCTGCGCGATTACCTTGACCCCGATGCTCTGCTCAAAATTGCTGAAGGCTCAAAAAGTGGAAGTTGACGAACATGGTCACCTGATCAACGTGCAAGAACGTGTCGGTTGGTACGAAAAATATGTCGTGGGCTTCCTGAACAAAGTGGACAACTGGTACGCAAAAATTCTGCGTTTCTGCTTAAGAAACAAAAAGACCACCGTATTTGCAGCCATCGTGTTCTTCATCCTTTCGTTCCTCCCGATGGGCATGGGCAAGATTGGTACGGACTTTATGCAACAAACCGATAACGGCCGCTTGAGTGTTGCCGTGGAACTGCAACGGGGTACCCGCATTGAAGAGACTTTGAAGACGGCCCGTTACCTGGAAGAACGCATCCGCACCCTGGTACCGGAAGTACGCATGCTCTCCACCTCTGCCGGTAGCAACGACGACGCCGGCGTCGGAGCCATGTTCTCATCCACAACGAACAACAAGATCTCCATGACGGTGGTTTGTACCAAGAAGAACCAACGTGAACGTAGCATCTTCGAGATTGCAGAAGTGATCCGTAAAGAATTGGCCACCTACCCGGAAGTCATTACCTACCAATGTAACGCCTCCAGCGGTATGGGCGGTGGTGCATCGACCGTTGACATCGACATCTATGGACACAACTTTGACCAAACCAACCTCGTTGCCCAAGAAGTCAGCCAAATGGTCCGTGCAAAAATCCACGGAGCCCGTGACACGAAGATCAGCCGCGACGAAGACCGCGCCGAACTCAAACTGACCATTGACAAGGAAAAGGCCGCTTTGCACGGCTTGACCTCGGCCACCATTTCCACCTACGTCCGCAACCGGATCAACGGTTCGGTAGCCGGCTACCTGAAAGAAGACGGTGACGAGTACGACATTGTGGTGCGTCTGATTGAAGAAAACCGGAACTCCATCACCGACATCGAAGACATGACCATTCCCACCCCGATGGGAGCCCACATCAAATTGACCGAAGTGGCCCAAGTGGAAGAATACTGGGCACCGCCGACCATCGAACGGAAATCCCGTCAACGTGTCCTCACGGTCAAAGTAACGCCCTACCAAGTATCCTTGGGGGAAATGGCCCAACAAATTGAAGCAGAACTGGCTCAGATGAGCATGCCTGCCGGCGTCACTTACCGCATTTCCGGTAACTACGAAGACCAACAGGAAACCTTCGCTGACATGGGGCTGCTCCTGGCCTTGATTGTCCTGCTGGTTTATGTGGTGATGGCCTCCCAGTTTGAATCCTTCTCCAAACCGGCGATCATCATGATGTCTGTTCCTTTCGCCTTGTCCGGAACCATCCTCGCTTTGTGGATCACAGGTACCTCCTTGGACATGATCGGTGCACTTGGGGTCGTGATGCTCGTGGGTATCGTGGTGAAGAACGGTATCGTGTTGGTGGACTACATCAACTTGATGCGTGACCGCGGCTATGAACTCAACGAGGCAATTGCCCTCTCCGGTGCATCCCGTCTGCGGCCGGTATTGATGACCGCATTCACGACCATCCTCGGTATGGTGCCGATGGCTTTGAGTCAAGGGGAAGGTTCCGAAATGTGGCAACCCCTCGGTATCGTGGTGATCGGCGGTCTGCTGGTATCTACGATCGTAACCCTGATCATCGTTCCGATCTTCTACGCCATCTTCTCCCGCCACGGAGAACGGGACAAAGAAGCCCAAAACCGCAAAGCATTCATCTTCATGCAACTGGCTGCAGATGATGCCGAAACTACTAACCAACAATAATCCTCGTGTAACCATGAAAGCTGTATTTATTGTATTTAACCAAGCCAATACGGAACGTGTTGAATATTTGTTGGACCAATTGAGCATCCGCGGATTCACCTTCTTTGAAGACGTACAAGGTCGAGGTACCCGCGACGGGGAACCCCGCCGAGGCACCCACACCTGGCCGGAAATGAACTCCGCGGTCATTACCGTGGTTCAAGACGATCAAGTACACGATCTGCTCCAAACCATCAAAAAGCTGGACAACCGCAACAAGGAAGTGGGGGTACGCGCTTTTGTTTGGAATATCGAGCAAACCGTGTAACTTTGGTGCATGGAAAGCATCAAAACGATCTATAAAATAGGAAGAGGCCCGTCCAGCAGTCATACGATGGGCCCTCAAAAAGCAGCGAAGATGTTTCGGGAAAATTATCCCGAGGCATCTTCTTTTGTTGTCACCTTGTACGGAAGCCTGGCGGCAACCGGAAAAGGCCACATGACAGACATTGCCCTGATGGATGTCCTGACGGATGGCGATCCCGCCAACAAAGACCGGGTCACCATTCTTTGGGAACCGGACACATTTTTACCCGAACACCCCAACGGCATGCGGTTCCAGGCCTTCGATGCAGAAAAAAAACCGATAGGCGAACAGACCGTCTTCAGCATCGGTGGGGGAGACATCAGCCTGACCGGAAAACGGGAAAAGGCAATCGATCTGTACACAGAGTCCAGCATGGAAGCCGTCATGGCCTACTGCAAGGATCACGGATACTCATTCTGGGAATATGTCTATGCACACGAAGACAACGACCTGGAGGACTACCTCGCCGAAGTCTGGCGCGTGATGCAGGAGGCAGTCCAACGGGGACTGGACAACGAAGGTGTTCTTCCCGGAGGTCTTAAAGTCATCCGCCGAGCCTCCGCCTACTACCAACACTCGCGCAGCTATCACGGATCCATGCAGCGTCGTGGTTTCAAGTTTGCCTATGCCCTGGCGGTAGCCGAAGAGAATGCCAGTGGCGGGATGATTGTCACAGCACCCACCTGCGGCTCCTGTGGTGTACTCCCCGGCACCCTGTACCACTTGAAACAAAGCTACGATTTCTCCGACAAGAAAATCTTCAAGGCCCTGGCTACCGCGGGACTGGTGGGCACCCTGATCAAAACCAACGCCTCCATCTCCGGCGCCGAAGTCGGCTGCCAAGGAGAAATCGGCACCGCGTGCTCGATGGCCTCTGCCGCTGCAACCCAACTCTTTGGCGGATCCATCGCCCAAATTGAATATGCTGCCTCCATTGCTATGGAACACTTCCTGGGCCTGACGTGTGACCCCATTTGCGGACTTGTACAAGTACCCTGCATCGAACGCAATGCCTTCGCCGTTGCACGTTCTGTGGATGCCACCCAATATGCCCTGATGTCGGACGGCACGCACATTGTATCCTTTGACACCGTAGTAGAAGCCATGAAACGTACCGGACACGACCTGCCCTCCCTGTACAAAGAAACAGCTACCGGTGGCTTGGCCGTTTTGCTAGGTAAAAAATAATGCGTAACTTCGCTCACTGAACTTAGAACGAAATGCCCATGAAAAAGGTACTTTTCCTCGCACTCATTTCCCTGTTTTTTTTGAGCAGTGAAACCCACGCCCAAATCCGTTGGGGTGTGAAGGCTGGTGTTACCACCAGTGAACTCGTTACCGAGTACCAAGGCGGGGTCGCTTTACAAGCCGGTATCCCGCTCATCGGACTCAAGGTCCAACCGGAGGTCCTGTACAGTTACAGCGACCGTTTCGGTTATGTGCAAGTGCCGGTACACATCCAATGGGGTCTGGACCTCATTCTGCTCCGCCCTTACCTGGCGGTCAGTCCCTATGCAAACTTTCTGATCCACCAAAGCAAGGAGTGGATGAATCGGGAAAACATTGACTATGGAGTCGGACTCGGAGCCGGTCTGGATATCTGGAAACTGCAATTGCAGGTCCAATACCGACTTTCTGCAGACCAATACAGCCGGGGAGTCCAATACACCTTGGCCTACTTTTTCTAATAGCAAAACTGAAATACAAACTTTAAAATATCAAGTATCATGACAAACATTACTGACGCAAATTTCGAAGAATTGGTACTGAAATCTGATGTACCCGTGTTGTTGGACTTCTGGGCACCCTGGTGCGGTCCCTGCAAAATGCTGACTCCCATTGTGGAAGAATTGGCTGCTGAATTCGAAGGAAAATGGATGATTGCAAAATGCAACGTGGACGATGCCAGCCAAGTTCCGATGAAATACGGCATCCGCAACATCCCCACCCTCTTGTTCTTCAAGAATGGTGAAATGGTTGAAAAAATGGTAGGTAGCACCACCAAAGCAGCCATTGTTGCCAAAATGGAATCTTTGTAGTAATTGACGATCCTAATTAGGAGGAACCAACCATGAGAAAATTCATTGTTACGGCTGCCTTGTTGCTTGGTCTGACGGCAATCACCGCTGAGGCACAAATCAAATTTGGTGTTAAAGGGGCTTTCACCTACACCTCTCTCAACCTGAAAGAAGCCACATGGAATGATATGGTCGAAAGCAAGACCGGTTACAATTTCGGAGCAGCTTTGAACATTGATCTTCCTCTCGGTTTCGCTATCCAACCTGAAATTGCCTACATCCAAACCGGAACCCAACTGGAATTTGATGTTCCCATTCTCGGCAAACAATCCGTAGACTTGAACATCGGTAGTCTGGAAGTTCCCGTAGGCATCCAATGGGGTTTCCGCTTGGGCCCCGTCCGTCCGTTTGTACAATGTGTCCCTTATTTGAGCATTCCCCTGGCACACACCATGAAACTGAACGACAAAACCTTGGAGTTGGAAAACAACGACGAGCTTTGGAGCAAGGTCAACGGCGGTGTCGGACTCGGTTTTGGTCTGGACGTTTGGAAACTCCAACTATCCTGCCGCTACAAATGGGACTTGGGCAACGTGGTACAATTTGAAGGCCAATCTGCTGGCGACATCGCAGGAGAAGCCATCTCTGCCATGAAGGAAGAATCCAAAATGAGCGGAGTCGAAGTATCATTGGCTCTTTTCTTCTAATTAAAGACTGAACAAAGCAAACAGAGGGTGCACTGGTACACACGTTGGCAGTCACCCTCTTTTCATTTTTCACATGAAATCACCCGTTGAATCCATCTTGAGTCTCCTGGGCAATGACTGGAAAGCCTACCGTGAAGTCTTCTTCTCCGTCCTGGCTTCCGACAACCAGCTCCTCAACCAAATCAACCACTACCTGGGACAAAACGGCGGCAAACAAATCCGCCCCATGCTGTCCTTGTTGACTGCCCGCGCCATCCTGGCCGGAAGCGATCATCCCATCGATTTCAACCGTGCCCTGGGCTGCGCTGCCGTAGCAGAACTGATTCATACCGCCACCTTGCTTCACGACGACGTCGCCGATGACAGCGATGTGCGCCGGGGGAAACCGACCGTCAAAGCCAAATTTTCAGCAGCAGCCTCCGTCCTTGTGGGTGATTTCTGGTTGTCCCGCGGATTGAAAATCCTCATCGACAACCGGTGCAATTATGCCGTCCTGCAAAGCTTCGCCCTCGCCCTGGACAAACTCTCCAGTGGAGAAATGCTGCAGATGGAATGCGCAGATGACCTGACCACTACAGAAGAAGACTACTACAAGATCATTTCCTGCAAAACCTCGAGTCTGTTCGTGGCCACCCTCAAAAGTACGGCTATAGAAATGGGGGCATCCGAAGAAATTTGCGAGAGCATCTGTGAATTTGCCGAACAACTCGGCCTCTCCTTCCAGATCCGGGATGACATTTTTGACTACAGTCCCCAACTGGAAACCGGCAAGGCCGGTGGCAGCGATATCCTGGAACGGAAAATTACCCTACCCCTGTTAGGCGCCTTCCGAAAAGCCGAACAAACGCCGGCGGGACAACAGGAAAAAGCCGAACTGCTCGAATCCATCCGGCAAATTGACCCCTCAGAATTCAAACCGGAATACGAAGCGATCCAACAGCAGACCCAAGCCTTTGTAGAACGTTACGAAGGCATCACCTACGCGGACAATGCACTGAACCAATGCATCCAAAAAGCGAAGAAAGCATTGGATGTCCTGGTCGACTCCCCTTATAAAACTGCGCTACTGAATTTGACAGATTATATGTGTATCCGTACACGCTAACGCCTTGCGCCACAACCACTGCGTGCCAACACAAAATCCAACAGAACCAAAGCGGCTACACTCTCCAGAACAACGGGAGTACGCAATGCAAAGCAAACATCGTGACGTCCACGAATGGACAAATCCACCATAGCCTGGGATTCCATATCCCAGGTTTTTTGTTGTTTGGCAATGCTGCTGGTCGGTTTGAAAGCAACCCGAAAGACGACCGGATTGCCATTGGTCAAGCCTCCGTTCACTCCTCCTGCACCGTTCTTGGCGGTCTTCCCATCCGGCCCTACGTATGGATCGTTGTGCTGCGACCCTTTCATCCGGGCAGCCTGAAAACCGTCTCCAAATTCAACTCCCCGGACACCGGGTATAGAAAATACCGCATGGGCCATCATCGACTCAACAGAATCAAAGAAAGGTTCTCCCAGACCGACAGGCACACCTTCGCAAGAGCACTCGACCACAGCGCCGAGCGAATCCCCCTCTTGACGGCATTGTTCCAACAAGGATTTCACCACCGGATCATCCATCTCCCGTACCGGAAATCCCCCCAATTCCACGACCTTTGCCTGAATCGCGATGGAGGACGGCAACATTTTTTTTGCGATTACACCCGCAGCCACCAGGGCCAAGGTCATCCTGCCCGAGAAAATTCCACCCCCAGCCGTTTCCTGAAATCCCTGGTAGCGGACCCCTGCTACCCAATCCGCATGACCCGGACGGGCTACCTGCCCCAGAGCCTTGTAATCTTGGGACCGCTGCTCCTTATTTTCAAAGATCATCGTCAACGGAGCTCCGGTTGTACAACCGTCCATGAGCCCTGAGAGAAACACCGGTACATCCGACTCCACACGGGACGTGGTACCCAAGGTGCCTCCCCGACGACGTGAAACCGCCTCCTGAAAATCCGTCGCACTCAGCGGAATCCCTGCCGCAGGGGCATCCAACGTCACCCCAATACAAGGACCGTGTGAGGACCCAAAGCAGGTAATCCGAAAATACCTTCCAAATTGATTCATGATTCCTTTAACAACCAATTAAGGGTTCAAACAACGTATCAAAACAAGGGAAAGACTTCCCGATACACTTCACATCGTCCAGCAATACGTCTCCATGACAGCCCAGCGACGCCACCCGCAATGCCATGGCGATGCGGTGGTCCGACCGACTGGAAAATTCTCCACCTTGCAACAGATTCCCGGCAAAAATCCGGCGAACCAACGACATACCGTTCACTTCCATCCGGTCTCCATCGATGCTGACATCCATACCCATCTTCCGAAATTCGTGATAAATCGCATCCGCCCGGTTACTCTCTTTGTTGATCAGACGATTCACCCCGTACAACACACTTTTCCCCTCGCAAAATGCCGCTAGAACCGTCAAAATAGGAAACAAATCCGGCGAATGGGTTGCATCGTATTCAAAGGCCCTCAAACGGCCGTAACGAACCCGAATACCAAAACGGGTCTTGCTCACACGGGCACCACATTCCTTCAAAATATCCAGGATTACGCGGTCTGCCTGATAGGATTTGGTATCCAGTCCCTTGACCAGCACATCCCCAAAGATGGCGGCCGCTACAAAAAAGTTTGAAGCAGAACTCCAGTCACCCTCCAAGGTCACGTTTGCAGCCTTGTACTGCTGTTTCCCAGGAATCTTGAAGATAAGATTATCGCCTTTCCTCTTGAAGCTGATGTCGATACCGAACTTCCGAATGGTATGCAAGGTCAGGAGGATGTAAGGTACACTCGTTGCCTCCTCCACTTCAAGGACACTGTCCTTTTTACTCAAAGGCAGAGCCATCAACAAGCCCGATATCAACTGAGAACCTTTCTTCCCGGACAATTTGTACGAACCACCCGTCAAAGGGCCATGCACCAATGCGGGCAAGGTCTCCCGATCGGACAACAGGCAACTCGCTCCAAAGATCTCCAATGCCTCCTTACAGCCGTACATTTCCCGACGCAACAAACTGCCCTCTCCGGTGATGGTCACACCCTCACCAATCTGAGCTGCAATCGGGATGGAAATACGAGACAACAGGCCGGACTCTCCCACAAACAGATGCAGGGTCTCCGGCGCCAGCATGCTGGTCTTCAATTCTCCAAAAAAAGGTATTTTCTGATGAACCTCCTTCGGGAAGCGGATCCCCTGGATCTCCAAACGGCTACCACCTGCCTGCACCTGGGCACCCAACTGCTTGGCAATCCCCAAAGCAGCATTCACATCATCGCATGTACAGAAATTCTCAAAGACACTCGTACCCTTGGCCATGGATGCCGCCAGAATGGATCGTTGCGCCACACTCTTGGAAGAAGGAATCTGCACACTTCCGGCCACGTGTTTGGACGGAGTCAGGTTCCGGAACTGAGAAAAATGCACCTGTCCCTCAGCGGTCTTGGAGGTATCATCCAGGGTAAAATACATCATCGGAGCCCCAAAGCGATGGGATTCCAACCGGGTATAAGTCCCGGTCCGTCCGATGGCAAATGCCATGAGCTTGATCTTGCCTTTTTCCAAATATTCGTTGTCCTCATACAACGACAAGATCCGTTCACAGTCCTCCACACTGTCTTCCTTGGCCACAATCTTCACAACATCCGCCTTTAATTTCAGCGCCTTCCGGACCTCCTGGAGCAAAACCTCACGCGTAGGTGTTTCCCGGAAATTATGATAGGAAGCGATGACCTTGACCCCCAATTTCTGGGCGTACCTCCGCACCTCTGGAAAGATGTGTTGTGCAGCCTCCATATCCATATCAATGTAGGCAGCACCTGCCTCCATGGCCCGCATCAACAATCGGCGTTTGGCCTGCTCGTCGTATCGGGATGTGGTCCGACAAGTCGCAACCAGGGGCAACGTTGTGGAGCGGAACACTTCCGTCACATCGTTCTCGTCCAATTCCGACAAATCGATTCGGATTTCTGCCGCCAAAGCTACCCCGAAGCGACTGCGCGCCTCATCCACAAATTCCTCACACCGGTTCAATGCCGCTTTGATGGCATCCACACCCTTGTTTCCCAGACTAATACAAATCATATAACAGTTCCTCCATTTGTTTGAGTGAAACTTCTTCAACACAGGGTCTTGCCACGTCCTTCAACAAAATGATCCTCACCTGATCCCCCCGAAACTTCTTCTTGTCATGGCGAATCGCTGTCATTACACGATTAACGGGTGTCTTGAACTCCGTACGAAAACCCAATCCGCGAAAATCTGACAACAACCCATCCCGGATCTCTTCGGACAACCCGACACGGGTCGAGAGTTTTAACATCACCGCCATACCACAGGCCACAGCCTCTCCGTGTGACCAAGTACCCTTTTGCTCGACCAATTCCAAGGCATGTCCTACCGTATGGCCAAAATTCAGCAGACGACGTACACCCTGCTCCTGCTCATCTTCTGAAACAATCCGTTCCTTGAGAGAAACAGCACGATCAATCAATTCTCCAAACGTATCAGCAGCCTGCTCCAATACCCGTTGTGGATTTGGACGACCCTCAAACAGCCGAACGGTCCTGCGATAAGCGTCCTCGTCAAACAACAGGAAAACCTTCAACATCTCCGCAAGACCACTGTAGAATTCGGATTCCGGCAATGTCCTCAGAAAATCCAACTCGCGTACCATCACATTGGGCGGGCGGAAAGTTCCTACTACATTTTTGTAGTTCCCCCAGTTCACCCCATTTTTACCTCCCACCGAGGCATCCACCATCGCCAACAAAGTCGTTGGAACAAAAGCAAAGTCAACACCCCGCTTGTAGATAGAGGCCACGAAACCACAAATATCGGTCACCACACCCCCACCGACCCCAATGAGGAATGCATCGCGATCGGCCCCAATTTCAATCAGGTCAACCACAATCTTTTCAACGGTCTTCCAGCTCTTCTCCTTTTCCTCTGCTCGAATCCGAATACAAGGATAACCCAAAAACAGGTCAGGATACAAACGGGAAATCCGGTCATCCACCAAACAAATCGGCCGCCTTTCCGGGAGTATTATGTTGGATAAATCTTGCATCTTGCAAATTTAATAAATCTTTTTTTGGAACATAGGAAAAAAACACTACCTTTGCACCCGCAATGTTTACCAGAACACTGCCAATTGCCCAGATGGCGGAATCGGTAGACGCGCTGGTCTCAAACACCAGTGGGGTAACACCTGTGCCGGTTCGACCCCGGCTCTGGGTACCAAAGACCGCTTGACAGCAATGTTGAGCGGTCTTTTAATAAAGACAATTATTAACCCATATAAAGGTCAGGCGGGAGACTTAAACATCCGCTATCACTCGGAACGGGCTA
>JAZUBU010000006.1:0-27367 GCA_045638645.1 Bacteroidales bacterium
TTGTTCCAAGATGAGTTGTACATCAATGCAAATCACGCAAGTATGTAGAAATCAGAACAGTTGCCAACTCATTACCTCGTTCTTGAACTTTCCGCATAAACTTTTTATTCTTAGCGGATTATGAGATCATTCCAAAAATATACAATTAACTTTTGCGGATTTGTAGTAGGTCGGTGGCCCCGGTTGGGATAGGAATCAACGGGATCGGGTCAAATTCGGAAAACTTGTGCTATCTTTGTCAAGTTGTAAGCATAGATAAGTGTGTAGTGTATGAGTCAATTTTTGAAGCTCGCGTTCTGGTGGGTCTTGGGGCTGGTGATGGGGGGCTGTACGGTCGGTGAACGGGTGTTTTATGCCCGCGATTTTGGGGTGTTGCCGGATACGGGAGAGGATTATTCAGAAGAGATTGCCTCCACCATGGAGTACATCCGTCAGACGTGTCAGGGGGCTCCGAGTCGTCTGGTATTCGAGGAGGGGAGCTATGACTTTTATCCGGATCGTATCGTGCGGGAATTGTACATCTCCAACCATGACCAGGACAATCCGAAGCACATTGGGATTCTCTTGGAGAACCTGCAGAATTTTACTTTGGACGGGGATGGGGCCGATTTTTATGTCAACGGCCGGATGTTGCCGGTGGTGATGCAGGGTTGTGAAAACTGTCGGTTGGAAAATTTCTCCGTGGATAGCCGCATTCCTCAGATTACCCAGGTAACCATTCTGGAGAATGATACGGAGAAGGGTATAATGGTCTATGAATTGGCGCCTTATGTGCAATATGAAATCCGTGATGGGCAGTTGGTCGTTCGGGGAGAGAACTGGCAACTGACGCCGACCTGGGGCATTGCTTTTGATCCGAAAACCTACCATCTGGTCTATCGGACCAGTGATATCTGGGTCGGGGCGGCAGAGGTAGAAGAGCTGCGTCCGCGGGTGTTGAGGGCGCAATGGCGCGATGCCCGGCTGGTGCCGGGGACTGTGGTGGCGATGCGCTCCTACGCGCGTCCTACCCCAGGAATTTTTCTGTATGGCAATCGGAATACGGTTTTGCATCAGGTGACGGTGCATTATGCCGAAGGCATGGGCCTGCTGGCCCAGGTATGTGAAAATATCACCTTGGAAAAGTTTGATGTCGCTTTGCGGGAAGGGACCGACCGTTACTTTACCACCCAGGCCGATGCGACCCATTTTTCCGGCTGTCGGGGACATATCCGCTCCGTTGGTGGACTGTATGAGGGCATGATGGACGATGCCATCAACGTGCACGGAACCTACCTGCGGGTGACCGAGCGTCTCAACGACCGGGAGGTATTGGCGCGGTACATGCATCCGCAGGCCTGGGGCTTTTATTGGGGTGGAGCCGGTGATTCGGTACAGTTTGTCCGTTCGTCCACGATGGAAGTGGCGGGAGGCAACCGCCTGGTAAGCATCACGCCGATAGACGGGTATAAG
This sequence comes from Bacteroidales bacterium, assembly GCA_045638645.1. Lineage (GTDB taxonomy): Bacteria > Bacteroidota > Bacteroidia > Bacteroidales > UBA932 > JAGCJX01. The sequence continues at coordinate 1,453 of JAZUBU010000006.1, forward strand.
GAGGATCCGGTTGCTGCCAAGGTCGGCGGGGTACGTCCGGACGCGTTGGCAGGCGTCCGCCATTTTCGGTTGGTGTTTGAACATCCGGTTGCCGAGGACATTGTTCAGGAGAAGTATGGGCTGGAAAACCTGACTTGGACCCCGAGTGTGTATTTTGCCGACAACGTGATCCGGAACAACCGGGCCCGTGGGGCCTTGTTCAGTACGCCGGAGGACGTGGTCCTCGAAACGAATTTCTTCGACCATACTTCGGGGACGGCCATCTTGCTTTGTGGGGATTGTAACGGTTGGTTTGAGACCGGTGCGTGCCGGAAGGTCTTGATCCGGAAGAACCATTTCCGCAATGCCCTGACGAACCTTTTCCAATTTACCAACGCCATCATTTCCATTTATCCGGAGATTCCTGCGTTGGATCAGCAGACCCAGTACTTCCATGGAGGACCGGACGCAGGTGTGGTCATCGAAGACAATCTCTTTGAGACTTTCGACAAGCCGATTGTGTATGCCAAGTCCTTGGATGGATTGATGTTCCGGAACAACCGGATTGTGCAGAATACGGATTTTCCGGCTTTTCACTGGAATCAGGAGCCTTTCCTGTTGGAACGGGTCCAACGGGCTGTGATTGAAAACAATGATATTAACCAAAGATAAAAAACAGATGCGACTTTTGAAGTATGCCCTGGTGGTGGGCGCATTTTTGACAGGTATTTTGCTACAGGCACAGCAATATTCGATGTCTTTGCAGGGGGAGGTAACTCTTCAGGCCCAAGACATGGACGCGGCGGCCTATTATCCGATGAGCGACGAGAACGACAACCTCTGTTCCTTGATCAAGGTGACGGTGACCCAGGACTTGGCGAATCCTCTGGTGCTGGAAACCGGTGGGTTGGCGGTTGTGAAGCGGGAAGTACGGCCAGATGGGGAAATCTGGTTCTGGGTGCCCTCCCAGGTGCGGAACCTGAGGTTCAGTTGCAAGGGGTACAAAGCCATGGACCCGATTCCTGTCCGTCTGCAAGTGGGCAAGGTTTATCGCCTTACCCTGCGTACGGATGCCGTGGTAAGTACATTCACCACCGTGCAGCAGACGTTTACATTTCTGAAAATCCAGGTTGTGCCGGAGGCTGCATCGAATGCTTTGATTTCCATAGGAAAAACACCTTCGTATGAAATGGATGTACGGTATGCAGAAGATGGCTTTTATGCCTCTTCGCAGCCCTTGGATTTTGGAACGTATTACTACAAAGTGCAGCATGAACAGTTTGAAACTTATACGGGAACCCTCAAGTTGGATGAGAACTTCAGTATCCAGGAGGTCGTACTGAAGCCATTGTACGGGACCTTTGTTTTGAACACCACCCCGGGTGGTTGTCAGGTGTCTGTGGACGGGAAGCCTGTCGGGACCTCTCCGCTGGAACAGCAGTTATCGGCAGGTTCTCACCGGGTACAAGTGAGCAAAAGTGGTTATCAGACCCAATCCTTTGATATTCAAATTCGTCACAACGAACGCTGGAACGAGCAGCGGACCTTGAGTAAACAGGTGGCCCAAAAAACAGCTCCCCAGCCCCAGCCGACTCAGCAGAGCACCGTTTCCGGACGGGTGACGGATGCTGATACGGATGAAGAGTTGATAGGTGCCTCTGTGCTTGTCAAGGGGGAAGGAGGCAAGGTCGTAGCTTCCGCGGTGACCGATAAGGATGGATATTTTTCGTTGCAGGCGCCTGGCGATGCGACGCTGGAAGTCATGTATCTCGGCTATACCACGGCCCGGGTTCCCATCAACCACCGTTCGGAAGTCTCCCTCAAGTTGCAAAAGGATGTCGTGAGGACGGAGTCCGTGAGCAAGGATCCGGAGGTAACGGGCAAATTCAGTCGGATCACGGTGGAACACAATGTGGAACAGGATGGTGTTAAGGGGATGCATCTGTTGCTGGATTTCTCCATCTCGGGCATGAAGGATAAGGAGGGAAGATGTACCATTTATTTTTATGACCAGGATGGCGTCAAACTGAAGGACCAGAATGGAAACTATCATGCTTCTGACGGGCAAATCTGTGTCGGTCGGGATATCACTCCCGGATACGAGACTTCGTACTACACGGATTACAAGGTGTTCATGCCCTACCGTGAGTTGGAACTCAGCCCCGGGACCCATGTGTTGAAATATCATTGTCAGGTGTGGGACCGGTCGGTACAACCCAACAAATCCCTGTTGAGGTCGGAAACCTATGAATTCAAAGTGGAAAAGGGAGCCAACGGAGCTGCAGACAAAGGATCGACGGTAGCTCCCATTACGGGCAAGTTTAAGGATATTACCGTAGAACACAATTTCGTCAAGGATGGCGTAAAAGGAATGAAGATCCTGGTGGATTTTGAGGTGCAGCACATGCGTGGAACGGATGGCTCGTGCGATGTGTATGTCTACCTGGAAAATGGGGATCTGGTGAAGGGAAAAAATTCAGACTACCAGTCATCGAGAGGTACGCTGACTACGAGTGCAACAATTTATCCCCGTTATGAAGATGCTTCATATACGGACTATGAACTCTTTTTGCCCTATAGCGAATTTGATCTGGGAAAGGGAAAATTTGAGTTGAAGTTCTATTGTCGGATCTGGGAAAAATCGAGTGGTTGGAAAAAGGTTATCGATTCGGATTATCAATATTTTACATTTACCCGGGAATAATTGGAAAGGAATCGTTTCAACCTCAACCCACATGAGGTTGGAAAATGATCCGGAACAACCGGATTGTGCGGAATACGGATTTCCCGGCTTTCCATTGGAACCGCCTTCTACCAGGCTTTGCGTAAGTATGGAGGGGGAAAACTCGACGGCGCAGGTTAGCGAAGTTGATCCAATGATGCGGTATCTTCTGATTACTGAGAGGATTAATTGTCCTTTTGGTGTATTTTATTGATTTTCTGAATTCTGGTTATTATCTTTGGTAAAATTTCATATATGATGTTAAAACGATTTGCTCTCTTTTGCCTTATGTCGGCATTGATGTCCCAGTTGTCGGCACAGAATGGTCAGGAATTACCCGAAACGATAGAGATCGGCTATGGAATTGAGATGGTTCTTGTGAAAGGAGGAACCTTTGAAATGGGATCGAATGAGATGGGTGTGGATGCCAGACCGGTGCATACCGTGACACTGAGTGATTTCTATATCAGTAAGTACGAAATTACGCAGGCCCAGTGGTTAGCAGTTATGGGGGATGTCGATTGCTATTTGATAGGCGGGGATTTGCCTATGCACAATGTCTATTTTCAAGATGTCCAGGAATTCATAAAATACCTCAGCCGCGAAACGGGAAGGGATCTTGCTATGCCGACAGAGGCCCAGTGGGAGTATTCAGCAAGGGGCGGTCAGAAAAGTCTGGGATATGTTTATGCCGGTAGCAATGATTTGGATGAAGTGGGATGGGATTATGGCAATAGTGGGGAACGTATTTTGCCCGTGGGGAAAAAGAAACCCAATGAGTTGGGGCTCTATGACATGAGCGGAAACCTATTTGAGATGTGCTGGGACTATTATGCTCCCTATGCGGATACGTTGCAGGTGAATCCCGGAGGACCCGATGAAGGTGATGAAATTGTAATAAGAGGGGGTGCCTGGTGTTATGATTCATCACTGGCCAATGTATATGCAAGGAGCCGGGGAAAGAATGGCTATGGATACGATGTAGGTGTCAGGTTGGTGATGTCTCCACCCCGTCCGAAGGATTCGGATTTCTCGGCAGTATTCTATCAGGAGCAGTTGGACAATATTGAGGAGCAGGAGTTTGACTATGATATGGAAATGGTCTATGTGGAAGGTGGAGAATATGTACGGGGGTCGTCCGAATACGATGGGAATACTTATAGCTATATGCCTCCCCATGTCTCGGAGGTGGAAGGATTCTACATGGGAAAATACGAAGTGACACAAGCTATGTGGAAGGCTGTAATGGGAAGTAATCCCAGTATTAACAAAGGGAAAGATCTTCCCGTGCATAATGTGAGTTGGAACGATATCAACAGGTTTATCAGTAAGTTGAACCAGAAAACGGGCCGTCACTATCGTTTGCCAACAGAACAAGAGTGGGAGTATGTTGTCAAGGAAGGAAAACATTCCAACGATCTTCGAATCAGACGCTCTTTTCCGGGAGGTGATGATTTGATGTCCGTTGCATGGTGTATACCCAATTCATTTGATCCTAAAAAGTATTTTGAAGATTGGCTGGATGATCGTCTTGATGATTTTATGCCAGTACATCCGGTGGGCCGAAAGGAACCGAATGTTTTGGGAATCTATGATTTGTGCGGCAATGTGGCAGAGGCGTGCCAAGATGCGGAAGACAGTAATTATGATTATCCGTACCGAATCCTCAAAGGTGGGGCCTGTGTTTCCACGGACAGGTCCGTCTTCGGGGGATCTGCGCAAGATCCCATGAGAGCCTATCATCCTGCCTATCGTGATCGTGTTTATCAGGACGAACGAATAGAATGGTTAGGTTTTCGTCTGGTGTTGGATAAGTGATAAGTAATTTTGTCGTTTGTTCAGTTTCTGTGAAATATGATTATCTTTGCAAGTTCATACTTACCTAAAAAGCATTATGAGTGACAATTCCTTGATCGGCAAATTGGCCGGATTGAAAACAAAATACGAAACAATTTCTCAGCAAATCGCAGATCCTGAGGTGATTGCGGATATGAAGCGCTTTGTTCAACTGAACAAGGAGTACCGTGAGTTGGAACCCCTGGTGGAGGCCGGTGACCGCTATGCCCGCATGGTCCGCGACCTGGAGGCTGCCAAAGAGATTCTTCAAGTGGAAAAGGACGAAGAATTGCGTGAGATGGCCAAAGAAGAAGTGGCAACCTTGGAAGAGGCTTTGCCGGCGATGGAAGAAGAAATCAAATTGCTGCTCATCCCCAAGGATCCGCAAGATGAAAAGAACGCCATCATGGAAATTCGTGGAGGTACCGGTGGCGACGAAGCCGCTATTTTTGCTGGAGACTTGTTCCGTATGTACAGCAAGTTCGCAGAAAAGAAAGGATGGCGTATCGAAGTGACCAGCCAATCGGAAGGAACCTCCGGTGGTTTCAAAGAATTGATCTGCAAAGTATCGGGTACGGGCGTTTATGGCGTTTTGAAATATGAGAGTGGGGTACACCGCGTTCAACGCGTTCCTCAAACCGAGACCCAAGGTCGCGTACACACCTCCGCAGCATCCGTGGCTGTGTTGCCGGAAGCCGATGAGTTTGACGTGGAATTGAACATGAACGACATCCGCAAGGATACCTTCTGTTCGTCCGGTCCGGGTGGTCAGTCGGTGAACACGACCTATTCGGCCATCCGTTTGACCCACATTCCGACCGGTATTGTGGTACAATGTCAGGATGAAAAATCGCAGTTGAAGAACTACGACAAGGCATTGGCGGAATTGCGTACCCGTTTGTACAACATGGAGTACGAAAAATACCTGAATGAAATTTCTGCAAAACGCAAGACCATGGTTTCCACCGGGGACCGTTCTGCGAAGATCCGTACTTACAACTACCCGCAATCCCGGGTGACCGATCACCGCATCAACTACACCATGTACAACTTGCCGGTGTTCATGGACGGTGCGATCCAGGAAGTCATCGACCAATTGCAAATTGCTGAAAACGCAGAACGTTTGAAAGCAGCTGAAGAATAGTCCCTGGACCCGAAGCTTAATACAACGAAATATGATGAAGAACCGAATGAAATGCCGAGCCCTTGGGTTCGGCATCGGTCTATTGGTAGCGACCGTATCCCTTTTTGCTCAGAAAGCCTCTGAGTTGAAGTATGTGAATGTGGAAGAGTTTGCTGTGTTGTTGAACCAGGGGTTTGACAATACGGAAATGCGTTATTCGCGCTTGCCCGCCGATTGCAAGGATGAGATCCGCAAGGCGGTGTGGGACTTGGGTTTGAATTCGGCCGGTCTGGCCATCCGCTTCTCTTCCGACAGCAAATGCTTGGGAGCTGAATGGACCTTGTTGAACAATTTTCACATGGCCCACATGCCGGGAACAGGCATCCGGGGCATTGACCTGTACACGATGAAGGACGATGGTACCTGGTATTTCATCGGTACGGCACAGCCCAATGGCAAGGAGTCCCGCAATGTTTTTGTCCGCAACATGGACGGTAGCCGCCGCGAGTACATGGCCTATTTGCCATTGTACGACGGTGTGGAAAGCCTCTCCATTGGCATTGATTCAACGGCGACGATCTCCGCACCGCGGGTGCAGACCCATCAAAGCCGCAAGCCCATCGTGTTTTATGGTACCAGCATCACCCAGGGCGGTTGTGCTTCCCGTCCAGGTATGTGTTACACGAACCTCTTGAGCCGTTGGTTGGACTGTGAAGCCATCAACCTTGGATTCAGTGGCAATGCCCGCATGGACCGTGCGATGATTGAGGTCATCACCCGCATCGATGCCTCGGAGTATGTCATTGATTGTCTGCCGAACTGTACCACCCAGATCATCCGGGATTCGGCCTATACCTTCTTGACCGGCTTGGCAAAAGCACGGCCGCAGACCCCCATCCACCTAGTGGAAAACCTTCTGACCCCGGACCGGCTGGTGAACCAGCGGACGGCCAAAGACCTGGTGGAGAAAAATGCGGAGTGGAAGGCCATCTACGAGCGTTTGCGCAAGGAAGGATATAAAAACTTCCGGTACATTCCTTCGGAAGACCTGGTCGGTGAGGATGGTGAGCAGACGGTAGATGGAGCACACTTGACCGACCTCGGTTTCATGCGGATGGCCGAAGGACTTCGAAAATATTTGAAAAATAGATAATTGAGCAGGCTATGCCTCGTCGGCCAGCAGGTGCTGCAGGGCCGCTTGGGCACAGACACAACCAAAGACCGCAGGTAGATAGGACAGGGTCCCTACCTGCGATTTTTTGTTGCGTTCGTTCTCGGTCGGCACGATAGCGTCCCGTTCCGGCAGTTCTTCGGAGTAAACGACTTGAAATCCTTTGCTGATGCCCACTTTCCGCAGTCGTTTGCGGAGCATGTAGGCCAACGGACAGTTTCTGGATTTGGACAGGTCGGTCAGACGGATTTGTGTGGCATCGCGTTTGGCTCCGGCTCCCATCGATGAGACGAGGGGCAACTGATTCTCTACACAAAATTGGATCAGGGCAATCTTGGGGGCCAGGGTATCGATGGCATCAACCAGGAAGAAGGACTCGCGGGGTAGGGCGGTCAAGTTGCCCAGCACCGATGCAACGTTCTCTTCCGTCAGGAACTCGGTGCGGGCATCAATCTCCAGGGCTGGGTTGATGGACCGGAGCCGTTCGGCCATGACTTCGGTTTTCAGACGGTCCAGGTTGGGGTCCGTGGCCAGCAACTGACGGTTCTTGTTGGTCAGGCTGACGCGGTCGGAGTCCAGGATGATCATCCTTCCCACCCCGGCACGGGCCACCATCTCGGCCGCATAGGCACCGACACCTCCCAGGCCTATGATGGCCACGGTGGCTTGGTGCAACCGGTCGATACCGGAGTCACCGACCAGTAGTCGGGTTCGTTCTTGCCAATCCATGGATGGTTTTGTCAGGGGTTAACCGATGTTTTTCTTGGCTTCTTCCCAGATTTCGTCCATTTCGGCCAGGGTCATGCTCTTGAGGGAGCGTCCTTGACGGATGGTCTTTTCTTCCAGGTAGGTGAAGCGGTTTTTGAATTTGCGGTTGGTGGCTTCCAGGGCCGTGTCCGGATTGAGGTCGTAGAGGCGGGCTGCATTCACGATGGAGAACAGCAGGTCTCCCAGTTCGCCTTCGGCGCGGGTGCGGCTGGCTTCGTCGTTACCCATTTGTTTGAGTTCCACTTTGAATTCGGACAATTCTTCTTCGACTTTGTCCCATACCTGTTCCTTTTCATCCCAATCAAATCCGACCGCACGGGCTTTGTCTTGCATCCGGTAGGCTTTCAACAGCGGGGGCAGTGATGCCGGAACACCGGAAAGAACGCGTTTGTTGCCGTCTTTCTCTTTGGTTTTCAGCTCTTCCCAGTTTTGGATCACTTCGGCCGCATCGGCCACTTGGGTGGAAGAGAATACGTGGGGATGGCGGTAGATGAGTTTGTCGCAGAGGCGGTCGATGACGTCCACGATGTCAAAGGTGCCTTTTTCACTGCCGATTTTGGCATAGAAGACAATGTGCAACAGGATGTCTCCCAATTCTTTGGAAATGTTTTTGTCATCCGCATCCAGGATGGCGTCGCTGAGCTCGTAGGTTTCTTCAATGGTCAACGGACGGAGCGATTCGGTGGTTTGTTCGCGGTCCCAAGGGCATTTTTCGCGAAGTTCGTCCATGACGTCCAGCAGTCTGGCAAAGGCTTGAAGTTCTTTTTCTCTTTTCATGAATTGGAAGCTTATAGGGTTCTAAATTTAGCGGTACAAAGATATTAAATAAGATTTGTTTTACTAACTTTGCCCGTTAGAACGAAATAATTTTCATTATAAGTCAATATCATGCATAAACAAATCAATTTTGTCAGCGCGGATGAAGCCGTTAAAGTGGTGAAATCCGGTGACCACATTCATTTTAGCAGTGTGGCAAGTGCCCCCAAAGTCTTAATCGATGCATTGTGCCGTCGTGGCGATGCCGGTGAATTGAAGGATGTCCGCATCCACCACTTGCATACCGAAGGAGCTGCTCCGTATGTAGATGCAAAATACGAAGGAACCTTCTTCCACCAAGCCTTCTTCGTAGGTGGTAATGTCCGCAAGAGCGTGCAAGCAGGTTTCGCTGATTACATTCCGATTTTCTTGAGTGAAACCCAACGCCTCTACCGTACCGGTGTGCTTCCTTGTAATGTGGCCATGATTCAGGTATCTACCCCTGACAAACACGGTTATGTGTCTCTCGGTACTTCTGTGGACGCAACCCTGGCTGCTATTGAATGTGCAGAATACGTGATCGCTGTGGTAAACCGCCACGTGCCTCGTGCTTGGGGTGACGCGATGATTCCGCTCGATATGATTGACATTTTTGTAGAATGCGATTCAGAACTGGAACCGGCTCACTTCTCGGATCCGAACGAAATCGAAGTGGCCATCGGTAAGAATTGTGCTGCTTTGATTGAAGACGGTGCTACCTTGCAAATGGGTATCGGTGCGATTCCGAATGCAGTATTGGCGCAACTGGGTGGACACAAAAACCTGGGTATCCACACCGAAATGTTTGCGGACGGTGTGTTGCCCTTGGTAGAGAAAGGGGTAATCAACGGTGCTGAAAAAGGCATCGACCGCGGTAAATTGGTTTCTACCTTCCTGATGGGTTCACAAAAAGTATATGATTTCATCGATGATAACCCGATGGTTGCCATGATGGACGTAGGATACACCAATGACCCGTACGTCATCGCCAAGAACCCGAAGGTAACGGCCATCAACTCAGCTTTGCAAGTGGACTTGACCGGTCAGGTATGTGCTGACTCATTGGGAACGACCTTCTATTCCGGTGTGGGTGGACAAATCGACTTCGTTTACGGTGCGTCCCTCTCCAAAGGTGGTAAAGCCATCATCGCCATGCCTTCTGTAACCAACAAAGGCGTGAGCAAAATTGCTCCGGTATTGAACTTGGGTGCCGGTGTTGTAACGACCCGTAACCACATCCACTGGTTCGTAACCGAACACGGTGCCGTAGACTTGTACGGAAAATCCTTGCAAGAACGTGCAAAACTGATGATCAGCGTAGCACACCCGGATCACCGCGAAGAATTGGATCGCGCAGCGTTCGAACGCTTCGGTCCTCACTTTCACTTCATGGGTTAGTCTCGGATAGACTTTATAGAAAAGGATGGCCCCTGTCTCGACAAGGGTCATCCTTTTGTTTTGTCAATGCCCGGCTCCTGGGGATTACTGGAGGGCGGCGCCGGTGGCCAGATCGGGGCGTTGCGCCAGCTCTGCCGGCGTTCCTTCAAAGACGAGCTGTCCGCCGGCTGCTCCACCGTCGGGGCCCAGATCCAGGATCCAGTCTGCGGCTTTGATGACCGTGGTGTTGTGTTCCACGACAACAATCGTATGACCTTTCTCCAGCAGTGCCTGGAAGGAGGCCATGAGTTTCTCAATGTCGGCAAAATGAAGGCCCGTAGTCGGTTCATCAAAGATGAACAGGGTGGCGGGCGTGTCCTTGCTCAGGAAGTAGGCCAGTTTGACACGTTGGCTTTCCCCACCACTGAGGGTGCTGCTGCTCTGACCCAATTTGATGTAATCCAGTCCGACGGCGCGCAAAGGGATGAGCCGCTCGGCAATGCGCTTGGCTTGGGGTTCGGGTTGGGCTGAGAAGAAATCGTAGGCTTCCACGATGCTCATATCCAGGATTTCCGAAATGTCTTTGCCTTTGTAGCGGACCTCAATGATCTCCGGAAGGAAACGTTTCCCGCCGCAGGATTCGCAGGTCATCACGATGTCAGCCATGAATTGCATCGGAATCCGGACAATACCTTCGCCCAAACATTCCGGACAACGACCGCCGTCAATGTTGAACGAGAAGTGCGAATGGCCAAAACCGCAGGCCTTGGCATAGGGTTGTTCGGAAAACAGTTTCCGGATCTCGTCGTAAATCTTCAGGTAAGTAGCCGGGTTCGAGCGGGAACTCTTTCCGATGGGGTTCTGATCCACGTACTCAACGGTGTTGATTTTTTTCAAATCTCCATCCAGGCCGCTGTACAACCCCGGTTTGTCACCCATTTGCATGAGTTCGCGGCGCAGGGCCGGGTAGAGGATGTCCCCTACCAGTGAGGACTTTCCGGAACCGCTGACCCCGGTGACGGCCGTCATGACGTGCAGGGGGAAGCGGACATCAATGCCACGCAGGTTGTTCTCCGCAGCGCCCCGGACGACGATGCTTTGGGACCAGCGACGGGGCTGTGTCGGGGCTGTTGTGGCAGGGTGTTGGCACAGGTAGGCCAATGTGCGGGAGTTCGGATGTGCTGCGGCCACTTCCGGCAATGTTTCGGCCGGCGGGATCGGTCCGGCATAAACAATTTCTCCTCCGTAGCGGCCTGCATCGGGACCGATGTCCACCAGGTAATCCGCCGCCCGGATGATTTCTTCGTCGTGTTCGACCACGATGACGGTATTGCCCAAGTCCCGCAGACGGAGCAGGACGCCGATGAGCCGTTTCGTATCGCGGGGATGGAGGCCGATGCTCGGTTCGTCCAGGATGTACATGGATCCGGTCAGGCTGTTGCCCAACGAAGAAACCAGATTCACCCGTTGGCTTTCTCCGCCGGAGAGGGTGTTGGAGGCCCGGCTGAGTGTCAGGTAGGAGAGTCCCACGTCCTCAATGCATTGCAGACGCAGTCGGATTTCCTTGAGGGTGCCGGCAGCGACCTTATTGTCGTAGTCGGAAAGTTCCAGCGTCCGGAAGAATTCGTTCAGTTCCCCGATGGTCATCTGCGTTAGTTCTGCAATGTTCTTTCCGCCGATGCGGACGTACAGTGCTTCCTTTTTCAGCCGTGAACCTTGGCATTCCGGGCAGGTGGTTTTGCCGGAGTAGCGGTTGATGAGAAATTTGAACTGGATTTTATGGCGTTTGGTCTCTGCCCACCGGAAAAAGCCGTGGATGCCTTCAAAATCTTCGGTTCCATTCCAGATCAGATCCTTTTGCTGGGCTGTCAGTTCGCGGTAGGGGGTGTGGATCGGGAAATGGTATTTCTCTGCGTGCAGGATGACTTGCTCTTTGAAGTATTTCATCACATCGCCGCGCCAGCAGGCAATCCCGTCCTCGTAGACGGACCGGTTCGGATCCGGGATGACGAGGGTTTCGTCAATGCCGGAGATGCGTCCCAGCCCACCACAATGTTTGCAGGCACCAATGGGATTGTTGTAGTTGAAGTCCCATTCGTGCAACGGTTCAAACCTCAGGCCGTCTGCTTCGTACAAGGTTGAAAATTCATGTACCTGTCCGTCGCAGATCAGGTGCATCCGGCCGCTTCCTTTGTCAAAGGCGGTCTGGATGGATTCGCAAAGCCGGGCCATGGTGTCGTCATCGAGGTTTCCGTCTTCGGGCAGGGTGATCCGGTCGATCAGCAGTTCGGCCTGTTGGCCTGCATACCGTTCCGGTTCTGCCAGGTAACTGTCCATGCGCAGTACGGTTTTGTGGTCCAACAGCAGTCGGGAGAAGCCTTCTTCCTTGAGGTTGAGCACCTGTTCGACCCGGTACTGGTCCTGTTCCCAATCCAGCAGGGCTGTGACGTAGCATAAGGAATCGGCCGGGAGTTTCTGAACAAAGGCCAGAACGGTTTCCAGGTCGTCGCAAGTCACCTCCTTGCCACTGATCGGAGAGTAGGTACGACCGATGCGGGCGAACAGCAGGCGCAGGTAATCGTAAATCTCGGTGGTGGTACCGACGGTGGAGCGGGGATTGCGGGTGTTGACCTTTTGCTCGATGGCAATGGCCGGGGGAATGCCGGTGATGCTGTCCACGGCCGGTTTGGCCATGCGGCCCAGGAATTGGCGGGCGAAGGATGAGATACTTTCTGCAAAACGGCGCTGCCCCTCGGCAAACAGGGTGTCGAAGGCCAAGGACGATTTCCCGGATCCGGAGAGGCCGGTGATGACCGTAAACCGGTTTCTGGGAATGTCCACATCTATGTGTTTGAGGTTGTTGACGGCAGCTCCGCGGATGCGGATCCATTCGTTATCAGCCATGTCTTTCATTGTGTTCTTCGTTTTAGAGTCGGGGGTACGCATCCGCTGCGTCAGCCACGGACCACTTGTTTGACGCCTTTGGTTCTTCGGAACGAGGACAGGACTTTGTCCAATGCCTGGTTGTTAGCCACGGAAATCACCATCCGCAGGTCGTATTCTTCTTCCCCTTTCCGATTGCGTTTTTCCAGGTTGGAGGAGCGCAGCTGGATGTTGAAGCCGTGCAGGATCTCGATCAGCGGGGTCATGACGGGCGGTTCTTCGATGATGATTTTCAAGGTACATTGGAAACTGCTCGTCTGGACATCCTCTTTCCACCGTACGTGCTGGATGCGGTACGGGTAGCGCTCCAGCAGCCGGGTCAGGTTCGGGCAGGAAAGGCGGTGGATCTTGATGCCGCCTTTGATGGAGACGAATCCCATGACCTCATCCCCGAAGATGGGGTTGCAGCATTTGGCCATGGAGTAGTCCACGTTGCTCAGGCGGTTGCCCAGAACCAGGTAGTCTTCCCGTTCCGCCTTTTGGGAGCGGTTGGCTTTGGCCTCTGTTTTTTCGTTGGTCGGCAGGGGCGCTTCTTCGTTGTTTTCCTTGTGCCGTTCGGTCAGCCAGGCCTTGATCTCCGCGACCGGGATGACCTCTTCGGCAATGGATTTGAAGAAGTCGTTGATGGTCCGTTGTTTGTATTTTTTACAGAGCAGGGTCAGTTCTTCGCTCTCCAGTTCCATCTTCCAGTTCTTCAGGCGACGGTTCAGAAGTTCTTTGCCGACTCCTGCCAGTTTCAGATCCTGCTCGTTGAGTTTGAGTTTGATCTTGTTGCGGGCCTTGGAAGTGACGACGAAATTCAACCAGTCCGCTGAGGGTTTCTGGTTGCGGTTGCTCATGATCTCAATCACATTCCCGGTCTGGAGCTTGTCCTTGATGGAAACGACTTTGCCGTCAATTTTGGCTCCGCTGCAGCGCAGGCCGAGGTTGGTGTGTACGGCAAAGGCAAAATCCAGGATCGTGGCTCCGGCAGGCAGGCGTTTCAGTTCACCCGTCGGGGTAAAGACAAAAACCTCATCCTGTACAAAATGGGAAACCTGGTTGTAATCGGCCTGGCCACCGTTTTCCAGCAGGTGTTTGACCCCTTGGAGCCATTCCTCGATGCTGCTGGTTTTTTGTACTCCTTTGTAGGAGGCATGGGAAGCCGTACCGTTTTCGGCCATTTCGTCCATTCGGCGTGTGCGGATCTGTACTTCGACGTACCCCTTGTTGTCCACTTGTACCGTGTTGTGCAGGGATTCGTAGCCGTTGGGTTTGGGCTTGGAGATCCAGTCCCGCAGCCGTTTGCTGTCGGGCGTAAACCGTTCGGTGACCAGGGAATACACTTCCCAGCAGAGTTCACGTTCCACGGTCCGGTCATCCGGTGCATCCAGGATCAGGCGGATGGCCATGACATCGTAAACGCCTTCAAAGGGCACTTTCTGGGTCTGCATCTTTTTCCAGATGGACCAGGCGGTCTTGGTTCGGGACTTGTACGTAAAGGAAATGCCCTTGGCCCGGATTTTTTCTTTGAGCGGTTCGATGAAGGAAACCAGGATGCGTTCGCGTTCGGCCTCGGTAGCTTTCAGTTTGTTGGTGATGGCGCGCCAGTTTTCGGGTTCCGTATGGCGGAAGAACAGGTCTTCCATCTCACTCTTGAGGTGATAGAGGCCGAGCTGGTGGGCCAGGGGGATGTATAACAGAATGGTCTCGAGCAACTTTTGTTGCTGGGACGATTTGGGGAGCAGTTCGATGTTCCGGAGGATTTCCAGGCGGTCCGCAAATTTGATCAGGGTAACCCGCGGGTCTTTGGAATACGAGACGATGAGCCGCCGGTAGTTTTCGGCTTCCAGGCGCGTATCTTTCGGGCGGATGGCAGCAATTTTGTTGAGGCAGTCCGCAATGTCCACAATGTCCGCCGGGAATTCCTTCAGGAAGGCGTTCCGCAGTTCCGGTTGGAAGCGGGAGGCTTCGTGGAGGAAGTAAGCGGCAATGCTGTCTGCGCTCAGTCCCATCTCCAGGGCCAGGATGGAGGCAACACCCAACGGGTGTTCCGTGAACGGGTGGTTATTGCCCCGTTTCATGCCTTCCATAGCCTGTTCGGTGTATCGCCAGGCAGCCTGGATGGCTTCTTGTTCGTGGCGTTCGTAAGGGACCAATAGGGTATCCAAAGGGTTCATCGCAATCGTTTTTGAAGTTCGTACATTTCGTCCCGGAATTTCGCGGCTCGCAGGAAGTCGAGGTCGCGGGCAGCCTGTTCCATATTTTTGCGGGCCGCTTCGATGGCTTTGGTGAGTTCTTTCGGACTCATCCGAGCAACCACCGGGTCGTCTGCAAGGATTGTGCCTGAATGGGGATCCGCTTCTTCGGAAGCACCCTGATAACCGGCCACGAGGCTGTTCTTCTTGTCGTTCCGCACTTGTTTGGGAACAATACCGTGAGCTTCGTTGTAGGCCTGCTGTTTGGCCCGGCGCCGGTTGGTTTCGTCAATGGTGCGGCGCATCGAACCGGTGATGGTGTCTGCGTACATCAGGACGACGCCGTGGATGTTCCGGGCGGCGCGGCCCGCAATCTGAGTCAGTGCCCGGTCAGAACGCAGGAAGCCTTCCTTGTCGGCATCCAGAATCGCCACCAGGGAAACGCTGGGCAGGTCCAGCCCTTCTCGGAGCAGGTTGACCCCTACCAGGACATCAAAACGGCCGGCTTTGAAATCCTCCAGAATTTCCACGCGCTCCAGCGTATCCACGTCGGAGTGGATGTAGCGGCAGCGGATGCTGTGGGCCGTCAGGTATTTTTCCAGTTCTTCCGCCATGCGCTTGGTCAGGGTGGTCACCAGCACCCGTTCGTCTTTTTCACAGCGCAGGGTGATCTCTTCCAGCAGGTCGTCGATCTGGTTTTCGGTGGGTCGTACCTCAATCGGCGGGTCCAGCAGTCCGGTGGGCCGTACAATCTGTTCAACGATGATGCCCTCGGATTGTTGGAGTTCGTATTCGGCCGGGGTTGCACTCACATAGACCCGTTGGCCCAGAATCTGTTCAAATTCATCGAATTTCAGCGGGCGGTTGTCCGCGGCAGCATCGAGCCGGAAGCCGTATTCGATCAACACCTCTTTCCGGGAACGGTCCCCGCCGTACATGGCCCTCACCTGGGGCAGGGTCACGTGACTTTCATCAATGAAGGTGATGAAATCGTTGGGGAAATAATCAATGAGGCAGAAAGGTCGGTCTCCCTTTTTCCGTTGGTCAAAATACCGGGAATAGTTCTCAATTCCAGGGCAGTAGCCCAGTTCCTGAATCATCTCCAGGTCGTATTCTACCCGTTTTTTCAGACGGGCCGCCTCGAGGTTCTTGCCGTATTCCAGGAAATTGTTGTATTGGATGTGCAGGTCGTCCTGGATGCTGCGGACGGCCTGGATGGTACGTTCTTTTGTGGTGACGAACAGGTTGGCCGGATAGATGTTCACCTGTTCCACCTGGTCCAGGACTGAGCCGGAGATGGGGTCAAAGAGTTCGATGGCCTCGATCTCGTCGCCAAAGAAGAACAGACGGCAGGCCGTATCGCCGTAAGCAAACCACACGTCCACGCTGTCTCCCTTCACCCGGAAACTCCCCCGGCAGAAGTCGATGTCGTTGCGGGCATAGAGCGAGTCGATCAGGCTGTACAGGACTTTGTTCCGGCTGATGCGTTGGCCCACGCGCAGGTGGGTCGTGTTGGCATGGAAGTCGGCCGGATTGCCAATGCCATAAAGGCAGGACACGCTGGAGATGACAATGACATCCCGACGACCTGACAACAAGGCAGACGAAGCGCTCAACCGTAACTTTTCGATCTCATCGTTGATGCTCAAATCTTTTTCGATATATGTGTCCGTTACAGGCAGATAGGCCTCCGGTTGGTAGTAGTCGTAATAAGAAACGAAATATTCTACAGCGTTATTTGGAAAAAAAGCCTTAAATTCGCCGAATAATTGTGCGGCCAACGTTTTGTTGTGACTGAGAATCAGGGCAGGACGCTGAAGTTGCTGGATGACGTTCGCCATGGTGAACGTTTTTCCGGAACCGGTGACGCCCAGCAACGTGGTGGCCGGGTTGCCTGCCTGAATGCTTTCACACAATTCCCGGATGGCAACCGGTTGGTCTCCGGCAGGTTGGTAAGGGGCTTGGAGTTGAAATGGCATGGGCAGTTATTTTATTGCAAAGTTAGCATTTGGCTTGATATTTGCTCAAAGGGAGCGCGACAATTTTGACAGTAATTTTTAATAAAACATAAAGATAGACAATTATGGAAATTTGTAACATCCACGCAAGAGAAATTTTGGATTCAAGAGGAAATCCGACCATTGAAGTAGACGTAACCCTGGCATCCGGTGCTTTCGGCCGTGCAGCCGTTCCTTCAGGAGCTTCTACCGGTATCAACGAAGCATTGGAACTCCGTGACGGTGACAAAGGCCGTTACTTGGGTAAAGGTGTGTTGAAAGCTGTTGAAAACGTAAACAACATCATCGCTCCGGAACTTCTCGGTATGAGTGCTTTGAACCAAGTGGAAATCGACGAAACCATGTTGAAACTGGACGGTACTCCGACCAAATCCAACTTGGGTGCCAACGCCATCTTGGGCGTATCGTTGGCAGTAGCAAAAGCAGCAGCTGACTATTTGCAAATTCCCTTGTATCGCTATATCGGTGGAACCAACGCATACGTATTGCCCGTTCCGATGATGAACATCATCAACGGTGGTTCTCACTCTGACGCTCCGATCGCTTTCCAAGAATTCATGATCCGTCCGGTAGGTGCCAAATCTTTCCGCGAAGGTTTGCGCATGGGTGCTGAAGTATTCCACGCTTTGAAGAAAATTTTCCACGATCGTGGTTTGAGCACCGCTGTTGGTGACGAAGGTGGTTTCGCTCCCGTATTGAACGGTACCGAAGATGCTTTGGATTCCATCATCGCTGCGATTGAAAAAGCAGGTTACAAACCGGGTGTTGACGTGAAGATCGGTTTGGACTGCGCTTCTTCCGAATTCTATGCTGACGGTGTTTACGACTACACCAAATTCGAAGGAGATAAAGGTGCAAAACGTACCGCTGAAGAACAAGTGGCTTACTTGGAAGAATTGATCACCAAATACCCGATCGACTCCATCGAAGACGGTATGGCAGAAGAAGACTGGGATGGTTGGAAACTCTTGACCGACCGCATCGGTGACCGTTGCCAACTCGTGGGTGACGACTTGTTTGTAACCAACGTAAGCTTCTTGCGCAAAGGTATTGAAAACG
Source organism: Bacteroidales bacterium (assembly GCA_045638645.1). Lineage (GTDB taxonomy): Bacteria > Bacteroidota > Bacteroidia > Bacteroidales > UBA932 > JAGCJX01. The sequence continues at coordinate 19,421 of JAZUBU010000006.1, forward strand.
GATGTGCAAACTCAATCCTGATCAAAGTAAACCAAATCGGTACTTTGACCGAAACCTTGAACGCCATCGAATTGGCACACCGCAACGGTTATACCTCTGTAACTTCACACCGTTCTGGTGAAACCGAAGATTCAACCATTGCTGACATCGCAGTGGCTACCAACTCTGGTCAAATCAAGACCGGTTCTTTGAGCCGTTCAGACCGGATGGCAAAATACAACCAATTGCTCCGCATCGAAGAAGAATTGGGAGACCGTGCACAATACGGCTGGAAATAGTCTCGGAACTTGACTGATATTGAGAAGGGCGTCCCACACGGGAGTGCCCTTCTTTTTTTTGTTTTTTTACGTATCTTTGTAGGAGTTTAACAACTAAACCTCAACCTTATGAATAATTTTGTTTATTGTAATCCTACGCGATTGGTCTTTGGGAAGGGACAGATCGCTAGGCTGTCGGAGTTGATTCCGAAGCAGGCCCATGTGATGGTCACCTTCGGTGGAGGCAGTGCCAAACGCAACGGTGTCTATGAGGCTGTCCGAAGAGCGCTGCAAAGTTATAGCGTCGTAGAATTCTGGGGTATCGAGCCGAATCCCTCGATTGAAACCTTGCGAAAGGCCATTGAATTGGGTCTGGACCGACGGGTGGATTTTCTATTGGCTGTTGGCGGTGGATCCGTATTGGACGGAACCAAACTGATTGCTGCAGCCCTGGCCAATCCGGAGATTGAACCGTGGCAATTGGTGTTACGGGGAAGGGAGTCGAACAGCATTCCGTTCGCATCGGTGATGACGTTACCGGCGACTGGTTCTGAAATGAACAGCGGAGCGGTTATTTCCCGTCGTGAAACCCAAGAAAAACGATCTTTTTATTCCAACTACCCGCAATTCTCCATCCTGGATCCGGAAGTGACCTTCTCCTTGCCGCCCCATCAGTTGGCTTGTGGTTTGACGGATATTTTTGTCCACGTGCTGGAACAATACCTGACCACACCCGGCCAATCCCGTCCGATGGACCGTTGGGCCGAGGGCCTCTTGCTTACCATCTTGGAGATCGCTCCGAAAATCTGGCAGAACAACCGCAATTATGACCTGATGGCGGATTACATGTTGACAGCAACCCTGGCTTTGAATGATATGATCCGCATGGGGGTTACCCAGGACTGGAGTACGCACATGATCGGCCACGAATTGACCGCCTTGTGTGGCATTGCCCATGGAGCATCGCTGGCCATTGTGATGCCGGGTACCATGCGCATCCTGAGCGAGCAAAAATGGGGCAAGTTGCTCCAATATGCTGAGCGGGTTTGGGGTTTGACCGAGGGTTCGGAAGCCGAACGGGTAAACCAAGCCATCGTAGAAACGGAGTCTTTCTTCCAATCTTTGGGCTTGGCAACGCGTTTGTCGGATGCAGGTATTCCAGAGAATGTCATCAACATCATTGCGGACCGCTTCAACCAAGCCGAAGCAATGTACGGCGAAGCTCGGAATGTTGACGGCAATGTGGCTCGGGAGATTCTTTTGAGCCGACTCTAACCGGTTGTTTGGACCTTATTGGGCGTACCATTCTTCGCCCGGGAACAGTTCAAGGGCTCGGGCGATCCAATAAACTGCTGCGGAATTGGGCGCTTTGCTTTTGTACAGGTTCTGCAACATTTCCAGATAGAGGACGAGGATTTCGCTTTCGGCTACCAGTCCATAGGTTTCCTTGTCCGGATCGATGTTCCAGATCTTGCAAAACTTGCGGAGTTCTTCTTCCGACATCAGCGTAGCATCTTGAGAGGCCAAGTTCACGTAAAAGAGGACTTGGTCTTTTTCTACATACGCCGGCATCAGGCCCCCGCTCATGGAAAGCGGAAGCAGGTTCAGGTCGCAGAGTCGGGCAAACATGAAATAGAGCACCACCATGACAGCCGGGTTACAACCCCGGTCATGGAGTGCCTTGCGCAAGGATGCGTATTCCAATTGCTGCATGTGGGGATCTTCCAGGTGAAAGCCCAACCGTGTGTAGAAAACGTGGTTGAACAGGTTGACGTTCTCGAATCCCGTGTGCTGTTCGTTGATTTCCAACAGGAATTCCCGGGCCAGGTCCATGATTTCCCGATGGAACTGTTCAAAAGACAGTTCCGGATGCAGCAGTCGGGTGACCAGGTACACCCCTTCAACCAGCGAGGCGTCGTCCTGGCGACGGGCCAGACGGTCAAGGGATTCCAGGGTCATTTCCCGGCAAATTCTCGGGTAAAAGCGTTGGAGCCGTCGTCTGCGTTCGGGGATGGCTTCTTCGTTGCAGATCCGTGCGATGTCCGGAAGAATTGACTCGCCCCGGTTGAGCAAACGACGAAGAATCCGGTCACGAACGGCCGGATCCTTGTCCTCCAACAGGAGTATCATGCTGCTAAGCTGCTGGTCCATGGATGTGGTTGGATTATTCGGTCAGACAATCCAATGACAATTGGATCAGTTCGCGTACGCGGGGTTTGTAATCGGTGTTGCTTTCGCCCAGATGTCGGTTGGCAATGACGCAACAAACGGTGGCGGCATCGTGTCCCAAGTGGGTTGCCAGGCCGGCCAGGGCAGATCCTTCCATTTCAAAGTTGGTGATGCGATAGCCATTATGGCGGAACGATTCAAAATCCTGAATCATGTCCGGCATGGCCAGGCCTTGGCGCAGCACACGACCTTGGGGACCGTAGAAGCCGGAAGCGGAAATGGTGACACCCAAAATAGTCCGGTTCCGGAAACGTTCCAGAAGGCTGTCGGCAGCGCGCACAAAATAGGGAACCGGCAGGTAAGGAGCCCAACGGCAATGTTCCATGAAAGGGGTCTCAAAATCTTTCTCGGCAATCCGGTCGCGGTCGGCATACCAGTTCAACAGACCGTCACAGCCGACGGAGATTTCGGAAAAGACGAAGGATCCCAGCGGGATGTCCGGCTGGATGGCTCCGCAAGTACCGATGCGCAACAGGTTGAGTTTGCGGTGTTCCTTTTTGATTTCACGGGTCTGGAAATCGATGTTGGCCAAAGCATCCAATTCGTTGACCACAATATCAATGTTATCGCAGCCGATGCCGGTGGAGAGGGCCGTGATGCGTTTGCCCCGGTAGGTTCCGGTGACAAAACGGAATTCACGGGATTCGGCTTCTGCTTCGCGGGTTTCGAAGAAGGATGCCACCATTTCGACGCGGCCAGGATCCCCGACCAGGATGACGGTGTCTGCCAATTCTTCCGGTTTGATGTGCAAGTGGAAGATGGAACCGTCCGGGTTGATAATCAATTCTGATGAAGCAATCATAACAAATCGGGTCTTTTAAACTTCAAATGTACGAAATAATTTCTATTTTTGTCGTCCTTATTCACGGACGCAGGTCCATAAATTCAATTGCCTTATGATTCAAAGAATACAAAGTCTGTTCCTTTTTGTGGTAGCCGGATTGATTTTGTCCATGTTTTTTACCCCGATGGTGGAATTTCTGGGTGGTGAGACCATCTACTACGCGGAACGTTATGATATGCTGGTGCTGATGCTGGTGACCTTTGTGCTGGCCGGTACCACCTTCTTTTCTTACAAGAACCGTTTGTTCCAGATCCGTCTCTGTGTCCTGAATGCGCTGATTCTGCTGGGATGGCAAGTTCTGATCGCGGTGTTGTTCTTCAAACGCGAACCGGAAATGATTTTCTCGGTGACCGCCGTTTTCCCGATTGTCGCCTGTGTGCTGACCTTCCTGGCCATGCGTTACATCAGTCGTGATGAGGCCATGATCCGTGCGGCTTCCCGCTTGCGCAACCGTCGCCGGTAGGCCCGGGACCCCTATTCATCCTCCATGCAGTATTTCCGGATGACGCTGTAGGCATCGGTGATGCCCAGTTCTCCGGCTTTGCTCATGTCGATGCAACCTTTTTCCAGATCCTTCAGGTAAATCAGTACCAATCCGCGGTTGTAGTAGGCTTCCGGGAGGTTGGGGTAGAGTTCCAGTGCCTTTTCGTATTGGCGGATGGCTTCCGGCAGGTCGTTGGCATAGCAGAACAGGTTCCCCAGGTTGTAATAGATGAAGGGGTTGTCCGGCAGGAGCATGGAGGCTTTGACCACGTCGTGGATCGCCTGGCTGTAATCGTATGTGCGGACATTCCGGTCTTGGACCCGGGCTTGGGTAGTACCGGCGTCATCCAGGGTCAGGATCTGTACATTTTCTTCCAGAGACGACAGGAAATCAATCATGTCTGCTTGCAACGTACCCCGGTTGAGGTAGAAGAACACTTCGTCGGGTTGCAGTTCGATGGCGCGGTTGTAATCTTCCAGGGCTTGGTTGAAACGTCGTTCTTTCCGTTCCAGAATTCCTTTGGCAAACCAGGCATAGGCGTCGTGGTTGGTCCGGGCCTGCTCTTCCAACGCCTGGATCAGGGGACGGTCGTCCGAAGCCCCCGGTTCCGAGGCGGATGAGGACTTCAAGTCGATGGAGATCGGTACTTTTTCTTTGAAACGGTTGGCGTTGTCGTCGTTAAAATGGTTTTCCAGGAGGGAGGCAACGACGTTGCTTTCTTCGGTGGCCGTGAATTGGAACATCGGTCGGATGTTGATATCGATGTCCCGGTATTGCAGGAGTTCGTCGTTGAAATCCTGTTTGGCAAAGTTGGCATCCAGGGACAGCAAGGCACTGAATCGGCCGGAGGTGTCTGCCAGCGCGGCCACCATCGAAGAATCGTTGGTGCGGCCACGGTAGGCTTGGACTTTTTGTTGGGCGGTTTTGTAGTCTTCTTGTGAACCCTTCAAGTCGCCACGCAGGTTCTTGACATAGGAGCGGTTCATGTAGGCTTTGGCGAAGTCCGGGTACAATTCAATGGCCTTGCTGTAATCTTCTTCCGCATCCCGGTAACGCTCCAGTTCCATAAAGACGGAGGCCCGGTTGAAATAGGCCAGCACGTTCCGGGGATTGATGTTCAGCACCCGGTCGTAGTCGGCCAACGCCTTGTGGAAGTCCCCGATCTGGGAGTAGATTAGGGCCCGGTTGTATAGGGTCAGGGCATTGCCCGGATCATTTTTCAGCACGATGTTCAAGTCGGAGAGTGCGCCTTCGATCTGTTGGTCTTCGTGGCGGATCAGGGCCCGGTTGAAATAAGCGAAGGTGTTGGTGGAATCCACCGCGATGGCTTCGTTCAGGTCCTCCAAGGCTTCTGCCAGCTTGCCCTGCAGGTGGAGGATACGGGAGCGTCGGATGTAGCCTTCGGCTTCAAAGCGGTTCAAGTTGATGGCCTGGTTGTAGTCTGACAGAGCGGCTGTCGTGTCTCCGATGTACAGGTAGGAGGCACCGCGGTTCAGGTAGGCATCTTCATCGTCCGGAAATTTGGAGAGGTAGCGGTTGAAGTCGGTGATGGCCAATTGGAACTGCTGCGAGAGAAAATAGGTAACACCCCGGCTGAAATACAGACCGGTATAGCTGGGACGCAGGTTGAGGGCCGTTGCCAGGTCGGTCAGGGCCTCGTCGTAACGGCCGAGCCGGCTGCGGGTGATGGCCCGGTAGTGATAACCGGCGGTGTAAACCGGATTTTTGTCCAGCGTCGTGATGAAATCCTGCTCTGCTCCGAGGAAGTCTCCGAGGTTGTATTTGGCGATTCCCCGGAAGAAGTAGGCCTCGTGTGAGGTGGAATCCAGCCGGGCCAGGATGTTGAAATTATCAATGGCCTTGGCGAACTTTCCTTCGGACAGGGCTTGTCTGCCACGGAAGTAAAATTGATTGATGTCGTACTGTGCGGATGCTGAGCAGGCAATCAGCAGGAGCCATGCACACACCCAGAGATATTTCCCTTTCGCCCACGTGGTTTTCATCGTAATTTCAAAATTTAGCGTAATTTTGCCGTACAAAGATAAGAATATAGTTGAAAGAATCGGAACGCAGTATGCTTGGACGTGGTTTGCGAATGAAAATTGTTTGTGTGGGAGTTCTCTTGTTAGGGGGTGTTGTCCATGCTTTTGCAGAGCGTCGTGTGATGAGTCAGTACCTTCCGTACGAGGCCGTTCTGAAGCACGAAGAGCAGTTCCGAATTTTGTCTTATTTGGCCGATAACCAGTCCCGTGGCCGTATGACCGGGACGTGGGCCAACGAAATGGTGGCTGCCTACATCCGTCACGAGATGGAACACTACGGTCTTCAGCCTTTTTTTGATGGGGGCTATACCCAGCGTTTCCGGGTGGATTCCTTGAAGGCCTTCAACATTGCCGGCTGGATTCCCGCCAAGCATCCTACCGATGAATACCTGATTATTTCCGCCCATTACGATCATCAGGGGGCTATCAACGGTTTTGTGTACAACGGAGCTGACGACAATGCTTCTGGGGTAACTGCAATGTTGAACCTTGCCAAAATCTACGCCCTGATGGCGGAGCGGGGCGAGGGCCCTGCCAAAAATCTCGTCTTTGTGGCCTTTGATGCCAAAGAGCGGAGCATGGCCGGTTCCCAGCATTTCGTCCGCAACCTCTCCTTTCCCAAGAAAAAGATTCTGTGCAACATCAATCTGGACCAGATCGGTTCCACACTGGAACCTGTGCATCCCGCCTTACCCGACTACCTCATTGTTTTGGGCGATCATACGTTGCCCAAGGACGCACAACGGCTGATGAGCACTTGCAACCTGGTCCATGAGATCGGACTGGATGTCAACTATACCTTTTATTATAGTGAGAATTTTACGGAGATCATGTACGACCTGTCCGACCAGGCCTCCTTTTACAAAGCCGGGATCCCGGCGCTCTTGCTGACCTCCGGTTTTACCGCGCATACCAACAAGACAACCGATGATGTGCAGTTCATCAATTTTGAGGTACTGCGCAAACGCACGTTGCTGGTGTTCTATTTTATCCAGCACTTTTCCCAACGGTAGGTGATTCTTTGGAAGAAAATCTCAGATATGCAGAGGAATGCGAGACCGTCTCTTTATAAGAGATGTACGTCTAAATCACTTGTTTTCAAAGGACAAATCTATGCAAATAGTTCTCCACAACAAAATTTTTTGAAACATTTTTTCAACAGACAAACTGCGCTTTTGGAAACAGAATTTTTACGAAACGTGTTCCTGCGGCCTACAGAGCCGATTATTGTATCACAACTATAAAATCCTGAGTACAAAGTGATAGTATCTTTTTGTCCATCTCTTATAAAGAGACGTACAAAAGGGTACATATCAAGTGAATAGACGTATTCGTAACAGTATCGTTATGGTGCTGCTGTCGTGTATGTATATGGTACACGCATACGGACAGGAGTTCCACCGCACGGAGATCGGGATAGATTTTCGTGTGAATCGTGCTGTATTGGATACGGCATACCTGAACAATTCTGAAAAGATTCAGGAGATCATCGAGTTTGTCACCTTCTTACAAACCGAACACCCTTATTTATTACGCGAAGTATCGTTCCGAGGTGCAGCGTCTCCGGAAGGCAGCTACGAGTTGAACGTCCGATTGGCGTGTCAACGTATGGAAGCGTTGGAACGCTTCATCCGCAGCCGGGTATCGATACCGGACAGCGTAGTCCGCTACGATGACAGCTATATCAGCTGGGAATACCACAAACGGGAAGTGTCCCGCTCGGATCTGGCGAACAAGGATACGGTACTTCAGATTCTGAATTCCGATAGCCGTCTGGTGGGCTACTACGGCGGTAACCAGATCGATGACCGTATTGTCCGGATCCAACGCCTGGACAACGGCAAGACGTGGAGCGAACTTCAAGAACGCTACTTCCAGCTGATGCGCGCGGCATACGTGGTGTTCGAGCTGTACCGCCAGGACTTCAAGTCACTGATTCCGAACACGCCGACCCCTCCCGTCCAAGAACAATACGCGCAACGGTCACAGCTTCAACGGCCTGCGTCGCAATCGAGCCAAGAACTCTTTGAGGCTTATACCCCTTCCTGGAAACCGCAATGGTACGTGAATACGAATGCCCTGGCGTTGGGC